>NZ_JAVKDX010000013.1:0-65481 GCF_040223195.1 Ekhidna sp. | reverse complement strand
TGGCCGGAAGTAGACCTCTTTTCCCGTGCTTTTTCCCGTGCATGGATGGGTGGCTCAGTAGGCATCTTTGCGCTCATGGGTGGGCTGTCCTACTTCAGCAGCAGGAAGTGGTTTATCTACGGCCTGGTGTTCGTGTTTGAGTTATTCTTAGCAATCGTTAAAGCCTCATACTTAGCAGATGAGGTAGTTTTATAGCCATTTGTACCATAATAGATTGTATGACCGTCAGTGACAAAAGTTTCGTAAAAAGTAACACCTAAACTTTTGATGTCCTGAATATATGAAGGAAAGTCTGCACCTGATTTTACTTTGCTGTGAGCCGCCTTTATTTGTTCTACTGTAAACATTTTTTCCTTCATTTTTTTATTAACCGGTTTATAAGGAAGCTACTTCAGCCTCTCCACCACCATCTGTGCAATCCGGTCACCGATAGCTAGAGAAGAAGTCGCAGCAGGGGATGGGGCATTGCCCACGTTGATGAACTTATCATGCTCCACCACCAGAAAATCATCAATCAGGCCACCTTTTCGGTCGCAGGCTTGTGCACGCACGCCTGATCCGCCTTTCATTAGGTCCTTCTTCTGGATTTCGGGGATGAGCTCCTGAAGAGCTTTAGTGAATGCTCCCTTGGAATACGAGCGATACATTTCGCCCATTCCGGTTTTCCAGTACTTGGCGGCTACTCGCATGAAGCCTGGATAGAAAAGTGTCCCCAGCAATTCCTTCATGTTGATCTGGCTCTTCTTGTAGCCTTCACGAGCAAAGGCAAGCACCGCATTTGGGCCGGCCTCAATACCCCCATCAATATGTCGGGTGAAGTGTACACCCAGAAACGGAAAATTAGGATCAGGAACCGGATAGATGAGGTTTTTTACCAGGGATTCTTTCTCAGGCTTGATTTTGTAGTATTCTCCCCGGAACGGCACGATCTTGAAGTTGATTTTCGCACCGGAAAGCTTGGCAATCTTGTCTGTATAAAGTCCTGAGCAGTTTACAACCACACGGGTAGTTAGTCGTTCATTCTCTGTATTTACGTGAATAAACCCACGATCTTCTTTGAAGGAAACCAGCTTGTTGGAGGAGAATATTTCTCCACCAAAGTGCCTGAATTTCTCGGCGTACTTATCCGCAACGACTTTGTAATCAATGATTCCGGTCTGGGGCACATAAAGCCCACTGACGCCTGCTACGTGTGGCTCGTATTCCTTCAGCTCATCGGCTCTCAGCTTTTTGATGCCTCTGAGGCCGTTGGCTTCTCCTCGCTCATGTAATGTTTTCAGCGCATCCAGTTGTGATTCGTTGGTAGCCACTACGATCTTGCCGCACAGCTCATACGGTATCTCTTCCTCGTTGCAAAAATCGATGAGCATGTTATATCCATCCACACAGTTTTTGGCTTTGTAGCTGCCCGGCTTGTAGTATAGCCCGGAGTGAATCACGCCACTGTTGTGACCAGTCTGGTGCTGAGCGATGGTGCGCTCTTTCTCGACTACAGCTACTTTGTAGTTAGGATTTTTTTCTTTGATTTTCAGCGCGGAAGCAAGACCTACGATCCCTCCGCCAATCACAACAACATTATACATAAACCTGAATGATAACGTCAGCAAATATCGGGTTTATAACCTGGATGGTAAAAACTTACTCAGGTGAATTATTTCTGAATACCACATAATCATTGGTTACATAAAACTTACTATCTAAAAGGAGCTGGTCCACTTTGATTTTAAACGTATCTACAGGAGTCAAATCTAAATTGTTCATATAAACTTCACCAAGGCCTTCTTTGTAAACCTTGGAGGTACTTGATTTGTATCCTGCTCGTAGAACTAAATGCTTCAGGGAACTAAAGGATTTACTAAGGTCGGGTTTATTACTTTTTATTATCAGATAGTTTGATGATTTCATTGCATCATATACCCTACTCTTTTCGCCATATATGTTGTCGATAAGTACATCTTCATATTTGGCTAGTCGAACATATTTAGTGGGCAATCTTTGCTCAGTGATGGCATAGTATTCTTCAAAGTTTATTGTAAATGGATTTGGACCATATTTTTCCTTCAATTCAGAAATAGTAGATAATTGCTCCTGATAAGTGTAAGGAGGTCTATAAATAATCGCATCAAGAAAGTTGTACACTAGGAGTAAAGAAATCAGACTGTATAAAACAATCATATTTTTAACCCTACCAGTAATAGTAACGAAGAAATAGCATGCAAACAGCACAATAGAGGGAAGTATGGTGATGTTATCAGGAGGTCCTTGGAACTCAATTGAATTAAACACCGCACACACGATGGTTATTGAAAAGAGTGGACCTATAGCATCCACATTTATGCTTGATACCTGTTTGGATATTCTTTCGGTTAGCACTTTTGAGGCCAATAGAAAAAAACCTAAAGCAGCAGCAAGGAAATGCAAAAAATCTCCAGAGTAAGAAGGAAACCATGCTTTCAGTAACCACTTTAACGGACTTTCGCCAACTTCCGATCCTTCAAATAAAACCTTTCTTAGGATCGCCTGATTCCAAAAGTATATCCAACCTTCGGTCATCCATAAATAGGCTATTACTGGAATTAAGGCGATTAGCACGCCAATAAAAATATTAGTGATTACTTTCTTGAGTTCATTGGTACGCTTCCAGGAAATGATAGGAATCACTGCTAAAAAATTTATTACTGCAACGTGCCAGCACATTGCTGCCAAGCCGAATGTCAAGCCAACCCAAAACCATTTTCTTTTGATAAGGTATATGAGGCCAAGTATGGTAAAGAGTAAAACGAAATGTTTGGATTCTGCACCAGTACCTGACCAAACTGCCAGAAAGGATAATCCAGCAAATAAAGTTGTCGAAATCCATGCGGATTGTTTTTTAGTGAATACCTCTTTCGAGAGCAAATAAAAACTTCCTACATTTAAACCATAAAGGATGATTCCGAGGATTTTAGAAGAAGTGATTGTATTCATACCGAGTGGTACTGTCAGCTTCATCCAATATCCTGTGATTATTGTTGCGAATGGAGTATACCCATAGGTGGTCGATTCATACAAAGAATCTCCTCTAAAAACAGTCTGGGCCATGTAAAGCAGGTAGGCTCTATCTATCAATAGTGGCTGTCTGAAGGCCTGATACCCAAATAGGACTATAATGATTCCCGTGAGAAACCAGAATCCGAATCCATAAGATTTTTTTTCTACAACTGTCTTAATAAATCGATTATTTAGCATGAAAATGGGTATTCCTGATGAATTATGAATTGAATGGAAAAAAAATTTTAGTAACTGGGGCTTCCGGGTTTATTGGTTCGAATTTAGTTCGAAAAATAAAAGAAGCAGATGGCAAACCTATTCCATTAATCAGAAGATCAACCAGTGATGAGAAAATTGAACGGCTCAAGGGATTTGGTAAGCCCATTGCAGTTGATTTGTTTGATTATAATCAAGTAAAGAAGTTGATATATGAAACCTCTCCTGATTTTGTAATTCATGCAGCTCAACCGTTGGCCCCTAAAGAGATAGATGAATACCCAGAAGCGCTTTTCACTACAACCAAGAATCTATCAAATCTTTTGAAGGCAGTAGCTGATATTAGCCCGAATACTCGATTTGTACATACTTGTAGCAGTATGCTTTATCATTGGAAACCCTCAGCTTATATTCTAAAAGAAAGTACACCATTTGCCCCAACCTCAATGAGAGGTATGTTGAAGTTAAACGAAAGAAACGTTTGTCAATACTTCCATATTCAATTCAATCTTGACATACGTCTTGCGAGAATATTCAGAGCATACGGCCCCTTAGATTCAAATAAAAAACTAATAATGAAAGTCATTGAGGCTTTGGATAATGATTTTGATATATCTGTTGGCAGCAACGATTTCAAGCGGGACTATTTACATATCAATGATCTATGCGATGGGATTCTTAGATTACTGCTTTTGGATGAGGGAAGGTGGCATGAGGTGAATTTTGGTAGTGGTAGATGTTATGGGCCTGAAGATATCATTGCCGAGATCGAGCGAATTGCCGGAAAGAGTATCAGGAGAAGCCATACTAAGTATACTCCGAACATGTATGATCTTGGAAGGGTAGAAGCCAATATAGAAAAGGCTGAAAAATTGCTTAGTTGGAAACCATTGTTATCAATGAAAGATGGGATTAGGAATACCATTGAATGGTATCGTAATGCGAAAGAAGAGGCATGAAAATTAGCATTGTTCTACCTGTCTATAATAATGAAAGGGATATTAGAGGTGTTTGCCTTGACCTCTTTGAAACATTTCGTGATTATGATCTGGAAGTCATCTGTGTCAACGACGCTTCACCAGATGATTGTGCAAGTATTCTCGAGGAGCTTAGTAGAAGCAAGCTGGTCCATCTTATTGATTTGAAAGAAAATGTGGGTCAGCAAAAGGCCACTCTCAAGGGACTAAAAAAAGCGTCTGGGCAATTTATTGGAGTGATGGATGCCGACGGGCAGGATGATCCGGTTTATTTTTTGGAGATGATAGATAAACTAATCAATGGAGACGCTGAGGCTGTTTTTGTCAAGAGAGTAGGCCAATATCAATCCTTAAATCGAATGATTACATCCCGGGGGATAAAGCTTTTGGTGCAGGTCATCACAGGACTGGATAGAAGAGCAGGAAGTTATTATTTGATGAAAAAAACAACTCTTCAACGAGTTCTCAAAGTATCGGAAGTCATTCCAACCCCATATATGAGCATTATTGTGGGTAGCTGTGCTCGTGGAGTTGGTTATGTGGAAGGAAATAGAAATAAAAGCATTTCTACCTCTTACAATTCCCGGATGCGGTTAAAAGCTGCCTTCGACGCTTTAAGCTGTAGCATCAGATGCAGGCTTTTTTTGAATAAAATCTAAAATTTCTTTGCTGGAATGCTGTGTAGAAGACTGCAGGGCTTCCCTGATTTCTTTGAGAATGGTGGGGATACTGTAATTCTGAATATCACGATAAAAGGACCTTCTAAGGAAAGTAAAGGAGGTCTGGTATTGAACCATTTGTGAAATCAGAATTTCACAAGGTAACGGTGATCCAAGTTTGGGATGGGTAAGCCCACCGAAACCGAAAGGAATGGTTATCTTTTTACGAATATCAGCCAGGAAGCCATCTGTCAATGGTAGGAAGATACTGGAAGACTTTCTGGCTATCGAGAGGTCATTTAATCCAACATAGCATCTGCTAAGTGGAAGTTCCATGAAGCTACGAATAGAATCAATGGCTTCAAGGGTTTCAATCATTATCCCAATCGGGATTTTCCCATTTATTTGGTTCAGTAGGGTTTCTACCTCATGTACGTTTCTGATCATTGGAATGAGTAACTCATCCGCGCCTCCATCCATAGCATCTGATAGCTCTTTTTGCGTTAAATATTGTGGGGCATTAGTTCGGCAGATGATTGGTCTTTGTGTTATCTTCCGAAGGTCAGTCAGGTTTTTTTTTGTGTGGAGGTTTATTTGCGTATCGTACAGATTCTGCCGATCCTCCTTCCCCAGATGTTCCCAATCAACGACAAACCCATCAACTCCGGCATTATCCAGTTCCCGGGATAATTCAATGTTGGAATAAAATGCAAACAGATCCATCATACGAGTTTCTTTCTTGCTACAAGAATGCATGAAGACCCAAGGGGTACTTTCCATTTTCGTTGGATGAATACCCGCTCAGGAGATAGGATGAATAATAGCACCTTTCCAAGGAATGTATTGGTCTTCACATGATCGGAAGGAGTGACCGCCACAGGTTGCTTCCTCATCTTTCTGATAAGCATTGGAAGTGGTAGGGGCAAGAATAGGTAGGATGCAAATTCCACCTGAAAACCAGCTTGCCACATCTTATCTTTAAGTTCCCTCAAGCGATACCTTCTGAAATGTCCAACACTACTATCAAAATTGCTGTATAAAAACTGATACGCAGGCACGGTGAGGTACAGTATTCCGCCAGGAGTCAGCGCGGTATGGACTTGTCTTAAAAAGTCAGTATCGTTTTTAATGTGTTCCAATACATCGAATAGGCCAATGGCAGGGAGTGAACCTGCTTTGATCCCCGATGATTCCATGGTACCCTGGATAAGGTATTTCTGTCCATTCTTCCAAGCAACATCCGTGGCATATTGCACGGGTTCTATGAGCAGGCTTTCAACGCCCATACCCTGAATCATACGACTTACCTTCCCATTTCCTCCCCCCACGTCCGCAATGGCCTCAGAAGGAAAATTGCGAATGATTGCCTGAATACATCTACCCCTGTGACGAAACCAAAAAGACTCACTTTCACTCTTTTCGATTTTCTGATGTCCCTCATGTGTGTAGGAGATGTTCTCAGTGATACCAGTGGCGCGGTAGTACCCTGAATCAATCTTCTCAACCCTTTCCGCAATGGATTCGATATTCATTTTTCTGGCTTAGAAAGCTGCACGATTTGGAAGGCCGAAACGGGGCGGAAGACCCTTAGCTTGTCCAGAAAGTGATCTATTTTTCGTCCTGGTTTTGTATTGTACAGGAACGGCGGAAAGTATCCATAGTGTCTGATGCGCAGGTGTTCAAGTCCTACATACTTTGCTGCACTGTGAAACTTCGATTTCCTCATCATTGCCACCCCTTTGTCACCTGCCCAGGTCATTCTGGGGCTTAGTAAAATCTGAAGGTAGTACAACGGGTTATAGGCATTTGGTTCCACAAATGTGATCGTACCACCTGGCCTTAAGATACGGGCCATGGCCTGATAATAGGTCTCAAGGTGATGAAAATGATGTAGGGTGAAAAAACCAATCACGTGATCAAATTGCTCGTTGTACTGCTCCGGGATTTCCAGAATATCTGATGAGATCAGGTTGATCTGAAACGTGTTGTTGTTGTACTCCAGGAGTTTTTGAAGGAGGTTCGGGGAGAGATCTAGTCCGGTGATCTTTAAGCCCTTGCGAAGTAGTGGGAAGGTGAACTTTCCCATGCCGCATCCAACTTCTAAAAGTTGATCATTTGTACTGAAACTGGTGAAACTGGTGAACTCCTCAATATGCCTCATGACATAGGGAGACATCACTGGCTTCATTGTCTGCTTTTCTGCTCCATCGTAATAGTTGAGTTGGATATCATTATGATGGGCAATAGCAGACTTTACTACTTGATTAGTCATGGTGATTGTCCGCTAGATGAATTGTTTGCAATATCAGCTCTAATCACCAATCTGACAACCTTGAAGCTGACTTTTAGGTAATTTATGCTGATTATTTCAGTAAATCACTTCGGGTGATAAATGGTTTTCGCGTGCCTTCTGACATCCTCAATGTCCAGCGTCATGGGCTTGAGCTTGCGGTTGACGAACAGTTCCATCTGATCATCATAGTGCGGACTGTCGGGTCGGTTCGAGGCACCAAAGACATTCACCGTTTCAATGATCGGCAGTCCGGTTTCAGGGTACCGGATCATCATGATATAGGATTCCCCGGAGCGACCTTTCACTTTTCCGTCTTTGTAATCTTCCGAATACATGGCCGTGATCACATCGGGGATGCCGTCCAGTGGGAGTGCTTTATCTCCACGCACCAGCTTCTGATAGTCTCCCAGATGGACATCTGTCTTGCCAAAGTGCTCCATCAGGTAATCGTGCGTCTGTTCCAATGCCTGCTCGAAATCTTTTGCATCAGGAGTGTAGATACTTTCACTTTTCAAGTAATCGTATGCAATCAGTAACTGGGCCGGACCTACCTTTTCGGCCAGGGCTACCTTGTCCCATGATTGAATGAGCGTAAGCACTTCATTGGCCTTGGTAGAAGAGGTCTCTTGTAATCTGAAGATGGGGTTGATGTCAATTTCATACACGAGTGAATCGGGAAGCTGTGCGTCGTATTTGATGGCATTGAAGTCTTCCCAACTGATCTTACCGTTGTACTCCTTCATCAGTTCAGCCATGCGCAGGCTTCTGTTGTTTTCCCGAACCACAAATCCCATGGTAGGGTCAAAATCCTCAAACTTCAAATCCTCGCTGGCATCTGTGGCATGAAAAGGGGCATTGTTCATATTGAAGAGGTATCCACTCTTCGGGTTGGTGAGCTGAGGCAAATCTGCAAACGGATGATATCCGGTTGATAGGGTCTCCTTCGTATTTCCGGGAAGAGTGGAGATCCAGTCATATTTTGGATTTCGAAAAGGAAGCAATCCATTGCTCACATAAAAGATGTTGGAGGATCGATCCGCATACACGATGTTGAAGCTGGGAATTCGGATATCTGAAAGCGCCCCTTTAAATTCTTCCAGATTGGTAGCCTTATTCATCTTGTACCACTGCTCTATGGCACGGATCTCGTCAAAGACACCCAGCTTGAAAGCAAAAGCCCCACTGTCGTTTTTTACTACAGGGCCATAGATTGAATTGTATGCTTTCTTCCCAATACCCAGTTTGATCCCTAAAAGCACCTTCACTTTGAGCTTTATCTTTTTCTCTTCTAATTCCAGCCATTCATCGTCAACCTTATACAGGTTATCATCATCTGGGTGTATCTCCAGCTCAAACACATCTACCTTATCCGGATAGTTTACGGTATGCGCCCAACCCAGATGCTCGTTGGTACCATGGAAGATGACCGGTCCGCCGGGGAACAAGCCTCCGAGTGCATTCCATCCTTCGTCACTAACCAGGTGTGCTTCATACCAGGCGGCAGGCCCTTCCAGTGGCTGGTGAGAGTTTACAGCCAGGTAGGCGTATCCATCCGTGGTGCGCTCCCGGCTGATGGCGATTGCATTGGAGCCAATGCCTTTGGATTCTGCCTTGGGAACCTTGTTGAAAAATAGGTCTCGAATAATGTTATCCGCTCCGTCCATGACGGCCAGTTGCAACACGTATGCTTTGAAAACGTCTTTTACGCTTACGGGAAATGCATTTTTAAGATGAACCTCGTCTGGATGGTGTGCGGCATAAGCATTGATTCCTGCGGCATATCCTTCCACAATCTTCATGAATTCGGGGGATACCTTATGCAGGTTTTGGTTGACAATTTCTTCGCATCGCATCAGCCCAACCACGTAATCGATAGTTGCTCCACCTTTGCCCAAATGTCTGCCGAGCATCTGTTTGGCGCCTAGCATAGTTAGCTGGATGGTGTTAAAATCGTCCTCTGAATGAGCCCACGCCAGGCCATAAGCTACCTGTGCATCGGTGGGGGCATAGATGTGTGGCACACCCCAGTGATCCCGCATGATCTCAATTTCCTGAGGACTCTGCCCAATGGCCAGATGGGCAAAAAATAAGGTAAGGAAGAAGAACCTTACTCGGGCCATTTGATCGTGTTGTCATCGATAAATAGCGGCCCCCATTGGATTTCTTCACATACATTTTTGTGGAGCCAGAAATTGAGCCCTAGCTCTTCAGAGGCAATCAGGGTTTGCTCGGGGTGATCTTCGGAAGACAGGTCTTCAATTTCCAGGTTATCGATGTGGAGTACATCGAGCTCCTCCATCAGTTCTTCCATGTCCAGCCCGATAAGGGAGGAGCCCTTCAGGTGGTAATCTTCCGAGGAGACAGAGATGATAGAGAGCCTCCAGTCTTCCACTTCCTCAAAGCTGAGGTCTAGCCGGAGTGGATGGTACTCCCAGGCATCACTTTGATCGCTTTCATCATTGCTGTAGTGCGTGATCTGCTGATGGTCCGGCTCCCCGAGGATGGCTTTCACTTCTTCACGACTCATGCCGAATTTAAGTTTGCCCAGCCCCACGCCGGGGATGATCTCTACCTGAATTTTTTCCATGAAAGCAAATGTACGTATAGGAAGGGAAGTGGTGATGGTATAAGGGGAGACTTGCGTTGGTTGGGGGGTGAGAATCCCGGTTTGACTTGGGCTACAATCTTTTATTTTTTGATGTGTTGATTTGGTTGATTCGTTAGACGGCCTAATGGAGGAAAGGCCACTATCCTGGGGGGTGATCGCGTCACAGACCCTATAACAAACCTTCGGGATTACAAATCCCGAAGAGCGTGGCATTCTATGCACTATAAAACTACACAATATCCCCTACACCTGCTTGATGTAAAAAAGAAACCCTGACAGGTTTTCAAAACCTGTCAGGGTTAGCTCAGCATTCTCTGTGAAACTCCTTTTTGTTCTTTGTGTTAAAAAATTTACTCCTCTAGTTTTACCGCATCCACCTCAGCTTCTTTTACTGCCTGGTTAAATTCATCAATGCGCGAGTCAAAAATTTCATTCAACATCTTCAGTTGCTCATCTATCAGCGCGGTGACCTCATCATAGAACTCAAGCGCTGAATCAGTTGGACGGCTATTGCCCATACCCATCAATGACCCCAAGTGACCGAGCTTATTGTTAAGGCGAATCGGGAAGTTGAGGGGATCCTGACCACTTTCATTCTGTGTTTGATAAAGAGCCTTTTCTATCTCAGTCATATCCTTGACTATGGCTTTACCGAGCTCAGAAATTTCATCATTATCCGCTTTCTTCATCACATCATTGATTTGCGCCTTCGCCTTGCGAATGTTGATGATTGCCTGGTTGGTTTCGCTCAGCTTGTCCCGTACTTTGAGAAGGAAGTCAAATTGTGCTTGATAATCCGCCTGAGTAGATTCACTTCTTGGATCGCCCTTCAGCGTAAAATCCTGCATGGTCTCCTGACCATTTACAGACATTTTCACTTTGTAGTCTCCTGGCACTGCCTCAGGTCCTTGTGTGGTGGCCCACCAGAGGATCATCCCGTCGAAAGTCTTGGCACCATCATAGCGCAGATTCCAATTCATGGTATTGAAGCCGGGCTTCACTTCCAGTTTTTCTTCTTTAGCCTCTTTATCCGGATGCGTGGAGTAGGTCTTGATCATGTCTCCGTCTCCGTCTGCCTCGTGAAAGCTGATAGCAATGGTGTCCGTGCTGACAGTGTCTTTCACAAAATAGTTGACCAGCACGCCCCCCGGGTGGTTGGTGCCTGCAGTTTTAGAAGTGTTTCCGTCTCCACCGCCCATTTTCCAGGTATCCATTGGCTTGAAAAGGAAATGTGACTTTCCTTTTGCAGCATTTAGCTGATGAAGCGGAGTGAGGTCATCGATGATCCAGAAGCTTCTGCCCTGAGTGGCTGCAATCAGGTTGTTGTCTTTGATGGCCAGGTCGGTGATCGGCACCATCGGTAGGTTCATCTGGAATGGCTGCCAGCTGGCGCCATCGTCAAATGAAACGTACATTCCGGCTTCTGTTCCCGCATAGAGCAATCCTTTTTGATTCGGGTCGGCCCTTAGCACTCTGGTAAAATGCTCCGCAGGAATACCGCTGGTGATTTTCTTCCAGGTTTGGCCGTAATCTTCTGTTTTATAGAGATATGGCGCATAGTCGCCCATCTTGTACCTTGTGCCGGCGATGTACATACCGCCTTTGTTGAACGGATCAATTTCTACACTGTTGATCATCATCCACTCCGGCATTCCAGCAGGGGTTACGTTTGACCAATTCTTGCCTCCATCTCTGGTTACATGCACCAGTCCGTCATCCGATCCGGTCCAGATCACACCTTCTTCGTGGTAAGATTCAGTCGCTGCGAAAATGGTGCAGTAATATTCCACACTGGTGTTATCCTTTGTGATTGGTCCACCTGAAGGACCTAATTTACTTGGATCATTTCTTGTCAGATCCGGGCTGATGATTTCCCAGGTCTGCCCCTCATTGGTGGTCACATGCAGTTGATTAGAAGCAGTGTACAGTTTATTAGGATTGTGAGGGGAGAAAAAGATCGGGAAGTTCCACTGGAACCGATACTTGAATCCTTCTGCTCCATGCCCCATCGGGTTGTCCGGCCACACGTTCACGGCTCTCACCTGATCATTCTCATGATCTACTCGGGTGAGAAAACCGTCGTAACTTCCGCCATATACAACCTCATTATTGTCCGGATCGGGAGCAATGTGTGCACTCTCACCACCTGCGGTAGATTCCCAGTCATCTTCATCGATGTACCAGCCGCCTGAACGGTGGCTGATTCGCACTGTGGAATTATCCTGTTGTGCACCATAGATTCGGTACGGAAAGGAATTATCCGTAGTGACTCTGTAGAATTGAGCAGTGGGTTGATTATGGTAAGTAGACCAGTTTTCACCTCCATCGAAGCTGACTTGGGCACCTCCATCATCGGCAATGATCATGCGTTGATTGTCCTCCGGGGCGATCCAGAAATCGTGATGGTCTCCATGAGGAGCATTGTAAGTTTCATAAGTCTTTCCACCATCAGTTGATTTGTGGTATTGAACGTTCATCACATACACACCGTCTTCATCCTGAGTGTCAGCATAAATGCGTGTGTAGTACCATGCTCTCTGTCGTAGTTTTCGCTCTTTGTTCACTAGTCTCCAGGTTTTACCTGCATCGTCTGATCGGTAAACACCCCCGTCATTGTTTTCGATAATGGCCCAAACGCGGTTTGAGTTGACCGGGGAAACGGTTACTCCTGAAATGCCCCATGCCCCACCGGGGAGTCCTTCATTTTTGGAAATATTGGTCCAGGTGTCTCCACCGTCTGTACTTTTCCAGAGTGCTGAACCCTCTCCGCCACTTTCCAGGCTGTAAGGTGTTCGCCGTATTCTCCAGGTAGACGCATATAAAATTCTTGGGTTGTTTGGATCAAAGGTTAAATCAACTGCTCCGGCATCTGCGTTTACATAGAGGATTCGTTCCCAGGTTTTGCCTCCGTCTTTGCTTCGGTAAACTCCTCTTTCTGTGGAGGATTTAAACAGGTCTCCAAGCACTGCAGCATAGACCAGGTCCGGATTTTTGGGATGTATACGGATGCGAGGTACGTGCCTGGAGTTTTTAAGTCCGATTTCATGCCAGGTGGTGCCGGCATCCACGGATTTCCACATGCCCCAGCCGGAAGAAACGTTTCCCCTCACGGTTTTTTCACCACCACCGACATAGATGACATTGTTGTCCCATTCACTCACCGCTACTGCTCCAATGGAACCGCCAAAGAATCCGTCGGAAATATTTTCCCAAGTCTGACCTCCATCTTTGGTGCGCCAAACACCCCCACCAGTGGAACCCATGTAAAATAGGGTTGGTTTTCCGGGTACTCCGGTTACAGCGGCTGATCTACCACCCCGAAAGGGCCCGATGTTTCGCCATTGCATGCCTTCATACATCTCTTTTTCATATCTCACTGTAGGGCTAGTGGATTTACTACGTCCTCTTTGGGAGGCTACATCACTGACAAAAAATGAAATCAGGATGAGGGCCAATAGTGTCTTCTTCATACGGTTAGATTTTGATTTTTCAATAAGTTAGTCATTTGTCAAAATGGTTCGAGAATCAGATACAGCAGAGGTTATTAATTTGTGTGAGTGGAGTGGTGAACTTTTTCGCTCCTTTTAATTTTATCTTTGGATAATTTTGACAACAAACCACTTTAGATCAAGCGCAGTGAGCAGAGGGAGCCTTTCAAAAGTACATTTGGAAATAATTGAGGAGATGATCATAGAATCATTACGGAAGGCAGCTGCATCCATGGAGCAGATGCTGAGGATTCGCGTGAAGCCGGAGATCATTCAATTTGGTGAAGGCATGTTGAAACCTCTGCACGAATTTGATGATCTGGGTCGGTTTAAGGTAAACCTGATGAAAGTGGCCTTCCGGGGGGAAATCAACGGAGCGTTTTATTTTGTTATCAATAGCCATGAGATGGACCTGATCAATCAGGTGTGCCTGCCGGATGATATCCGGCACTCACGGTCTTCCCATCACAAGTTGATGCGAAATGATTTTATGTCAGAGATTGAAAACCTCATTGCGAATATGTCGATCGCTGCACTGTCAGAGTTTTTGGGCGTGCAGGTGATTGGCGAGGTGCCCATAGTCCGAAACATGAAGGGCGAACTGGTAAATGCCTATCTGGAAAATGAGAATGAGCAAAATCACACGGCTTTCTTTCTGAAATCTACATTGAATGGAGCAGTAGTGAATATTGCGCCGCACTTCCTTTGGATGATCGACGAAAACTTTGTGAGGATCACCAAGCTAAATACAGTGGCTTAATCCCCTTTTCGAAATTTTAAAGCTGCTGAATTCATGCAGTAGCGCTGACCGCTAGGTTGCGGTCCATCCGGGAAAATGTGTCCGAGGTGACTACCACATTTGGCGCATTTTACTTCTGTGCGTATCATCCCAAAAGACTTGTCTTTCTCAAAGTCCACCGCATGGGCTGAGATAGGGTCGTAAAAGCTGGGCCATCCCGAACCGGAATCATATTTGGTTTCAGAAGGGTAAAGGGCATTGCCACAAGCCGCACATTCGTAAATACCTTTTTCTTTGTTTTCCAGAAGAGCTCCTGTCCATGCCCGCTCAGTGCCTTTTTCTCTCAGAATGTGATATTGCTCTTCTGTGAGCTCCTTTTTCCATTGTTCTTCGCTCTTGTTGATTTTCTCCATGTTCTTCAATTAGGTATTTGCTTGTTTATGAGGCGAATTTTCCATTCATCAAATTTTTCCAAAAAAACGCAACTAAGTAAGTCAATTTTGCATTAGAAAGTTCAGGAATCTTCCGAACCGAAAACTCAACTAATGAAAAAACGACAAGCTATTATCCTGGTTGCCGTCGGCATCATTGTGGCATCCTTTGGACTAAGTAACTATTTGGGTACCCTGAAAGGGGAACCCGTGATTAGAAAGCCACCTGAGGCAAAGAAATATGTAACCACTGCCTCTGTAAAATACAAAGACCTGAAAACAGATGTAATCACCTACGGCCGGGTGGAAAATGCACAAGTACTTGATTTGATCTCTGAAGTGTCTGGAAGAATGACTCAGGGCAATGTGCTGCTCAAAGAGGGTGAATCATTTAAGCAGGGCCAACTCATCTACAAAATTGATGACGAAGAAGCGGCGCTGAACCTGAAGTCCCAAAAGAGTAATTTTCTCCGTGACCTGGCGGGTATTTTGCCTGATTTAAAAATTGATTTTGATGACAACTACGATAATTGGCAGACCTATTTTGATCAGTTAAACATTGACAAGCCGTTTCCGCCACTTCCTGAAACTAAAACTTCGAAGGAAAAAACCTTCATTGCCACGAAAGGGATCTATTCCAGTTTCTACTCGATTCAAAGTGCTGAAGTGCAACTTGAAAAGCACAGATACTATGCCCCATTCTCTGGTAGCATTATGGAAGTGGCCATGCAATCGGGTTCCTTCTTAAATCCTGGAACACGGATAGGTAAAATCCTAAGATCTGGGGTGTATGAGATGAAGGCTTCTGTTGAAACCCGGGACATCCCCTGGATTCAGGTTGGTTCTCCTGTAGAAATTTATTCAAAGGAATCCCAACAGTACTGGAAAGGGGAGGTTTCCCGAATCAGCGATTATGTGAACCAAAATACCCAGTCAGTGGATGTCTTTGTTTCCATCTTCCCGAATGGACAAAAAATCTATGACGGTCAGTTTTTTCAGGCGGCCATACCTGCCAGAACGGTAAAAGATGGAATGATCATGCCCAGGAATGCCATTTACAATGGAAATGAGGTGTTTGTACTTCAGGACAGTCTCTTGAAAAGAAAGAGTATTAACGTGATCAGGCTGTCAGAAGAAGACGCCATCTTTAATGGATTGGCTGCTGGTGAGGAACTGGTGGTTGAGCCATTATTGGGTGCCTATAACAATATGAAGGCATTCAAGAAAGAAAAGCAGGACATAAATCTGGAGACAGGTGAGAGTGAAGAAGTGCAACTCAGCGCAGAGGCAAAGCAGGCTTCAACCAACTAAAAGAACGTAAGTCATGAGTACAATCAAAGGATTAATCGAGTACTTCGTAAAGTATCCCATACTTGCGAATATCCTCATTGCGCTCACCCTGGTTGGTGGGGTGGTGAGCATGCTCAATACCAAAAAGTCGTTCTTCCCTACACTGGAGGATAAGAACATTACCGTTTCCGTTTCCTACCCCGGAGCATCTCCAGACGAGATGGAAGAGGGGGTGACCCTGAAAGTGGAAGAGGCGCTAAAGGGTGTAGTGGGTATCTATCAGGTCACATCTACTTCGTCAGAAAACTTCGCTTCAATCAACATTCAAAAAATTGACGGGTACGATATCGATGAGCTCTATACCGATGTGAAAAACTCGGTAGATGGAATCAGCTCATTCCCAGCCGGTGCTGAAAAGCCCATTATCGTAAAGCAAAAATCCAGGACTACTGCCCAGTGGCTTGCCCTGACAGGAGATGTGGATTTGAATACCCTGAAACAATTTGCAGAAGGGGTGGAAGATGAGTTGCTGGCAACCGGAGTGATTTCCCAGGTGGGTATTTCCGGTTTTCCTCCGTTGGAAATTGCCATTGAGGTGCCGGAAGATGTGCTTCGAAGGTACAATCTGACGTTCACCGAAGTTGCGAACGCTGTTCGGGTGAATAACCGGGATGTTTCTGCCGGATCAGTGAAGACTTCCACAGAGGAAATTCTGATCCGTGCCAGATCAAAGGACACGGATGCCGACAAGATTGGCGATATCGTGATTCGCAGCAATGCCGATGGTCAAAACTTGCTTTTGAGAGACATTGCGACTATCGAAGAGAAGTTTGCAGATCAGCCAAACAAATCCTTTCTGAGCGGTAAACGCGCAGTTTTCATTGAGGTAAGGAGATTGGAGCGGGAAGATTTGGAAGAGATATCAAATGTAGTAAACAGCTATGTGGCTGAGTTCAATGAAAAGAATGATGCCGTGCAGTTGACCATGACCTGGGACTTTATGTCGTTGCTCAATCAACGCCTGGACATGCTTACCGGAAATGGCGTGGTAGGTCTTATTCTTGTACTCATTTCATTAGGTCTGTTCCTGAGTTTAAGATTGTCATTCTGGGTGGCATGGGGTATCCCATCTTCCTTTTTGGGGATGTTTATCCTCGGAACTTTCGTTGGCCTCACAATCAATATGATCTCCCTGTTCGGGATGATCCTGGTGATTGGAATTCTCGTGGATGATGGAATCGTGATTGCTGAAAACATCTATTCGCATTTTGAAAAGCATGGCAATCCCATCAAGGCTGCAGTGCAGGGCACGATGGAAGTGGTGCCTGCGGTATTCACCTCCATTATCACTACCATGGTGGCATTTACCCCGCTTTTACTTCTGACGGGAGGCTTTGAGATGCTCAGGGATATGGCCATTGTTGTGATCTTCAGCCTTGGATTCTCCCTTATTGAAGCATTTTTTGTGTTGCCAGCCCACCTTTCCAGCAAGCACGTGCTTTCTACCAAGAAGGAAGATACACGAAGCTATAAGATCAGGTCTTTCCTGAATAAGATCATAGACTTCATGCGAATTCAGATGTATGGCCGGGCGCTTAAGTTTACCATGAAATACCGTGCGGTTTCCGTTTCCATGGTTGTGGCTTTTGTGATGATCGTGGTAGGATTAATGAAAGGCGGAATCATCCCTTCCACACTTTTTCCACCCATCGCTTTCAATAGTGTGAATATAGAGGTGGCATTTAAGCCGGGCGAGCGTGAGGATAAAGTAGAAGGGTATCTGAAGAAATTTGACGAAGCGGTATGGCGGGTGAATGATCAATTTAAGGAAGAACTGAATACAGACAAAAACATTGTATTAAACACCTTTACGAATATTGGCAATTCATCCTTTGAGTCAGGATCACATACAGGTGGAGTCAATGTGTTTCACGAGGAGCTGGATGAATTTGGGATTAACCAATATGACATTATTAATAAGCTGAGAGCAGAAATTGGCCCGGTGCTGGAGGCAGAAAAATTCGCGATAGGTGGCAGGAGCAGATGGGGTAAGCCGGTATCGGTGAGAATCCTGGGCAAGAACTACGAAGAGCTGGCAGAAGCAAAGGAGTATTTAATTTCAGAGCTTGACCAAATGCCAGCCTTAAAGGATGTGACCGATGACATTCCCATAGGGAACCGGGAGGTACAGCTTGAATTGCTTACCCAGGCCTATTTCCTTGGTCTTACCAATAATGATATTACGCAGCAGCTTCGCCAGGGATTCTTCGGTGAGGAGGTGCAGCGATTCATGAAAGGCAATGATGAAATCCGTGTCTGGGTGAGGTACCCCAAGGAAGACCGGAAAAGCATAGACCAGTTGGAAACGGTAAAAATCAAAGATGGTGACCGGGAATATCCGCTCACCCAGCTTGCCGATTACAACATCAATCGAGGGGTCTCAGGCATTAAACATTACGAGGCATCACGCTCAGTGACGGTGGAGGCAGATATGGTGGATCCTTTTGGTGACGCCAATGTGATTCTTTCAAAAGTGGAACAGGAAATTGTGCCTAAAATGCTAGCGAAATTTCCAACCGTGCGTGTGGATTACGGAGGACAAGCAGAAGAGCGTGCGCGCTCGGCCAGTGAAATGGGCACCTATTTTCTGGGAGCATTTATTTGCATTCTGTTCATTCTCATGATCAACTTCCGATCAGTATACCAGGCTATCCTGGTGATCCTGATGGTTCCGCTTGGATGGTTCTCGGGGATATTAGGTCACGGGATTGAAACCTGGATCAGCGCCACGCCTAAGCCGGTTTCCATGCTGAGCTTATGGGGAATGATTGCCCTGATGGGGGTCATCATCAATGATGCAGTGGTATTTCTTTCCAAATACAACTCGCTGGTAAAAGACGAGGGACAGACAGTGTATCAGGCGGCTTACAATGCAGGTATTGCCCGTTTCAGGCCGATCATGCTTACGTCTCTGACGACCGTGCTGGGTCTTTACCCGCTCATCAAGGAAACTAGCTTTCAGGCGCAGTTCCTGATCCCGATGGCAATCTCAGTGGCGTATGGCGTACTATTTGGTACCTTCATCATCCTCCTGTTTTTCCCGGTATTTATCCTGATCGCCAATGACCTGAGAAGGTATGCTAAGAGGCTTTGGAATGGGGAAGAACCATTAAGGGAAGATGTTGAAAGGGTGATAATTGACGAAAAACGAACTGAAGAAAAAAGACAGGCTGCATGAGTAGTTATATGACAAAATTTAAATTGTTAGACGATCCGCAATTATTTGAGCTAGCGTCTAGCCCTGATGACCTGAATTTGGAGGCAAAATATGCGATATATAAGATTTTGGAGAGTAGAGGTATACCCGAAGGAGACTATAGAGATCTTATCGAATCAGTAAATGATTACAATAGTTCCATTGAGGAACTTACCTACTTAAGTAATATTGGATTTACTCATAAGCAAGATGGGAACAGCCTAATTATTTTAAGAAGCACAAAAGCTAATGTGTGGGATATCGTAGGAATTTTTCTGGGCTTCATTTTGATGTTGTCTTTGGGATCAGCATTGAATTCATGGAAAATCATTCTATTCGAAAAGTTTCAAGCTCAACTCCTTTTTGGTGCTTCATTAAATACATCAATAGGAATACTTGGATTTTTCCTCTTTTATAAGGGGCTCAATAGGTTTGTGGAATATTCAGGATTTAGAATAGAGAGTGGGGATAATTTTCTTTTAATCAAAAAACAGGGAATAAGTACAATTGAGTCAAGTCTAACCAAATCTGATTTGTATTTTGAAGAGGATGATGATAAAGCCATTCTTGGGATGAATTCATCTGAAAAAGTACCGCTCATAACAGCTTCCGAAAATTTCATTTTCAAGGCAACCCTTAAATCACTTTACGATAAACTTTCAAAATAATTAATGAAGTATTTCATACTTTCTATATTCATACTATGCGCCCTTCAGTCCGGTGCACAGGAGACCCTTTCTTTGTCGCAGGCCATTGAAGCCGGGCTTTCAAACAACTTTGACATCCAGATTGAGAAGGGTAATATCGAGGTAGCTACGTTGAATAATAATTGGGGGGAAGCAGGTATTTTCCCTTCTCTCACCACCTCTATTGTTGGAAGTAAAGCGGTTTTTGAGAATCAGGAGGCGATCAACCCGTTTCAGATTTTGGGTCAGACCAAGACCACCCAAATTCAGCCCTCGATAAACCTCAACTGGAATCTACTTAGCATTTACAACATCCAGATGTCGAAGCGAAGGTTGGAGCAACTACAAGCAGAATCAGAGGGTAATGCAAGTATTGTAATTGCGAATACCATCCAGTCCACCATTCTTGGGTATTACATTGCTGTTCTGGAGCAAGAACGGTTGGAACAATTTGAGGAGCAGCTTAAGCTGAGCCGGGACAAGTATATTCGAGTCAAAGTACGAAGGGACATTGGTAGTGCCAATACAAGTGATTTACTGCTGGAGGAGAGCAATTATCTCACTGATTCAGTAAGCGTCGTTAATCAGACGTTGTTATATCAAAATGCTATTTCAAATCTTAACTTCTTACTGGGTGTTCAGGAGCCAGCTCCAGTGTATACATTGACGGATTCGCTGGACAGGGAAGTGATCGACGTGGATCTAGCCAACCTGATCAATCTGATGGAAACTGAAAATGTGGATGTGAAGAAGCAATACATCACCCAGGCTGTTTTAGGACTTGATACCGACCTCCGAAGATGGGACCGATATCCTACACTTTCGATTGGTGCCAACTACACGTTCACCAGAAATGAGCAGGATGTAAGCGATTGGCCACTAAACAGAAGAGAGATCAGAGATAGCAATGGCAATGTGGTTGATGTCTTGACAATTGGAAACAACCAAAACCTGAACTATGGAGTAAACTTTACTGTCTCGTTTACGCTTTTTAATGGCGGACGGATAAACAGGGCGATCCAGCGTGCCCAGCTCTTGGAGAATATTGGTGAAATACGTGTAGATCGATTAAAAACTTCCCTGAGACGGGATTTGAAGCAAGCCGTGGATCAGTATAATGTGAGAAAACAGCTTTATCATATCAATGTGAGGAGAAAGAATGCTGCGAAGCAAAACCTGGATATCGCCAGAGATAAGTTTGAAAATGGATCCATTGACTCGTTCGATTACAGGACTATTCAAAACACTTATCTCTCTGCCGCCATTCTGGAGCTGCAGGCCATCTACAACCTGATTGATTCAAAGGTGACCCTGATGAGACTTACAGGAGGTTTGGTGAGGGAATACAATCAGTAAGCATTTCGAACAGATAGCAGAAACTGCTCCATAGCCCGCTTCACTTCCTCGGTGGGTCGGGTGTAGTGATTGTTCATAAATGAAAAGATCATGCGCTTGCCGGAGCGGGTGATGAGGTAGCCACTCAGGCTGTGGTTGTTGCTTAGCGTGCCTGTTTTTGCAAAGATGTATGGGCTTTCATCCTCATCTGTGAGATAAAGGTCTTCCAGCGTGCCTTCCCCTCCTGTAGGGAGCAGGGCTGTCATACGCTCCCATCCAAATTCATCATGACACTGCTTGAGCAGCCGCACCTGATCCACCGGGGCAATCAGGTTGTAGCGGGAAAGGCCGGATCCGTCCACCCACACCATGTCCGTCAGGCCAGTCAGCCATGTAATTCGGATGTGATCGATGAATGATTCAACATCTTCAAATCCATTTTGCCTGGCCGCCATCAGCAGGAGCTGCTCGGAAAGGAAATTGTCACTGGGTTTGAGCATGTAGGCAAGCAGTGTATCCACATGCTGGCTGTAAAGGGTGTCTGGCTTGATCAGGGACGAACCATCAAAGGAAACTTCTGCCTCAAGGGTGTCCTGCAAAAGCTCCAGCAATAGCTCCCTTGAATATTCGAAGGGAATGATCCGCTCAAAGTCTGAGGTGTCACTTTCCAGGTAGGCTTTAAAGACATTAAACTTTAGCTCCCTGTCTACCAACTCGCCCGGTCGTGTTTGCTCAAGCACTTCTACATAATCTTCAAAGAACGAAGGAGTGACCGTTAGTGAATCATCCACTTTTTGAATGCTCACCGTGTTGCCATAGATCGGCCACCAACTGCGCTGAGTCTGGAAATTGTAGATATAATCATCCCAGGCCCAACCCGATCCGAATGGTTCGGGATCATTTGCCGGCCAGCTTATTTGGATGTTCTTGGCTGACTGGAGGAGCACCAGGGCAGGCTGCCTCCTGAAAGGTTTGTAAAGGAAACTTGGATCCCCTAAGGGGGCTACTAAAAGCGAAGAGTCTTTCTTTTGATAAGCAAAGGATGGAATGGAATCACGAAACGATTTGAGCGTGGCATACAGGGTCAGCAGCTTGGTATTGGAGGCCGGGGTAAATTTCAAAGTAGAGTTATGTGCCGTCACAAACTGGTTCGCTTCAATATCAAAGAGGCTAAAGCCGGTAAACTGGCTGGAGAACACTTCAGACTGATTCAGGAGCCTTGTCACATCCCTTTCTACTGCCAGTTGCTTCACACTGGAACAGCCCCAGAAAAGTATGGTCAGGAGCAGCAGGGGCCATGTGTTTTTGAAGTAAGGATTTCTATTGACGGCTCGTAAGGAAAAATACTGAATCAAAGTCGGAATTGGTGAATTGAGCATAAATGGAGCTATTTTTCCGCTTGAAGTGTACAATTTTTTTCGTACTCTTTATTTATTTATTTTGCTTTCACTAATCTAAACCAAAAGAAACTTCTACCACATTACCAATGAGTATATTAGAATTAATTACCCTCCTCATCTTCATGGCGGCCGCTTTTACCCTGATCAATATCACGGTGTTAAAGCTACCATCAACCATTGGTTTGATGTTCATAGCGTTGATAATGTCACTGACCATCCTTGTTTTGGGGCAATTCCTGCCATCAATAACCGAAGGTGCGGAGCATATCATAGAAGAATTTGATTTTGAGGAAGTACTCATGAACGTCATGCTGAACTTCCTCCTGTTCGCCGGGGCGCTTTCAACCAACTTGGGTAAACTTATAGAAGAGCGGGTGCCCGTTTTCGTGCTGGCTACAGTAGGTACACTATTGTCCACGTTTATTGTAGGCTTTCTCGTCTATTGGATATTCCCAATGATCGGGTATGAAATTGATTTGATTTATTGCTTATTGTTTGGTGCGCTTATATCACCTACTGACCCTATTGCAGTGCTTGCCCTAACCAAACAATATGGTCTTTCTAAGAAGCTGGAGATCAAGATTGCTGGTGAATCCCTCTTCAATGACGGGGTGGGGGTAGTAATATTTTTGACTATTCTGGGAATCGCAAAAGCCCAGGCTGGAATACATGAACCAGGCGGGCATGGCGAAGGTGAAATTACAGCTGCCAGTGTGGCAATGCTCTTCGGAGTGGAAGTTTTTGGAGGGCTATTGCTGGGGGCTATTTTCGGATTTGTTGGATTTAAGCTTTTGAATTTCATAGACAATGATCATGTGGAACTTGAAGTCCTTGTCACCTTGACACTCGTGATGGTAGGTGGGCGTATTGCTGAGATGATCCATGTATCTGCACCACTTGGCATGGTGGTGATGGGACTATTCATTGGAAATCAGGGACGGGATGAAAAGCTAGCCAATGCGACCGGTGAGTATGTATTCAAATTTTGGCACCTTCTGGACGAAGCATTGAATGCTATTTTGTTCATTCTAATTGGATTGGAGATGCTTGTCATTGCAGAGTCTTTTACCATGAGCAACCTGGCCATTGGTGGTATTGGAATCATAATAGTGTTGACTGCAAGGCTACTAGGAGTGACCATTCCAATCTTTGCTATGAAACCATTCAGGACCTTTGAGCCAAAGACCATTCAAATACTGACCTGGGGTGGGTTGCGAGGCGGAATTTCTGTAGCGCTGGCACTATCCCTTACAGATGTTGCATTTCCTGAAGCTGTAAAAGATACTATTCTATTCACCACTTATTGCGTAGTGGTATTCTCAATACTTGTGCAGGGACTGACCATTGGTGCTTTACTGAAAAAATAATCTTTGGGGTATCCTAGTTTAAGTAAAATTTATGAAATTCGCTCTTTGAAAAACTTTGCATTTTTAAAAGTAAACCAACTATGAAACTAAGCATTGCAGAAGGATTTTATTTAATAGCACTGGATGACGAAGAAGGAAGGATTTTAGCTGCTGCTGAAAAAACGGTTGTACCCGGAGTAATTGCAGCATGTATCCTTGAGCTCTATCTATTAAAGAAGATCAAACTCGAAGGCGGTAATGTTTCTGTGGTGGACACAATAGGAACCGGAAATGGCATCCTTGACAATGTGCTTAAGAAGCTTCAAACAGGGCCTTCTTTCATTGACCAGGTTAAGTCCATGTCAGGAAAGTTTAAGGACATTCAGGACGATTTAAATGCACTGCTTGTTCAGCGAGGTATTCTGAGAAAAGAAGAGACAAAGCTTCTTTGGATTCCGCTTTCCGACAGAATGGACAATGCCAATTATGCATTTGAGCAGGAAATCAGAAACAACCTTAAGGCGATCGTATTTAAGAATGCCAAACCCTCTCCGGCATTTACTATTCTTTACTCACTCATCGACGACTGCAATATCCTGGATGAGGTATTCAAGGACAAAGACGAGTTGATCGATGCAGAAAAGGTTGGTAAAGAGCTTATCGAGCGAGCAGATATTGATGCGGATTTGGCAAATGCCCTTCGCGAATTGAAATCTTTCTTCAGTTAAAAAACAGTATGGTGGAAGAGGATTATTCCTCTTCTTCCTGACTTGTTGAAGAATCCCCCAGATTAACCAAATCTTCTTTCTCCAGTTCTTCAAGTTCCACTCTTTCCAGATCCAGATTTTCTAGAAATATCCGATTGAATTCAGCTTGTCCGGAATCCACGGGAATCTGAAACATCCGAGAATACATCTTATTTTGAAAATACTGAAGCGTTTTCAGGTAGGAGATGATCGTGTCTTGCTTTTCCATTAGCTTATTGGCTCTAAACGCCATGAAACCAAAGCCCTCATGGGGGTTATTGTTATCACGTTCCATCATCAAATATTCCACCCCATCTACCTTGATTTTAGTGAAATGAGATGATTCAAAGCTGTCATGTAGCTCTCGCGGACGAAATTTCTCACCTTCATTGATGTCCTGGTTTTCACAGCTCACCAATGCACCCAATAATCCAATCACTAAAAGCTTTTTCATTTCCTTCTGTCTTTTACCATTCCTTCCTCAACTCCGAATACACGCTTCAAGAGTTTAAATGCTTTCCCATTCAATAAAATAATGAGGTAATCACCGGTACCTACCTTCAGTTCTCCCAGCGGATTTTTTATCAGTTTCTTATGACCAAACTTATCCCGCTTGGTTATTCCTATCAGCACAGAATTGTATCGCTTTTTCAAGTCAAAAAATACATCCTGATAGGGCTTGCCATTGTACGGATTGTTTGGAGTGATGAGTAGCTGCTTTATGTCATAATCACTATCAGATTTTGCATAGGACAGTACCGACTCACTGTAGGAAGCTACATCCGGTTCAAACATGTATGAGGCCAGAAGTTTTGAGGAGATTTCTTGTGTAGAAATAGTGTTACTCACTCCGGCCGCAAGAAATGTATTCTTCAGATCACCGTTTTCCAGTGTAACGACAAATTCAGTTTCAGGGAAAACCTTCTTTAAGTTAAGCACATAAACCAGCTTGTCGGTATCATCCATCATGTTTACAAACACGATGGTTGCTTCATCCACGTTTGCCTTCTTGATGAACTCATGATTGTTATAGTCACAGAAAAGAACGAACACACTTTTGGGGCTATACTTCTCCCGGATCAGATCCACATCGTCTTTTCGGTTAGTCACAATAGCGACCCTGCGGCCAACCCCAACCAACTGATCCACCACGTGCCAGCCAAATTCATTCCACCCAATAATAACAGCATGGTTGGTAAAATTCGTGCCTGAATACCCCAGCTTTTTGTTTTCCTTGATTGTTGTCATAAGTGTAGTAAGTTGTCCGATTAAAATTCCGAATATCCCGATACTTGTCAGGATAAAAATTAATGAAATATACCTTCCCCAAATAGTAGCCGGGAATATGTCGCCGTACCCTACGGTGGTTAGTGTCACCAGAGAGTACCAGATCGCATTTGAATAATTGTTTAGCGCAGACTGATCACTATCCTTTTCTACCATAACAAGTAACCATACCAGAAAGAGGTAGATGGTTATTACGATCGTAATCAGGATGAACAGGCGAAAGCTAGCGTTCTTTTTAAAACTAGTAGACATAGGCTAGGTAAAAGTCAAATATAATATAATATACAGGTTTTTGACTCAGTAGTTCTTGTGATGATCTGCTGCAAATAATACCCTAAGATACTTAGATATTCTTGTGAATTTGCAAACCCGGGTGGAGGTTACCGGCCAGGCTTATCGATTGAACCCCTTGAGCTTGATCTTGGTGAGTTTTCGCTTGGTATCCAGTGGAAAATCGCCTTTCATCACCCAATCGTAAAAGCTTGGTTCTTTTTCGAGAATCTCGGATACAGGCCTGCCTCTATGCTTCCCGAAGTTGAAAACTTCCACGCCATCCTTATAGATCATGCGTCCTGCCAGGTCTACCCGGTCGGAAGTGGTGAGTCCATGAAGCACGCCCATGTCGTTTTCGATCGTGGAGAGCTTATTGCCCAACCCGTCAAATGCTTCCTGTCCTTCATACTTTTCTATCTGGGAAACCAGCACCTCGTACGTTGCTTGGGTGTCGGCCAGGGCACTGTGGGCATTTTCCAGGTCTTTCCCGCAGTAGAATTTATAGGCTGCCGTCAGGTTTCGTTTCTCCATCAGGTGAAAGATCTTCTGAGCATCCACAATTTTTCGGTTGTCGATCTCAAAGTCCACATTGGCACGTAGAAACTCCTCCACCAGCATGGGCACATCAAAGCCCAGCACATTGAACCCCGACAAATCGCACCCCTCCAGGTACTGTGCCAGTGACTTGGCTACCTGTGCAAACGTTGGCTCGTCTTTTACATCCTCATCGTAAATCCCGTGGATCATGCTGGTCTCTGCCGGTATCGGGATGGTTGGGTTGATCTTGCGGCATTTCTCTTCAATGGTGCCATCAGGCATCACTTTCACCATGGCAATCTCCACGATTCGGTCTTGAGAAATATTCGTGCCGGTGGTTTCCAGATCGAAGACCACCAACGGATTTTTTAGATTGAGTTTGAACAAAATGCTGAATTTACGGGTAAGCGATCAAAGATAGTGGAAAGAACTAAGTAGCAGGTGGATAGTGATAAGTAGATAGTTGGTGTGGAAAACTTGTGGGAACTTTGAAGATAAAGACAGGTGTATTAATAAGTGCATCAGTGCGTTTACAACTTAAGTTTGTAAACCCGATCACAACTTAAACAGAATACCCTGAATGGAAGGAGCTAAGCAAACGTCCGCAACTACAGCAAAAAGCCGAAGGATAGGTCTTTCCACACTTTCAGAGCATCTGGGTAAGCTGCCACCTCAGGCAGTGGAAATCGAAGAAGCAGTGCTGGGGGCATTGATGCTGGAGCGGGATGCACTTTCTAATGTGATAGACATCCTACATCCGGTAAGTTTTTACAGGGATGCCCATCAGGAAATTTATGCGGCAATCGTTGACCTTTTTAATGACAGTCAGCCGATTGATATTAAAACCGTAACACACCAGCTAAGAAAAGTTGGAAAACTGGAAGTGGTTGGAGGTGCTCACTATGTGGCTGAGCTTACCACCAAGGTAAACTCTGCAGCAAACGTCGAGTATCATGCCCGGATTATTGCGGAGCAGTCCATCAAGCGGGAGCTGATCCGCATCTCTTCCGAAATACAAAAGGACGCTTACGAGGATACCATCGATGTATTCAAATTATTAGATCGGGCTGAGCAATCATTATTTGAGGTTTCCGAATCGCACATTCGGAAAAATTATGATAAGATGAATACGCTCATGCACCAGGCTATTGATGAGATTCAGATTCGGAAGAACCGCAAAGACGGCCTTACCGGGGTTCCTAGTGGATTTTCCGCCCTTGATCGTGTCACTTCCGGCTGGCAGCCTTCCGATCTGGTGATCATTGCGGCTCGTCCGGGTATGGGTAAAACAGCATTTGTCGTTTCTGCCCTTCGAAATGCAGCCATCGATTTCAATACTCCGGTTGCCATCTTCTCTCTGGAGATGTCTTCCGTACAGCTAGTCAATCGTCTGATCTCAGCAGAAGCAGAATTGCCGAGTGAGAAAATCAAGAAAGGTGACCTGGCTGATTATGAGTGGGAGCAGATGATCCACAAAACCAGGAAGCTTTCGGAAGCTCCTATCTTTATCGATGACACTCCTGCACTCAGTATTCTGGAGCTGAGGGCCAAGTGCAGAAGGCTGGCGGCCCAGCATGGAGTGAAGCTGATCATTATTGACTACTTGCAGTTGATGAGTGGCGATAGCAGCAAGGGTGGAGGAAACCGGGAGCAAGAGATTGCTTCGATCTCCCGAGCGCTAAAAGGAATAGCCAAAGAACTCAATGTGCCGGTGCTCGCACTTTCGCAGTTGAGCAGGGCCGTAGAGACCAGGGGAGGTGACAAGCGACCACAACTTTCTGACTTGAGGGAATCAGGATCAATCGAGCAGGATGCAGATATGGTCATGTTCCTGTATCGTCCGGAATATTACGGTCTGGATACGGATGAATCAGGTATGCCGCTACAAGGACTCGGTGAGGTGATCATTGCGAAGCATAGAAACGGCTCTCTTGATACAGTTAATCTTAAGTTCATTGGCAAGTTCACCAAGTTTACCGACTGGGACGGAGATCAGGGCGGTGGGTTTGGTTCGTTCCCAACTTCCGGTCCATCCAACTCTGATTTTACCATTACCTTACCAAGTAAAGCAAATGGGGACGATCAGGAAGAGGATGATGCGCCGTTCTGATGTAAAATTGAGTATTTCTGCTTGCTACTTGCAGCTAAAAACTTGTAACTGATAAATGAAAGCCATCACAATAACACAAGAATCGGAACCGATTCAATTGGTGGATATTGATACCCCTGAAGTATCGGGTGATGAGTGCCTGGTGAAACTGTCTGCCTCCGCATTCAACAGAAGGGATCAGTGGATCAGGGAAGGCATGTATCCGGGCATTCAGTTTGGTACGGTACTGGGATCAGACGGGTGTGGTGTGGTAGCCGAAGGTCCCGCGGCGTGGAAAGGAAAAAAGGTAATCATCAATCCAAACGTGGATTGGGGGGACAATCCTGAAGTTCAGTCGGCGAAATACTCAGTCTTAGGCATGCCAACCAATGGAACGCTGGCTGAATACATCAAAGTGCCTGCCCATCGCCTGAAGGAAAAACCTGATCATCTCAGTGATGAAGAAGCTGCCGCATTGCCACTAGGAGGCCTCACAGCTTTCAGGGCTACCATCAAAAAAGGAGGCGCAAAGACCGGAAAAAGGGTGCTTGTTACGGGTGCAGGTGGTGGAGTGAGCCAGTTTGCCATTTCGTTTGCCCTGGCTGCTGGTGCGGAAGTGTACGTGACCAGTGGGAGCGAAAAGAAGATTGAGCGGGTAAAGGAAGCAGGCGTGATAGGCGGTTTCAACTACCGAGATGAGAAGTGGGCGAAGGAAGCTGCCGCACTTGGAGGGTTTGATGCAGTCATTGACAGTGCCGGAGGGAACCAGCTAAACAATTACCTTAGAATCATTAAGCCAGCAGGCCGGATTGTGATGTATGGAAGCACGACTGGCTATCCGGAGAAGGTGGATGTATTTAGGTTGTTTTGGTCTCAGGCTCAGATCATGGGCTCCACGATGGGGAGTGATGAGGAGTTTGTGGAGATGCTGGACTGGGTGAACAAATACCAAATTAAACCGACTGTGGACAAGGTGTATGAACTCCATGATTACCTCGCTGCTTTTGACCGGTTCAAAGCACCGGATTCGTTCGGGAAGATCGTGGTTAGGTTTCAAACTACCTACATCTAGTATTTTCTCTATTGTAAGTGCCTAATTTATAGCAGGTTAAGTTTTTGGCATTCGTGAATTTTATCTAAATTGAGGGTTCACCAAACTGATCATTTAATGAAATTACGACCAGCTTTACTATACATTCTCTTCTTTGTATGTGGATTTTTCCTACTATATCTATCAGGATGCAAAGATGATGAGGGAGGAGATGCGGAGACAATAACTACTTATGAGGATAAGGATAATGACGGTTTCGGGAATCCTAACACTGAAACGGAGCTTACTGAATTGACCGAGGGATATGTACTGGATAATACAGATTGCGATGATACAAATGCATCCATTAATCCGGATGAAGATGAGATTCCTGATAATGACGTTGATGAAAACTGTGATGGTTTAAAGGACCTTACCTGGTTTGAAGATGCTGACGAAGACGGGTTTGGTAATCCAGAAGAAATGGAAATTGGCGATGTTGCTCCTGAAGGATATGTTGATAATGGAGATGATTGCGATGACACAAATGCTGACATTAATCCGGATGCTGCTGAGATAAAAGGTAACAGCATAGATGAGAATTGCGATGGAGATGCAGAATCAGCAGTATGTGGTGATGGGGTACTCGACATTGGTGAAGTCTGTGATGATGGAAATGGCATGAGTGGAGATGGATGCAATGATACTTGTCAGTCAGATGAAACATGTGGAAATGGGTATGTTGATGTAGGTGAGGTGTGTGATGATGGCAATACAGTAAGCGGAGATGGGTGTAATGCAACATGCCAATCGGATGAAACCTGTGGAAATGGAATAGTTGATGATTGTGAAGATTGTGATGATGGCAACACCACTTCATTTGATGGTTGTTCAAGTATTTGCGAAAATGAAGAAGGTCCCGAGGGTGAGGTTGCTTGCGATGATATGATTGACAATGATTGTAATGGTTTTGTGGATTGTAATGATTTTAATTGTCAAGGTATATCAGGCTGCCCGGAAGTCTTTTGTGATGACGCGGTTGACAATGATGGAGATGGAGATATTGACTGCAACGACTCAGATTGTAGTAGTTCGCAGGCATGTGGAGGCTAATAGAGGTCTAAAGGACTACCAAACATTGGATAAATAAAACAAGATTAGTCTCGATCAAACTGAAAATTCAGGTAGGCAGACTTTAATTCTCCCAAAGCTTTTTGATCGCCTTGGTTTTCCGCAAGCCGGATTCCATTTTGGAATACCGCATCGGCTTCTTCCCAATTTTCCGTATCCCAGAGCAAGTGTGCAGCTTTGAAATAGGAAGGGAGATATTCAGGGTGATCCTGAAGAAGTGAGCGGAGCAAAGCAAGAGATTCCGACGGATCAATCTCATAATACTCCATGGCCAGAGCGTATGTATTGAATGGATTATCTGGCTCGCCCGAGATGAATTCTTTCAATAATTTGATTCGTTCTGTGTTCACTTTTTTTTGATTGATTTGATAATCATCTCTGCATGCTCTCTGGAGTTTTCAATGAACCAGGCGTTGGTTTTTAGTCCGCCACAGATGACTCCCGCCAGATATACATTTTTCACATTCGTTTGCATAGTCTTTTCATAATAGGCCGGAGTTTTAAATTCATCATTTCCAATCTCCACACCTACATGCTCGAGAAATGAAAAGTCAGGCTGGTAGCCCGTCATGGCTAGCACAAGATCATTGGCAATGATAATGTCTCCATTTGGAGTTCTGACATCAATGAAGCGCTCTGCTATACGGGTAATATTGCTGTTAAAATGGGCAGTGATCGATCCTTCCCTGATCCGGTTGTCAATATCTGGTCTAACCCAGTATTTTACTCTCGGATTGATCTCTTCCTCACGTATCACCATGGTCACACTCTTGGCACCTTTCCGGTACACTTCCAATGCCACATCTACGGAGGAGTTGGCGGCACCTACCACGGCTACATCCATGTCATAGTAGGGATGAGGTTCGTCATAATAGTGCTTCACCTTGGGTAGCTCTTCACCAGGCACATTGAGCAAATAAGGGAGATCGTAAAACCCGGTGGCAATGATTAAATTCTTTGCTCGATACCCTTGCTTACTTGAATGGATATTAAACAACTCGTCCTCTTTTTCGACTTTTTCAATTCGCTCGTACAGACGTGTTTTCAATTTCCACGAAGAAGCTACTCGGCGATAATATTCGAGAGCTTCTGATCGTGTTGGTTTTGGATTGTGAGAGATAAATGGCACGCCTCCAATTTCCAATCGATCTGAGGTAGAAAAGAAAGTCATGTTGCGAGGGTAATTGTAGAGTGAGTTGACCAGGCAACCCTTATCCACAATGACATAGGGTAGGTTTGCCTTTTCACATTCGATACCGCATGCCAGACCTATTGGGCCTGCCCCAACAATGAGTACATCAACTTCTTCGCTCATTTTGCGAAGGTACTACCTGATCGCTTTTCTTCAATTCTCCGGATGAATGACTCAGCGATTGGAGTGATATAGTCAAACAGCTCAAACTGACCTTGCTGACCGGATTTATTCATGGTAATGGCCATCACAAGGTCATACTCCGGGTAAACAATCAATAGTGCAAGTCCACCGACAGCCATTCCGCCGTGATGAAATACTTCAACCTTTTTTTCACCCTTAAAGTACCGCTCTGAAATACTGTGCCTCCAGCCCAATGCGTAATACTGTTCATTGATGGAATCATTATCCAGTCGTTGAGGAGTGGTGAGTATTTCCGCTGTTTCAGGACTTAAAAAAGTTGAATCGAGAAGTGCATTCCCGGCCCTGGCCAGATCCAAGGGAGTCGAAATGAATCCACCTCCAGCCCATTTATTGCTAAGATTAACAGAAAATACCTCCTTGTACATTCCACGATCTGTATCATATGGAATAGCACGCCTGGCCGCAAACTCATCTTTGCGATCCGGTTCGGAAAGGTTCATCCCCAAAGGAGCAAATACTTTTCTGCTCATATAGTCAATGAATTCAACTCCTGAAGCTTTCTCCACGGCGAGGCTCAGTGCCGTGAAATTGTAGGAACTGTAGGCAAAAGCTGATCCTGGCTTGAAAAGCAACTTGTCCTGCTCAAAATCAGCCAGACTTGCTTCAATGCTTTCGAATTCTTTGTCACGATAGTATTCCCAAATGGGAAAGCAAAAGCATGTTTCGTAGTTACGGATACCAGACTGATGGGAAGCAAGTTGGCTGATAGTAATGGCTGGCTTATCTCGAAACGCATTGGTATAGTACTGTACAGATGTGTCAGGGTGGATAAGCCCTTTTTCAATCATTCTGCCTAGCCCGAGGGAAGTGAGTGCCTTTGAAACACTACCTATTCGGTATTGGGTGCTGGTATCTGCGGGGATTTGATTTCCTATGTCTTGAAATCCAATGGCATAGCTCCAAACCATTCTGCCCTGTACCATGGTAGCTATGGAAATGGAAGGGGAAGAGGTTGCTGCGCGAATGCTATCCAGATGCTGTTTCGATGATGCAATCAGATCGGTAAAAACAGGGGATTCTACTCCCTCAAACCTTTGATTAGTTACAGATGCTGGAATAGGTTCCCAGCCAAAATTCCAGTCAACAATGGGTTGGAATAGATAATAGAGTAACCACCCCAGTCCCATGAGACCGACCAAACAGCTGACTTTTTTCATGATTTTAGCTGTTTAATCGTTCAGACTTGATGAATTCCATTCCTTTGAACAGAAGGATGATCTCCAAGATGGTTGCCGGTATCAACATGAGATAACCTAACCAAAAGAGAAAGACCAGGACAAAAAAGACACCTACGGCAATCTCAAAACCTCCCGCGACTTTTGCCAGCTGACCCATTCCATCCTGAAGTCGCATCAAGCCCACACCAAAGATGATAGCCACCGCACCCACACAGATCGACTCACCAGCTCCCAATGTCAGTAGGTTGGTCTCGCTCATTTCATAAAAGATGCTAAAAATGTCGAAGAAGGTAATTATTGCAAAAAGACCGATTAGCAGAAATCCTGATATTTTCAGCAGGTAGTTTGAAAAGTAGTCCCCAAGTTTAACCATTCCATAAATGAAAAATAAATAGGAGAAAAAGTAACCCAACTTTACCGCTATGAAAAAGCCGATAGATTCCACTTCATATAAATTTTCCAGGCGTTCGTACTCAAGTACAGTGTCAAGAAATCCCAAAATGAAATATACAATACCGGAAATCCATGCGACCTGAAGCCAGGATTCTACAGATCGGAGATAATTATCCGGTCTGGTCGTTTGGATGGTGCTCTTAAAGCTTTCGAAATCTGCGTCCAGGGCAGAAAGCAGAATCTTAACGGTTGATGTCCGTGGAGTCACTTCGCCAGACTCAATTCGCTGGATCGTACGCACGCTTACATTGCACGCTTCTACCAGTTCTTCCTGTGTTAGGTTTTTTTGCCGCCTAAGATCTGCCAGTCTCTGTCCGAGTTCGGGTTGTTTCATGATTGTTTTTTTCTGCAATGCTATTTGGAAACCGGGCTTACCAGCAAATAATCACGTTGCAATATACCCGTCATTTGCCCGTCATTGACTTGAGTCGGCCAGTTAAAGTAAAAACCTGAATATCCGAATGTGTCACAGCACGATCAGATTTTAAGAAAAGGGCTCTTTAGAAGCTTCCCAAATTCGGCATAATTGCTAACTTCGAGGTTCGAAAAATTGGGAGTAGTTGAACCGATTGACCTCTCGCTTGTTTCTTTTTAAAACACTCGATTATAAATGAAGATATTAGTTTGTATTACGCATGTGCCTGATACCACATCACGCATTGCTTTCACTGACGGTGACACCAAATTTGACAAAAATGGTGTTCAGTTTATCATTGGCCCATACGACGATTATGCCTTAGCCCGAGCGGTGGAATTGAAGGAACAGTCTGGTGGCAGCATCACTGTATTGAACGTGGGCGAGGCAGAAACAGAGCCAACCATCCGAAAAGCTTTGGCGATTGGTGCCGATGATGCGATCCGTGTGAATGCTTTTCCTGAGGACGCCTTGTTTGTTGCAAAACAAATAGCAGCTGTGGCGAAGGATGGCGGATATGATTTGATTTTGATGGGGCGAGAGTCCATCGATTTCAATGGCGGCCAGGTTCATAGTATGGTTGGAGAGTTGTTGGGCATACCATCACTTTCTCCGGTTATGACATTGGATGTAGACGGTAATTCTGCAAAGATTACACGGGAAATAGAAGGCGGCAAAGAGTATATGGAACTACCTCTGCCTTTCGTGGCAGGATGTCAGGAGCCCATTGCTGAATGGAAGATTCCGAATATGAGAGGGATCATGAGCGCAAGAACCAAGCCTTTGGAGGTGAAGGAGCCTACAGGTGACGCTCCAAAAACCAAGGTGAGCAAATTTGAATTGCCACCAGCAAAAGGTTCGGTGAAGTTGGTAGAGCCGGACAATATGGATGAACTAGTTAATTTATTGAAGAACGAAGCAAAAGTTATATAACAATGGCAGCATTAGCATTTGTAGAAACTGACGAAGGAAAAGTAAAGAAATCATCGCTTGAGGCTGTAAGCTATGCCCATGCCGTGGCAGGAGATGTGACGGCTATTATATTTGGCAATGTCTCCGATATGGACGAAATAGGTAAGGCTGGAGCGAGCAAGGTATTACATGTGACAGACGAGAAGCTAGCATCACCCAATATTATGGCTTATGCTTCGACCATTGCTGAGGCCATGAAGAAAGAAGCTGCTAACCTCTTAGTTCTGGCAAAGAGCTCTCTAGGAGATCCGGTTTCAGCACGAGTATCTATTAAAGTGGATGCAGCGCTGGCTTCTAATGTGACAGATTTACCTAACACATCGGGAGGGTATTCCGTTAAAAAGAGCATTTATACAGGCAAAGCTTTCGCAAATACCAGTCTTGAAGGCGATAAGAAAATTATCATCATTAAGAAAAATGCAATTGCCATAAAAGAAGATGGTAGTGCACCTCAGGTTGAGACTTTCTCTCCAACCATTAATGATTCTGACTTCACAGTAAAAACGACTAAAACTGAGAAAGCAGAGGGGGATATCCTTCTTCCGGAAGCTGACCTGGTAGTATCGGGAGGACGAGGGCTTAAGGGCCCTGAAAACTGGGGAATGATTGAAGAGCTGGCTAAGGCACTTGGCGCTGCAACGGGATGTAGCAAACCAGTTTCCGATATGGACTGGAGACCGCACCATGAGCACGTAGGCCAGACTGGTATCAAAGTGAGTCCTTCTCTTTATATTGCTATAGGAATTTCAGGAGCAATTCAGCATTTGGCGGGGGTGAACTCTTCCAAGTACATTCTTGTGATCAATAAAGATCCGGAAGCTCCATTCTTCAAGGCAGCAGATTACGGAGTGGTTGGTGATGCTTTTGAAGTGGTTCCAAAACTTACAGAAGCAATCAAGAAGGCGCAGGGTTAATGGCCGATGACAAAATAAAGTTAGAGATTTTGGGGCTGTCTTCCAGTCAGTCCCAATCAGGCTCTTTCGCACTGGTGCTGGGCGAAGCAGGAGGCAACAGACGTCTTCCTATCATTATTGGCATGTTTGAGGCTCAGGCCATTGCTATTGAGATCGAGAAGATCGTGCCCAACAGACCTATGACCCATGACTTGTTCAAAGCCTTTTCCCACAACTTTGATATTTCCATCAAGGAAGTGTACATCTCAGATTTGAAGGAAGGTGTTTTCTTCGCACGTATCATTTGTGAGCATAATGGTAAAATCTTTGAGATTGATTCCAGGCCTTCTGATGCAATTGCAATTGGGTTAAGGTTCAATGTAGATTTCTACACCAATGAAAATATCCTGACTGAAGCGGGAATTGTACTCACAGATGAATACGAGGAAGAGATCGTTCACAAAGAGGTCACTAAACCTTCCAAAACCAATCTTGAAGATTTATCGTCAAGCGAGTTGGAAAAACTCTTGAATGAAGCGCTTGATAAAGAAGACTATGAAAAGGCTGCTCGAATCCGGGATGTGCTGAACAAGCGTAACTAAGCATGGAATACCTAAGAGGAATAGCCGGATTGATAGGCCTTGTGGCCATTGCGTGGGCCCTTTCCGGCAATAGAAGACAAGTGGATTTTCGGCTTGTCGGAATCGGTATTGCCATCCAGGTGATTATCGGTTTGATGATCGCCAATGTAGACTTCATCAATCAACTTTTCTCTTGGATGAGTGCGGGATTTGTGAAGTTCCTCAATTTCGGTCTTAAAGGCGCTGAATTTCTGTATGGGGATCTAGCAAAAAATAGCGAAGCAGTCAATGCCAGACACAATCTTGGCTTTCTGTTTGTCTTTCAGGCACTCCCAACAGTGATTTTCTTCTCAGCAGTAACGGCAGGGCTCTATTACCTGGGAATCTTACAAAAAGTAGTGTACGGGTTTGCATGGATCATGGCCAAAACTATGAGACTATCAGGAGCTGAGAGCTTATCAGCAGCCGGCAATATCTTTCTTGGACAAACAGAAGCTCCATTATTAGTTCGTCCTTTTATTGGCAAGATGACTTCCTCGGAGTTGAACTGTCTCATGACAGGGGGCATGGCAACTATTGCGGGGAGTGTGCTTGGTGCTTATGTTTCTTTTTTGGGCGGAGGTGACCCGGCTCAGCAGCAGGTTTTTGCTACTTACCTGCTTAGCGCCTCTATTATGAATGCCCCTGCCGCGATTGTCATGGCCAAAATCTTTCTGCCTGAAACCGAGCCGGAAAAAATTGATGGCAGCCTGCGCGTGAATAAAGAAAATATTGGGGTAAACCTGGTGGATGCTCTGGCAAGGGGAGCTTCTGACGGAGTGAAACTTGCAATAAACATAGCCGGGATGCTCCTTGCGTTTATCGCTGTAATTTTCGCATTAAACTGGATTTTGGTGGATGGAATTGGAGCGTGGTTTGGCCTCAATGAATTTGTGGTACAAAGCACGGATGGAGCATTTGAAGGATTTTCCCTTCAATACATTTTGGGTCAAATATTTAGGGTGTTTGCCTTCATCATGGGTGTGGATTGGGCGGAGACGATCAAGGTGGGGAGTTTACTTGGGCAGAAGACTGTAATCAATGAGTTTGTGGCATATCTGAGCCTGGCAGATATGAAATCTGCTGGTCTTTTGTCTGAAAAATCAATAATAATTTCTACATACGCACTTTGTGGATTTGCAAATTTTAGTTCTATAGCCATTCAGATTGGAGGCATTGGGGGCATGGCTCCAACTCGTCAGGCCGACCTATCCCGGCTGGGATTGAGGGCTCTGGTAGCAGCTACTTTAGCAACTATGATGACAGCAACCATTGCAGGGGCATTATTTGGATAAATATGAAGCAAATTGGAATTCTTTTCTTTTTAATGTTTATTCTTTTTGGATGCAAAAAGGATGATGGATTATCAGCTCAGGAGCAGTTTGAGATCGATTTGGAAATGATTGATGCCTATCTGGATGAAAATGATATTCAAGCGGATGTTCACGAAAGTGGAATTCGCTATGTGACGAATGTTGAAGGTGGTGGAATCTCTCCGGGAGTAACTGACAATGTTACTGTGAAGTATAAAGGAACACTTTTTGATGGAACGGTATTCGATCAAAACCCATCAATATCTTTTAATCTAAGTGGTCTTATTCCAGCCTGGCAAATTATGATTCCTGAGATGAATGTAGGAGGCAAAATTACCATGTATGCCCCTTCAGGGTATTGCTATGGTACCAGAGGGTCTGGCTCAATACCACCAAATACAAATCTCATTTTTGAGGTGGAATTGCTAAGTGTAAATTGATCCATCAGCATGTACTGATGGATCATGAGAGGGTTAGTTTAACCTCACATCAACCTCATATCCCTTTACAGTTATTTTTACCGGAGTGGTAGTTTTAATTTTTGAGTGGGCTTCTACCTCAAGCCGGTCATCCGCTTTGATGTATCGCTTAATATCAACTCCCGACTCATCGTACTCCACCTTGCCGTATTTGATATCAGTCAGCAGTACAAATGACCGGTCATCGGTATCAATGATCGAGTCAATGTATTTACCATCAATGTTGATGCTTGTAGCCGAAGCACCAATCTCCTCAATCTCTATCTCATCTTCATAGGCCGCAAGGTCCAGGCTGCCGGCCAGTCTTCCTATTTTATGATTCCCATATTTGGAGTTCAGGCTTTTGAAAGTATGTACCAGGCCAAGTTCGGTTTCGTCTTCATAGGATTGATCAAAGAGAATGTTGCCCACCTTGTCTATATCAAAGCTGCAGTACTTGCTGTTTTCCAGTCGGATTTTACCGATTTCCTTTGCTTCAATATCCACCTCATAGAGCGTCATTTCAGCTTCACTTAGCTCATTGGTGATTTCAATTTCACCGTATTTCAGGTCGCCGCTCAGTTGCTCGGCGGTACCTATTTGAATGTCTGACTCATAGGAAACGAATTCCAGGTTTCCGCATGATTTCAGATCAAGGTCTGAGTATTTGGTGTTGATTGTCAATTCATCGATGGTACCCACATTTAGCTTCTGCTCATAAATTTCCATCTTGGCTGTCCCTATGCTTTGAATGGTGGCTGATCCATACTTAAGGTTCATATTCGCCTTCCTTATGGTGCCAGCTTCCAACTCACCGGAATATTGGGACAGCTCCACCTGATCAAAAGTGCCAATCAGTCGCATATCTTCATAGGAGTTAGCAATCACGTACTTGTTGTTTCCTGGTGCTTTAATCTTATAGCTGATCTTGAGTTCATCATCTCCGTAGGAGAGAATAATACCAACATTTCTGCTTCCAATTTGGATTTTATTAGGCTCATCTAGCCTGGTATCAATCTTCAATTCTGTGCTGCTCTTGATAATATTGTCTTTGACATGCTGATCAAACTCATCCAGAAATTTCTGGACTTTGTCAGTGATTTTTCCATCAAACCGCACAGTAGCCTCAATTTCCACTTCGTTCTTGTCCCAGGATTCGACTGTAAGCTCCGTGTACTTTGCCTGAATGTTTATAAGGTCTGAGGAGGAGACGCTTACTTTTACGCTTGCTGTTCTAGTTTCTCCGTCTTTATCGCTGGCTTGTAGCACCGTAGTAAAACTACAGGCTAACGCTATTAGTATTAGTTTCTTCATCGTTTTTGAATTTATTGGTCCTTTGTATTTCGAGTTCTAGTTTTTTCAATAGTCTGATTTTCTTTTCGTAATAATCCATCAGCACCTCCACTAGCTGTTGTTCATTAATTTTTCCAATATCCTTTCGGTAGAGTGTATTGATTTCATCGAGTGTTTTCAGCTCCTCAAAAATCCATGTATAGTCTTCCTGAGATTTTGCTTGCTCTATCGGAATACTGGATTCGATGGAATTTACCTGTGAGATGTAGTCATTCTCAATCGATCGATATTTCTCTGAAATGTCACCGAGGGAAGCCAAATGCTCTACTTCATTTTGAAGCGAGATATTGTGAATGAGAAGCCCCACCGAGGTAGTAATAAACACTACCGCAGCTACCTTCCACCAGGATATACCTTTCGGTTCCTGTTTCCATTTCTTGCGTATGCCATCCCACAATTCGGCCGGTGGAGTTTCGATATCCAACTCATCTTTCCTTTTTTTTATCAAGTCTTCAATATTCATAGTGATGTTGAAGTTTAGTTTTCAATAATTTCTTCGCGTGCCTAAACTGGGTCTTTGAGGTTGACTCTGTGATACCCAGCTGATCCGCAATTTCCTTGTGTTTGAATCCTTCAATAAGGTGTAAACACAGTACCGTTCTGCATCCATCAGGTAACTCTTTTATTGCTTCATGCAATGTTTTGTTGTCTACCAGCTTTTCTTCGATCTCCTCATTCTCCAGATCAGCCTGTTCTTCAATGTTCTCAAAGTGATACTGCCTCTTCCTTACATGCTCGAGCCCTGTATTTACTACAATCCGCTTCAGCCATCCTGCGAAAGCCATTGGCTCTTCCAGGTCATGGATTTTTCTAAATGCCCTGACGAACGCCTCCTGTAGCAAATCTTTTGCTATCTCGGTATCATTCGTCATTCGTGTCAGTGTGCTGTACATGGCCTTTGAATAGCTGCTATACAAATTGAAAGCCGCCAATTCGTTTCCATTCTTCAGTTGATTGATCCAAACAATTTGAGTTTCCGTCACAGGTTATTGGCGTTTTCTATGGGTAGGATGGAGGGTGTGATTTAAAGGTTGTATGAAGTTAGAATATTTAGGCATAAAAAAACCCTGATCTGCCAACCGGCGGATCAGGGTTTTGAATTCATTTATTTGATTACTATTTATACCTTTCGTTTGGTTTAGGTGCTCCGGCCATGATCTCATCATTGGCAAACTCTTCAAACTTCTTGAAGTTTTCCACGAATCTTGACGCAAGGTCATTTGCTTTTTGGTAAAACCCTTTGTCGTTTTTCCAGGTCTCTCTTGGACTCAAAATTTCGCTTGGCACATCCGGACAAGTAGTTGGGATCTCCGCCCCGAAGATGGAGTGAGTTCTATAGCCAACATTGTCAAGTTTGCCATTAAGCGCGGCTGTGATCATAGCCCTGGTATATTTCAGGCTAATCCTATTCCCAACTCCGTAAGGACCACCTGTCCATCCGGTGTTTACCAGCCACACGTTTACTTCATGCTTGTCCATTTTCTCACCTAGCATCTCTGCGTATTTAGTTGGGTGAAGAGGAAGGAATGGCGCTCCAAAACATGCTGAGAATACCGGCTCTGGTTCTGTTACTCCAGCTTCAGTTCCAGCTACCTTAGATGTATAGCCTGAAATGAAGTGGTACATTGCCTGGCCTTTGTTCAGTCGCTGAATAGGAGGGATCACCCCAAATGCATCACATGTAAGGAAGAAAATGTTTTTTGGAATGCCACCAATTGAAGGCTCCATTGCATTTCTGATGTGGTGAAGCGGATAGGAAGCTCTGGTGTTTTCAGTTACAGAAGAGTTTTCGTAATCTACTTCTCTTGTTCCTTCTTTGAATCTAGTGTTTTCAAGGATTGCTCCGTATCGGATAGCGTCATAGATATCCGGCTCTTTTTCTTGTGTCAGATCGATCACTTTCGCATAGCATCCACCTTCAAAGTTGAATACATTTTTTTCTGTCCAGCCGTGCTCATCATCACCGATCAGCAAGCGGTTTGGATCTGCAGATAGGGTCGTCTTGCCCGTTCCGGATAGGCCGAAGAAGATGGCAGTATCTCTTTCTTCAATGCCCATGTTTGCAGAGCAGTGCATGCTCAGTACATTTTGCTCATGAGGTAGCATGTAGTTCAGCACCGAGAAAATCCCTTTTTTCATTTCACCTGAGTAAGCGGTTCCCCCGATCAGGATCATTCGCTTGGTGAAATTGATGATGGCAAAGTTCGACTGTCGGGTACCGTCTACTGCAGGATCGGCTTCAAATTCAGGTACACAAAGGATTGTGAAATTTGGATCAAATTCCTGAAGTTTGTAAGCGTCTGGTCGCAAAAACATGTTGTAAGCAAACAGGTTATGCCAAGCCATCGTGTTGATCACCCTCACTCTCAGTCTGTGCGTTTTGTCCGCTCCAGCGTATGCTTCTCTCACATACACCTTCTTATCCTCGATAAACTTCACCATCTTCTTATAAAGCTTGTCGAAGTTCTCCTCAGAGAATGGAATATTGACATTGCCCCACCAAACTGAATCTTTGGTGTTTGCATCCTCCACCACAAATCTGTCTTTTGGAGATCTGCCGGTAAATTTTCCGGTATCACACATTAATGCACCTGTGGAAGTAAGTACACCTTCACCTCGCTTCAAAGTTTCTTCAATAAGCTCAGACTGGCTTAGGTTCCAATGAGCCTCTTTTACTTTGATACCCAGGTTAGAAAGATCGCTTTTGGTCGATTTTACGCCGTATTCTTGCATTTTATAATAGGGATATTGATGAATAATAAACCCGCTTTTCAGCCGAGCTAAAACGTTTGCGCGAAGTTACTCGAACTCAGTCTTTCTCGAAAAAAGGATCGACTATTTCTTTCGGTGTTGGCTTGGTTAATAAGCTCACGACCACCAATGCAACAATAGAAGTAATCAATGCAGGGATGGCCACCATCTTGGAATCATACGGGAAAGAGATGATCCCCAGATCAGCAATTACCCCAAATCTGTTCATCACTTCTATAATCACAACTGACAGCATTCCCGCCAGTATCGAGGCAACACCTCCCTGCTTGGTCACCCGCTTCCAAAAGAAGGTAGCAAGAAGTGGTGGAGCTAGAGCTGCTCCAATCATGGTATAGGAGATAAATGCCATAGACAGGATTTCTTCAAACTGAGTCATGATCAGGTAAGCAATGAATCCTAGGATGACAATGGCGCTTCGTTGGATTAAAAGCTTAGTTTTGTCAGATGCTCCTTTGATGAAATATTTTTCCAGGATATCCCGTGAGAGGTTAGTTGAGGTTACCATCAGGAATGTGTTTCCGGTGGAAAGAATGATAGCTGCCCCACCTGCAAAGAGGAGAGAGCCCACAAATGCAGGAAGCTGTTCAAACCCAATGCGCAAAATAATTTCTTCGGACATAGGAGCATTAACTGACCCATCAGGCATGAAGAACCGTGGATCGTGCGCATAGATCGCAAAACCAACTACTGCCAAAAGACACATTAGAAACTCGATTCCTACTACACCGATAAACATCCCCATCACGGCTTTCTTTGCGGACTTGGCGTCCTTAGCCGAGGAGAATTTTTGGTAAACGCTACTTTCACTTAAAAGTAGAATGAGCGTTGGCAGCATAATCCCAATGTACCACATCGGCTCATGACCTTCTGTGATGGATAGGTGATCAGGGCTCACTTCGTTGATAGTGTTTACCACATTGTCCCAACCACCAAAACCGGAGATGGCAAAGGGTACGGCGAGAATGATAGCCGTAATCATAATGATACCGTTGAAGATATCGATGGAAACGATGGAGACCATCCCTGCCAGGGCAGTAAAGGCGATGATGATGAGGAAAGTAATGAATGTGCCTTGCTCTACGGAAATTCCTCCTTCGGTTAGGATGGAAAGAAACCTACCGCCTCCCTTGAACTGGTAGCCGGCTATAATTAAATAGGCGACTATGATCGTAATGGTGCCAAGGAGCCGTGCAAGCGGGGAGTAGCGCTTCTCCAGAATGTCTGTGAGGGTGTACTGGGAGATTCTTCGCACCCGAGCTGCAATGAAATAAACAGCTAAAATTCCGATCCATGCGCCTAAAGAAAACCACAATTCCGAAAACCCAACCTGAAAAGTAAGCCCTGCGGTTCCGAACAGACTTCCTGATCCAATCCAGGTAGTGACCAGCGTGCCAACTAAAAGGTATACCGGCACGTTCCTTCCGGCCACCACAAAATCTTCTTCATTTTTTACGCCCCGGCTTTTGTAGATAATGATTCCAGCGAGGATTAAAATGTATCCAATGGTTACTATCAGGTAGGTCATGATGTCTATTTAAAATAAGCCGCCAATTTAGTCATTATCGGATTCAGAACCTGAGCCAGCTCCGTCATTATCATAGGTATCAAATAGCAGTTTTAGTTTATCCTGAAGATCACCGGCCGCACTGTTCATCACGTTGAGGCTATAATAAAAAGAAAGGGCCGTATTGTAGGGAGGTATTTCATCCATCTGTGTGATGTGTTGTCCCATATTCTGATAAAAGGATGAAGTGAATTCGGTATAAAACTCCTGAGTATGATAGATATCCGCAGCATCCAATAGAAACTGCTGGTCAAGTGCATTGATGGCCTTGTTGTTTTGAGCAATATTCCAGGCAGAATTGGCCAGCAGTTCAAAACCATAGTTAAAGGATACGTTGGTGATATCATCCGGATTGAGGCGTACCAATGAATCGATGTAATTGTAGAAATCCTTATTCATATACATGGTGCTGTCTATCCTGGCGTAGTTGTTTCTACATTCCAAAAGAATAGATTTTTTGAGGGTCTTTGCATCCTTTTCAAGGTCGATTGATTGCTTGTAGGAATTGAGCCCTAGTGCTAATAACACAGCAAAGACAATGGATAGAAACTCGAAAGCGATTTGGGTGAGTGCCTTTTTCTTCATTCAACTAAAATAAGAAAATGAAGTGATTTTGGCTTTTATGGAAGGGTAAGAATTGATGTGTCATGCTGAGTGCAACGAAGCATCTCTTCTTCTTTATAGATTCTTCGCTTTGCTCAGAATGACATTTTGACTTTAACTAATCCTTCGAATACAAATCTTTCAGCCTTTGTTGGTGTTTTTCACCAACAAACATATGAATCAAGGATGATCAAGCCAGTCGGTTTTCAATTGTCTATGCTTCGATAAACTCAGCATGACAAGGAATGAGGTGCTTAGCGTTGATTGTTACCCTGAGTGCGACGAAGGAGCGTATCGAAGGGCAGACAATCAGAGTAATCCATCCGGATACAAATCCTTTGCCCGCTTTTCCATCTCAGCAGCAATCACCCTGCCATCTTCATCCTGATCCTTTAGCTTTTCGATGATTTGGTGATAGCTCTGCTCGTCCCGATCCTGGCTGAGCTTGAATACATTATCCAGCTTTGAGACCTCAATCTCAAATGCCACGATGGCTTTCATATACTTATCCAGAAAAGACTTAGACAGATTATCATAGACGGTAGGAGAGTGAGGGTTGTTGTTTTCAAAATGAAGTGAGGTCTTGCGAAGCATCTCTTCCAGTGCGGCTCCATCCAGAAAACGGATGGTGCCGTGTGCATGCACACTCATGTAGTTCCAGGTGGATGGTGTGTGCGGATCACTGTACCAGGTGCCACTGACATAGGTGTGATTCCCGGTGAACACCACCAGCACCTGGTCGTTGTGTAGGAAAGCCTTGTGGTGATCGGTGTTTTTCATAATGTGGCCACTGAGTATCTTCTTGCCATCCCGCTCTTCCATGAAAATGGGCACCTGGGTTGCCACCGGCTTGTTTGCCGCATCACACCCGGACAAAAAAGCAAACGGATGCTGCTCTATAAATTCTTTGATTACCTGTTCGCTTGGTTCTTTGTGATAGGGGAGATCGTACATGGTATTTATTTTGGGAGTGAAGATAGAATAGTTAGGAGAAATAGGACGCTGTTTAATCCTCATTTCCCTCTTGAGGGGGCTAGGGGGTGATCTATGCAAGAACCCTCCGCCAAGGTTTGTTTTTTATTAATCTTCTTTCTATTCGTGAGGATACGAGCCGAGGCTTGAGATCGGGGAAAACCTTTTGGAAAGTTTAAAACTTTCCAAAAGCTGAAGAAGAGCTCCATTGGAGAGAGATTCCTCGTTCCTCAGAGTTACATAACGGAGATTTGAATGGTTTGGAAAATGCTTCCTTAGCTCGGAGCGTCATTCCGGCATGGAGCCGGGAATCTTCATGGTTTAGGTTTGGCATCCTCGTTGCGTACGAGGACGAGATGGGGGGGTGAGATAAGGACACGAGCTAAAAGCTCGCACCAGCGAAGGTATTAATTACTTTTTAGCTTGTTTGGGTTTTTCTTCGCCTACGTTGTTGGTGAAGAAAACTGGAAAAGCGGCATTTCCAGATAAAATTGTTGCAAGTCCACGCCTAATTGCTTGTTGGTCAAGTTCTATATCTCCATGAGCTATTGGTGAATATGCTGTTCGTCGAAGCATAACCTTGTCAAACGTGTAATTCAAGGAAGTCCCCATTTCGTAAAGCAACTCGATGAATAGGTCATCATTTTTATCCATCCATGATGTTGATTTGGAATCCCCATTACTTAAATGGTCATGATAGTTTCTCCAAGCAGTAATTACGTGTTCATATCCTTTGCCATTAAACTCAATATCAATCATGTTTAGAGATTGAACATGTTCAATTGAGACTCGGGTTGCTCTAGTTGACATCAGCGTCTTAAAAAGTTCGAGTTTCCTCTCTTGTTCGTTTCTTGTTTGTTCAAGCCATTTCTGAATTTGAACCGCTGCAATTGGCCCTAGAATCACAGCTAGTGTCATTATAATGTCTTCATATTCCATTTAAGATCAATTTTACTAAGGTAGAGGTCTTGCCATAACATACCGAGTGAATTAGCCTTTCAAAGATACCTGTTTCTTCCTAATCGTATCTCCACAAAAAAGCCCCTCCAAAACTGGAGAGGCTCTCTATATCTAATCTGAACGTTCATTACATCATTCCGCCCATGCCACCACCTGGCATTGGAGGCATGCCTGCACCTTCTTTTTCCGGCTCTTCTGCCACTACACACTCGGTAGTGAGTAGGAGAGCAGCGATAGAGGCTGCATTCTCAAGCGCCAGTCTGGTCACCTTCGTAGGATCAATGATGCCAGCTTTGAACATGTTTACATACTCGCCATTTGCAGCGTTGAATCCGTAATCAGCTTTACCAGCCAATACTTGATTTACTACTACAGAAGCTTCGCCACCGGCATTTTCAACGATCGTTCTCAATGGAGACTGGATCGCATTTCTTACGATCGTCACACCAGTGTTTTGATCTTCGTTATCGAAAGTAAGCTTGTCCAGAGCAGCCATCGCTCTGATCAATGCCACACCTCCACCAGCTACGATACCTTCCTGTACAGCAGCTCGTGTCGCATGAAGGGCGTCATCCACTCGGTCTTTCTTCTCTTTCATCTCCACCTCGGTAGCAGCTCCTATGTAAAGGATGGCCACACCACCAGAAAGCTTGGCAAGACGCTCTTGTAGCTTTTCTTTGTCATAATCAGAAGTAGTGTTTTCGATTTGCTGCTTGATTTGATTTACTCGTGCAGTGATGTCAGCTTTTTTACCAGCACCGTTTACAATCGTCGTGTTGTCTTTATCGATGTTGATTTTCTCAGCTGTACCCAGGTAATCAAGCGTAGCATTTTCCAGTTTGTAACCTCTTTCTTCAGAGATCACAGTACCACCAGTCAGGATAGCAATATCCTCAAGCATGGCTTTTCTTCGGTCTCCGAAACCTGGTGCTTTTACAGCAGCAATTTTCAGTGATCCTCTGATTTTGTTTACTACCAATGTAGCAAGCGCTTCACCTTCTACATCTTCAGCGATGATCAATAAAGGTTTGCCAGTTTGAGCAGCAGCTTCCAGGATAGGAAGAAGCTCCTTCATGTTAGAAACCTTCTTATCATAGATCAGGATATAAGGATTGTCCAACTCAGCTTCCATTTTGTCCGTGTTGGTCACGAAGTATGGAGAAAGGTATCCTCTGTCAAACTGCATACCTTCTACGGTCTTCACTTCAGTCTCCGTGCCTTTTGCCTCTTCTACAGTGATTACACCGTCCTTGCCCACTTTGTCCATCGCATCAGCAATCATTTTACCGATTTCCTGATCGTTGTTGGCAGATACAGAAGCTACCTGAGCGATTTCTTCAGAAGTCTTGATGCCTTTGGACTGCTTCTTAAGGTTTTCAACTACTGCAGCGACTGCCTTGTCAATACCTCTTTTCAAGTCCATTGGGTTAGCACCTGCAGCCACGTTTTTGATGCCGTGACCGAAGATCGCCTGAGTAAGTACGGTAGCAGTAGTAGTACCGTCACCTGCATCATCAGCAGTTTTAGAAGCTACTTCTTTCACTAGCTGAGCACCCATGTTTTCGATTGGCTCTTTCAGCTCGATTTCTTTCGCTACAGAAACACCATCTTTCGTCACCGTAGGTGCACCAAATTTTTTGTCAAGGATGACATTTCTTCCCTTAGGTCCTAATGTTACTTTAACTGCGTCAGCAAGAATGTCCACACCTCTCTTGATGCTATCTCTTGCTTCGGTATTAAAGAATATATCTTTTGCCATGATTATTTATGATTTTCAGTTTTGTGATTAATTATATGATTCCGTAAATGTCTGATTCTTTCATGATCAGGAATTCTCTTCCTTCGATAGAGATCTCCGTTCCTGAATACTTACCATAAAGCACCTGGTCTCCGACTTTCACATTGATTGGTTCGTCTTTCTTACCAGTACCGATAGCGACAATCTTTCCTCGTTGAGGTTTTTCCTTTGCAGTGTCAGGAATGATGATTCCCGAAGCTGTTTTTTCTTCAGCCGCAGCAGGTTCTACCAGAACTCTGTCAGCAAGTGGTTTGAAATTTACTTTAGACATGTTATTGAAACGTTTAAGTTTTAGTTGAATTTCTATTTGACATTCTTATCATCATTTTGTGTGCCAAGTCATAGATGTCAGACTTCTTCATATGTTACTATGACATTTTTGCAGAAAGTACTGACAGGTTCCTCCAAAAACTGTATTTCGAGACTTGACAAACTGACATTTCGTGTCTAAATTTTTACAACTTTCTTTTACTTCTTGAATGAGAGGAGTGCAGATTGTTCTTCTAGAAGAATTATAAAAACACCCCTATAGTTTCGAAACGTCGGGCCGATTTAACGTTTCGGAGGGCGGGAGAGTGTTTTAAATTGTTTTTATGATAATGAGTTTTTTCTATAAATGATTGAAATATGGATAGCTTGAAACACGACTGGCTCACCGAGGGGCTTATTGACTATGAGTACAAAAAGTATGTATTGCTGGCATACTTGAAGGATGTAAGCAGGAGGTTTAATCAATCCGAACTTTATCCATTTATGTCGGATTTGGTTTTTCACTATCGCAACCTGATCAAGGTGCGGGAAAGCAAGAAGCTGATGTATGATAGTTTTCCTGAAACGCTTACCAAAGCGGATTTTAACAAGCTGCGCCTGACCTATGACAAGATTGTGAATGATGACGAGGTGATGGGGCAAATTGAGCAGATCATTGCCTTTGCAATTCCTAAAATGAAGGACATGTTGGAGGAGGGGAAGGAGCTATTTGAGTTTGTGGAAGAGAATATTGAGCTGGAGCCAGTGGGCCTGTCACCTATCTATGCAGACGAGGGCTACTTGTTCATCAATCAGGATTCATCAAGTGATGTTTCGATCTACAGGTATCAGATGACTTTCTTTGAGCATGCGGAGGAGAAGTACCGAAGTATGACCACTGAGTTTCTGATGAACGAGATCAGGGATATTTCCAAAACGTTCGAAAATATCAAAGTGAATCTCACCCGGCAGTTTACTGAGTTGCCAAATCCGGCTACTTATTTAGCGATAAGCAAATTGAAATTCCCTCTCAACGAGACGGTGCTACCCGTGGCGAAACGAATGTTGGTAAGGCAGATATCTTAGTTGCCAGTACTGTCAGTTGACTCCTGCGTCAGGTCTTCAAGACCGGAAGCATCGGAATCTGCAGGCTGGATTCCTTGTGGGATAGCCGGTTGAGTAGTCTGTGCATTGTCAATATTTGGACTGGACAATACGTCCTGATCTACTTCTGGCTGAATGAAATTGGTAGATACAGATAGTATAAGTAATGCAATTGCAAAGCCCCAGGTAAGTTTTTCCAATAAATCACCGGTCTTTTTTACACCCATGAGCTGTGTAGTACCTGATCCGCCAAACTGGCTGGAAAGCCCTCCACCTTTTGGGTTTTGTGCAAGCACTACAAGGATCAACAACACCGCTACAATTACAATCAGGGTTACAATTACTCCGTACATCTATTCAATCTTTGAAATTAAGTCCGCAAAGTAAGATTTTTTTTCTGGATATTTCAAGCTCAATGCTTCATAGATTTCAATTGCGCGCTTCTTATTTCCCTGGTGAAGATAGATTTCGGCTAAATACTCGGATGCAAGGTTGGGATCCCATAAGGAACTCTTCTCCGCCAAATCTTCAGCAGAGGTATCATCTTTGCGTTGATATTTGATGGTAGGGGATTCTTTGATGAATTTATCAATCAGCTCTTTTGAATCCTTGCGATCAGATTTGTCATCATCTTTTTTCTCCTCCTCGGTTTTGGTGGACTTGGTCTTGGTAGACTTAGCCTTGGTTGTTTTCTTCGTGGATTCTTTTTTGGCTGTAGCCTTCTTAGGCTTGGATGATGAGGTGCTTTCAGCCGCTTTTGCTGAGGGCTTTGCTATCTCTTTTTTAGCCACCTCCTTCTTGGGAACCATATCTTCTTTTGGTGCCTCTTCTTTCTTATCCTTCGGCTCTTTTACCCCTTCGTCGGTTTCTCCTATTTTTCGAACCCTTCGTTTATTTTTTCGGGGTACAGGGCGTGCTTTCGATAAGTCCGGAAGTTTGATCTTGCTGCTGTCTGATTCATCCGTAGAATCGCCCTTAGTTACTTCGTCTTTTTGAGTGTCTTCTTTTTTAGGCTCCTCCTTTTTCGATTCTGCCTTTTTTTCCTCTTGTTTTTCTTCCTCTTCAGGAAGCTTGGTGAAATCAACCTCCTGCGGCTTCAGATAGCTTCGGGAGGCAAACCTGGAAAAGCGCGGCTCTCTGATTACTTTCTCGGCCCTTTCTTCCTCAGGTTCATCCTTATCTTCATCGGAAGGTTTGTCTTTGGCCTGTGGTTTTTCTTCTTTCAGATCTTCTTTTCGGGATTTTGCTTTTGGTTCTTCGTGCTTTTCTTCTGGATCAGCCTGCTTTGGTCTCTCCTTCTTCGATTCGGTTTCCAGTGCTTTTGCATCTTCTTTTTTAGCCTCTGATTTTTTGGAGGCTAATTTCCTTGCTTCTTCAGCCTTTGATTCTTCTTCCAGAGCTACCTCTTCCTTGGCCTTTCGAGCGGCTTCCAAGGCCTGATTGGTAATATTTGAAGCGGTTTTTCGGGTTTCCTCTGCCAGTCTGTTTGCGTCTTCAATCAGTTTGCGAGTTTCAGCATCTACATCGTCATCTGATTCCTCATTGCTCGGTTCGGGCTTGGGAGCTTCTTCTTTTGCCTCAGGCTCTTCTATCTTTTTAGCCTCACTTAAAGTTTCTTCCCTTATAGGTTCCTCAATCTCTTTCTCTTGGACAGGGGGCTTTGCAGGTTTCTCTGATGTTTTTCCAGATGCTTTTTCCAATGCTGCGGAAACTGCATCATCTTCCTCAATTTTTTGCTGGACCTCTGCAAATTTTTCTCGAGAAGCCTTGAGGTTTTCCATGTCTCGCTGAAGGTCTTCGAGTATGGAATCCAAATCGCCGGTTGGGAAGTCAGGCACTGCTGGAAGCTCCGCTGTTTCCTTCTCTTTCAGTGCACTTGGCCTTTTATCCGTGCGCTCAGGTTTATCCTGGGTCTCTGATTGTTCTTCTTGTTTTACGGCTGATTTGGGAGCTGCAATGTCTAGCTTACCAGATTCTGATGGTTTCTTCTCCTCAGTTGGTTGCGGCTGTTCTTTCGGTTTAGGTGCTTCCTGTTGAGGCGTGCTTTCTTTTTTACTGGCTATCTCGATTTTTTCATTTTCCTCCCCGGTCTTTTCGGCAATTGGAGCTTCCTGTGGCTCAGCGGGTCGGCTCAGGAAGAAAAGATTTCCATTCAAATACTTCTTTAAAAGGACACGATCGGTTGAGTAAATGGCGGCTGAGGCAATGCGCTTTTTGGTGGCGGGATGTTGTTGTTCCTTGCTTGCTTTGGCTAGCAACAGCCTGGCGCTTAAGAAGTAAGGGTTGTCATTGACGATTTCTTCCAGTTCTTCCAGCTGCTTTGAAGAAAGCCGACTCGGATCTCTCAGGTAGGTGATTAACTCGGTTTTGTTCACAGGATTAGCTAACGGTGTTCAAGCTAAAATTAAGCAAAATCACCAATTTGCAACGGAAGCATTGAAGATATCTAAAACTATTTGGTCGAATATCTCCTGAACGAAACCCTCTTCTTCGGATGCCAGGTTGGCTGTATTGTTATCAAAATCGCGGAAGAATGAGAAGGTTTTGTCAAAATCAAAGGTGGGGTCATTCACATTGATATAGCTTGCCGAAACCGTGATAGTGATGCGGGAAAGAGCAGAAAAATCAGCCTGACCATCACCACCGGATGTGGCTGCAACGGGAGTAATGGTGTAGTTGGAAATATATCCGTCGATTTGAAGGTCGCCATTATTTTCGACCAGCTCCAGACTGGTATTTTGCTGAAAGTAATCTTTGATCGTTTCAGTAAACAATGCACTCATGTTTGAAGGGCCAAGTGGTGCATTATTGTAAAACTGCTGAATGGAGATGGTTTTTACATCGGGGGAAATGGAGGCTCCCGTGAATGAATAAACTCCACAACCCGTGCTGAATGCTGTTGATAGAAGTAGAAGTAATAGACTAAAGATCCTCAAGTTCATATTGCTTTATCTTCCTGTACAAAGTTCGTTCCGAAATACCGAGATCTTCTGCCGCATACTTGCGCTTGTTATTGTTCTTGCGCAGTGCTTTGATGATCAGCTCTTTTTCTTTTTTCTCCAGCGAGAGGGAATCTTCAAGTTCCATTTCATGGGTGATGTCTTCCACCTCGGAATCGTAATCGTCCTGATTAGATGAAATTACGAGGGTGGGCTCGTGGTTTGATTCACGATTTTCCTCTTTGTACTCTTCGAGCTTGCTATGTGATGAGTCGATGTTTTGAAAGAGGGATTTATGATCTTCCAGTATCTCATGGTCATTGTCCGAACCATCCAGCATTTTGAAAACCAGTTTCTTAAGCTCTGCCATGTCAGCTTTCATATCAAACAGCACCTTGTAGAGGATGTCTCGCTCTGTGAAGTTGTCCTTTGATTCCTCCTTGTTTACCAAAGCCGGCAGGCTGCTGCCTGTGCGAGGAAGGTAGGTTTGAAGCTGACCGAGCGAAATGTCCCGCTCCACGCTCAGTACGCTCATCTGCTCCACCAGATTTTTTAGTTGGCGAATGTTGCCCGGAAATCGATGTGATTTTAAGTATTCAATAGCTTCGTCTGATAGCTTGATGGGCTCGGTTTTATAATTCTCGGAGAAATCGTAGGCGAATTTCTTAAATAGCAGTACCACATCATCCCCGCGCTCTCTCAAGGCGGGAACATAGATTGGAACGGTGCTGAGTCGGTAGTAGAGGTCTTCCCGAAATTTCCCCTTGTTCACTGCATCCAGCAGGTCTACGTTGGTGGCTGCTATGACTCGTACATCTGCTTTTTGGACTTTAGATGAGCCCACTTTGATGAATTCTCCATTCTCTAAAACCCTGAGTAGTCTTGCCTGAGTGCTCTGCGGCATCTCTCCAATTTCATCAAGGAAAATAGTGCCACCATCGGTGACCTCAAAATATCCTTTCCGATCCCCGGTAGCGCCAGTGAAAGAACCCTTTTCATGACCAAAAAGCTCAGAGTCTATGGTTCCCTCCGGGATTGCTCCGCAGTTTATGGCGATAAACTGGCCGTGTTTCCGATGGGAGAGGCTATGGATGATTTTCGAGAAAGATTCCTTACCGGCACCACTTTCCCCAGTGATGAGGACACTCATATCTGTAGGAGCCACCTGCATGGCCACCCTGATGGCCCTATTGAGTTTGTCTGAATTGCCAACAATCTCAAAGCGCTGCTTGATCGCCTGAACTTCCGAATCTATTTTGAAACTCATACTAATTCTCCAAATAGGGTGGCAGGGGTGCAGTCAGTCACCTTTACATTGGCATAAGATCCTTTTGGTACGTCCGCATCAAAAATGATCACTTTATTGGCGGAGTTTCGCCCCTGTACCTGCTTTTCTGATCTTTTACTCTTGCCTTCCACCAGCACCTTAAATTCTTTACCGATATCCAGTTTGTTTCGTTCCAATGAGATGGCTCGCTGTTTATCTATGATCTCTTGCAGCCTTCGTTTTTTTATTTCAAGCGGAATATCATCCTCATATTTCTTGGCTGCAAGTGTACCCGGACGTTCCGAATAGAAGAACATGTACGAAAAATCATACTTCACATAATCCATGAGAGAGAGGGTGTCTGCATGCTCTTCTTCAGTCTCGGTGCAGAAGCCAGCGATCATATCCGAGCTAATGCCACACTCTTCGCCAAGTATTTCCCTGATGGCATCCACACGATTGATGTACCAGTTTCTATCATAAGTTCGGTTCATCAATTCAAGCACACGAGAATTACCACTTTGTGCAGGGAGGTGAATGTATTTGCAGATGTTTTCGTACTTCTTCATCGTATGAAGCACTTCATCGGTGATGTCTTTTGGATGAGAGGTAGAGAACCGAACCCTAAGGTCAGGATGAACCTTTGCAACCATCTCAAGCAGGTTAGCAAAGTTTACAATTTCATCAACGTCCTCGTTTCTATCTAGTCGGGCTTTGTTGTTTTCAACAGCCGACCACTTATACGAATCAACATTCTGGCCAAGGAGGGTAACCTCTCTGTAACCCTTATCAAATAACTCCTGAGCTTCACGAATTATCGAATGCGGGTCCCTGCTTCTTTCCCTGCCACGGGTAAATGGCACTACACAGAACGAACACATATTATCACAACCTCGCATGATGGATATGAATGCAGTTACTCCATTGGAGTTTAACCGGACGGGGGAGATGTCGGCATAGGTTTCTTCACGGGAAAGAAAGGTATTGATTCCTTTTTCGCCCTCTTCGGCTTGCTTTACCAGTTTCGGAAGATCCCGGTATGCATCCGGGCCGAGCACCAAGTCTACGATTTTTTCTTCTTCCAGTAGTTTGGATTTCAATCGCTCAGCCATGCAGCCAAGCACACCCACGGTCACATCCCTGTTTTTCTTTTTTACTCCATTGAAGAAGTTCAACCGGTTGCGTACGGTCTGTTCGGCCTTTTCCCTGATGGAACATGTATTTATCAATATTACATCGGCATGTTCCGGGGATGAGGTGGTGCCGAATCCTTCTTTCTTCAAAATGGAAGTGACAATTTCACTATCAGAAAAATTCATCTGACAGCCGTAGCTTTCTATGTACAGCTTCCGCTTTCCTTTCCCATCATCTTCCGTCACTTTAAAATCACATGACTCAGGTTGATTTTTCTCTACTTCCAGTAAGTCTATATCTGCTATCAATCCTTGCATGGGCACAAAGATAGGCACTGCAGTGACATTTTGTCAGCACTTAGAGTATTGAATTTATCCTAGTTTTAAAAGAAAAAAATGGCTCACATTCAGGAGGTGAGGGGATATACCCCTAAATACGGCAAAGATTGTTGGTTTGCGCCAAATAGCACGATCGTTGGTGAGGTAGAGATGGGGGATAATTGCACGGTGTGGTTTGGTGCGGTGGTAAGGGGGGATGTTAATTTTATCCGTATTGGGAATAATACCAATATCCAGGACAATGTGACGATACATGGAACCTATGAAAAGGCAGGGACAACTATCGGAAATAATGTCTCGATTGGGCACAATGCTGTGGTTCATGGGTGCACTATTGAGGATAATGTGCTGATTGGAATTGGAGCCATAGTGTTGGATAATGCCGTGATCAAATCCGGATCAATCATTGGAGCAGGGACGGTTGTCTTGGCTGGAACGGTGGTTGAGGAAAATGCTGTTTTTGGGGGAATCCCCGGGAAAAAGCTAAAGGAGATGGATAAGGAAAATAAGGAAATGCTTGGTAGAATTGCTGGTAATTATAAAATGTATGCCAGCTGGTTTAAAAATGAAGAACTATGAATATTTTGGTTAAAATACTTTTGTCATCGATTGCAGTAATCATTGCATCTTACCTTCTCCCCGGAGTGGATGTAGAATCATTTATGACTGCAATCATTATTGCAGTTATCTTGTCGTTGCTCAATGCCACAGTAAAACCCATCCTCATCGTTTTAACGATACCACTTACCATTTTCACGCTGGGGTTATTTCTTGTCGTAATTAATGCGCTAATTGTCCTGATAGCAGATTCACTTATTGATGGCTTTTATGTCGCTAACTTCTGGTGGGCATTGATTTTTAGTATACTACTGTCAATCATCAATGCCTTGCTAACAGACCTAAGTACGGATCGTCAGAAGTAAACCGGGCACTGAGGGTCTTTCTTGTAGTTTCTCAGCTTCACGCGATAGTTTAGTAAGATTTCATGTGTACCTCGTGAATTGTTTGCCAGGGCATTTACGGTAGCATCATATGCATATCCTATCCTGAAATTTTCATTCAGAATAAGTTGGGTAAGAAACACGATAGCATCGCCGTTGCGATACGACACCCCAGCATAGGCAATTCCATCCAAAATGATGGTGGCGTTTAAATCCCACCCCAATCGGCTTTGTTCCTGATACCTGATTAGTGCGGACGGGCTGAATTTAACGTTGGGATTCAGGTCTAAAATAATTCCTCCTGTGGCATAGTAGTATCTACTTTCCTTACCCTCGGAGGTAGTACCGTCTTCTGCCTGCACCTGATACAGATCATTTTCAAGAATGTAGGGAACGGATATACCAGCGTACATTCTAGGATTCGCAAAGTAGATACCCGTTCCAAAATTTGGAGTAAATCGGGTAGGAGTGCCGGTTAGAAGCTGATCTTCTTTATTTAGAATATTCAACTCATTGAAATCGGATCTTCTGTTATCAAACCCACCTGATAAGCCCATGGCAAGGATACCGGCACTGGTCTTTATCTTGTAAGCTCCACTTAGATACAATGCGGACTCTTTATGTACCCCAATTACATCTTCAGATGCCTGGAGACCCAAACCTATCTGATTGCCATAGAACGAACTATGAACCGATAAGATATTTGACCTGGGGGCTCCATCCACATTTATCCATTGCTTTCTGTGAAGGAATGAAGCACTCAAAACATTCAAACTTCCTGCGTATGCAGGGTTCAAAGAAAGACCGTTGAACATATAGGTTGACATCACCGGCCGCTGTTGTGCATAGGCACAACTAACCGATATCAGAACTACTAATGCAACTAAGGACTTTTTCATTATTGCTAAAATTACCTAACTAATTCCAAATATCCTTGAATAGGATCCTCTCCAGTACCCAAATCAACAACATAGAAGTATGTACCCGGAGGCAGTTTGAGGCCTCCTCCGCCCACGTTGCTAAATCCTTCGAATCTCTCCGATGTGTTATTATAACCATCCATATCAAATACACGCTGGCCTGCTCTGTTGAAAATTTTCACATTGTTGCCAGGATAGAAGTCTATACAATCAATCAGGAAGAAGTCGTTTTTTCCATCGCCATTCGCAGAGACACCATTGTAGATGTTCAGTGCAGTTTCCAGCGTGAATTCCGCATAGTAATCACATCCATTTGCTGCATTGAATCTTACTGCATACTCTCCCGGGAATGCGTCTGCCAACCCATCATCTTCTGAAACAACCTCTCCGGTTTCCAGATAAATCCACTCGTAGCTAACCAGAGACGGATCCTGGAATTCGCTGAATGAAACGGTTGCGCGACCGGTAAATTGATTCGTGGCTCCATCTTCGGTTCTGAGACAGATGCTGTTTTCCACGTTTATCTCAAACTCCGGATCTTCTACTTCATAATTGATCTCTACTGGGGTAAGAGGGGACTCGCACCCTGTAGCGAGATTTGTCGCTTGTACCAGGTACGTAACTGTATCCAGGTTGGTCACCAATGCTCCGGTTGCGTAAGGAGATGACATATTGTTTGGATCGAACCACTCAAACAGGAAGTTGTCAGTGATTCCATCTACTTCTGCCTTGGCCTGACCATTCGCAATGGTACAGTTTGTCCTTGCGTTGAGCACAATCACGCTAGGCGCACTTGGCAGTTCTGATTCATCAAGGATATCAAAAACCTCAGTAGTGGTACATCCTGTGCCCTCATCAGTAAGTACTAGTCTATAAGTTCCGGCATCCAGATTATTTACCGCATTGGATGTGCTAATTAGATTACCACCATCGTCAAACCACTGAGGTGAAACTGCACCTTCATCATCCGGGATGGTCACTTTGGCAAATCCGTCTTTTGTAGCGAAGCATACTGTTACCGGACGGGTTTCGAGTGTAAATGGAGTTTGTTTGATATTATCATTAACCGTAGCAAACTCAACAGAGGTACAATATCTATCTCCTTTTTCGACCACCAAGACAGTATAATCTCCGGCTTCCACATTCAGAACGTCATTGTTTTCGAATTGTACAGTTCCAATTGCCAATGAGGAATCATAAGGACTTGAAACAAACCCATTGAACCAATAGAAATCATATGGTGCCTGGCTTGTTTCTCCTTTTACCCTGGCAGTCAACCTTCCGTTTTTAACAACTGTACACAGTTTGTTGTGTACTACATCAATTCCAATATCAAAACCTGAACGCTCATTGCTAGGTAGAAACTCAGTCTCAGTAATTGAGCATCCTGTGGAGTTGTCAATAATCCTGAATGTATACTCCTGATCACCAGGCAGTCCTGAGACGTTTGCTGTGGTCTCACCTGTCAATGTTCCATTTCCTCCGATTAATGCGTCAGTAAGTGGAGTGCCTGTACCAGAACCAAAGTACCATTCTACAGTGTAGTCAGGTAAGGCAGGAGTTATTTCATCAAGTCCTGGAGTAAGCGGATCATCAATGAAAATACTCATTGCTCCATTTGGATTGGTTGGATCGCAATTGTCCTGAGCTATCGTGATAATATTGGTAACCTCCGGCAAAGTGATGTCCTCACCCACTACCACCTGGAAGATCGGAGTGGTGCAGTTAACCACTGTGTTGGTACCGATGATGAAGTAGGTACCAGCACTTGCCTGATTGAAAAGTGCACCACCACTAAATACCGGGGTAGCACCTACATTATTCGGATTCTCATCATAATAATCAAAGGTGTAGTTACCCAAAACATCAGCCTGGTCGTTTCTTTCCACGGCCGTAACTTCTATTTCACCGTTGGAAGGACTACATGCCGTTGAATTTCTGGTCACTACAGAGATTATCTCCACCTCAACCGGCACATTTGGCACAGTGATTTGAGCGGTACTGGTACACCCGGAAGAAACCTGGAATACTTCAACACTATACAAGCCAGCAGCTAATCCTGAGATTGTAGACTCATCAAACCCAATAGGTACGGATCCATTTGCCAAAGGCGATCCGTCTAGTAATACTGCTGAACCTCCAATATCCGCAGCGGCACCAAAGTACCACTGGAACGTGTAATCCACATTTGTATGATCTTCACCGTCTGCCAGAGCAGTCAATGTACCATCATGAGTTGCCCCTGGTGCACAGGTAGAATCTGCTGCATCAATTGCAATGATGATCTCAGGGAAGAAAGGATTGTCCACGATAGTGAAATCCAATTCGCCTGAAGGGCAGCCTGTATCATTATTCGTAACTACTGCATAGTAATCATCTGCTGCCAGCCCGGCAATCTCATACGGAGAAGTGCTTACTGTTCCTTGTGAAGCGTCATCAGAATCTCTGAACACCTCAAGTGTAAAGTCTTCTGCATCCATGGCCACCTCATCATAGGTCACTCCATCCTGAATGATCTCGAGAAGCACAAAAGATCCATTGTCAAAGCAATAGGTCTTATTGTTTACTTCATAATTGATGATCGATGGGAAGACAGGAACGTTTGGAACATTGAAGGTTCTAACCGTCTGACAGGTTGTATTTGTGTTGGTAACAGTCACCTGATAGTTTCCGGCAGGAACCCCACTTAGAATGGCCTCATTGTCAGTAACCGGAACAGGCAGGGCTCCACCACCGGCTATTTCCCAAAGGAATGTAAGGAATCCCTGGTTAGTATGGTCATATACGCCATTCACTAGGACTTCAAGTCCACCAACATTCACAGTTCCACCGCAATTCTCGTCTGGGGTAGCTGTCTCTAAAGTGACTAAAGGATTTCTGACAGAATCTTTCACGTTCACAACGCCTACCGCAGCAAAACAGCTGGTAGTAGCATTTTGTGCATAGATGTAGTAGTCAGCTGGCTCTAGCCCTGTAAGTTCAGTTTGAGGTGAAATACCTGTAGCATTGAAAACATCAGGTCCGCCATTACCCTGAGTGATTTGGATTGTGTAGTCAGATAGGTCACCGTCAATATCAAGATCATCCAAGGTCAAGACTCCACTGAAGCCACCGCATACCGTGTCAGGTAGGGCTCTGGCTTGAATAGCAGCTACATCTAGTGTTGGTACATCTTCATTGTTTCCTATAGTGAATGTTGCAATATCTGTACATCCAAAGTTTGGTGAGAGGGGTCCCTCGTCTTTGGAAACGTATACAGTATAGGTTCCATCAGTCAATCCTGTAAGGCTCAATATATTCACGCCAACTACGGCATCACCTGCATTCGGCTGAGCCGAATTTGTCCCTGTTCCGTTTGTTTCATCTGCGATAAAGTCATTGCTTCCAGTTCCAGGGTAAGAGGCCATAGTATAAGTGCCTCGATACCACTCCACAGAATAATCAGCAAGGGTGGCTGGAGCTCCATTTTCAGATAAGTTCACAGTTAAGGCTCCATCACCTTCAAATAGCAGATTATCGCAGAATGTATCCTCTGTCATTGCATTCAATGTAATCACCGGATCGATTTGGATGTCGTCGATATCGATATCGATTTGTGCGGTATTGGTACATCCTGTGGTTTCGTTTGTCACGATCACACGATAGGTACCTCCGGTCAGGTCTTCGATACGGTTGTCATTGTTTGCACCTGCCTCAGTAAGTCCCACCACCGCAGTACCGGTGATGTTAGTATTGGCACCAGTCGGATCAAAGAACCACTGGAAGGAGTAGTTACCTGCTGATACAGCAATTGGGTTACCATCTTCCAACACATTGAGTATCTCAATGAATCCATTTGGATCGGTACAGTTTTCATTATCCTGGAAGTCGATGTTAGCCGCTACGTTCGGGATGGTGAGCACGGGCTCATCATTGTTGATAGTGAAAGTAGCGGACACATCGCACCCGAAGTTTGGCGGGTTGACCGCTCCGATATTTTTGGACACGAATACGGTGTATTGACCGTCAGACATTCCGGTGATTTCAGTAAAGTCACCATTAGGTGTAGCGTCACCTATTACGGTAGGAGCAGCGTTCGAGTTGCCCTGGTTGTCGAACAGGAAGTCTGCATGAGCAGGCGTCTGCACGGTAGTTCCACGATACCACTCGATGGTGTACTCAGCTGCATTAAGCGGCACATCGATCTGAGCAGGGTGGAAGACATCTATCACGATGGTACCATCACCTACATTGTCAGTGTTCACACAATAGGTATCTGCTGTGCGAGATACGAGCTGGATCACCGGATCGATTTGAATGTCGTCGATATCGATATCAATATTAGCTGTGCTTGTACATTCGGTGGCTGTGTTCGTTATTTCTACCGAATACAATCCACCTTCGATATCTTCGATTCGATTGTTAGTACCTCCTGCGCTCACAATGGATCCATCAGCAGGATCGTTGAAAGCAACGCCATCTTTGAACCAAGCGAAGCTGTAGTTTACTGCATTAACTGGGATATCTATACCATTCTCTTTCACAGAATTGATCTGGATGAACCCGTTTGGATCAGTACAGTTTTGATTGTCCTGAAGGGACACATTGTCAGCCAAAATCAGGGTAGGGTCTACGGACTCTTCATTTACAGTGACTGTGGTAATATCCGAGCAGAAATGACTGTTATCCTCATTATCAATTATTTCAAGCGTGTAAGTACCACCATCAATTCCACTGAGAGTTACTTCATAATTGGCTGGAGCCGGGCCATTCAAAGGACCAGAAGCTCCTGAAATCACGCCATTATCTACAAGGGCGGGGCTCCCAGTGGTTGGTCCTGCATACCATTGATATGTATAACCTGTGTTTAATTCAGGATTGTCAATTCGGAATGTAATACTTCCGTTTCCTTCGTTCGCATCAGCATCACATGAAGTATCTGGGGTAGTGTTTACTATGACAATTGAAGGGTCCTCAGTATTGTCATTTACAACAACTTCAAATGGAGGTGTAACGCATCCATTTGCATCTCGTGTTGCAATTACGTAATAGGTATCAGCCACTGGAGTTAATCCTGAAATATCAATATTCTCAGTATCACCAACAGTTCCAGTGATATCTGTCGCGGTAGCAAATGTTGCTCCTTTAAACCACTGGTAGGTATAATCAGCAGCTAGTTGACCTGCTCCGGCTATTTCTATGAAATTATCTTCTATGGTAATCTCACTAGCAGGTAGTCCGTCGCAATTGTTGTAATCAATCACAGTAGCATTCACTATTTCATGCTCTTCAGGATCATCATCTATTGTGATAATAGTAGAAACAAAGCAGCCATTAGAATAAATGTCTCCCAATGCAACATTAGTAACCGTTCCGGTAGCTTCAGATCCGGTTCCTAAAACAGCATCTCCATTAACAGGAGTCCCCGTTGTTACATAAATATTAAGGTCAGCACCAACTCCACCTGTGGTAATAATTCCCACTGCACCACTAGGAGTGAATTCTACAACCTCGCCATCTTCGAAGGTTCCAACTCCGGGAGTAAAGGAAATATCATGAGTTTCGAAGGCCCTCCATATCCTTACCGTGTAATCATCAGGACCAAGACCACCAGTAGTAAATGTTTCTGTCTCATTTCCAACTAAAGCCAAGGTGTCAATAAGTGCATTGGAAGAACTTCTCAAAGAGTAAGAGTAACCAGCAGGCTGCTGGAATTCCGGATCATTCAGGTTCTCTGTTGGGTCTTCCACCACTGTTACTGAGATTTCTCCATTACCACCGAAGGTTGCAAAATCACAAGTACTATTCGAAGTAATATCAACATCATCAATAAGTGCTTCATAAGCCAAATCAATGATTTCCCTGTCAAATGATGCCTGTGACCAGCATTGATTAGTTGAAGTAATGTTGAAGGCCGGATTAAGCTTTTCTCTGGCTACCGCAATATATGGCCCGGCGGGAAGCCCAAAAAACTCAGCTTCATCATCCAGATTTAGTGCTGGAGTCAGCTCACCGAAATTCAAATAAGGATCATCGTTTCCATCAAGTATTCCTCCAGTCTCCCCATTATACTTAAGCGGGAAAACAATGCCTTCGAACGTGTAAGGCGCTTCTCGATCAGCAGGAATACCTGTGCCGGCATATAAGAATAAGATATACTCAGAAATATCATCTACTTCATTTTCAAAGTAACCTGCGGTTACAGCATCAATAGTAGCTGTTTCCAAGCTTGCGTCACCAGTGATTATATCTCCAGGGTTTAGTGTTCCGGATATTAGTGTCACTTGCAATTGTGCTGCACCATCCACACTAATTGTACCGGTCGCACCTCCGCTAGTTGTGTAAGTTTCAAATTCTTGAAAAGGACCAGACTTAGCGCTTATGTCGAGGACGATATTATCTGCAAGACCTACACGAGCAACACCATTGTCAGGACACTCATCCACGTTTTCTACTGTGATGGTCGTAGTTGTTTGCTGTCCAATGAATGGTAATTCATAGAACTCCTGATATCTACAGCCAGTTGTTTGATCTTCAACGACGATGGTATAGATGCCTGAAACTACACCCGCAATGTCGTTCACATATGGATCTAAAGGAGTGTCTTCATCTGCAACATTTACTGTAATCGTCGGGCCAGGATTTGAAACAAGCTGATCTCCTGAAGCTAGAGGTGTCGCTACCACAGTATTTGCATAATCCTGTGCACCCTCATAGAACTCAAAGGAGAAGGTGTTTCCGGTTGGATTGGTCGCCAGTCTCACGCGGAAGTCTCCCACACCGTCACAGCTACTTGGAATGAATGTAGCTTCAAATTCCAGATCAGGGGCATTTGCAGAAATCAAATCATCAACAGTTACAGTTTCTGTAGTACTAACACAGCCGGTTTCTGTATCCGTCACTACTACTGTATATACCCCAGCAGCAAGACCTGACATAGTGTTGGTGGTTGATCCCAATGGATCTGAACCGTTTCCGAGATCATCACCATCTGTGATAGGGGTACCAGTACCTGGACCAAAGTACCATTGATAGGAGAATACAGGACCAGCATATCCTCTTGGAGGACCTAAAGGAGACCATGAAACTGTATTACTATTTACTCGAACGGTACCATTTGGATCACAATTGGTTTGATCCTGATCTACAACAGCCGTTGCTGTTACTGTTTGGTCGTAATCTACAATGGTGATTTGTGCTGTTGCAAAACAGTTCGTTGCACCGTCAATATATTTCACAGTATAAATACCCCCATCAAGACCGGTAGCAGTTTGAGCTGTTAAGAATGGGGTTCCGGTTGCACTTGAGCCCGTGTACCACTCGTATGTTTCTACTCCGGTAGCTCCGGTTCCATTGGCAGTAGCGGTTCCATTAACGGCAGAGCATGAGAAATTATCACTAATATTAGTAAACGGATCCAGAGCAAGTGCTGGCAAATCTTCTTCTACCACAAAGGTTCTGGTAGCTCCATAACATCCCGTTTCATTATCCAAGACACGAAGTGTATAGTTTCCAGGATTGAGTCCTGAAATAAATTCGGTATCTGCTCCGGTAACATCTACCGAGGCTGTGCCTGCAATGCCTTTTTGAGTGAAGATATCGTCTGCGTTATCCAACAATCTGGTAGGGTTGGTACCAGTTCCATAATACCACTCATAGGTGAAATTACTGGAACCTCCGGTCACATTTGCATCTATTCCACCGCTAGGATAGTCTGGATGACCCTGACATACATCAATATCAAATACCGTGGATCCTAGTCCATTTGCTTCTATTATTGGAATGTCTGATAAGTCATTTTGAATGATTACCTGAATGGTCGTGTCACAAGCGTTAGCTAGACTAGTGATTCGTACGGTGTATGTACCACCTGGCGCATCAGAGAGGACATTGTTAGTTTCCGTGAAGGCAGTAGGAGTGGATGTTCCGGCTCCATCGAACCATGCATAGGTATAGTCACCTTCCGTGCCTGGAGGGACAGAATTTACAGTAATCTGTCCATTGTAGGTGCCTATGGCAAGTGTTTCATCGCAGACGGTGTTG
>NZ_JAVKDX010000011.1:0-18817 GCF_040223195.1 Ekhidna sp. | reverse complement strand
GGAAGCAACAAAAAGCGTCATTCGCGGGACTCGGAAGCTATGTCCATCTGTCACACCATCTTCACCAATGTATCCATAATCTGCCTCAATATATCCACCTACTGATACCGGTAACTTACCAACCTGTAGAAAAGGTCTGTTGTAAACAGCATCCATATTAAGCTGGTTTTTTGCCGTATCAACTGGTGTACGCTTGAGTAAAGTACTGTCGATTTGAGCCTTTGCATCTATCGAAAGCAGAGATGTTATTGTTATAAGTATCCAACCAAACTTCCTCATGATAAATCGATTTTAAGGGTTTTACTTTCTTTTATAATTGGGAAACTTCTAAGCGATGTATCAGCCGGGCCATTTTGAACACTTCCATCTTGTGTAAACTCACTTCCATGGGCAGGACACTGTAGCCGATCTCCAAATACCTGAAGTTCCGTGCCTTGGTGTGTGCATTTCATGAGCAATGCTTTGTAGTCATTGGAATTGAAGCGGAAAACAGCTACCGGGTATTGTAATGACTCATTCTGCACCACTACATACTTTAAATAGTTGTTTTCCTCTTTCAAAAATGCTGCTTCAGGCAGACTCAGATAGGAGCCTTCTATATTCCCAGAAATGTATCGGGTTCCAGCACATCCTTCAAGGAGTAAACCTGTTGCCACTATACCGAGGCAGCCCATTCCGCATTTTCTGACAAATTCTCTTCTTTCCATATCTAAAGAGATTTGAGAAACTTAATGAGTGCCTCTTTATCATCTTCAGAAAGAGAGACAAATTGATTTTTACTGTTGTCAGCTTCTCCACCATGAAGCAGGATAGCTTCTTCAATACTTGCGGCTCGTCCATCATGCATTAAGAAGAATGATCCGCCTTGCGAATTGGGCGAAAGTCCCAAGCCCCATAATGGTGGAGTCCGCCATTCGTATGTTTCAGCAGATCCTTCGGTGGCACCATCATCCAGCCCTAGTCCCATATCATGTAGCAACAAATCCGTGTATGGGTAGAATGTCCTATTCGATAATGCTTCGATATCAGACTCTGGGGTTGTCCATTCAGGGATATGACATGAGGCGCACTGTATTTCTGTAAATATTGACTTCCCTTGTAATACCACCGTGTTTTCCTCTGATCTAGGAATAGGAGCTTTTAATGTTCTCAGATAAAAGACCACATCACGAATCGTTTGATCAGAAACTTCAGGATCGGTAGAAAGCTGGCTGTAAGGATCAATGGGCTCAAAAGTTGAAGTAATTCCCATATCCTGATTGTAGGCACCTACGGTCTGTTGAAGCAGATCAATCGCCGCAGCTTTCTTCCCAAAACGCCCTATAATTTTACCATTGACAGGCTGATGAATCGATTTCTGTTCAAAGTAGTCTGGTGGTGTTATGTAATTTGGTTTCCCGGAAATACCATCACCATCATCATCAAGAGAATCGACATTCTGCAGAATCTGTTGATCTGACAGTGCTGCCAGAAATCCCAACCCAGTAACAGCCGGTGGAGTAAACTTCATGAATGGAACACCATCTGGCAGCTTTTCAGGTTCAAACCCTGGTATTGCTCTATTTTGAAGTTGAGGACCTCCAATAGATAGATCCGGCAATGTGTTTGGCAGTGATTGACCAAATCTAGTGAGCGTGGTAAAAGGATGACCTTTGCCATCTCCTGCATGACAGCTTCCACAGGACGTGGCAACAAAGCCTGGTCCAAGTCCATTTTCCACTGAAAACACCTCGTCATTAAAAGCAATATCTCCATCCAAAAATTGTCTTTGCTCAGCATGGGATAAGCCTTCCGTAGGGCCATCCAGCAGCTCATTTTCAGCAGGAGCAGCTGGTATTATTTCCTCACATGAAATAGCCAACACAAAAGTGACAATGCTCAGATATATTATTATTTTATTCATCTCAAAATAATTTTATACAAATCTATTAATTAAAGTTAGACATATCAAACTTTTAAATAAGACATGCGATACTTACTTTTGAAACATGATCACTATCACGGAGGAGAATTATCTGAAAGCCATCTACAGCCTAAACCTGAATCGAAACGGGAAGGAGCTTGGTACCAATGAACTTGCGAGTCATCTTGGAATATCTCCTGCTACGGTGAGTAGTATGCTAAAGAAGCTGAAAGAAAAGGGATTCATTGATTATAAAAAATACGGTGCAATATCACTGCTGAAAGAGGGTGAAACAATTGCTTTCTCTGTCATAAGGAAGCACCGATTGTGGGAAACATTTTTAGTTGAGAAAATGGAATTTACCTGGGATGAAATCCATGAGGTAGCCGAGCAACTGGAACACATTAAGTCCAAAAAACTAGTAGATCAACTGGATAAGCTTTTGGGTTTCCCTGAATATGATCCACATGGTGACCCTATCCCGGATGCCACTGGCAAGATTAGGGGAATGCACAAAACTACCTTAGAAAATGAATCAGTTGGCAAGCAACTAAAAGTTGTTGGAGTAAAGAACGATTCTCCTGCATTCCTTCAACACATTACACAATTGGGACTTGTCATCAATAGTAAAATCCTTATCAAATCACATCACGAGTTTGATGGATCTTTGGATGTTGAAATCGAAGGAGAAACTCGAATGGTTTCTCAAAAGGTTGCGGAGAATGTGTATGTTTCGGAAAGTCTATAAAGATATAATTTGAATCTAATGCATATTTGAAATAGTCAGGCCGATTTGGCCTGACTATCATTTACCTGGTTAATTCTTCCTTGAGTTAACCAACTCATACACACATGGGATAACAATGAGATTGAGCAAAGTAGCAGACAGCAACCCGCCCAAAATCACTACTGCCATTGGGCTTTGAATTTCATTACCCGGTTCGCCCCCTTTCAGTGCAAGCGGTATTAAGGCAAGCCCAGTAGTGAAGGCCGTCATTAGTATTGGATTCAGTCTGTCCAAAGCTCCGGTTTTGAGCAACTCAAACCCTTGCAAACCTTCCTTCCTCAAATCCTCATACCTCGATACCAATAGGATTCCGTTCCTAGTAGCGATACCAAACAAGCTAATAAAGCCAATGGTAGCAGCAATGCTGATAATGCCGGAAGTGAAGTACACAATCAAAATCCCACCAATCAGAGCCAGAGGCAGATTGATCAAGACAATGAATGAAAGTTTCACATCCTGAAACTCATAATAGAGCAATAGAAAGATGATCAAAATGGCAACAACAGCCGTGATTAGTAATAATTGAGAAGCCTTTGCTTCACTCTCAAACTGACCGCCATACTCTACCCGATAACCTTCAGGTAAGTCAATATTCGCATCTACGATCTGCTGAATCTCATTTACCACCCCACGCAAATCACGTCCCTGCACATTGGCAGCTACTACAATCTTACGCTTTACATTCTCTCTGGAAATGGTATTCGGAGAACTTACAGATTTCACATCTGCAAGCTGATCCAATGTGATTTGCCCTCCGTTTGGTAAGGTGACCAAAGCAGCTTGTATGGATTCCATACTGCTCCTTGACTCCTTTTTAAAACGAACGATAAGGTCAAAATACTTCTGACCTTCATAGATTTCACCTGCCTTTTCTCCGGCAAAGGCCACATCTACTTGCTCCATCAAATCACCAACCGTCATACCATAAGCAGACAGCATTTGTCGCTTGGGTGTAATGCGAATTTGTGGCACTTCGATCTGCTGATCTACTGCAACATCGGCAATTCCATCAATGGAATTGATATTGGTTTCTACACTTTTACCCAACTCAAACAAACGCTGCAAATCATCACCAAAAATCTTGATGGCAATGTTTGCTCGAGTACCAGAAAGCATGTGATCAATTCGGTGAGCAATCGGCTGACCCAACGTGATATTTACACCAGGCACTACACTTAGCTTCGTTCGAACTTGCTCAAAGAATTGCTCCTTTGATTTTCCGTCTAGCGTAAAAGGCACATCTATTTCAGCCGCATTCACTCCCTGAGCATGTTCGTCCAGCTCAGCTCGTCCGGTTCTACGAGTTACCACATCCACTTCCGGCATATCCAAGAGCAATTGTTCAATCAGTTTTCCGTTCTTGTTGCTTTCTTCTAGCGACATACCTGGTATACCCACTGCACTGATCACCAAGGATCCTTCATTGAACTCAGGCAGGAAACTACGACCCAATTGTGTCAATAGAATCAAACTGATAATGAATGCCCCCACTGTCAAGCCAATGACGGTCTTGGGAAATCTCAACACCCTTTCCAATGTCCGTGAATATCGAGATTGAAGCCAGCGTTCCACTTTCGTTCCCTCAGCTTGTTTGCTGAGCACCTTTTCGCTTTTCAGCAAATAGGAACACAGTACAGGGGTAACGGTCACTGCTACGATCAGGGAAGTCAATACCGAAGTAATGAATGCTATGCCAAGTGGCTGCAACAATCTTCCTTCCATCCCACTGAGAAAGAATAGTGGAACAAACGATACAATGATGATGAGCGTAGCAATAATGATCGAGCTACGAATCTCCACCGAAGCGTCCTTCACCACCGTAAGCACAGGCTGTTGCTCCGCTTTTGGTTTTCGAATATTCTCACGCAATCGCTTGAAAACATTTTCCACATCAATGATCGCATCATCTACCAACGCACCAATGGCTATAGCCATACCTCCCAAACTCATCGTATTGATGGTATATCCCAGCATTTTAAGAACAATGATGGATACCAACAGCGAGATAGGAATGGCGAGCAATGAAATAACCGTAGTTCGCCAGTTCATCAAAAAGATGAATAGCACGATCACAACGAAAAAAGCTCCTTCCAGTAAGGTCTGATTCAGGTTGTTAATGGATGCCTCAATGAAATTTGACTGACGGAAAATGTGGCTTTTGATTTCCACGCTTTCCGGTAATGTGTTGTTCAAATCAGTGATGGCTTCATCGAGCCTTTCGGTCAATTCCAATGTGTTGACATCCGGCTGTTTGGAGATCGTCAAGATCACTGCAGGATCCGCATTTAGCGAACCGTCACCGATCTTGTCCGCTGCACCAATTTGTACGGTTGCAACATCCTTAATCTTGATGGATTGTCTATTGACATTCTTAAGAACCGCTTCTTCGAGGTGCTCTACTGAATACGCTCTACCACTTCCTTTAATGATATACTGATTGCCGTATTCATTCAAAAAGCCTCCTGGAGCATTCACATTGCTCTCTTGTACTTTCTCCAGTAGTTCACCAAGGCTCACATCATAGTATTTGAGCTTCTCCGGATGGGCCAATACCTGATATTGCTTGTAGTCCCCTCCAATCACAATCACATTGGCAATCCCGCCAATGGATTTGATTCTTGGGCGAATGGTCCAGTCAGCCAGCGTTCGCAGCTCCATCGGAGACAAACTATCTGATCGAACGCCTAAAAGCATTACCTCACCCATGATGGATGAAATGGGTGCCATAGTAGGCGTACCAACACCAGAAGGCAAATTCTCCCGAACCATCGGAATACGTTCACTCACAATTTGTCTTGCTCGATAAATATCCGTACCCCATTCAAATTCTATCCACACAATGGAGATTCCGGCAGCAGATGAAGAGCGGATTCTACGCACATTGGGCGAGCCATTCATGGCCGTTTCTAATTGATAGGTGACCAATTTTTCCACCTCTTCCGATTCCATTCCGTGCGCTTCCGTCAGTATAGTAACTGTGGGAGCTGTGAGGTCAGGAAATACATCCACATTCATGTTGCGGGCAATATAAATCCCCGACACGCTCAGTAGCACGGCTGCCAAAAGCACCATCAGGCGGTTTTGGAGCGATATTGATAATATTTTATTTAGCATGCTACGTTATTTAATGATCGTGTCCATGTGCTGGAACAGCGCCTGACATGGCCGCCATTTTTACCTGATAGGCGCCAATGCTCACTACCATTTCTCCAACTTCAAGACCAGATGTTATTTCTACCAAATTGCCGTTTTTACGCCCTATGGTTACTGGTCTTCTTTCAAAGCTTTCTCCCGATAGCTCCACAATGACAGAGTAACTTCCATAATCTTCCAATAAGGAGGATGTAGGAATCACCGTTGATTTTCTAGGTTTTCCAACCGACAGCTGCACCTCGGTAAAACTGCCTTCTGGCATTTCTACTACATCGTTGATCTTGGAATAGATGGACAACAAGGGGCTGTCTCTTTCTACTTCTTTTCCTATCGAAAGAATTTTTCCTCCGGTTGCATTTAAGCTGGACCATTTTCCTTCTTTAGGTTGATACCAAATATCGAAAATGCTATTCAGTTTGGAAGCATTTGCCGAACTGACTTGCGCTTCCAACAAACTAGACTTGTGACTCGTAATGGTCAATAGTGATGCACCTTCTTCCACAAATGCACCATTGTTCACAACGAGGCTTTTGATATAGCCATCAAACGGAACAATCACCTGCTTGCCATTGGTACCATACCCTGCACTCAAGGTCTCATACTTTGATTTGGCGACCAGATATTTTTGCTCTTCTTGCTCGAATTCTGCCTTGGAAACAATCTTTGATTCGAATAGCTTTTGCTTACGTTCATAAGAAGACTTGGCCTGATCGAAATTGGCTTTAGCCATTTTTATCTGTGCATCCATATTGTTGGATGTGAGATTGGCGCTGCTCACCGTCATTAATATTTGTCCTTTCCTCACCCTGGTCCCTTCATTGAGGCTGTTGCCACTAAAAGTGACCGTTCCGCTCACAGGAGCAGGAAGCGTCTGATAATCCGAAGGTGAAACTTTCCAGATGCCTGAAGTTGGAATCATTTCATAGACCTCTCCCATTTCAGCCTGAGCAGTCTGAAAATCAATCTTCCAGGCTTGCTCTTTCAAGAAAGTAATGGAACCGTCATCGGATTCTTCACCTCCCAACACTTCTATGGCTTCCTCAACTGATGCAAACACCCGAACGTCATTCATGACAATTCTGTCTGAAAGCGTTGGCGTTTTTATATCAAATATCAACTGAAATATACCCGATTCTTTTGGTTGCAGTATAGGTCTAAAAATTCCAGGAGAGGATGGTGCATCCACCGTGTGACGAATCCCTTTATCTCCCTTAACTAGACTTACTGTTACACTTCCCTCGCGTACAGGTTTATGCTTTTCCATAAACGTAAAGTGCGCTGCGAAGCGACTCGAACTTCCGACAACAAGAGCCGGAAACTCTACGAATAACTCCGTTTTATCTGTCCAGATAGTGGCGTCAAGTGTAGGCGTTTCAATGCCTTCTGTAACGTGACTGCCATCTGGTGCATGGGCATGCCCATCTTCCTCCGCAGGTTGGCATGAAAACACCACCAACGAAAACAATACTATTATATATCGCATATTATCTTTTGTTTTTAATGATTAATGATTGTGATGAGTACTACCGTCACCATGAGTATGGGTACCCTCTTCCTGAATCTGAGCAGAGTCACTGTCTACTGTGAATTCTTCTTGTTCATGGTGTTCACCATGCTCGTGATCCCCGTCATCATGACTGTGTCCATGGTCTTCTCCAGCTTCATCATGGGGATGTGCTTCTGATTCTGTATCATGTGGATGTCCATGCCCTGATTCAGATTTTTTACCCGAACAGGCAATAGCGAAAACAAAAGTTAATGCGATAAGGATATTTGAAATTTTCATAATTCGATGTTTTAAGATTTTATAATTGATGTTTTAAAAGTTGTGTTTGCGATACGTAAAGCTGGTATTGCATGTCCAGCATCGTATCATATGCCTGGCGATAAAACTTTAGCTCCATGTAGTATTCCAGGAAGGATAATTCACCTAGTTGATAGGCCTGCAGCAATAAGTCATCACTGTTTAAGCCCGATAAGGTTGCTTCATATTCCTGAAACTTGGAAAGCATAATCTCAAAGTCATTGTATTGCTTTTCAAATGCCGAATAGGCTTGCAATGACAAGGAGGTATTGATTGACTGTTGAAAGTCAACTTGAGATTGAGCGGCTTTCACCTTATTCCGGTTACTCCATAATGGAATACTAATGCCGGCATACACACCGGAAAACCGCTCACCGGCTACACCCTGACTATTGAAGCCAGCTGTCAAATTTGGGAGCGTCCTGCTTTTAGCTAACAGTAATGACTGCTGAGCAATCGCCTCCTGTTGCTTGAGTTTTACCAGCTCAGGATCTTGCACTTGCTTTTCCTGCCAAACACTTTCCTTGTCAGTCAAATCCAGGGATAAAGCATATTCATCAGATGAAAAACGTATCTCCGCTCCTCCATTAAGATTCTTAAGGAGTAGTATGGTGTTCTTCTGATCGCTTTCAATCTGCTGGATTTTGAACTGCTCCTGCATCCAGGCCACCTTCGCTTTATTCAATTCCAGGATACCTACCTGTTCTTTTTCGTAAAGCTCCTGCACCTGCTCAAACACCTCTTTTGCCTGCTCCACTCTAAGTGTTTCGGTAGTTAGGCGTTTGTTCAGGTAGATCAGATTCAGGCAGTATTCTTTGGCTTGCGCCAATATTTCCTGCCGCCTGGCCTGATAGTCAAGTTCCAACTGATCGGTTTGTTTGTCAATAAGATTCCTTCGAGTGCCATAGACCGTTGGGAACTCAAAAGACTGACTCACCTGGAACTCGGAGTAATCACCCGTACTATGCTCACCAAAAGGCAGATAGTATGCACCCAGTTGAGGGTCTGGCAGATTATTTCCGGATTTCAGTTCAAGAGCTCTACTCTCAGCATATTGACTGAGGGCTTTCAGCTCCTGGTTGTTTTGTTCAACTTCCCTGAGAATGCTTTCTATTGAGGTCGATTGGGCAATCAAGCCAAACGACAAGAAGCATCCGCAAAGAGCGAACACGATTTTTTTATACATGTAAATTGATTTTAGGATTAATCAAATAGTGTAGAGCATAACCTAATATGCTCTGTAAGCGAGATTCTTCCTGCTTGAAATGATTATCCTAAAGATGGGGGGCCTCTTAACGAAACCGAAGTTAGGTGGGGGGATTTTGTAGGGTCCGGAGGATGTTGCCAGAGTATCTGTTCTTCCGGCTCCCTTTCCGATATCTTAATCTCATAAGTAACATCTGCTACTACAACCTTTACTGATACCTGTTGCTTGGAGATACTTTTGGTGACAAGGATATTATCAACCTGGACTGTGTGAGCGTGTGTCCCAAAAAGGAATCCTACGAGATCAAAACCTTCACTGGAGTCATCATCGTCATGGTGATGGTGATGATCGTGATCATGAGAATGCTCAGCCTTAGTCTCAGCAATGCTTATGTGCTCAGCGCTACCGTGCTCATGATGAACATGCGGCAATACCTGATGCAGCAGATACATACTGAATATGCTCAGAAACGATATGGCCGATATTTTTCTAAACTGCTGCATTAAAGAACAAACTTAAACAGAAACTTTCCAATGCTTTTAATGGGTTTCATTGAATTTAATGTCTGACATATACCGAGTTCTATTGCCTGATCGTTCGCATGCTCTTGACATATAGCTAAGCAAGGTCATGCCCTTTATCGTGAATGCTGTGCTTCGTAATTTCCTATGATCTGCTTCTATTTGAGGGAATTTTGTACTTCCTTGTTCTCCTCAGATTGAGTCCAAGTCCATGCATACCAGACGATGAATAAAGTAGTTCCTATTTCTATAGTTGCAAAAAACATATAATGATAACTAGGTGTCCCCATGAATAGTGTTCCAATCATTATTAGTGTTTTGATAATACCAGCAATTATGTTGGATATGCGATTGGCATTGTATTTTAAAACTCTTGATAGCAAAGCCATTGCAATCGAGATTTCCATAATGATACCCGATATCAGCAAAGTGGTTTCATTCATTTTAAGTCCAGCGACTTCACCCGTAAGCAATGCGTTTAACAATTCTGCTGACATCAATGACAAAACATCGCAATACAAATAATTTAATGTAACAAATATCCATAGAGTGGATAAAATCACTCTTCTATTTTGAATCATATCTACTGAGCTATTTTATTTCTTTCCTAGTGGACGATTCAAGTTCGAATAAGTTACAATTGATGCAGTCTGGCAGCAATGAAGCACAGCAAATAAAATGCCCCAATACAATCAGCATTGGGACTTTTTCCATGATTGGAACCTGAAATTGCACTATACCTTTTCTATTTCAAACCCTGCTTCTATTACCGCTTTGACCACTTCATTCTCATCTCCTTCTAGCTCTACCTGCAGAATTTTATCAGGGTTTTCAATGTCTACTTTCCAGGACTCAATACTGTCCAGTTCATTAAGGTGTGGGGTGACTGATTTCAGGCATCCCCCGCAGTTGATATTTGTTTTAAATTTTATCGTTTCCATTCTTATCTATTTATACGTTGTACATTTTTTATAAATCAAATTTCCAAGGTCTTCGATAGTGAAGCACTATTGATTTTTAGGGCTTTAGTAAAATTGCCAGCTCCTTCCTTTTCCTAAAAAGCATATATACATTCAAGGTTGCCACCGCTATTCCTGGTATAATACCCGGTAAGTCAACGGCCAGGTGAAAAGCTATAATACCAAAACTAATAGGGAATAAAGCCAACAAAGAAAGGTTTGTAAACCTGTTGGTCAGCAATGAAAGTCCAACCAACATTTCTATAATACCTACTGTAGGAAGTATGAACTTGTTTGCCATTAGTCCCATGAAAGCATTCATCAAGGTTTCTGTCATAATATGACCATGGGGCATAAATTCTAAAAATTTATCAGATCCGAATGCAATAAGTGCAACTCCAAATATGACCCTGACTCCAGTATTAATTTTTGTTCTCATAATTTTTTTGTATTTATTTCTATATTTTGTTTTATTAATTGATTTGGTTTTTCAATCTCAGACTGTTGGTGACAACAGAGACTGAACTCATTGCCATGGCTGCCCCTGCTATCATGGGATTCAATAGAAATCCAAATAATGGGAATAGTGCACCGGCAGCTACCGGAATGGCTATCACATTGTAGATGAACGCCCAAAATAAATTTTGTCTGATCGTGCGTATAGTGGCCTTGGAAAGAGTAATGGCCCGGGTGATTTGCTGCAAGTCTGAGTGCATCAATGTAATACCAGCACTTTCCATAGCTATGTCTGTGCCACTGCCCATCGCTATGCCAATGTCCGCTTGCGCCAAAGCATGAGAGTCATTAATACCATCACCAGCCATTGCCACCACCTTACCTCTATTTTGTAAAGCAGTGATGAATTCTCCTTTGTCCGCAGGTTTAACCTGGGCTTTATAATTATCGATTCCAACCTGTTCAGCAATCGCTTTGGCCGTTTGTTGATTGTCTCCCGTTAGCATATGGATTTCCATTCCCATCTTTTTGAGGGAGCTGATAGCTTGCTTTGAGGAATCTTTTACCTTATCTGCTATGGCAATAACACCTAGCACTTCCTTATGATCCGCAAAGAGCACGACTGTTTTTGCCTCCTGTTTCAAAGTGTCTGACTGACTTCTCAATTTGGAATTGAACTCAATTTCATTGTCTCTTACTAGTTCCTCATTTCCTATAAAAAACCACTCCCCTTCGTATTTGGCTTTAGCGCCCTGTCCGGTGATGCTTTCAAAATTTGAGATCTCAACTGGTTTGCTCTTAGCCTCTTTCAGGTATTGAACAATAGCATGCGCCAATGGATGTTCCGAATTGGATTCGACTGAAAGTAAAATATCTTGAAACAGTTCTTTTGAGGTGTCACTTTTCCAATAGCTATCGGTAACCTCGGGTTTGCCTTCTGTTATCGTACCTGTTTTGTCCAGTACCAGTGCATTTGTTTTGTAGGCTACTTCCAGTGCCTGGGCATCCTTGATCAGTATACCCTGCTCGGCCCCTTTGCCAATACCTACCATTAATGCCGTAGGCGTGGCTAAACCCAATGCACATGGACAGGCGATGATGAGTACGGTAATGAGTGTAAGGAATGCATACGTGATGGAGGGTTCCGGGCCAAGAAAAAACCACAGTAAAAAAGTGAGAAGTGCCAGACCTACGACTACAGGCACAAATACTCCTGCTACTTTATCCACCAATTTCTGGATGGGGGGCTTACTGGCCTGGGCAGACTTGACGAGTTGAATGATCTGGGCCAACAGTGTTTCTCCTCCAACTTTGCTGGCCAGTATCTTTAAACTTCCTTTTTGATTGACTGTACCCGCAAATACTTCTTCCCCTTTTACCTTATTTACGGGGATAGGTTCTCCGGTGATCATACTTTCGTCAATATAAGATTCACCGCTTTTTACCTTCCCATCTACCGGAACTTTATCCCCCGGGCGAAGCAAGATCAAATCACCTTTGAGTACATCACTTAAAGGAATTGAAACTTCTTCTCCGTTCCTAAATACGACCACCTTTTTGGGCTGCAAGCCCATAAGTTTTTTGATAGCTGATGAAGTCTTGCCCTTGGCACGCTCTTCCAGGTACCTCCCCAGGAGTATTAGAGTCACTATAATTACCGCAGACTCATAATAAACATGGGGTGTAATACTGTGGTCAAGGAAAAATTGTGGATAGATTGTATTGAAAAAACTAAATGCAAAAGCCACTCCAGTACTAAGTGCGACCAGTGTGTCCATGTTAGAAGAGAAGTGCTTCAGCTTCTTCCAGGCGTTCACAAAGAATTCAGAACCGCTCCAAAAGAGAACAGGAGCCGAGAGCACCATCATGATCCAGTTTTCGTAAGGTATTTGTCCCATAAAAAACATGGCCATGATAAAAACAGGTGTTGAAAGGGCAGCTGCTATTATGAGCTTTGACCTGAGCTTTTTAAGTCTATTATCTTCAGCTTGGTCTATAGCTTCTTGCTGCTCATTTTTATCCCCAGCCAGGATCTCATAGCCTATTTCCTGAGCCTTATTTTTTATATGATCGAGAGTAATAGTATCCTGATTGTATACAATTGCTACCGATTTATTTGGGTAGTTGACAGATACTTCCCGGATGCCTTCATTTGGTTTCAGGTAAGACTCCAGACTCGCAGCACAAGAGGCGCAAGTCATTCCCAAAACTCCGTAGGACTCGCTTATTATTGTTTTATCTGCATCTTTCACATTAGCATCCATATTCCTTCAAATTTTATAAGCCAAAGGTATGAAGTAACCCAGGTGCAGGTGTTATGCAATTTTTGCTAAGGTTTATGAGATTATTGGGTCGCTACTCCATCAAGTGGCAGCCTTTCTTTGGTTGTGAGCTTTTTGAATTCTGAAGGGGACATACCGGTAACTCTTCTAAACTGTCCGGAGAGGTACTGAACACTACTGTAATTCAATTTGTACGATATTTCACTGAGTGTCAGTTCATCATACACCAGCAGCTCTTTTACTTTTTCCACTTTTTGCAAAATGAGGTATCGCTCTATGGTAATGTTCTCTACAGATGAAAACAAATTACTCAGATTGCTGTAGTCCTTTCCGATCTTCTTCTCTAAATAGTGAGAGACGTTTTGATTGCTTGCCACTTCAGGGTTATGAATAAGATCGATGATGGAGGTTTTTATCTGTTCTATGATTTTGCTATTACTATCCTCCAATAATTCAAACCCTCGATCCATAATCACCTCGCGGATTTGATCTAGCTGTAGTAAGTTAACCTTCTGTGAAAGCTTCACCTCTCCAAGTTGGATGTCGACTACTTCTATTCCTAACCGATTAAGCTCCTCTCGAATCACCTGGATGCAGCGATTGCAAACCATGTTCTTTATATACAATGTTTCTGGGATCATAGTCGAAGTTTAATGCATACAATGTACGAAAATCTAGATTTGTAGGATTTACAAAATTTTGGAAATGAGTTATGAAATTTTGGAATAAATCGGTGGTTGCAAATTCGCCAGATTGCTGCATTTATGAAGTCGTCTTTTTTATTTAATATATTTTGGTGCCAGATAATGAAATAAATCAAGGTATTTTAAGACGAGCGTCAGCTCTATCTACATCAATCCTTTCCACTTTTGTCTGGCATTCAAATAGATGGTTCCATGAATAGTTTAAGACAAAATTTAGCAATCACTTTGATTTTTTTAATAACAATGACATCTTGTATGTCGTTGAAGAACACTGGTCACTCAACACACGATAAAAACATTGATCCTGTCTGTGGTCAGGTTGTTGAAGCAGACAGTACAATCACAACCAAGTTTAGACAAACTACCTATAATTTCGATTCTGAAGAATGCCGGTCCGTTTTTCTGAAAGACCCGGAACGTTTTACCTCTCAAAAAAAAATATCTCAGAATCATATGACTCACTGGGGAATTCTTGGAGGGACAGTTATGGCAGCATCAATGATTGCTATGATGATTATACTTTAGATTACCTAACAGTCGAGTTAATTTATAGCTACCTAGGAAGACCGCAAAAAAAGACTTAATTCAATACATTTTCTTTTCATAAGTTGATAATGTATTATATAAGAGATATTCACAATTCCTTAAAACCTTCCCAAAACTTCGTAAGACCATCCCGAATTATTATCGTTCCTTTATAAATTATAATACCTCCGGGAATACTTCCGGCTTACCTATTTGGCAGGGCTGAAGGCAGGTCGGATTCCCCGGAGACCAACAAAAAACGCATGATAAAATTCATTCATTCAAATTCGCTCATAGTAGCTCTTATCGCTTTGGCATCTTGTAGCGTTTATCAGGACGTGCAGGTAACTAAAGACAAAAGTGTGGATTTCTCTCAATATGAAACCTACGCCTGGCTACCTGAAAAAGAGCATAATACTGATACTGAGTATGACAATGATTTTATCCGGCAAAAGACCAGAAACTATTTTGGGCATTGTATGGCTGAGCGACAGCTAAAACCAGATACTGCCAATCCGGATCTATTGCTACAGGTAGAGTGGCTGAGCCATGCAAGAAAAGTTGAAGTAGCCCGGGCAAATGACTATCCTGATTATAATTCAATAGATAACTACAATGCGCCTACAGTTTATCTCTACAACGGCAAACTTAGCGGTAACCCAGGCTGGAAAGAGGAATATTCTAAACCGGAGATTGTAAAATATGCTCATGGTGGTGCCAAATTGACTGCTATTGACCCTAAAACGAATCAGATCGTTTGGGAAGGCCTGGCTCAGGGCGATCTTTATGACCCCACTATCATGTATGATGATCTCCACCCATCTATCCACAAGATGATGAAAAAGTTTCCTATCAAGATTCCGAAAGAGTAGAAACATAAGTTGCTATCAGCTCATAACTTATAATGTCACCATAATTTCATAAATCTTAACCAATATTTCATAAAAACAAGTTCTTATTGACCTTGTTGACTCTGTACTAATTCATAATTGAACGAGTTGCGGATAGGGTTTTCCTTATTTGAATCAGACTACTTTAAGCCATGTGTTAATTACTCAGTGTGGGTTAATCAATTGATTATTTAGCGTGAAAATCCATTTTTCGTTTTTGTGCCTTTCAATTCTTTTTCTATATGAAAAATGTAATCGAAGAATAAATAGAATATAAACTTTATGATTAGAAATACACTTATTACCACTTTCATACTTTTAATTGGAAACCTTTCAGTTTTAGCTCAGATGGACACCATTGTTCATAACCTTGTCCTTCGACAGGAAACTGTAAATAAAGCAGGAAAAGAAGTAATTGGTATGACGGTAAACGGAGGAATTCCAGGTCCTACTTTACGCTTTGAAGAGGGCTCCTACGCAGTTATATATGTAAAAAACGAAATGGACGTGGAAACCTCGATACACTGGCATGGGTTACTATTACCCAATTTTTATGACGGTGTACCCTACCTCACCACTCCACCAATTGAGCCTGGCCATACCCAAAAATATGAGTTTCCTTTAAAGCAGGCCGGAACCTACTGGTACCATTCCCATACCATGCTGCAAGAGCAAAGTGGTGTTTATGGTTCGTTTGTAATCGAGCCAAAGGAGGAAACCCTGGATTATGACAAAGAGTTGGTGATGGTGCTCTCAGACTGGACCAATGAAAATCCAATGAGCGTTCTCCGTTTTCTAAAAAGAGGAACGGAATGGTATAATTGGCGAAAAGGAACAGCCACACCACTGAATCAGGTAATCGCTCGTGGAGCGCTGGGAGCACAGCTTAATTTTTGGAGGCAGAGAATGGAAAGTGCCGACATAGCAGATATTTATTACCCGGCATTTTTGGTGAATGGCGAGCAAAAGCAAGAATACCCTGATTTCAAACCAGGAGAAAAAGTAAGGTTGAGGATTATCAACGGAGCAGCTTCTACACAGTTTTGGATGACTTTTGGTGGAGGGGAGCCTACCATTGTTTCTGCCGATGGCCTGAATGTAGAACCAGTTGCCCACAACAAAACCTTCATCGCAATAGCCGAAACGTATGATTTTATTGTGACCATGCCAGATGAAGGAAAAATAGAGTTTAAAATCACTGCTCAGGATGGATCCGGTACTGCATCTGCGTTTCTCGGACAAGGTGAAGTGCTACCAGCACCCTCAGTACCCCGACCTGACAAGATTGGCATGATGATGAAAATGTCCAAGATGGATATGCGGATGGGTGCCCCTGCCCTGAAGTATCGCCCCAAGAAAGACAATCCCAAAGAACTGATGAGTAAATGGGGGATGCAAATGAAGGATGAAATAAGCGGAATGGAGATGAGCCACACCAAAAACGACATGCAAATGCATGAAGGGATGGATATGGAAAATGACAACTCTGAAAAACCTCAAATGAGTGGGATGGGTGATGGTGCAATGAATATGTTTTCTGAGTATAACTATGATTACCTCAAGTCTACAGAAAATACAACCTACTCGAAGGATTTACCTGTAAAAGAAATTCTCTTAAACCTAACAGGTAATATGAGCCGCTATATCTGGAGTATGAATGGCATACCACTTTCTGAAACCGACAAGATTAAGATCAATGAAGGAGAAGTAACAAGGATTACTTTCAATAACCTCACCATGATGCACCACCCAATGCACTTGCATGGACATTTTTTTAGGGTAATCAATGAGAATGGAGAGTATTCGCCCCTAAAGCATACCGTGAATGTGCCTCCTATGCAAAAAGTAACGATTGAGTTTTATGGAAATGAATATGGTGACTGGTTTTTTCACTGTCATATCCTGTATCACATGATGGGAGGCATGGCACGTGTGGTAAGTTATGATACACCCCGAGATCCACGAATGGAGCCATATCCTGTGTCCAAACTTGTACATGAAACCAATCAGTTTTATACCTGGGGAATGGCTGATATTGCATCACACACTGGTGGGCTAAACGTGGTTTCTTCCAACATCCGCAACCAGTTCAATTATACATTAGAATATGGTTGGAATGAAAATATTGAAACTGAGTTTTCTTATGAATATTATCTCTACGACTATGTGCGTGTCTTTGGGGGAGTAAATGTTGAGAATACTACACAAAATAGTCTGGATGATATAAAAACCACGGCAGTGGCTGGTATCCGATGGTTCACACCATACATGTTTAATGTGGACTTGCGGATTGATAACGAACTGAGACCAAGGGTAGGCATAGGCCGATCTGTGATGCTTTTCCCAAAGTTTGTTGTTTTTGGGTATTATGAATATCAGCTAGATGCTGGATGGATAAACACGCTTGAAAATAATGCTTCTTATGAAGAGGAAATCGTGTGGAATGCAGGTGCGGAGTTTCTCTTATCCAAAAACTTTTCGTTGATGGGGAGCTACGACAACCGCTTTGGTGGCGGGGGTGGCTTGTCCATCCGTTTTTAATAATGGGTTTAGGTATAAGAGTTACGTAACAATTGTTACAAACTTCTACTTAAATATTTACTAATATGGAAAGAACTAAATAGTTAAAACATGAAATGAGCATAAAAACAGAATCCTAATTATACTAACCAAAGGATGAATGTTTTTGATGTGAATTCCATGCCTGCATACCGAAAATGTAATATGGTATGCAGGCATGTGACCTTTTAAAATCAAATTATATAGACATGAAATATTATCACGAAAAAACATTAAAAGACGCAAGCTTCGAAGAAGCTATACAAAAAGTAACGGACGCCCTGAAAGAAGAAGGGTTCGGTATTCTTACAGAGATCGATGTAAAAGAAACCCTGAAGAAAAAACTGGATGAAGACTTTCGGCCTTATAGAATTCTGGGAGCCTGTAATCCGCCTTTTGCGCACAAAGCATTGTTGGCTGAAGATAAGATTGGTGCGATGCTGCCCTGCAATGTAATTGTACAGCAAGTTGATGAAGGGATTGAGGTCGCAGCAGTGGATCCGGTGGCCTCTATGCAGGCGGTAGCAAACGAAGGTTTGGAAAAAATAGCTCTTGAAATCAGGGATAAACTGAGGTCAGCTATTGAAAGCCTCTAGTTTTTTGTCACTCAATTTTTTTTGATAAAGAACTGACTGTAAGCTGAAAATCATGATGTAAGGGTGTTTCTAAGCAAAGTATCAGCTCTTGTGTCATTCACCTGATTAAATTAAGATATGTCTGAATACAACAAAAACAGCCTTAGCCTCACCGGAGCGGTAGCATTAGGTACAGGCGTTATGATCGGTGCGGGAATTTTTGCCCTGCTAGGCCAAGTAGCGGAGTTATCAGGAGCACTTTTCCCGGTCGCTTTTCTGATAGGTGCAATTATATCCGGATTTAGTGCCTACTCCTATATCAAAGTTTCCAATGAATATCCCTCTGCGGGAGGTATAGCTATGATCCTTAAGAAGGCTTACGGTAGAGGTACCATGACAGCTGCTGCCTCCCTGCTCATGGCTTTTTCCATGATCATCAATGAGAGTTTAGTGGCCAGGACTTTCGGCACCTACACCCTACAGCTTTTTGAT
>NZ_JAVKDX010000009.1:0-3532 GCF_040223195.1 Ekhidna sp. | reverse complement strand
CCCATGAACACCCAGCCTCAGAAGCTTCTGATGAACATGAGGGGCATGATATGGCTAAAGAAGGAGCAAGTGAAAGTGAAGGGAAGCCTAAAAGCCCTCATACCAGTGCCATGGCCATGATAAATGACGCTCACGTGCATATCGATTACTCCTCTCCACGTGTTAGAGGCCGGGTTATTTTTGGTGGACTGGTAGCCTACGATGAAGTGTGGGTTTCAGGGGCACATAGAGCTACCTGGCTGGACACCAACAAAGAACTGCTCATTAATAGACAGGTACTCCCAAAAGGCAAATATGGCTTTTTCACCATTCCTGGAAAAGAAGAATGGACGGTCATACTCAACAAAAACTGGGATCAGCATGGTGCTGACGAGTACTCAGCTGATGAGGATGTAATGAGATTTTCTGTGACGCCAGAAGAGCTGTCCGAAGTAAAAGAAGAGCTGACTTACACCGTAGCAAAAGATGATGATGGAGGACAGATCTCGCTGGAATGGGAAAAGGTACGGATTAGCTTTGACTTTAAAGTCAACGAATAAATGACCAAAAATGAATCTGAGAATCACATATCTGCTCATTCTGGTATCGTTCACTTTGGTGGTACGTGGGCAGAGTGTGTTTTCTGAGGGTTCGTGGTATAAGCTGGGCGTTACGCAGGGTGGTATTTATAAGTTAGATCGTGACCTTATTACCAATGTATTAGGTATTAATGTCTCTAGCCTGGATGCTAACACCATTAAAGTGTACGGGTTTAACGGTGGCATGCTCCCGCAGGAAAACAGTGCTGCCTGGTACAGGGATCCCCCGGAAATACCGCTATTGAGGAAGGGTACGCAAGATGGTAGACTCGATAACGAAGATTACCTTTTGTTTTTTGCTCAAGGCCCTGATAAGACAAAGATAAAAACGGACGGGTCGCTTAGCTATGAGAAAAACCTCTATTCAGATACTTCCTATTATTTTCTAACATTCGGTGGGGATGCCGGATTGCAACTGGAAGATTTGGCATCACAAGGTGAAGGCATTCTTACTATTAATACTTTTGATGACTACCTCACTTACGAAAAAGATGAAACCAATATCCTGGGCTCGGGAAGGGAGTGGTTTGGTGAGCGCTTCGGAGGATCCAGTGGAGTTTCCAGACAGGATTTCAACTATGAGATCCCGGGTATTTTGGATTCGGTAGGAGTTTTTACCCGCCTGATTGGTCAGTCAGAATCTCCTGGTTCTTTCGAATTGCTACTTAATCAAAATACACTTGGAACTGTAGCGATTGATTCCATTCCATCGGTTACCAGCTACAGCGATTTTTCCAGGGTGAGGTATACTTTTCGCGGTACGGAAAGCTATGGTGTGTTTTCAAGAAACAATTTTTCTTCCAATGACTTGAGACTTACCTTCAGATTTGATGCAGGAGCCAGCTCTTCTGGCAGAGCTTATATTGACTACTTCATATTAGGTTTCAAAAGGAACTTGCAGCTCTATGGTAACCAAACACAATTTAGAAGCACCCTGTCTGTAGGTAATGCCATTAGTTATCAGATCCAGAATGCCGATCCTGATGATATAAACCTATGGGATATCACTGATCCGGTATCCCCAAAAATACAGCAGTTTGTAAAAGCTGGTAACGGCATCCGCTTCGGGTCTGCACAAGACACTCTGCTGAATGAGTACATCATATTCCAGGGAAGTGATTTCCCCAATCCATCTTTTTTTGGCGAAGTGACCAATCAGAATATTAAAGGACAAACCAGTATAGATGGTTTGATCATTTCCGCACCTGTCTTTCTCAATGCTGCTGAACGACTGGCCGATTTCCATCAAAGTAATGATGGATTGTCTGTGGCAGTAGTTACTACCAATCAGGTTTACAATGAATTTTCAAGCGGCAGACAAGATATTTCGGCCATTCGAAATTTCATCAGATATGTTTGGCAGAACGGTGGTCGACTGAAGTACGTGCTTTTGATGGGTGATGCCTCGTATGATTATAAAAACAGGTTGAACAACAATACCAATTTTGTGCCAGTATACGAGTCCAGGCAATCATTCCACCGACTTTACAGCCATTCCTCTGACGATTATTTTGGGTTTTTGGAGGATGAAGAAGGCTATTGGGACGAAGGCGTGCTGGAGCTTTACAACGGCACTCGTTTCCCGATAGGTTATACCGATCACACCCTTGATGTGGGTATTGGCAGACTGCCTGTAAAAAACCTGGAAGAAGCAGACGATGTAGTAAATAAAATCATCAGGTATGCCACCAGTGTAAATGCGCTGGGCAAGTGGAGGTCTGAGGCGGTGTATATGGCTGATGATGGCGATGGTGCGGTACACATGAGACAGTCAGAGACAGTCAACAAAATTGTGAGAGAGGGATATGCCGAGGTAAATGTGGATCGACTCTATCTTGACAATTTCAAAACTGTGGAATCCATGCAGGATGCTTTCTTGGATAAAATGACTGAGGGCGCACTGATTCTGGACTTTCTAGGACATGGTAGCCCTTCTGCACTTATGCAGCGTAATGAAGAGAATAGGTTAAAAACAGTCATTACCATACCACTATTGGAAGAACTAAAAAACAGACATAGACTACCTTTGTTTATGACCGCCACTTGCAACTTTGGTCAGTATGACAATCCCATCTTTGTATCTGGTGGGGAAAACATGATGCTTAACCCGAATGGTGGTGCTATTGCCTTGCTCACAACTACACGTGCCGTTTTCTCTTCCACTAATCTACCGTTAAACGAAGCATTTCAGGAGGCAGTGCTATCTAAGCAAAATGGGCGCTATCCTCGGCTTGGAGACGTGATCAGGCAAACGAAGAATAATAGTCTGGCAGGCCCTATCAATCGTAATTTTGCCTTAATGGGTGATCCCATGCTGATGCTAAATTATCCCGGGTATGAAATAGTATTTGACGAGCTGGAAAGTGAAACGGATACCCTAAGTGCATTAGAGAAGGTGACGATCTCGGGTAAGGTGTTTGACAATTCGACAGAGGCAACCTATTTTAATGGATCCGCCATTGTAACCGTATTGGATATTCCGCGAGAGCGCTATACTTTGGGGTTAGACAACAGCCCCTTCGAATACCAAGAACAAGAAAACGCTCTGTTTCGAGGAGCAGTCTCGGTGACAAACGGTGCATTTGAGGCTACCTTTATTATGCCGAAAAACTCCTCATACAGATATCAAAACGGAACAATTACGGCTTACGCTTTCAGCGAACAAGACAACATCGATGCATCTGGCGCTTCGAGAAATTTTGTATTGGGTGGTACTGACCGTGATGCGGTACAGGATACCAAATCCCCCTCTGCACAACTCTACCTAAACGAACCTACTTTTAAAAACGGTGACCTAGTAGGATCGAACAGCCTCTTTATTGCTAAACTATCCGATGAAAGTGGGATCAGTATAAGCACCAATGGGTTTAGTCAAAGTCTAAAATTGGTACTTAATGATAAAGAACCCATCATACTCAATGATTTTTATACCGCAGACCTGGATGATTACACCA
>NZ_JAVKDX010000002.1:0-1480 GCF_040223195.1 Ekhidna sp. | reverse complement strand
ATCAAATCGCTTCTCACCTTCAAAGACCACCCCGGCAACTCCACCAGCAAAAGCAGAGCTGACATACTCGTTCAATTTTTGAATATCCAGTCCATACTGGGCAACCTTATTTCGGTTGTACCTCACAGTCATTTGAGGAAGACCTGAGGTGCGCTCTGCATTGACATCTCCGGCACCCGGTACGGTTGATATGATATCCGCCATCTCTTGAACCTTGGTAGCCAAAACCTCCAAATCTTCACCGTATAGTTTGACAGCAATATCTTCTCGCACTCCCTCGAGCAACTCATTGAAGCGCAGCTCTACAGGCTGTGTGAATACGAGATTAACACCTACCAGGTGTTCATTGAGTTTGTCCTTGATTTGATCAATCAGCTCGTCTTTGGTCGTTGCAGAAACCCACTTGTCTTTGTCTTTTTCGAGAATGAGATACATATCTGCAATGTCCATCGGCATGGGATCTGTCGGAATATCCGCCACCCCGATTCTCGCTGTGACCGTTTTGATCTCCGGGAAATTTTCAAGTAGGAGCTTTTCAATTTTAATCGAGACTTCTTTGGACTCTGTTAGCGAACTCCCCGGCCTGATCAATGCTTGCATCGCAATGTCACCTTCATCTAACTGAGGAACGAATTCCCCGCCCATTCGGGAAAAAGTAAAACCTGCGATTGCCAGGAGTAAAATGGCTACCATGATCACCATGGCCTTAAATCGCAAGGCACTTTTCAAAACAGGAAGGTAAACTCGTTGAAGTCCTCCAATGAGTTTATCACTTACCCTTTCCAATGATCTTTCAAAGCGACCGAACCAATTCTTTTTGTTCTGAACAGGCTTCATAAGGAGCGCTGACATCATTGGTACGTAAGTCAGGCAAAGTACAATTGCTCCAATCATGGCAAAACCAAAGGTGTAGGCCATTGGCTGGAACATCTTGCCTTCAACACCTGTGAGAAACAGAATAGGCGCGAAAACGATTAGAATAATAATCTGACCAAAAAAGGCGGAACCCATCATGGTGCTTCCGGACTCATAAGCCACCTCATCCATTACTTTCTGATTGAAACCCACCTTGCCAGCTCTGATTCTTTTCTGGATTTCATAGACCGTGCCTTCAATGATGATCACCGCTCCATCGATAATGATTCCAAAGTCAATGGCTCCTAAGCTCATCAGGTTGGCCCACACATTGAATTGCTTCATCAGAATGAAAGCAAAAAGCAATGAAAGCGGAATGGTTGTGGCAGTGACGAGACCGCCTCGCAAACTTCCCAACAGGATAACGAGCGCAAATATGACAATGAGTGCTCCTTCGATCAGGTTGGTTTGTACAGTACTGGTAGTTCTGGAAATAAGATCACTTCTGTCTATGATGGTATTGATTTCCAATCCTTCAGGAAGCGATTTCTCAACTTCCTCCATACGTTCTTTTACATTCTGTATGACTGCATTGGGGTTGGAACCTTTGAGCATCATAATGATG
>NZ_JAVKDX010000014.1:0-146899 GCF_040223195.1 Ekhidna sp. | reverse complement strand
TGGCCGGAAGTAGACCTCTTTTCCCGTGCTTTTTCCCGTGCATGGATGGGTGGCTCAGTAGGCATCTTTGCGCTCATGGGTGGGCTGTCCTACTTCAGCAGCAGGAAGTGGTTTATCTACGGCCTGGTGTTCGTGTTTGAGCTCTTCAATTATTTCATCCTGGGAAACAACATTTATATCTCCTTCATCCATATCACCTCCGCATCGTTCGGCTGGATCATGTGTTTCATTTGGGATTGGTATAGAAACTCAAGGTTTTCCATGAAGGACAAGCACCAGCTGGAAAGTGCCAGGGGCTAGTTTCCAAAAGCCCGGGTGATACTCAGGCTAAGCGAAAGGTTGGTCTTGTCGTTTTCTTTGATGAAGTATTGATTTTGGCGAAAGTGAAGGCCAGCACCGAACCCCACCAGATAGCTGCCCCAAAACTGTGAGTAGGCAGATTCCAGCGTCCACTCGTGATCGTGATTCAGCTCATCCTGGATTTCTTCAAAGAAGTAGTCATCATCAAACCGGATACGCTGAATGCGAAACATCAGCCGGCCTTTCGGGGAAAAGTACTGAGCGTCTACCACATCCGACACAGACCCTGTGCCAATCCCACCGCCAATGATTTGCCCGTCAATGGTATAGCCGCTCTTCACAATCCCGTGAGAGTACCAGGAATTGTATGGCCGATAAATGGAGTTTTTGGCTTTGTCCAGCGAGGTATGCTCATAGGTCAGCTTGAGGATGCTGGAGGGCGTCAGGTCGATGTATTTGGAAATGCCGAGGGTGTAAGCCCGTGCGTGCTCTGGTGCGGTACCCCAGATCTTTCCGCCAAAATCATTTTTGCCGTACTCTGCATAGGCCTCAAAGCCAACCTCCGGAAAAAGCCACCGCATGGTGATTGATCCCATCTGATCAAACTCGTCATTGATGCGGGGGTCTCCGTCTGTGTCGTCAAACTTGTTGATGAAGACGAGCAAATCAATCGGGGAGAAGTCTGTAGATTTTTCATAAAAGGCACGGTTGAACCCGATGGTGAGCTCAGGCAGAAAGCCGGGACTGTACCCCACAGAGAGGGCCGACCAGTATCGGTAGTTCCATTCATCGCTTCCGTCAAAGTAGTCGGACTTCTTCAGCATGCCGTAGTAGACCTTTCCCTCAATCCACCCAATCCTGGTTTTTATAGGTTTGTATGTGCCAATATCAATATGGGGAATCCCGGAGGCATTGTTGCTCAGGATCAGCGGATTGAATTGAGCCGGACCAAAGACGATGTTTTGGGTGGATACCCCGATGGTGGCCTTTTTGAAAACAGCTCGTACTTCCGATTGGCCGGGGTTGAATGCGGCAAAAGAAGCATCACCATATCGCTGCACATAGTCGATACGTTTGTTTCGGAATTGGTAATTGTAGGGATTGTTTTCATCGCGCGGTTCCGCCAACTCAAAATCTGCATTTTGAGAGAAATAAACGATGGGAGCGAGGGTAAATTCCAGCTTTCCAATCTTTCCCTGCACACCTCCCTGGATAGAAGTGGTGTAGCCTTTTCCCCTCCAGAGTGCCCCGTCATTGTAGCTCCGGGCATAGGAGCTGTTGTAGTGATGGGCCCATCTCACGGGCACCAGTCGGGCATGAGCAGAGGTGTTGTTTCCCCAAGCATCCCACCCCAGCGAATCAACGCCATAAGGTATTAGGATAGACGGAAAAATATTGAGGCGTCTTTCCTGATCCGGATTTTTGATCTCAAGGATCCGGTAGTAATCGAGGTACTCACTTTCGGGGTACAATACCTGCGAGATGGATGGCCGTGCCAGGAGTGACACTATCGCAAAGACCATCCATCTGAAGGGTTTCATCGGCCTGCTTTGAGTAGTGTTTTTACGTCCAGCTTCCGTTTGTAGGATATCAGCGAAAGCTCGGTATCCTCAATGGAATCGAGTTTGATTTTTTCAGGCTTGCTGAGAAATGTCAGCGATTTGGTGAAATGATTGCTGAGAATCTCCCGCTTTTCCCGCTCCGAAAACAGATCATCTTTTGAAAATCGCCGCACGTCATGAAGCAGGCTTTTCAGCACCCGCTTTTCGAAAAACAGCTTGTCCCTTTTCCATACCTGCCGCTCCCGCATATATTCCTGAATGATGCTGAACACCACCGAATGATCCGCAAAGATCCGGTCGTAATTTGCCGTGAGGGCACCCGAGCGGGTGACCACATAGTGATACAATGGCTTTTTCACCTGGACGATGGAATCCACATGATAGAGGAGGCGCGGCATGGTGGCCAGATCCTCCAGCGAGTGCTGCTCAGGGAAGTAGATGTCGTTTCCGGTGAAAAGCTTTCTACGGAAGAGTTTGTTCCAAAACAGCACATTGGTAGCATTCAGCACATCTTTCTGTTTTCTGAATTTCTTCAATTTACGAACGTTGCTTTTGGCTCCTTTGTGTTCCATGAAGTAGCACTGACTGATGTCTGCTTTGCTTTTTTTGATTGCCTGATGGAGTTTCTCAAACATATCAGTCTCCACCCAGTCGTCACTGTCTACAAACCCAATGTATTTTGCGGTAGCATGCTTAATTCCTGTATTGCGGGCCCCACCCAATCCCAGGTTTTGATCATGCTTGATGTATTTGATCCGTGAATCCTTCTCTGCATAGGCCAAGCAGATTTTCTCATCCTCAGGATCGGGAGAGGCGTCATTCACCACGATGATCTCAATTTTATTCAGAGTCTGATCAATCAGGGAATCGAGGCATCTGGCGACATAGTCAGATACATTGTAGACAGGCACAACTACAGAGACTTTAGGCTTGTTCATGCGTTTATCAGGTTAGGTTCGGAAACTCTCATCCCCTCTTGCAATTCGATGATTGCATCTGCCACCTCAAAGTATTTTTCATCGTGTGAGATCACGATGACGGTTTTCCCTCTTTCCTTTAGGAAGGGGAGGATTTCGTAATAGAAAATGCTTTTGAAGTGGGGATCCTGGTTGGCGGCCCATTCGTCAAAAACATAGATTTCCTTATTGTCAAGCATGTTGGCGATCAGCGCCAGGCGGGAGCGCTGACCATAGGACAATTTCGTGGAGCTGAACTTCTGATCTTCCACTTCCACCTTGCTTTCAAGCTCCAGCATCGAAATGTAATTTTCGGCATGATCTTCCAGGTAGGATGCCTCGATATGCGATAGGTGCTCAAAGACATGCGAATCTGCATAATAGGCCGAAAACTGATTTCGGTAGCTGATCAGGTTGTCCTCGTGAATGGGCTCCCCATTAAAGTATACCGTGCCCAATGTAGGCATGTACAGACCGGTAAGAATTTTGGAAAAGGTGGTCTTGCCGCTTCCATTCCCGCCGATAATGAAGGTGATTTTATTTCGCTCAAATGAGATATCGAGTGGGCCAAAGATGATAGGGTTCTCGTGCTTGGAAGTCTTGTATTGAAAATGGAGGTCTTCAAAGCGGAGGATGGCCTGGTCTTTTTTCTTTTGTGTTTCCACCTCCTGAGAAGAATCCAGTTTTTGTCGCTCCACATCAATACCCAGCTGGTGTATTTGCTCCAGCGAAACCATGGCACTGCTGCGCAGGCGAAAGAAGCTTGCGATCTTGACCGTAAATGGAATCAAAAACAGGATGGTGGGCAGGATTACCTTGAATTGATTGAAATCGATGGGCAGTACCGTCACACCCAAAAACATCAGGAGGCCTGAGAAGATAAACACCAGCAGGTCCGAGAGACGGTCGGTAGATTCCAGGAGTACCTTGCGCTTTACCTCGGAGTTGTTCCAATTGTGGAGATTGCCGGATATCACCTTGGAAATGTACTCGTTTCTTCTGGCCTGATTTAGGGATAGTTCTTTCAGACCCAAGACAAGGCTGCCCAGATCCCGATAGAGAAAGTTGTTGTATTTGGTAGATCTCCTGGTCAGCTTCCGAACCAAAGGCAGAGTGCCGGCGATCATTACTATCTGCATCACAAAGGCCAGCATGAAGAAGGAGGTAAGCTGCCAATCGGTCATAAACAGGAGAAAAATGGTCATTGCTACCGTCGTGATTGACACCAGGAATTGGGGAAACCGATTGATGAACTCGGAAAGCATGGTGATGTCACGGGTGAGTACCGGCACGATTCGCTCGGAGTTGGACTCAATGTATTCGTAGTTGGCTTTCAGGATTTTTTCCGAAAGGTTTTGGGTGAGGTTTCGGATCACAATCGCAGTGATGCGTGCCATGAAATAGCCTGAGGCAATACCCAGCAGGGTAGCAAGCAAACTAAACCCGATGATTTGGAAGATAAACCCCCCGTTTATATTGTCTGCTGAATCCAGCCCACTCTTGATCATGGAAATGACCAGAGATGTGCACACTCCCGATAAAATACCGGTAACCGCTCCAATGGTGAAAAGCCCAAGTCTGTTCCTGATAAGTGGATAAATTTTTTTCATTGGCTCGCAAGTTCTTTTTTCGCCTCTTCCCCCCGGAAAATGTTGTCATATTCTTCTTTGATCGCAGCGGCAATTTCCTCTTTAGTCATGGCAGAAAGATGCTTGCAAAATTGAGTATTTCGCTTGCTCACGATTTTGGAAGGCAGGTACCCGATCAGTTTATCCATTTCCGGGTCTGTCATCAGCCCCCTCAGCAAAATGTTCTGTGTTCTGGGGTGTATATCGGCGAGATGGCTCAGCCGGCCCTGCCCCAGATCCAGCCATGCATCAATGAAAGCATGAACCTCCTGGCAGTTTTTCATGATGTTGAACCCTGCATTGGGCAAAGTCCACCGTCTGAGTTCCAAGCTCAGCTTAATGTTGTGTGAAAAGTATATACCCATCCGCTCCGATCCGTCTTTTTGAAAGAGGATTCTTTTATCACCCGTCATGTATTTTTCGATGAGTGACTCAAGCTTTAAATCCAGACTGTCTTTGTAAAGAAACGTGTCCGCATCCACCATCACCACATATTCAGCCTCCGTCTCCTCAAAGTGATTCTGGATCATTTTGATTCTGCTCCAGGTAAACGCCATATCAGGTATCAGCTTCTCTCCATAGTGGCAAAAGCGGTATCCATGGATATCACAATACTTTTTCCAAATCGGGATGGAGTATTTGGTATATGCGTCTATATGCTCGGTAGAAAGCATCAGGATATCTATCATGGCTAATTGTGGTTGTAGGTTAATCGTTTGGCATACTCATCCAGTAGCATTTTCTGAATGGGCAGATCGTGGTTTTGATCCAGAAACTGGCTCATGTACTTCTTTCCATTCTCCGCGATTTCCCGGCAGGCGTCATCATTAGCAACAGCCCAGTCCAGAACCTCCTCCAGATTCGACAGGTCGTCGTTCAACTGCAGGTAATGCACTCCCGGTTCCAGCCGGGCTTCCATGATCCACGACTGCCAGTAAGGTTTGGTCATGATGGGAACGGAGTTGGAAGAAAGTATCCATCTCAGGTTGCTGGCCACATCGTTTCCCTCCAGGCTAATGATGAATTTATACCGAAGCTGCTCTTTTATCGTGACTTTGCCTTTCTTTAAATGATTGAGGTGGGGCTTTTGCTTGGTGCTGGCGAACCCCACATCATACTTACCAAAGTATTTCTCTACAAACACCACCCGCTGTTCTTGTCCAGTAGTAGCTCCCCGCCAGATCACATCGTTTTTCTTTTTTTTCCAGGGGATGTCAACGCTAGCGGCCTCACTACAGGGCGAGGTGAGGCGGAGTGAGCGGAAATTGAATATTACGCTTGTGTTATCGTCAGATTTTCTCGATTTCCTGATGCAGGGTATCCCTCCTGTATCACCCGCCTCTCCATAAAACAGCGGGTATTTCGTGTTGGCATGGGACTTTCCAGCCTGATCAAAAGCCTGAAAGAAATTCATCAGGGAGTGAAGGTCTTTGTATGATTTGTAGAAGGGCAATGTGCGGATATTTCTGATGCGCGGCAGATGCACGATGTGCTTGCAATACCAGTGCGTAAAGGTGTATTCATAGTCTTGATACGCTACCAGTCGCATTTCTTTCCGGTTCCAGTGAGTCTTGCTTTTTACCTCTTCGTACTGTGCCAAATCAATTTCGAATAACTCCTGCCGATTCAGGTAAAAAGCGATTCTCTCCTCAGGTGAAATCCAAAAAGCCCGATCGTGCTGACTATCCCAACTCATCGGCAACAAAGCTAGGATACACCTATGCTGTGCATATTAAGTAGGTGTTATGAGTTTGTTTAATTATGAACTTAGGAAAGCACGGTTGTTAACACGGCTTTAGCTTTGAAAATGTGAAAATGAATGTCATAGCAGATCGCCTGATTGACAATGAGCAGATACATAAACGAAATTTCCAGACTTTTTCAGATCAGAAATTCCCGACCTGAAAAATGGATCAAAAGGCTGGATGGAAAGCCCACTTCCGAAGCAGTGATTTCCATGTCTGTGCTTCCGTCCCGCTTCAAAGGACTGGTACCTACCATCAACTCGCTAACCGATCAAACGGTGCTTCCCGAGAAGATCATGATCGACCTTCCACGATATTTCAAACGGGACCAGACAGAGTATGAAATACCCGGGTATATCCATGATCACCCGCTCGTCGAGATCAACTGGATTGACGAAGACATGGGGCCGGCTACCAAGCTCCTGCCTACCGTAGATTTCTACGAGCATAACCCGGATCGGCTGATCATCGTTGTGGATGACGATCAGATTTATGCCCGGGGGATGGTGGAAAACTATCTGGTGTATGAAAAGAAGCTGCCGGATGCCGCTTTGACCCTGTCTGGCTGGACTGTGCCCGACACCTTTGATCATGGGGACAAAGCTCAGAAATATGGCGGGATCGTTCGCTTTTACCGTAAGGATACCTCCGTGAATGAGCCGGTAAGGGTGGATTGTCTGCAAGGGGCGGCAAGCTTTGCCGTGAAGCCAAAGTTTTTCAACGGTCAAATATTCGACTTTGCCAATGCGCCGAAAGAAGCCTTCTATGTGGATGATATCTGGGTGAGTGGAAACCTGGCCCGCACCAAGACTCCCGTGTATGTGATCCCCGCACCCTTTCGCTTTGGTAGGTTTGTATCTATCCGCCAGTCGTCTCAGTTTGGCCTGTCCAGCAGTGCCAATGCGGACAATACGAACAATAATACATTATATAAATATTTCGAAAATCAGTGGTGGTCCATGAATTCTTGATGTTGAATTAACGCAAAAAGGCTGCTTGTTTCCTCACTTTTACATTTCTGTTACCATCCATTTTCCCTATTGCATAAGCCCGGATAAACCTGTGAATTGCAGAAGAATTGAATAGCATTTTGGCTAGTGAGATGAAAAAAAGGGTATTGGTTACAGGGTGCGCAGGCTTCATCGGCTTTCACACAGTAAAAGCACTGATGAATGCCGGAGAGTACCAGGTGGTGGGTATTGACAATATCAATGACTACTACCCAATGACCTTGAAATTTGAGCGGCTGAAAGAACTGGGCATCCACCCGGAGTTTATCCGATACAACCGGGATACGGACAGTGACCGACACCCCAACTTCCAGTTTGTGCGGATTGATATCACCGATGAGAAGTCCATCACCACCCTTTTTGCACAGCACAAATTTGAATACGTCATACATCTGGCAGCCCAGGCAGGTGTGAGATACAGCATCGACAATCCCAATGCCTACATCCAATCGAATGTGGTGGGGTTCAACAACATCCTGGAGGCCTGCAGGTTCTTTCCCGTGGAGCATCTTGTATATGCCAGCAGTTCCAGCGTTTATGGGCTCAATACTGAGCAGCCTTTTTCGGTAAATCATAAAACAGATGAGCCGGTCAGTCTGTATGCCAGCACCAAAAAGAGCAACGAACTGATGGCACATACCTACAGTCACCTGTTCAACATCCCGACGACCGGTCTGCGGTTTTTCACGGTCTACGGCCCCTGGGGGCGGCCAGATATGGCACCCATGCTTTTTGCCAAAGCCATCACCAACGGTGAGTCCATCAAAGTATTCAACAACGGAAACATGGAGCGTGACTTCACCTATGTGGCCGATATTGTGGAAGGTGTGCTCCAGGTAATGAAATCTATCCCAGGCCCGAATGCGAAGGGGGTGAAGTACCGCATCTTCAACATTGGTAATAGCCGCCCTGTCCAATTAATGGACTTCATAAACATCCTGGGCGAGGAGCTGGGTATGGAGGTGAAAAAGGAATTTTTACCGTTGCAGGAAGGGGACGTGGTGAGCACGTTTGCGGATATATCCGAGCTGAAAAGGGAAATTGGCTACCAGCCCAATGTGTCTATTCAGGAGGGAGTGAAGGAGTTTGTTCACTGGTATAAAAGCTTCTACCAACTGGAAGCATGCTCAGCATATTAGACTGCAATAATTTCTGGAGTCCATCCGGTGGGGGAGTCAGGCGATACCACCTGGAGAAAATGGAGTATTTCAAAACCAGGCCGGATATTCACTATGTATTTGTCATGCACGATGAGGAGACGTATACCGAGCAAATCGGAGAGTCAGCGTTTATCGAGCACATTAAGGTGCCCAAAGTGCTTGGCAATTGGGAATATCGGTACGTGACCAGGCGAAAACAGCTGGAGCCGGTGATCCTGAAGCATCGTCCTGAGGTGATTGAAGTGGGCTCGCCATACATCCTGCCCCGCATCGTTCACTCCATTGTGCGGCGCAATAATCTTCATTCAAAAGTCTTTGGCTTTTGGCATGCCGATTTTCCAGTCACTTATGTAAGAAGGTTTCTGGAGGGTGCGCCAACAGGATTGGCTAGCCTGGCAGAAAGGCTCGCATGGAACTATGCCCGCAAGCACTACAACCGGATGGACGGGACGCTGGTGGCCAGCCAGGTGATCCTGGACAGGATGCAGGCTCATGGCTTGCAGAATCTTCATTTTACGCCACTTGGGGTGAATAGTGACCTGTTTCATCCCGAAAAAAGAAACGAGGCATTAGTAAAAGACCTGAAGGCCGGTGAGCCGGACCGATTGATTCTTTTTTTTCCCCACCGCTTTTCAAAAGAGAAGGGACTACAGGTGCTACTTAAAGCTTATGAGATGCTGACAGAACTGCTCCCTGTGCCTCCGGCACTTGTGATAGCGGGAACAGGACCGTATGAAAACCTGGTAGTGGAAGCCACGCAGAAGTTTGAGCATGTCAGGTTTGAAGGGTTTATCCAGCGGAAGGAGGAAATGGCAGAGTACTATGCCAGCTCGGATATGGGTTTTGCGCTGAGCCGATGGGAGACGTTTGGCCTCTCTCTGGTAGAGGCCCTCAGTGCCGGTCTGCCGTTGATTGCCGCCGGGGAAGGAGCCGCACGTGAGCACATCGAAAAGTCGGGGACAGGGATGATACTCGAAAACATTTCTCCATTGAAGTTGGCAGAGGCCATTGTTCATTTGGCGAAATCGGACCGGAAGGACCTTTCAACTAAGGCCAGGTCCTATGCAACCAACCTCTCATGGAAGAGCTGCTTTGACAGCCAGGTAGAGATTTATCGATGCTCCCACAATCCGACATTATCTTAAGATTAAAGCCTTCCGGGGATATGTTAAAAAATATCAGTCGCTTCGTCCCGTTCGTAATATTGAGGTCAACCTGGCATAAAAAAAGTCTCATAGTTTCATAATTCGATTTCCTTCCGTTCCCATCCGATTCGATCGACCTTTACTTTCAGATTTACAAGTGCGATGAGACGGAAGATTGCCCTTTTTGCGGATGTATTGGAAGAAAACTTTGACGGGGTGAGTGTAACGTTGCACAAAATCCTGAAGAATGCACCCACTGACAGGTTTGAGTTTTTGATCGTCACACCGCACCCTCCACTGGAACCACACAGGTTACCGCATTCCATTCACACCTGCAAATTCATCAGGCTGCCATTTCAGAAAGGGTACCGCCTGGGGATACCCGGTAAGGAGGTACAGCAGGTACTCGACGAATTCCGGCCGGATTTGATTCATTTCACTTCACCTTCACTGCTTGGAAAGTTTGCGATCAAATACGGCAAAAAGAATCACATTCCTGTAATCAACATCTACCACACCCACTTTCCGGCCTATCTGAAGTATTACATTGGCAGGTTTGGGGATTTTCTGGTGGGTAGGATGATCAAGCAGTCGGTGATGTGGTATTATCGTGCAGCAGACCTGACACTGGTACCCACCAAGCCGATCAAAAAGGACCTAATGAAATTAGGTGTGCCGAAAAAGAAAATGAAGGTTTGGGGACGGGCCATTGAGACTGGAAGCTACCATCCGGACTTTCGGGATGAGAAACTTTTTGATCTGGTAGTGCCGAAAGAAAACAAGAAAGTGCTGTTTGTAAGCAGGCTGATCAAGGAAAAGGATATGCCGGCGGTGGTGAAGATTTATAACAAGCTACGCAAAGCTGACAAAAGCATTACCATGGTGGTGACCGGGGAAGGACCCAAGCGGGAGTGGCTGGAAGATCGGATGCGAAAAGCCATTTTCACCGGGAAGAAGACGGGCGAAGACCTGGCGCGGATTTACGCATCCAGCGATGTGTTTGTGTTTCCCTCATCTTCGGAGACTTTTGGCAATGTGGTAATTGAGGCGATGGCCTCCGGCTTGCCGGTGATCTCTGCCGATGCGGGAGGCCCTTCGGAGATCATAAGAAACAAGAAAAATGGCTTTCTGGTGAAAACCGGGAAGACGAAGGAGTTTGTCAGGTGTATTTTGCAACTCCTGAATGATCGGAAGCTCCATGCCGAAATGAGCGAAGCAGCGCGCAACTCCATCGAGTCCCGCACCATCGAAAGCCTGCACGAAAAACTTTGGGAGATTTACGAAAAAATCATCCATGACTACCACAGCGTGACTGTGATCACATCCCGCCACCCGGTGGTCTTGCGGGTCACCTCAAGCCAGGGGGTGTAGGGGGAGGGTGATTCCCAGACATGACACATGCCTTTCAAGCCAGATTGAAGTTTACCACCTGGATTTGTGGTGTAACCCCCTGGAGGGGATTAAGGGGGTGAGGTAAAGCTCAGATATGGTGCTGTAAAATTTATTACTGTAGAGAATTAATCGTAGAGGACTCTGGGTTTAATTTTCTCAGCGTCTGTCTCGCTTTTTCCTTCCCTAGGGTGACTTTGAGGGGGTAGGAACTTGTGGCGGACTTCCAATCCCGAAAATATCCTGCCGATGAAACCCCATTCATTCATAGCATTTGTTACACACCGTTTTGTCCGTCTCTTTTCTTGATAGATTCAAGTTGGCTCTGAGGTAATGTGTTGTAAAGTTTTTCAACTTCTTTGGGTTGAGTAATCATGACCTCAGCTATAAGGTTGACCAAGGTGAACAGAGTAATTGCTATTTCTCTATTATCCTTTAGGTCAATCTGTCCTGGATGAACCGAGTTATTTCCAATGACTCGTACATAATCAAGTGACTGTTGGATTTTAACAGGAAGTCCTTTGGATACAAGTGACTTAATATCAGCGTTAATATTTGATCCCTTCTCGCCCAGTTCAACACCAAGTTTTTGTATTGCCAGCCTTAAAAGTGCAGCACTCCCACGTGGAGATTTGTTCAAAATATCCCGAGCTTCGAAATAGTCTTGTTTTATATCTTCAGGAAGATCAGGGTTAGGTAGTGCTACACCTCCAATACTTGGTTCAATCATATTTTCATTGAACCAGATTGATTTTTCGTTACAATGATCGCAAAAGGAAAATCGAATATCCTTCACGGCTACAAATCCATTCCCTTGTATATATCCTGTCTTCCAAATCTGTCTTGAGAAAACACCACAGTTGGGACAGTGAAAACTACTTCCGTTAAATGATGGGCTTATATATTTTTCCATGGTAGTAATATGGTGTGTAACGCCAAGCTAGCAGGAGTGCGCCCCGAGCTTGGCAAGTTCCGATAAAACTAACGAATCTGCCGGTGCTTCCAAAGTTTGTAGAATGCACTGCATTCAGAAAGATAAATATTCCTGCGAGATGAGCCAAATAGAAAGCACCTACCTTTCCAGGCGGCTGATTCATGGTGATGCTGCACGGAAGTCTGTAAATTGGCAGTTGGCGTATTCGTGCTAACGATTGCTAAAGCGCTGTTAATTATACGTCTATGCTGATGGTTACTTTTCCCCCAAGTCCTTTTTCAACTATGTCGTAAAGGGTTTTGAGAGTAAGGTTACTTCCGTCATTTTCCACTCTTGAGATGTAGGTTCGTTTCTTGTCCACCAGTTCACCAAGTTGCTGTTGGGTTAAGCTCTTTTGTTCACGAGCCTGGCGCAGAAGCAATCCAATTTTCAAGCCCTCAACCTCACGTTCAAGTTGGTCACGTCTAGGAGTTCCTTTCTTTCCATAGACATCATCTTTTATGGTTTTCCAAGATTTAGTTTCCATGTTCGTTCTCTTTGTATTGATAGTATTCTTTCATTAATCGTTCAGCTCTTTCAATTTCCTTCTTTGGTGTTTTCTGGGTTTTCTTTTGAAATCCGTTCAACAGAATTACCAGTTGATTTCCGTCAAAAAAGCAGAACACTCTCCAAATGTTCGATCCCAGTTGAATCCTTGCTTCATATAGTCCGTCAGTTCCGGTCAAATGCTTCAAATAGTTGCTGGGAACTCGTTCGAGAGTCTCAATTGCTTCAATAATCTTGAAAATTTTGTCCTGAACCTTTGCTGTTTGATCGTTCAGAAATTCTTCAAAATAATGTTTATAAGCAATTACCTCTCGGATTTTGTTCATACGACAAAGGTAACTTAAAAGTTACTTTTCAGCAAGTTCGTTCGGGGGTTATACCACGGAAAAGATAATGTGCAGTAACATTAATGTAACGCGCACTGTGCGCATATCCACCTTTCAAATATACCTCACACCACAAACTTCTGCAGCGCTCCCCAGAGCTTCGCTTTCTCGTTTTTGTCGCTGGCAAGGAGGGAGAGGGGCTTGGAGCATAGGAACTCACTACCCTTGTATGGGATGGGTGTGTAGAAGGCCTTTGCCTCGAGCACAAATACCAGCGCTTTCTTAAACTTCACCGCCTGATCAAATCCATGGCTGAAGATATTGTACTGATCGTCTGGAATCTTGCAGGCAGCAATGATCTTATGAAGCAGCTCAATCTCGGCCTCATTCGTGCTGTCATGGAATACCGCAAATGGAAGCTCTTCGGGTTCTGCCACTTCATGGATCGGGATGTGAGGAGACTCCTGGTGATGTTCTTCTTCAGCTGGTTCGGGTTTTGTCTCTTCTTTTGGTGGAGCAATGGCCTCTGGTTCAGGTTCTGCAACTGTAGTAACTTCCTGTACTTCCTCTACCTCATGGTTTACCTTTTCCACAGGAGTTTTGTCTTGTGGTAGCAAGTAGATTTCTTCATGTATAAGTAAGTGCAGGTGCTCTTGTTCCATTACAGAGTAAAATTAGGTATGTCATTATTGAGCGAAGCGAAATATCTCGCTCAGTTTCGATCCTGAATCTTAAATTTAAAGATTCCTCAAATGCGCCTGCCTAGCGCAGGCAGGTTCGGAATGACACTAAAAAATGAAAGACTTAATCTTCCATATCAAATATAGACTTTAGTTCTTTTGCCTCACTCGGTTTCATCCGTTTTGCCAGCACCAATCGTAGCTGCCTGCGTCGGAGTGCTCCATCATACAGCTCCCTTTCAAAGTCTGTCTCCGGCTCTACTTCAGGTATGCTGATCGGACGCCCGGTCTGATCCACCGCTACGAAGGTGAAGAATGCACTATTGGTTTTCACCTTCTTGTTGGCCGGGATGTTTTCTGCGATCACCTCAATGTACACTTCCATGGAAGTACTGAAAGCACGGGTTACAAAGGCCTTTAGCGTCACGGTGTTGCCGATCTCAATCGGGTGGGAGAAGGAGATGTTATCTACGGAGGCGGTCACCACAATCCGGTTGGAGTGCCTCTGTCCGGCAATGGCTGCAGCAATATCCATCCAGTGCATCAGTCGTCCTCCCATTAGGTTGTTCAATCCGTTGGTATCGTTTGGCAGGACCAACTCTGTCATGGTCACAAACGAGTCTTTACATTTTTTTGGTGCTTTCATATTTTTTGGTTGCTATTAAAGGGAGTGAATTAGTCCATTTAGGTATTCCAGAAAGAGAATTTTTAGATTCTTTTCTTATTAGTCGTAACAGTTTTTCTCAATTATTTGATCCCGCCATTGGCAGGCCAGCCCTTCTCTCCACGCAAAGGTACGAAGCTGAAATGGTCAAATTGCTTCTTTTTTATTTTGTTTTCGTCAATTTTTTGTACCAAAACCATAGATTGTATGTCATCGTTCCCAACGGGGATCACTAATCTTCCCCCCACCTTCAATTGCTGGATCAGTTCGTCAGGTACGGTAGGAGCACCAGCTGTCACAATGATGCCATCATACGGAGCAAATCGATGCATGCCTTTCGAGCCATCGCCCTGATACATGTGCGGCTGATACCCAATCCTGGGAAGGAAGCGAATGGCTTTTTGATACAATTTTTTCTGATACTCGATGGTATAGACGTTTGCGCCAAGCTCCAGGAGGACGCACGCCTGATAACCTGATCCGGTTCCGATCTCAAGGATTTTGTCTCCAGGCTTCACCTCCAGAAGCTGGGTCTGGAAGGCTACCGTATAAGGTTGGCTGATGGTTTGGCCCGCCTCGATGGGAAACGCTTTGTCCTCGTAGGCATGGGTGTCAAAAATTTTATCGAAGAAATAATGCCTTGGAATCTTGTGAATGGCATCTAGTACAGCTTTACTAGTGATTCCCTTTCCGGCGATCTCCTGAACCAACTGCTTGCGTAAACCTTTATGCTTGTAGGTATCTTCCAATTCACTTATTTTGAAGCCTAAATTTAATCAGCGTGTTTACAGGAATTGTTGAAACGGTAGGGAAAGTAGTAGAAATTAATCATCAGGGCACCAACGTGGATTTCGTGATTACATCGGATATTTCTGATGAGTTGAAAATTGACCAGAGCGTGTCTCACAATGGCGTGTGCCTCACGGTGACGAAAGTAGAGGCGGGGAAGCATTGGGTGACGGCCATTGACGAGACGATGAAAAAATCGAACCTGGGACAGTTTGAGGTAGGGGCTCAGGTAAATCTGGAGCGATGCATGAAGGCGGATGGAAGATTTGATGGGCATATCGTACAGGGGCATGTGGATACAACAGCGAAAGTGATTTCAATTGAGGATCAAAATGGGAGCTGGGTATTCACCTTTGAGCTGAAAGAGGAGGGGCTGGTGGTAGAGAAAGGCAGCATTTGTATTAACGGTACTAGCCTCACTTGCTTCAACGTTGATAAAAAATCCTTTTCTGTAGCAATAATTCCATATACTTTTGAACATACCAACTTCAATCAGCTGTCTGTTGGTAATCTTGTTAATATTGAATTTGATATTATCGGAAAGTATATTCACCTAATCGTAAATAAAAACTAATGGCACTCAATTGCATGGTGGTAGATGACGACAAGATGTCGCGTCTGGTTATTAAGAAGTTTATTGACAAAACCGACTCACTGATCTTAAGTCACGATCTGGACAACACGAAGGAAGCATCGGACATTCTCCTGGGAGAGAGTGCCAATGATGTGGATGTGGTGTTTCTGGACATTGAGATGCCTGGCATGAGCGGTCTGGAGCTGGTAAAATCCCTACAGCATGCGTACAATGTGATTTTGGTGACTTCTAAAAAGGAGTATGCAATTGAGGCATTTGAAGATTCGGTGGCAGATTATCTGGTGAAGCCGGTGGAGTATGAGCGCTTTATGAAGGCGGTAAACAAGGTGAAGGATAGGCTGGAGAAAGAGAAGCTACTGGCAGAGCAGGAGGATCATATTTATGTGAAGAGCGATGGCAGGCTTTTCCGGTTGAGCTATGACAACATCCTGTTTGTGGAGGCCCTGGCCGATTATGTAATCTTCAATACGGCATCTGGAAAGAAGCACATTGTGCATCACACCATGAAAGGAATCGAGAAGCGCTTACCTGAGAGTATCTTCAGCCGGGTGCATCGTAGCTACATCATCAATCGAAACAAGATCGATAAGATTGAGGACCTTCAAGTATTTATCGGAGAAAAGACCTTCTCAATTGGGGCCTCTTACAAAGAGTCACTGATGGATAGGTTTAACCTACTATAAGAATTCAGGCATTGACCCAATCAATGCCTTTTTTTAACAATTCCAGTGTTTCTTTCTGGAGATCAGTTTCTGGCTGATGCTCGTATTCCCACTTGGCTTCCGGTGGCAGACTCATCAGGATGGACTCTGTTCTACCGTTTGTGTCCAGCCCAAACTTGGTGCCTTTGTCGTGCACTAGGTTAAACTCCACATATCGACCTCTTCTGATTTTTTGCCACACTTTGTCAGCATCCGTCCAGTCCCTGTCCCGGAGCTGCTTCACAGCGTCTGAATAGGCAGGGATAAAAGTTTCACCCACATCCTGAACGAATTTCCATTGGTCGTCTTTGGGGCGGCCTTCATTGTCAGTAAGTCTGTCAAAGAAAATCCCACCGACTCCTCGTGTCTCTTCCCGATGTTTCACGAAGAAGTAATCATCCGCCCAGTTTTTGAATTTGGGATAGAAGTCCGGTGAATGCTTATCACAGGTGGTCTTGAGATGTTGGTGAAAGTTTTTGGCTTTCTCTTTAATTACAAAGTGAGGGGTAAGATCTATGCCACCACCAAACCACCAGATTCCATTACTCATTTCAAAGTAGCGGACATTCATGTGGATGATTGGTACCCAGGGATTCTCCGGATGCAGGACGATGGAAACCCCGGTGGCGAAAAATTCTGCTTCGGGCAGCTTGAGTGCGTGCAGGATTTTGGTGGGTGTGGGGCCGGAAACCGCTGAAAAATTAACCCCGCCTTTTTCAATCAGGTTTCCGTTTTTGATGACCCTCGATCGTCCACCGCCCCCTTCTGGTCTCATCCATTGATCTTCGTGAAAGATTGCTTTACCATCAAGCTGCTCAAGCGAACGGCAGATCGTATCTTGCAGCCCTGTAAACCAATCTGCTATATGTTCCTTTGTAATTCCTTCCATTAGAATGGGTATCCGATACCGATATTTATTTCTGAGTTTCTTCCAAAATTGGAGAAGATTTGGTTGCCGACGTACCTCTTTCCCCGAGGTTGTGCAGGGTCAAACACCTTCATTCCCAGATCTACCCGAAAGATCAAAAACTGCAAATCGAAGCGAAGGCCTACTCCTGCACCTACGGCCATTTCCTTCATGAATTCATTGAACCGAAAAATTCCATCATCTCCTTCAGCGTCCTGTCCCACCAATGATTTTCTTACCTGCCAGATATTCCCGGCATCCACAAATAAAGCCCCCTCCAGAAAGCCCACCAGGTCTTGCCTTAACTCAATGCTCGATTCGATTATTAGCTCTCCGCGCTGCTCGTTATCGTAATCAATGAATTCGGTTGGATTATCGTTCTCATCCGTTTCGAACACCCCGAAAGCTCCCGGTCCCAGGCGTCTGGGTTTCCAGGCACGGATGCTACTGCTTCCTCCGGCAAAGAAATATTTCTCATAAGGCATGGCCTGGTTGGAGCCATAGGGATAGGCCAGACCCACATTTAATCTGGCTGCTAAATTCGTTTTTCTAGCGAGTCGCTCAATTTTCCGAATGTCTATTTGAGACTTTGCATACCTGAAGCTTTCGAGATTATCCCCAAAAAGTGAATTGCCAAGCACATTATCCACATTGCCCCCCAGCTCGGCATTGAACCTTACAAAACCGCCATCTCCTCCATTCACATAATCTCCCAGACTCAAATCCAGCTGAAAGGCGGTGCTACTAACGATTGCAGATTGGAAAGCCAGGGCGTAAGGATTGTTTTCGCGTGTCAGGCTGTCCAGAAAGTTCTGGAATTCAGAGCTGGTGGTTGCATCTGTCAGACTCAACTGAAGAGGAGTGAGGGTATACCTTACTTGATCCCTCACCTGCCAGCTATACGCCCACGTGCCTCGATAGGTCAATCGCTTATATTCATTTACCCTATCTTCAAATGAGAACCCCAATGAAAGCCTTGTCTTTGGGTTGAAGCTACCGATCTTGTTTTTGTAATACGATCCTAGCGGAAACAAAAACTGTGGAAATGTGATGGCGGCCTCTGCTCCAAACTGTCTTGATGTGTAGTTTCCGTCAAAATTTGATTGCTCACGGACGGACCTCAGATCTTCCAGCTTGGCGTTTGCATCCAAACTCAGTATTTCGAGGGTGCGGAACGTATTTCTGTTTTTCAGGTTGATGTTTACAAATGGGCCGGGCTTCCCCTGGGTTCTGGAAAGACCAAATTCACTGGATGTCTGATACTTGGCAAAAGGTGAGGTAAAAATGTTGGCAACAAAATAGTTCCCTGTGGTATCGTAGTTGATGTTAATGAACTTGAAATTGTCCAGATAGGAAAGCTGGCGCTGGGTCTCGATGGTAAGATCCCTGCTATACGGATCATCTTGCTCCAGGGGCACTCGCCATTCAAGCACTTTTTTTGAATACCTGTTTTTGCCAAAACTGAACGTGATGTCCCGGTACTTTTCCTGCGTCCTTTCAATATGTTCGCTCACACTCGCATCTGTCACAAAAACCACCGAATCGAGGTAGAAGATTTTATGCTCACTTTTTCCAGAAGGATTGTTGATCACTTCTCGCACGATCAGGGTATCAGGGCCCATCTGTATGGAATCGAGCTGAAAGCCAATGTATTGCTTCGAAAATTCATAATATCCATTATTCACCGCCAGATCATAGATAAAATCCCGCTCCTCGGTGAGCATCTCCTGATCATAGTATCCCTTTTTCATGGGAGAGTCCTTGATGTTCTCAAAGATGAGTGCCTGTAATACTGTATCCGCTATATCGTATTGAATGGAATCGATCACGTATCGGGTGTTAAGCTCTACGTGATATTCCAGATTGATGTATCGATCTTTTTTGCCGGCCCATCCGCTCACCCAGTCCCTTACATTTCTGCCAAACTTTCCCATGGCATGAAGGCTGTCGTAATTGGCGGTATCCAAAGCTATCTCAGCATCAAAATAGCCCCTTGAGTTTAAGTAAAGCTGTATTTGCTCTGCCGTCAATTTCGAACTGTTGTGATTGTAGATTGCGAGTGGCTCTCCCCATCGCATTAGCTGATTTCCCTGCTTTACTTTCCTGTTTCGCTTGTCGTATTTTTTGGCTTTCTTATTTCTCAGCTTCTGCCTCTTTTTATCTGATTTTGCTTCCGCAATTCTCCTGTCAAACTTGGCTGCAAGTGAGTCTCGCTGAGCCATAGCTTTTTGCTGATCATATCCTTTAAAAATCCCACCATTTTTGCCTAATTGATATAAATGTGCTAGATGGGTGAAAGGATAGTAGCCGAAAAGAATGCGGCTATTGGGCTGCTGCTGGTAAAGACCTTTTGCATCATCTTGAAGCGAGCCCGAAAGACCATTGATCTTTTGCTTGGCCAGCAACTGTTCATCATCTTTTAGAAACTTGGAGCCAAGGCAAGAAGTCAGGAATATGCCTGCGAATAGTGATATTTGGCTTAGCTTAAAAAAACGCTTCAAATCAGATGCTCTCTAGGAAGGAACAGAAATTTATAAAATCACTCAAAGTTAAGAAGTACCGCACTCGTGAGAAATGCTTTTTGGTTGAAGGGACAAAAAATGTGCTAGAGTTGCTCAGATCTGATTTTGACGTGGATATGGTTATAGGAACGGAGCATTTTTTTGCACAAAATCTATGTAAGGGGCCTCATCGGAATGAGATTGTGAAGGCGGATGTCTTAGGCCAGTTGAGTACATTCAAAACCAATGAAGATGTGATTGCCATTGCAAAAATGAGGGAGAGAAGTGCAGATGAGATCCGCTACGATGACCACCTGTTTGTGCTGGATGGGGTAGGAGATCCGGGCAATGTGGGCACGATCATTCGCACACTGGATTGGTTTGGGTTTGATCAGCTGATTCGCTCCCCTGATTGCGCAGAGTTTTATCACCCTAAGGTCATCAACAGCACGATGGGGTCATTTACCAGGGTGAAGGTTTGCACAGTTGATCTCGAGGAGTTTTTTCAGACCAATGAATTGCCGGTCTTTATTGCAGATATGGATGGGGCACCCCTGAGCGAAATAAATTACACTGCGCCTTCCATCATAGTGATGGGTAGTGAGTCTCATGGGATAGGCGGGATAGCTAAGAAGTATGCCAGGCAAAGTATTTCGATCCCCCAGTTCGGGGGCGCAGAATCACTAAACGTGGGTATTGCCACAGGAATTATAGCCGCTCACCTGCGCATGTCCAGGTAGTGCTTCATGAGGGAGCGTGTGGAGGCATCATGATCACCGACCTTGCCCTCTTTCACTTCTTTCAGGATAGGTTTCGAAAGCTGTTTTCCCAGCTCAACGCCCCACTGATCAAAACTGAAAATGTTCCAAATGTGGCCCTGAACGAATACCCTGTGCTCATAATACGCTATCAACATTCCAAGATTGTGGGGAGTGAGTTCCTTGATCAAAATACTTGTAGATGGGCGATCGCCCTCAAAAACCTTGGAGTTGATCAAGATGTTGTCTGCTCCTCCGTCCACTTCTTCCAATACCTGAGCTTTTGGTTTGCCGGTAAGCAGAGCTTCTGACTGGGCGAAGAAATTAGATAGTAGCTTTTCATGGTGATCTGCATGATCGTGCGCCGGGTTCACCACTGCAATAAATTCGCACGGAATCACTTTCGTGCCTTGATGGATGAGTTGATAAAAGGCATGTTGCCCATTTGTTCCTGGCTCACCCCAGATGATTGGGCCGGTTTGATAATTGACCTTATTGCCGGACCGGTCAATATACTTGCCATTGCTCTCCATGTCTACCTGCTGAAGGTAGGATGGGAGATAGCTCAGCCTGTGATCATATGGCAGGATAGCCATGGAATCATAGTTTCTAAAATTGTTGTACCAGATGCCATGAAGTGCCGATATCACAGGTAGATTCTCATGAAAATCAGTGGTGCGAAAATGCTCATCCATTGCATGGGCACCCTTCAGCAACTCCTTAAACTTTTCAAAACCTACTGTACATGCAATGCTCAGCCCAATTGCTGACCACAGAGAAAACCTTCCACCTACCCAGTCCCAAAATTCGAACATGTTTTCGCTGGATATCCCAAAATCATTCACTGCTTTTTCATTGGTGCTCACAGCCACAAAGTGCTTGCTGATGGATCGGCTGTCGCCACCATTATTCAAAAACCATTGCCTGGCAGAAATGGCATTGGTTATGGTTTCCTGTGTAGTAAATGTCTTGGATGCAATGATAAAAAGTGTAGTTTCCGGATTGAGTTCGGATAGCACCTCCACCAATTGAGCGGCATCTACATTGGAAATGAAATGGGGCTTTATTTGCATCCAGTAAGGACGCAGGGCATGCGTCACCATTTTTGGGCCCAGGTCAGACCCACCGATTCCAATATTGACCAGATCAGTGATTTTTTTGCCTGAAAAGCCCGTAAATTCACCATTGTGAAGTTTTTCTGTAAAGGCTTTTATTTTGTTCAGTTCTTTCCCTACTTCCTCTTTTTCATTATTTCTCAGGCTTACGTGCAGGACTGCCCGATCTTCGGTTTCATTGATGTGACCACCCCGAAACATTGAATCTATTCCCTCCTGAAGGTGGCAGTCATTGGCCAGATCCACGAGCGCACGAAATACCTCTTGAGATACCTCATTTTTAGAAAAGTCGAAGTGAAAATCGCCGAGTGAGTGGGTGAAGTGATTGAGTCTGTCGGGATCTTGTAATAGCTGTCGGATGCTTTCTTTTTTTGCAGAAAGTTTATTCAGCCGAGCCCATGACTTGGTGGTCGTTGGGTCAATTTTTGGTAGCATGATTGAAATGTTTTAAAAGAAACCCGGTAGGATATTCTCTCTCACAAACAGGTAATAAGAATAAGCCACAAAACCTATCAGGTAAACGACACCTTCCGCCCTGTCAAGTTTAAACTTATTCAATGTAAACATAAAGATGAACAGCATAAACGTTCCAATCATTACAATGTAAAGGTCGGTATTGAGTGTGGGGTTGAACACCACAGGTGCGTGAACAAGTGATGTAGCACCCAGTACAAGTAGCAAATTGAAAATATTTGAGCCTACTACATTTCCGACAGCTATATCTGATTTTTTATTAAAAGCTGCAACGGCAGAGGTAGCTAATTCTGGCAGTGAAGTACCAGCCGCCAGGATGGTCAAGCCGATCATTTTATCACTTACATTAAAGAATTTAGCAATGGTAACTGCATTTTCCACAACCAGATTTCCCCCAAAAACCAAGCCCACGATACCCAGCACAATCATCACTGTAGTTTTCAGACTGCCATGGAGCTCAATATCGTCAACCTCAGCTTCAGGATTCCTGCTCAGGTTCATGAAAATGTAGACCAGGAACAGAAGGAACATAACCAGCAGAATAATCCCGTCTTTAATGTCGAGCATATTGATCTCCCCATCAAAAAACAGTGCATCGTTTACCAGAATGAAGAAGATAAATGTGGCCAGCAGGGAGTATGGTACTTCTTTCCATAGGGCATTTCTTTCCACTGTAAGCGGATAGATCACGGCAGAAACTCCGAGAATAAGAAAAATATTGAAAATGTTGGATCCGATGATGTTGCCAAAAACAACCTCGTTGGCCCCACTGTCGGGATCCTGAACAGAACCCGAGATAATGTTAACAACCAACTCAGGTGCAGATGTGCCCATCGCCACTACGGTAAGGCCAATGGCTATGTCTGATACATTGAAACGCTTGGCTAAAGATGAAGCTCCATTCACGAGATAGTCCGCCCCCTTTATCAGGAGGACAAACCCCACTATCACAAGCAAAAAATTTAGTAATACGCTGCTCAATTCAGTTTTCGGTTAGATTGGTGACCCTCTGTTTTGAAAAGAAGAATTTTACTCAATTCTAATCTTCGCAAATTAACACTTTTGATCTATTTAATCCAATTATTGGTGATTTGATCACAAATTCAAGTCATTCAGTAGGTTATGTACTTTTGATTTTAGTTTTCCCTCGGTATCAAAGTAGTTGGTGCCATCAAATTCACTTCTAACCGAAAAGTAGAATTTTATTTTTGGCTCTGTGCCTGAGGGCCTTATGCTCACTTTTGTTCCGTCTTCGGTAAGGAATTGCAGGACATTCGATTTAGGAAAATCGACCATTTCCCTTTCCCCACCCTCAGAAATTTTCACTCCTTCCAAATAGTCGATCACCTCAGTCACTACGGACCCGGCCAGGGTTTGTGGTGGTGAAGATCTGAAATCCTCCATCATTTTCTTAATTTCCTCAGCTCCCTTCAGCCCTTTTTTGGTGATGGATTTCAGCTCTTCATAGTAACATCCATATTCCTTATAGATTTTGATCAGTAGATCAAAGAGGCCTAAACCTTGGGCTTTTGCCCATGCGGTCATTTCTGCAATGATGACACTACTTGCCACTGCATCCTTGTCGCGCACGGCTTCTCCGATCATGTAGCCATAGCTCTCTTCGCCACCACCGATAAAAACTTCTTTGCCCTCCTTGTTTCGGATCATGTCGGCGATCCACTTAAAGCCTGTGAGGGTGTCGTAGCAATTGACCTCAAAGCTTTTGGAAATATCCCTGATGAGTTCGGTGGTTACTATGGTTTTGCCGATGTATTCATTTCCCTTAAATCCTCTTGCACTGTACTTTTTAAGCAGGTAGTAGACGATCAAGACGCCAGTCTGGTTGCCATTGAGGAGCTGAAATTCACCCTTTGAATTTTTGATTGCAATACCTACCCGATCGGCATCCGGATCGGTGGCCATCACAAGGTCTGCGTCCATTTTTTCAGCTTGCTTCAGCGCCATAGACAGGGCTTCCTTTTCTTCCGGGTTAGGGTAGATCACAGTTGGGAAATTGCCGTCAGGGTCTGCCTGTTCTTTCACCACCTGCACCTGGGTAAATCCAAGCTCCTCGAGTGCTTTTGGTACCATGGTGATCCCTGTGCCATGGATGGAGGAGAAAATGATCTTCAGGTCGTTGTGTTTTTTGACGGCATCCGGGGATAGGGAAAGACTTTTGATCATTTCGAGATAGGCGGCATCCACCTCTGCACCAATCGGTTGGATCAGGGAGGCATTTGCATGGAAATTGATCTCATCGATCGATTTGATTTTCTTCACCTCTTTGATCACATTTTTGTCATGCGGGGGTACCAATTGCCCACCATCTGACCAGTACGCCTTGTAGCCATTGTATTCTTTGGGATTGTGCGAAGCGGTAAGCACAACACCTCCCTGGCAGCCCAGGTGCCTGATAGCAAAGGAAAGCTCTGGAGTAGGTCTTAGCTCCTCAAAGAGGAAAACGTGTATGCCATTGGCAGAGAAAACATTGGCGGTGGTCTCAGCAAACACTCGACTGTTGTTTCTACTGTCGTAGGCGATGGCCACCTTGATGTTTTCTTCAAACTGACTTTTTAGGTAATTGGAAAATCCCTGGGTGGCCATACCTACCGTGTATTTGTTCATGCGGTTGGTGCCAATCCCCATAATTCCCCTCAGCCCACCGGTTCCGAATTCCAGATCATTGTGGAAGGTTTCCTCCAGCTCATCGGGCCTTTCTAGTAGTCGATGAATCTCCATTTTGGATGATTCATCCATGTTGGTGGCATTCAGCCAACTCATTGCTTTTTCTTTTGCACTGATCATTCCTAAGCAAATCCTAATTTCTTCTTCACTCTGTGTAGTACTTCATCTGCAATTGCTTCGGCCTTTTTCTCGCCTTGCTGCAGCCGCTGCTCAAGCTCCGCTGGGTTATTCATATAGTATTCAAACTTCTCACGCTCGTCCCTGAATCTCTCAAGCAACAGCTCGAAAAGTTCCTGCTTTGCATGCCCATAACCATAGTTTCCACCCTCATATTTTTTTCTCATCTCCGCTGTTTGTTTCTCAGAGGCAAGCAATTTATACAAGGCAAAAACATTGCAGGTATCTGGGTTTTTGGGTTCTTCCAGCGGAGTACTGTCAGTCACGATTTGCATCACATTTTTGCGCAACTTTTTTTCTGGCAGGAATACATCAATGATGTTGCCGTAGCTCTTGCTCATTTTCTGACCGTCAGTTCCCGGTATGGTCATTACATTGTCATCGATCAGGGATTCAGGCACTGTAAATGTTTCCCCAAACTGATGATTGAAAGAGGTTGCAATATCCCGTGTCATTTCAAGGTGCTGCTTCTGATCTTTTCCTACCGGCACCAAATTGGCGTCATACAAAAGAATGTCAGATGCCATGAGCACAGGATAGTCAAAAAGGCCGGCATTTACGTCTGCCAGTCGATCCGACTTATCTTTAAAGGAATGTGCATTGGCCAGCATTGGGAAGGGGGTGAAGCAGTTGAGATACCAGGTAAGCTCACAGCATGCCGACACCCTGGATTGACGGTAAAATGTATTGGAGCTGGTGTCAAATCCGCAGGCCAACCATGCAGCGGCTACTGCGTTTGTATTTTCAATGCGTAGTTTTGCATCTTTGATGGTAGTAAGCGAGTGCAAGTCGGCAATGAAAAAGAATGATTCATTGTCTTTGTTTTTGGACAATTCAATGGCGGGCAAAATGGCCCCCAGAAGATTGCCTAAATGTGGTTTACCTGAGCTTTGTATACCAGTCAGTATTCGTGCCATTACTTGAAAAATTTGTGCAAACCTATATAATTTGAGGCTTTGAAGGTCGTCATAAAAACAGAACGAAATGAAATTTAAAATGAAAGCTATTTGCTCCCTTTTGATCCTGATCCTTGCTGGCAGCTCATATGGGCAATCTAAGTTGGATTTTGAAGTGATGGACTATGATTTTGGAGAAATCGAAGAAATGGGTGGGCCCGCAGAATTCACTTTCAATTTTGTGAATACGGGCGATGACCCGATTAGGATTACCAATGTGAAAGCCTCATGTGGATGTACCACTCCTGGCTGGACAAAGGAGGAAATAATGCCGGGTGATTCTGGTTTTGTTCAAGCCAAATACAATCCAAGAAACAGACCGGGCAGCTTTAGAAAATCGCTTCGAATCACTACGACCGATGCTGCATCCAATCAGGTACTGTATATCTCGGGCTTTGTGAAGCCACAGCCTAAAACCCCGGAAGAAGAATTTGCGATTAGCCTTGGAGACCTCAGACTGAAAAATCGGGGGTTGAATATGGGTAAAATCACCACGGAAAAGACAATAGAAAAAACATTTGACATATATAATAGCTCAGATTCGGTTGTATCCCTTGGTGAAGGGGATTTGGTATTGCCGGATCATATCACGGTTTCGCTTGTTCCGAATTCCTTGAACCCCAAGGAGATTGGGCAGATTAAAATTACCTATGACCCAATCAGAAAGAACGATTATGGATACGTAAGTGATCAGATCAGTCTTGCGTCTGGCGCGGAGGAAAATTTGTCTGTTATCGCAGTGATAGATGAGCATTTCCCTGAAATGACAGCCGAGGAACTGGATAAAGCCCCCAAGCTTGCAATTGCAGATCGAGCGTATGATTTTGGTACGGTAACAGCCGGAACAGTGGTGGAAAAGGAATTTGAATTGACCAATGCCGGCAAAGAGAAATTGCTTTTCCGCACGGTCAAATCAAACTGTGGATGTATCACCTATGAGCTAAATAATAAAGGTATCAAAAAAGGTAAGAGCCAAATGCTCAAAATCTTCTTTGATACCTCAGAAATGCGTGGCAATCAGTATAAGTCGGTTACAATTTATTCCAATGATCCTGTAACTCCGACTCAGATCATCACCATCAAGGGAAAAGTACAGCAATAGGGGAGGGCTATTTCTTCTCCCAGCTGTTGTTTCCTCTGTTTACATCGGCCATATAGCCACTCTCATCAATGACGATGGATGAAATATCACTTATTGGGGCATCAATAGTGAACTGATAACCCAAATGCGTCCATGACAAGTCAGGAAGTACTATTCGCTCCAGATTTGTATCATTTACTTTCTCCCCTCGCATCATAGAAAGTGGAGAGTAGTAAATCTTTTTAGTACCATCCGCAAATGTCACATAAACATCCATTGGCATTGGCATCTTTCCAATTCTCTTAAGCGCAACACTGGTCTTGCCGTTTACTTCGGATACACTATCGATGGCATAATCGATGGTATGCGTGGTATTCACCCAATAATCGAGGTACCAATCCAACTCCAAATCAGCTTCTTTTTCAAACACCCTGATCCAATCGATGGCATCCGGGTGCTTGTATCTCCACTGGTAATAGTATTTTTTCAGGGCACTGGCGGTCGCCTTTTTCCCAATCAAATAATTCATTTGGGCTAGTGCGATTGCTCCCTTGTAGTAAGACCCTAGACTGTATGCTGTGTTGGTTTCAAAATGATCTGAATGTGTGCTTAGGGGTTCTTCTTTCCCCGTTGTGGTCAGGTAATTATACACCTGGAAATTTCTTTCCTGAGTTCTGTCGGATCCTTCAAAGATATGTGCCATTGTTTCTGCCGTGGCATATGTTGTGAAACCCTCATCCATCCATGCGTAGTAGCTTTCATTTGTGGCCAAAAGCCCCTGATACCAGCTGTGAAGCGCTTCATGAACAGTCACGCCAGCCAAGCTTTGAATATTTCGCTCTCCTGTGATCAAGGTGGCCATTGGGTACTCCATTCCTCCATCTCCACCTTGAATGACCGAATAGTGGGCATATGGATATTCGCCGAAATTTTCTTCAATAAATTCGAATGCTTTTACTGCTAGCTCCGGAAGGTCTTTCCATGCCGCTGTTTTTTCACCTTCCTGATAGAAGAAATGGAGCAGGGGACCGCCCTCCACCATTGCAGTGGTGTGTGTATAATCCGGATCAGCAGTCCAGACAAAATCGTGAACATTTTCTGCTTTGAAATTCCAGGTCAGCTTCTTTCCTTTTTGCTTCACTTTCACCCCCTCATCTTCATATCCGTACCCAATGTCATTTGGGTTTTGTAGAATACCAGTAGCAGCAATCACATAGTCTTTGTCGATCGAGATATTCACTTCGAAATCTCCCCATGGGGCATAAAATTCCCTACCTACATACGGATGAGCATGCCATCCCCGCCGATCGTACTCCGCCATCTTGGGATACCACTGAGCCATGCTGTATTCAATCCCTTCCTTATTATCTCTGCCACTTCTTCGGATCTGCAATGGCACCTGACTCTCAAAATCCATGTTGAATGTGGTGCTGGTGCCAGGCAGAATGGACTCGGCAAGTTTCACTTCAAGAACAGTACCTTCAATTTTGAAGCTCAGATCTTTTCCATCCTGGGTGAGAGATTGGATTTTGTGATATCCTATCTCTGAATTGTCCAATTTAACAATTCGATCTGCAACCCGTCCGTCCGGATCCTCGATGGTTCGGCTTCTTTTATCCATCATGCTCTCGGGCTGAAAAGCATTGAAGTACAAATGATAAAAGACCCGATTTAGCGTATCCGGGCTGTTGTTAAAATACTTCAGGGTTTGCTTGCCTGCAAACTGGTTGTTCTCGACATCAAAATCTATGTCCATCTTATACTCCACTTGCTGTTGCCAATAGCCCTGAGCAATACCAGATATAGCTATTCCAGCAAATAAAAATGCGCAAAAGAGTTTCTTAGTAAAATTATATTTCATAATTAAAATTTAGTTCAACAATCTATGCCTTCCGAAAGTTTAAACTCGTATATTCAATTTCTCAATTAACCTGAAAGTGCATGGAAAAAATTTTAGACTTTTTTCTTCTGATCATTTTCGCTTTTGGTTCTGCAATCCTTTTTACGTTCGCCGTAATTTGGAAGTTCCTCCAAGCAATGTATCAGATCATTTTATCTAAATAATATCACACGTCAACTTTGGCGTACTTGGCGTTCTTCTCGATGAACTCTCTGCGTGGTGCTACTTCATCACCCATGAGCATCGAAAATAAGTGATCCGCCTCCGCGGCTGACTCAATGGTTACCTGCTTAAGACTTCTATGTGCCGGATCCATCGTGGTAGTCCATAGCTGATCCGGGTTCATCTCTCCAAGACCTTTGTATCGCTGCACACTTACAGAATCTTCTTTTCCATTGGGTGCGATCTCATTGATTACCCTAACCCTGTCATCCTCAGACCATGCATATCTTTCTGTCTTGCCTTTTTTGATGAGGTATAGTGGAGGTAGTGCGATGTACAGATAACCTCTTTCTATAAGTGCCCGCATGTATCTAAAGAAGAAGGTAAGGATCAGTGTACGAATATGACTCCCATCGATATCGGCATCTGTCATGATAATTACTTTGTGATATCGAAGCTTTGTCATGTTCAAGGCTTTTTCGTCTTCCTCCGTGCCAAAGGATACACCAAGAGCAGTAATCATATTTTTGATCTCCTCATTGTCGTAGATCTTGTGCTCCTGGGCTTTCTCCACGTTCAGGATTTTACCTCTAAGCGGCAGGATTGCCTGGAATTTTCTGTCTCGCCCTTGCTTGGCAGATCCACCCGCTGAGTCACCCTCAACCAGGTATAGCTCACATATGGCAGGATCCTTGTCCGAGCAGTCCGCAAGTTTTCCCGGAAGTCCGGTTCCGGAGAGAACATTCTTTCGCTGGACCATCTCCCGTGCTTTTCTGGCTGCATGTCTGGCTTGTGCAGCCAACACCACTTTCGAAACTATTTGCCTAGCTTCTTTCGGGTGCTCTTCCAGGTATTCGAGCAGGATTTCACTCACACAGGTATCCACCGCACCCATTACATCAGAGTTTCCAAGCTTGGTTTTTGTTTGACCTTCAAACTGTGGCTCGGCCACCTTTACGGAAATTACGGCGGTTAGCCCTTCTCTAAAATCATCTCCTACGATTTCTACTTTCACTTTATCAAGTTGCCCTGATTTGTCTGCGTAATTTTTAAGTGTTCTTGTAAGGGCCCTTCTAAATCCTGAAACGTGTGTCCCGCCTTCTATGGTGTTGATATTGTTTACATATGAAACGACATTTTCAGAGTATGAGGTGTTGTAACTGAGCGCTACCTGAACGGGTACCTCACCTTTGTCTCCTTCGATGTAAATGGGTTCAGGAATGAGTTTTTCCCTTGTATTGTCAAGATAGGCAACAAACTCAGCCAGCCCACCTTCTGAATAGAATGACTCCTCTAGTGACTTGCCATCATCATCGACCTCCCTATGGTCAATCATTTTTATTTTGATGCTTGCATTTAGGAATGATAGTTCTCTAAGGCGGGATGCGATGGTTTCAGAGTTATATTTTAAAACTGTGAAAATCTGGTCGTCTGGCAAGAAATGTACTTTTGTGCCTGTGATGTCTGTTGTGCCTACTTCTTTCACGGGTGCTTTGGGAACTCCTCTGCTATATTCCTGCTCCCATACTTTACCTCCTCGGTGGACGGTGGCTTTTAGCATAGATGAAAGTGCATTCACACAGGAAACCCCCACACCATGAAGTCCGCCGGAAACTTTGTAGGTATCCTTGTCAAACTTGCCGCCGGCGTGAAGTACCGTCATTACCACCTCCAGGGCACTTCTGTTTTCTTTTTTATGAATATCGGTTGGGATACCACGACCATTATCAGTTACGGTAATGGAATTGTCTTCATTGATCTCTACGGTAATTGTATCACAATGCCCCGCCAAAGCCTCATCAATAGAGTTATCAACGACCTCCCAGACCATGTGGTGCAGACCCTTTACCCCAATGTCTCCAATGTACATCGCTGGTCTTTTCCGTACCGCTTCCAGGCCTTCTAGTACCTGGATATTACTGGCTGAATAATCTCCTTGTTTGTTTTGCTTATTTTCTTCCATGTGCAGTGATTAAAAAACGCGATTTGAAAGCCAGAATCGATGATTTTTAGATTCTTTAAAAATGCTTCATTGCGTTCGAAATGCTGTCTTTTTTAAACCCTCAAATTTACTAAAAATATCCCGTATGGATGGGTGCTTTTGTGTGCTAAAATTATGATTGAATCACATTTCTTCCGTAGTTGAAATCAGCAGGCTTTTTGACAGTGAAATTTTATTTTTTAATTGAAGTATTGAATTAATAACTTTAAATAGTTCAATTTTAGATTCATAACTGGCTTTGGATATGAATCAACCATTACGCCTATTGTTCGCAATAGGCTTTTTACTATCCCTTCATTCGTCAATCTCACAGACCCCAACCCAGCCTGAGGAAAAGCAAATTTCTTCGTCTACAGGTGTTTGGCTGGGCCTCTATACCAAATATCACTTTAATGATAAATGGGCCTACTATGGCGAATACCATATCCGGAGGCGAGATGGATTTGAAGATATGGCTCAAGTCTACCTTCGATTTGGAGCTACCTATACCATTCAGCGATACCTTGATTTTACGGCGGGGGTGGTGCTGCCTTTTTATTGGGCTCCAGACCAGAATGATCCAAATGTGGACAATGTTGTGCCACAATATCGGCTTTGGCAGCAGGCGGTGCTGGCTACACCTTTTGAGCACATTAAAGTATATCACCAGCTAAGGACTGAGCAACGCTGGCGCAGGGATTATGTAAAGGACTCACCTTATGAACTAACCCACAGGTTTAGATATAAGCTTACGGTCTATGTCCCCTTAAATAAGCCTGCATTTGAAAATCATACACTCTTCGTTTCACTGTACAATGAGATATTCATTCAAGCGGGTAAATCGATCGTTTATAATCACCTGGAGGATAACCGGTCGTTTGTTGGGCTGGGGTACAATTTGAGTGAGCAGTTTCAAATCCAGGGCGGATATATGTTCACATTCCGCCACAGGGGTTCCCCTTTTGACTATGAGAAACGACACATTTTTCGGTTGAGCCTGTACCATCACATGGATCTTCACCTAAACAGGCACAGAGAGGAGCGGGATATTCCTATTCATTAGTAAAGGCCATTTCCAAGTAGCACCAGCGTGCAGGCATTTTCCACTTCTATGCCTTTATCTGCAGCTTTTTGGGCAAATGGAGGGTTCTCAGTTCCAGGGTTAAAAATGATCCTTTTGGGATGTAGCGAAAGGATATAGTCTTCCCATTCCGCCTGATTCTGTGGCCCTATATACATCGTCACAGTATCGATATCTCCCACCTCCGGCTTGGTTTTCAAATCCAAAATTTCTTTGCCAAAAACCGTTCCTGACTTGATCGCAATCGGGACAATTTCGTGATCATGTGAAGTTAGTCGCTCAGCAGCCAGGTAGGCATATCTGGTTGGGTTGGTGGAAGCCCCGAGGATGGCGGTTTTTTTGCTCATTGTGTTTTGCTTTTACTTTTTGTGACCGCAAATCCGATATTTAGCCCAATGATAATGGGGAAGTAAACGGACGATTTGATCTCACTATCAAAGTAATTGTCTAAAACCTGAATTGGTTCATACTTTTTTTCAAAAGACCGGGCGGAGATACCCACGCCTAAAAATGCGTCAACTGTAAGCCCAGAGCTGCCCACATCTTTCATCCATCTGTTGCCGACAAAAAGGCCATAACCGTAGGATGTTTCTACCAGGTTTCCAAACCTCTTTGGCTGTTGAATAATGAGGGTATCCGTATGATTGACCTGATTGTTTTGGTATTTGAAATTGACCTCATGACCGAAGTAAAACATGCCAAGCTTGGAATCGGCGTGATAGAATTTTTGCCGAAAATGAATTTTAGCTCCTCTTCTGTAAATCTCATAATCTCCAATCTGGCTGTCTGGTGTAAAGAATGGATCCCGGATCATATCAAATTGCACTTCGTACCCCAATCGCTCCTGAATGTAGTATTCAATTGCCACAGGTAGCTGATTGTCAGTCAGCCATATCGGATTGGTGCCAATGATGATGCCCTTATATTCATTTACCCGCGGCAGAAAGTAACGGAGACCTCTTTTTTCCGGGTGGTAGTTGGGTTTATCCAGTGATTCTTTTTCTTCCAAATCGCTCGTTACCCTTGACTTGAAGATTGGTTTTTCATCCTCATAAATAGGGTGGTAGGTGCCGGCCGTGCTTCCATCAGGATTATAAAGTATCCATTCCCCGGTGCGCTTGTCATCTTTGATTTGTCCCTTCATTTTCACGCTTCCATCAGGGTAGTAGCCAATGTATTCTCCCTCACCGTCCTTCAGGTCAGCCTCTCCTTCCAGTTGGCCCTGGTCGCTGTAATAGTACCATTTCCCTGTTTTTTGTCCATCAATGATCGTTCCCTTGGCTTTCTGGTTTCCACTGGGATAATATTCATTGAATTCTCCGTCACCGACATCAAATCGGGCTTCTCCCAGCAATTCGCCGGTAGGGTAGAAAAGCTTCCAGTATCCGTCTTTGTTATCATTGACCAGTGTGCCGGATTGGCTCAATTTTCCATTTTCATGAAAGTATTGCCACTCACCCTCTCTCATCCCATTTTTGTAGGTGCCGGTGGCCGCTTGCTCACCGTTTTTATGGTAGTATTTCCATACTCCAGTCTTCAGCCCATTAGAAAATTCACCGATTGCTTCAATCTCTCCGTTTTCATAATAATAAGTCCATTCTCCTTCGCTTTTATCATCCACATTCCGGCCTTCCATTCTTCGGTTTCCTGATGGATAGAACTCTGTGTACCGTCCTGATCCACTCTCAATAATTGCCTGGCCTTTCAAAGCGCCATCCTCGTAGAAATAATTCCAGATGCCAGTTTTTTGGTCGTTTTCATAGTTTCCATGACTTTTCTCACCATCATTTTCATAGTAAAATTTCCATGGGCCTTCTTTGGAGTTCCCTTCCAGTCGCCCTTCGGATTTGATATTTCCATTTTCATAATAGTATTTCCATGGTCCATTGGGCACTCCATTTTTAAATCTTCCTGTCGCTTTTTTTCGGCCGTTTTCATAGAAATAGGTCCAGACGCTATCCGGTTCATTTCCTTCATACCAGCCATAAATTTTGAGTGATCCATTCAGATAGAAAGACTCGTAAGCTCCTTGCAATGTGGAATCTTTTTCAGAGTAGTGATATACCTCACGTATTTGCGAGCTGTCTGAATCAAAGAAGTTCTTACCCTGCTTGACCTGGGCATCAGCAAAGTATGCCACACACAGGATGATGGCGATATAGCCACCAATTTTACGCATGGGGGCTCGCCAGTGCTCTTTTGAATTTTTGTCCCCACTCTTTGGTTTCTTCTGTAGTCCAAAGGTTGGGGAAGAAGATGATTCTTTGTCTTCTTGGAGGAAGGTATTTCTGCCAGTTAGTACCGCCAGATGCTTTGATGACCTCAGGGTCTCTTTGAAGGTATCGGGTCGCCGACTTGAGGTGTTGGAGAGGCCAGTCTACATTGGCTTTTTGATCCAGCTTTTTCATTTCTGATTTTATTACCTCATTTCCGATGTAATTCTCTTCAAATTTTCTTAAAAGATTACAAGTCTTTACATCCTCTCCCAGTCCGATAAACTCTTTGCTATACTTGGCTTCAAACTGCCTCAAAGTGAGCGTTTTCTTACCCGTGGCAAGCTCTGTTGCTCCAGCTTTCCAGTAGAGTGATTCGTATAATTTGGAGATGTCCTTCTCGCCTTTTAGTTCACCTCTTTTCTCAATATTTGTGAGGTTTTGGAAGTCAGTGGCCAGGATTTCGATTTTTCGGTACTGGGCAGACTGAAAGCCGCTGGCCGGCAAAAGTGCCATGCGGAAGGCCAGAAATTGCTCCTGATCCATACCATCAGTCATCACATCGAAAGAATCGATCAGGTGATCCAGGTAGCGGTTTACCCTTTTCAGTCTTTTCAGGAACGTCTCCTCACCAATTGGATCTGTGAATACTGCCTGTTCCATTTCATTGAGGATCATTCGAAAATACAACTCCGTCACCTGATGATAGAGAATGAAGATTTTTTCATCGGGAATCGCTGTGCGGGGGGACTGGAGGCTGAGGAGCGTATCCAGATGAATATAGTCCCAATAGGTCAGATAATCGGAGTAAAGAAGGCCATCCAAATAGCTGGATAAGTCCTGCCCCATGGACTCATACTTCTCTTCAAGTTTGGTAAGCTGCTTCAGAATTTTTTCGTCAATCTTCTTTTCTCCCATCGTATATCCAGTTGAGTTTTATGGTTGTAAATTTGCGCCAAAATTTTAACAACAGATATAAAAACCCACCCTCTGATGAGTGCTGAAAAGAGAAATTTTGTAGATGAATTTGAATCACCGGATTTTTACGCAATCGATGATCTACTGACTGATGAGCATAAATTGATCCGCTCTTCCGTAAGGGATTTTGTGAAGAAAGAGATCACTCCATTCATAGAAGGATGGGCAGAAAAAAACCACTTTCCGGTAGAAATCGTGAAGAAATTTGGTGATGTTGGCGCTTTTGGCCCAACCATTCCTGCAGAATATGGTGGCGGAGGAATGGACTACATTTCCTATGGTCTCATCATGCAGGAAATAGAAAGAGGTGACTCGGGAATGCGATCCACCGCATCTGTGCAGGGTTCGCTGGTGATGTATCCAATCTATGCCTATGGCTCAGAGGAGCAGAGAAAGAAATACTTACCAAAACTTGCTTCCGGTGAGATGTTGGGCTGTTTTGGCTTGACAGAGCCTAATCACGGCTCAAACCCGAGTGGGATGGAAACAAACTTCAAGGACATGGGTGATCACTATCTGTTGAACGGCGCTAAGATGTGGATTTCCAATTCGCCAAAGGCCGATATAGCCGTAGTGTGGGCAAAGAATGAGGAAGGAAGAATTCACGGCCTGATCGTGGAGCGTGGCATGGAAGGTTTTACAACACCGGAAACACACGGCAAGTGGTCGTTAAGAGCATCATGTACGGGTGAGTTGGTATTTAGTGATGTGAAAGTGCCAAAAGAAAATCTGCTTCCCGGAAAAAATGGACTGGGTGCTCCAATGGGCTGTTTGGATAAAGCAAGATACGGAATCGCATGGGGTGCAATAGGTGCTGCGATGGATTGCTATGACTCTGCAAGAAGGTACTCTTTGGAAAGGGAGCAGTTTGGCAAACCAATCGGATCATTCCAATTGGTACAGAAAAAGCTGGCAGAGATGCTTACTGAAATCACCAAAGCACAGCTGGTAAACTGGAAGCTGGGGAAAATGATGGATGAAGGAAAAGCCACAACATCGCAAATCTCCATGGCCAAAAGAAACAGCGTGGAAGTGGCGTTGAATATCGCTCGGGAAGCTCGTCAGATCCATGGTGGAATGGGAATCACAGGTGAATATCCAATGATGCGGCACATGATGAACCTAGAGTCAGTAGTGACTTATGAAGGAACTCACGATATACATCTGCTTATATTGGGTGCGGAGATTACTGGAATCCCGGCATTCAAATAATTGAAAGGAATATTGAACTTTAAGAAAGCTGCTCGGGAGGGCAGCTTTTTTTTGGAACCCGGGACAAAAAAAGGCCCGGTTTACGCAGATGATGCATCGCCGGGCCAACCAACTATCCTTAAGATAGATTAGTAGGTATCAACCGATTAGGTGATCCTATATTTTTAACCAATTACATGCCGAGGTTAATCACTTTTGGCGATATCTGACTATCAATCAGCGTGAAACTTTTTGAAAATACCCAGAAGTGGGTAGCGTTATTGGCTAAATTTTATCAAGTGATAATGGAAGAGCACTTAATCCAACTCAAAATCATCCCAGACTTTACATCCTTTTCATCAGCTCTTTGAGCAGCGCAACCAGGTCTTTTTCGGCAGCTTTTGCAGTTGCTATGATGTCTTCAATGTCGATTGGTTGAAGGTTGTCAGGATCACATTCATCTGTAAGGACAGAAATTGCAGAAACTGGTAATCCCATCTGGTTGGCCGCAATTACTTCAGGCACGGTGCTCATGCCCACCACATCGCCCCCAATCATTTTTAGAAAGCGATACTCAGCTTTGGTTTCCAGGCTCGGCCCTACCACCGAAACATATACCCCCTTGTTGAGCGCAATACCTTTTTCGCTGGCGATGGCAAGCAGCTTCTCGTTCATTTCAGTATCGTAGGGCTGGCTCATGTCTGTGAATATCTGACCAAAAGCCGTCGCTTCATGCCCTCTTAGCGGATTGTCTGGCTGTAAGTTGATGTGATCTTCGATCAGCATCAGTTCCCCTTTTTTCCAGTTGAGGTTCATGCATCCGCCAGCGTTTGAAATCAGGAGTTTTTTGATTCCCAGGCTTTGCATCACTCTTACTGGAAAAACCACCTGTCCCATGCTGTGGCCTTCATAATAGTGAAATCGCCCCTGCATTGCCACCACGGTTTTTCCCTCCAGCTTTCCGTAGATCAGCTTGCCCCTGTGAAACTCCACCGTGGCAATGGGAAAGTGAGGAATATTCGCATAGACAAATTCCTTTTCTACTTCGATTTCATCAGCAAGTGCTCCCAATCCTGTGCCCAGGATAATTCCCACCTCCGGCTTTTCAACCCCTTTTTCCTTTAAAAACTTTACCGCCGCACTTACTTTTTCAATCATTAGCATATCCTGTTTGTCTTAAGTTTATATTCACTGATTCTTCAGAAATCTCTAAATTGACCTGAAATTAATTAGACTCCAATCACAATGAAAAAAATTCTTTTCGCTTCACTGTTCTTTGTCAGCTTGCTGAGTTTTTCTCAAGATCCGATCACATCTACGAAAATGCAGCTGTTTGGGGATCATATTTTTGTTCACTTGAGTGTGGATGGTTCTGAACCCCTTGATTTCATCTTCGATACGGGGGATGGGCTTCCGGTGATTGACCTGGACGTGGCAAATGAGCTTGGGTTGAACCTCGATCATTCGGCTTCAAAGACAAGTGCACAGGGTGCGGTGAAGGGAGCATTGATTGACCACAACACCATCGAACTGAATGGAATAGAGCTCGAAAAGGATATCCAGCTGTATGCAACAAGCCTTCGCCATCTGGAAATGAGTATTGGTAAAAATATTGACGGCATCATCGGGTATGACCTACTGCACCATTATGTAGTGAGGCTCGATTATGACAATGGCATGTTTGAGCTGTATGATCAGGCAAGCTTTAATTATGATGGAGTGGGAGAGAGCTTTGAGTTTCGGCTGGACAACTACATTCCGCACATAGCGGGAGAGGTGACACTGAACGATGGAGCAGTGCTGAAAGGGGACTTTTTCTTAAACACAGGAGCTGGCACCACACTAGACTTCAATACCAAATTTGCAGCGAAGAATAAGATCATCGACCGAACCGGAGAGCACTTTTCCTACCCGGTGGCTGGTTTGAGTGATCAGGAGACGCTACACTATGAAGGTCGTGTGCAGAATTTTGGTTTCGGAACCTTTGATTTTGGGAATATGCCGGTAGGGATCAGTACTGCGAATCATGGTATTCAGAACAACAAAAAAGTGGCCGGTATACTTGGCAATAAAGTGCTGAAACGATTTAATATCACTTTCGACTATTCCAGGGAGAAGATCTACTTTGTGAAGAATCAGAATTTTGGTGATGATTTTACCGTAAATGCCAGCGGGATTTACCTTCAGCTGAGCAAAGATATGAGCAAAGTATTGGTGCATAGAGTGTATGAAGAAGGCCCGGCTATGAAAGCAGGGATCGAAACGGATGCTGAGATTGTGAAAATAAACGGAAAAGAAGTGAAGGATTATACCCTGCCGCAGTTGCGAGAGCTATTGGAAAATAAAGGTTCAACTGTAGAAATGGTGATCAATCAAAATGGGGCAGAGAAGGTAGTTTCTCTTACATTGGCAGAGTTGATTTAGGCAAAAAACTAAACCTGATCTATGGCCTGCAATATGATGTTGCAGGCTTTTTTTATTTCCTCTTCAGTTATAATCAGAGGTGGTGCGATACGCATGGATCGATCATCAAACAGAAACCAGTCTGTAACCGCGCCAAGCTCAATGGCTTTATCAATGATTGGCTTCAGAACGTCAAAAGACTCAAACTCTATTGCCATCATCAATCCTTTGCTTCGAATTTCCCTGATTTTGGGATGCTTTAAGAGCTGATGGAAAAGTTGCTCTTTTTGAGAAACTCCACGCAATAAGTCTTCTTCGTGGATCACTTGCAAGGTGGCTAATGAAGCTGCTGCAGAGACAGGATGCCCCCCAAAGGTAGAAATATGCCCAAGCACGGGGTTTTCTGTAAAAACGTGCATAATCTCTCTATCCGAGATGAAACACCCGATCGGCATGCCACCGCCCATTCCTTTGGCACTCACAAGTACGTCCGGTTGAATGCCATAATGCTCAAATGCCCAGAATTTCCCCGTTCTTCCAAACCCACATTGAATCTCGTCCAGAATAAGCAACGTGCCGGTTTCGTCACAGCGTTTTCTCACCTCTGTCCAGTAGCTTTTGTCCGCCTGTCTTACTCCAGCTTCCCCCTGTACGGTTTCCACCACAAAGGCGGCTGTTTCCTCGGTTATGTTTGTGAGTTCAGCTTTGTTTCCAAATTCGATGTGGGAAATGCCCGGAAGGAGCGGACGGTAATTTCTTTTGAAGGACTCGCTTCCGGTGAGGGAAAGTGCCCCGTGGGAAGAACCATGATACGCATTTTTGCATGCTACCAGCCCTGATCTGCCGGTATACCTTTTGGCGAGTTTCATTGCCCCCTCAATGGCTTCACTTCCTGAGTTGACCAGGTAGACCGAATTAAGCTTCTCAGGCAGTGTTTTGGACAGTGCCTCGGCCAGCTGCACTTGCGGACTCTGCACGAATTCTCCATATACCATCACATGGAGGTGCTTATCTACCTGGTTTTTGATTGCCTCCACCACTTTAGGATGCCGATGGCCTACATTAGATACCCCAATCCCTGATATTAGATCCAAGTATTTCTTCCCATCCACATCCGTCATGTAAACCCCCTCTGCAGAGGTCATTTCCAACATTAGCGGAGCATCCGAAGTTTGAGCCAGATGGTTGAGAAAGAGCTGTCTTTGAGATGGCATGCTGCAAAGATGCAAAACGATCGCTATTTAATTATTCCGTCTCCACATTTCATTATTTGAAGAATCTGCCAGTTAACCTTTTAGTTATGTTTGATATTGAATACCTTTCGCTAGATACTCACTAATCACACTAACCAACCATGACACTTTCAGTCCCAAAATTGGGTAGGAGAAATGCTGTACTTTTCACTACCTTATTCCTGATACTTGCCACCTTTGCTTATTATTTCCTGGTTTATGTCAAAATCAACGAGTCAAGATTTATAGATCGGGCGTACCGGGTGCTGGATCGCAAAGCCACCAATATTGAAAATAAGCATGACGGATATAAGAGCTACCTCACCTTCGTTTTTAATTCCGTAAAAAATGAATTGACCGAGATCATTTCTGCCGGAGGCGGAGATCAAAGAAAAATCCAGGAGCTCAATGGCAAAATCGATGAGCTTTATGCGGAAATAGAGCGTGAATACGCCACGGATAAGATCAACTATGAAGGCATCAATGAGAAGTATGAAAAAATAGACCGGTATCAAAAGAGCATCAATCAGGTCACTGCCGGACTGGATGCAAAGGTAAAGGTGCGAATAAAGGAAATCCTGGAGGATGCTACTCCTGAGAACGTGAGGCTTGACTACTTCTTTAAGGAAAATGTGGGTTATGAACGCACCGGCTACTACATGGATGGAGCCGGGTTTATCTGGAATATTGAATCGCCTGACACCTCTTATGTGAGCTTCAGCGAGGGTGCCGAATCCTTTGTTTCAGCACTACTTTCCAATGGCCTTTTTGACGAATACATTCTGCTAAAGGAAGTGACAGAATACGATGAATCCGGTGAGCGGGAAGGATATTCGATGGTCTATCAGACATTTGATAACCCGATCGACCTGGAGTCTATTGGTTCACGATTGCAGCATAATGTAGTCAATCTCTCAGAGGGCGACTCTACCTACCTGGGTATGGGGCCTAAAATGGTCAAGCCTGTTGATGTAAACCTTTTTAATAACGGATATAAGCTACTTTTTCACCGCCTGGAAATTGAAGAAAATACCTACTACCTGGGTGGATTTGTCAGGAATTCAGTGTTTAAAAAGGAGTCCCAGAAGGTAGAGGTCTTTCTGGTCGTGATCGCCATTCTTTTTATCCTGCTGCTCCTGATTGCCATGCCGGTGCTCAAGCTGGTGTACATGAGCTCCATCGAACGCCTGCATATCAGCAATGTGGTCATGACTGGCGGATCTATGGTGCTTGGGGTGCCAATTGTGCTGCTTATCATCTTCAGTATTTACGAGTTTGTGATTAAGGGCAATAAGGAAATAGACGATAATCTAAAAGATATTTCCAGCCAGATTGAAACCAATTTTGAGAATGAGATTGGCACAATTATCACTAAGCTCAATGAATTTGACCGACAGTTAAAAAATCATCCTGACAATCTGGATGAACTCAAGTTTGAACCATATACAGAATTCAATCATATTTTCTGGATTGATGAAGGTGGTGTGGCTCGTGCCAATATGCAGCATACCTTGCTGAACCTGGAGACTTCCCAAATTGAGGTATCCAGGCGGGATTATTTTCAGCGCATCGTCAATGACCGGATGTGGCGATTCACCACAGACTCGGTGGATCTTGATTTTTACCTGCAATCGATCGTTTCATGGAACGACTTTACGAATGAGGCTGCAATCTCTATTCCTTCCAGATTGGCCGATTCATCCAAATTTGAAAATAAATACCCGGTGGCGGTCATGACGAGCCAGCTGCACTCAGTCATGGACCCCATCATGCAGGAGGGGTATGGTTTTGCTATTATTGATAGCCGGGGGCAGGTGCAGTTTCATAGCGATCGTGATAGGATATTGCAGGAAAACTTTCTGGAGGAAACGGGGCATTCGGCAAGTATCCGATCGGCTATGTATTCCCGCACGACGATGGATGCGGATATCAAGTATCGAAATGTGAACCACCGGGCTTTCATAGAGCCCATAAACTCACTTCCGCTCTATCTGGTCACGTTTTATAACAATGAGTATCGGAATGCCAAGATTCAGGGAGTGGTCAGCCTTTCCGTCATTCTGCTGTTTGTAACCTTTGCTGTGGTTTGTATGATGATGCTGCTCCTGTGGGTCATTCAGCGCAGAAGATCCAAGCTCCGGATCAGCACATTCCTTTTTCACTGGATCAAGCCGGATGAGACCAAGCATCTTCAATATCAATTCCTGACCATACTTTTCGGATTGATTGGAGGGGCAATGCTTTTGATGATAGCCAATGACCGGATCACTGAACAGGACATCCTGTTTACCTTCATCATTACCAATGCCTACCTGTTTTTGATCAGCTTTACCTGGCTGGCCCCCAAGCAGACCATGCGATATACTGAGAGACCAAGCGAGCGCAGGAATTTCAACATTGCTTTCATCTCCTTCATCGTAGTGGCGGATATTGCATATGCGCCTTTATCCGGTGGGCCTACCTGGTGGATCGTGTATCAGCTGATGCTTACAGCCCTGGTGATTTTCAGCAGAAACTTTGATCGATGGGTGAAATGGGCGCAACGAAAGTTGCCTCAGAGATTTGAGATACAGCAGGTTTTTAGAAAAAACTCATACAATACTTTCCTTTTTAGCTGGCTGGTGATCAGTAGTGTGCTGCCGATCTTTTTCATCTTCATGGTTTCTCACAATGAGGAGGAGATCATTTGGCAAAAGCACAACCAGATGAAAGTAGCGGAGCAATATGAAAAAAAGGTCAGAGCCCTTGATCAGCGGACAAAAGCACTGAAGAATATTGACACACTGAAAACACATTTTTTTGATCAGAAACTGAATGGCGGCATCTATCTGTTAAATACCAGATTGTCTACAGAGGAAAAAAGCCAGTTTCCTATATGTGCAGATAGCAATACCGAGGCTGATTACCTGCTCACGAAAATCCGACCCCACTACAGCGACTTGATCGTGGAGAGCAAAGGTCTCGCCTTTGATGTTTCGGACGAACGAAATAGAAAATGGTGCTTCCCTGCAGTAAATGATAAATCGAGTGTGCAACTAACCTACAAGGAGACAGAATCCCCAACCTCCAGAAAGGCAAACCGAAACCTATTCATCACGACTGATCTTGATCTGTTGCTCTTTGGTCAGATTCGGACTATGGATGAAGAGTTCACCTCTCACTATAAGTGGATTTTCAGGCTATCAATTATCCTGATCCTTATCTGCATCTATGCGCTCATTGATTATTGCACCAACAAAATTTATGGTAGGGAGTACAACAATTTTAAGAATACCCTTCCTCTGACCGTAGAAAACTTCAAGCGGATTTCCATTGGTGATGATAGCATTACCCATCATAAGCAGCGGCAGATTTTCTTGCTGGGATTGCCCAAATCAAACAAAAGCAACCTGATAAAGTCGATCGAAGGGAACCTGCTACAAGTGGACATGATGTGGATGAACACCGAAGAAAAGTGGGAGGAAATAATGAAGGTGAAGCTGGATGGTTATGATGGGGTAGTGTTGGAAAATTTTGAATATGGCATCAGCTCGCACAAGGCTAATACATTGCGGTTGAAGCTCCTCGAAAAGCTTACTTGTGACCACTCCATCCAGTTGATCATCTCCTCCAATGTCCATCCTAGCTTCATTACGGATTTTTATGAGAACAAGCTTAGACTGGCTGAGTCTGAAGAGCAAATGATGGAAGAATACGAACATTCACTTGAAACCTGGAGACATGTCCTTGGAGGCTTCATTGTGGTGCACAATCCCATCAAGGAAAACACAAAAATCAATGGCTTTCTCAAATCGTCTTGGATTCAGAGCGAGATACTCAAGCAACTGTTCAGGCTTGAACTTAACAAAGGCAGCTTTCTCCCCAATCTTCTTCCAGGCGTTAAGGATTACTTCGTAAAATTGAAAAAGAATGCTGGTGGTGATGAGTCTAAAATTGATAAGGAGGACATCATTTTGCGAATTCAGCTTTTGGCAGAGAGCTATTATCTGGGATTGTGGAATACACTTTCCAAAGAAGAAAAGTACATCATTTATGATCTGGCAAAGGATCGATTTGTAAATATTAACAACAAAAATGGCATTCGCAGTTTGCTGGAAAAAGGACTTCTTATTTATGACAATGAGCTCAGGATCATGAATGAGAGCTTCACCAATTTTGTCCTTTCGATCATCAAAAAAGAGGAGGCCCTGAAGATGGAGAAAGAAGTGCGTGATAAAGGAGCGTGGAGCACCATCAGCTCCGTGCTGGTACTTGCCGTGGTGGGTATTTTGGCATTCCTGTTTTGGGAAATCCAGACTTCTTTCAGGACTTCAATGCGCTGATTAGTGTATTGCTGGCAATTGCGGGGCTGGTACCCAGATTAGGAGGGCTTTTCAGCTTTGTGAAGAGCCCTGCAACGGGAGAGGGTTCTTAGCCTTTTCTGGCTATCGCCTTTTTAACTTTCTCTACAATGTCATTGGTGCCCAAGCCATATTTGTCGAGTAGCTCTGTCGGCATGCCGCTTTCTCCGAATTGGTCATTTACAGCCACAAACTCCTGCGGCACCAGGTGGTTTCTCACGATTGTCTGGGCAATGCTCTCACCCAGTCCTCCGGCTATCTGATGTTCCTCGGCTGAAACAGCACAACCTGTCTTGGCAATGGATTTCAGGATTGCGGCCTCATCCAGTGGCTTGATTGTATGAATATTGATGACCTCAGCGGAGATGCCTTGCTCAGCAAGAATCGCCTCTGCCTCAATCGCCTTCCAAACTAGGTGACCCGTCGCAAAAATGGAAACGTCAGTTCCTTCTACTAAGGTGATCGCCTTGCCAATCTCGAAGGGCTGATCTTGCATAAACATTGGCCATCCCGGACGTCCAAATCTCAGATATACCGGACCATGATGGTCAGCGATCGCAAGTGTGGCAGCTTTAGTTTGATGATAATCACATGGATTAATTACGGTGAAATTTGGGAGCATTTTGGTCATCCCAATATCTTCCAGCACCTGGTGGGTTGCCCCATCTTCGCCCAGCGTGAGCCCGGCATGGGAAGCGCAGACTTTCACGTTTTTTTCGGAGTAAGCGATTGATTGTCTTAACTGGTCATATACACGGCTGGTTGAGAAGTTGGCGAAGGTTCCGGTGAAAGGAATCTTACCTGCGGTGGCCAGACCGGCAGCAATTCCCATCATGTTTGCTTCTGCAATACCCACCTGAAAGAACCGTTCTGGGAATGCATCCTGAAAAGCGTTCATTTTTAGGGACCCGGTAAGGTCAGCACAAAGGCCAACAATATCGGGGTTCTTTTTAGCTGCTTCTAGCAAGCCATCACCAAATCCTGATCGGGTATCTTTCTTGTCGGTATAGGTAAGTTTTGTTTTCATTACTTCAGAAGTGAGTGGATCAAATAGTTAATTTTAGTAATGTATGAATTTCAGGGGCTTCTATATTTCTTAATTCGCCAGCCGCGCTGCGGCTAATAGTCTCCTAAAGTTTCTTCCAATTGGCCAAGGGCATCTGCAAGCTGCTCATCATTTGGAGCCACCCCGTGCCACTTGTGGGTGCCTTCCATGAAGTCCACGCCCTTGCCCATTTCGGTTTTCATCAGGATCATTACAGGTTTTCCATTTCCTGTTTTTGATCGTGCGTCTTCGAGTGTTTGGATCAACTCTCCAAGGTTATTTCCATCGCACTCCAATACCATCCATCCGAAAGATTCATATTTTCCTTTCAGGTCTCCCAGAGAATTCACTTCTTCTAAAGGACCATCAATTTGCTGACCATTGTAATCGATCGTGGCAATGAGATTGTCAATTTTATTGTGAGCGGCAAACATGGCTGCCTCCCAGACTTGGCCCTCCTGCTGTTCTCCATCGCCCATCAGCACAAATACATTCCGGTCATCCCCATCCAGTTTCTTCGCTAATGCCACACCCGCAGCAACGGAAAGCCCTTGACCTAATGATCCGGATGCAATTCGTACACCGGGGAGCCCTTCTTCGGTGGCCGGATGCCCTTGCAGGCGCGATCCGATTTTTCTGAAAGTTGCAAGCTCAGAAATCTCAAAAAAGCCTGCCCTGGCGAGTGTGCTGTAGAAAACCGGAGAAATATGTCCATTGGAAAGGAAGAAAACATCCTCGCCTTTTCCCTCCATATTGAAGGAGGAATCATACTTCATGATGTGATTGTAAAGCGTCACAAAATACTCCGTACAGCCCAAGGATCCTCCGGGGTGACCAGAGTTCACAGCGTGTACCATTCGCACAATATCACGCCGCACTTGTGAGCAAATTTTCTGGAGATTTTCGAGGTTAGGTGGGTTAGACATGGAGGTTATATTTTCAAGAGGGGCAAATCTAATCAATCGAAAAAACTGATCGAACAAGAGTGTGTTGATATTGTTAACTTGTGAGTAAAAATTCAAGCTATGAGATTCTCTATTTTAGTATGGATACTGTTTTTTAGTTTCCAAAGTCTAGCACAAACGCCTTATGAAATAATAGATGAGGTGAGTGCGGAACGAATAGAAACAGACATTAGAAAGCTGGTTTCCTTTGGTACCAGACATACCATGTCCGAAACCGAGTCTGGCACCAGAGGGATAGGTGCTGCCAGACGATGGATCAAATCTGAATTTGAAAAAATCTCTGAATCCTGTGGAGGCTGCTATGAGGTATCCATGCAGCGAACCTTGGAGAAGGGAAATGCCAAAACCCGGATCACTCAGGACACAGAGGTGGTAAATGTGCTGGCTATCAAGCGAGGTACAAAGTATCCAAACAGGTACGTAATCATGGCCGGCGATATCGATAGCCGTATCTCTGATCCATTGAACTTTACTGATGATTCACCGGGTGCCAACGATAATGCATCAGGAATGGCTGGGGTGATTGAAGCTGCAAGGGTGTTGGCTAAATATGATTTTGAAAGTAGCATTCTATTGGTTGGATTGTCTGGAGAGGAGCAGGGACTATACGGAGGAAAGCACCTGGCTGCCAAAGCAGTGGAAGAAGGATGGGAGATTGTTGGTGTCCTTAACAATGACATGATCGGGAATATTGAGGGGGTAGATGGTGTGATTGACAACCGGACATTCAGGATTTTCTCAGAGCCTACCAATCCGACAGACACGGATTTTCAGCAGCAAATGAGAAGGTATTATGGAGGTGAGGTCGACGGGATTTCCAGACAGCTTGCGAGGTATGTTTACACAATGACTAAAACCTTTATGCCTGAGATGAATCCGATGATGATTTATCGACTGGACCGATTTGGAAGGGGAGGGCACCACCGTCCGTTTTGTGATGCAGGCTTTGCCGGGGTACGAATCATGGAGGCTCATGAAAATTATAACCGTCAGCACCAGGATATCCGGGTGGAAGATGGAATCGAATATGGAGATGTGATCGAAGGAGTGAATTTTGAGTATGCGAAGAAACTGACGGCAGTAAATGCCATCACGCTTGCTGCACTTGCTTCAGCTCCACCTGCTCCCAAGAATGTAGCCATTAGCGGTGCTGTTGAGCCCTCGACAACTTTATATTGGGAAGCAATGGAAGATGATAACCTTGCGGGATACCGTGTTTATTTCAGAGACACAACCTCACCAACCTGGGACAGCTATTTTGATGTGGACAAAGACAAAACCGAATTCACTCTGAAAGGAATCGTGATCGACAACTACTTCTTTGGTGTCTCAGCAGTAGGAAAAGATGGCAATGAAAGCTTGGTGGTGTTTCCTGGGGAGGTGAAGAGATAGTAAAGTTGAAAGTAATAGTAGTAAGTACACGGTTATTGCTTTGTACTTACTACTTTCTACTTGTTCCTAATTCATTTCAATATCTGCGAAGTGTGATCCTTCGTCTTCACCTTTTCAATCACCTCTTCGATTTTCCCATCTCCGTCAATCACAAAGGTGGTTCTGAGTGTACCCATGTACTCTTTGCCCATGAACTTCTTCATGTCCCAGGTGCCGTAAGCTTTATGTACAGACTTATCTTCATCAGCGATCAACTTAAATGGTAGCTCATACTTATCGATGAATTTCTGATGGGACTTTTCTCCGTCGCTACTAACGCCAAGCACTTCGTATCCTTGCTTTTGTAGTGCCTGGTAGTTGTCTCGCAGGTTGCAGGACTCTGCCGTGCATCCGGGGGTGTTATCCTTCGGGTAGAAATAGAGCACTACTTTCTTGCCTTTATAATCTGAAAGTTTGATGGGGTTTCCGTCCTGATCTTTACTGGTGAAATCCGGAGCTTTGTCGCCTGGTTTTAATGTGATCATAGTTCTTTGGTATATATGGTTCCGTTGTTCGAATTATCGATTACCTCTAGCATAAACCTCCCTCGGAAAGGAATGTTTTGATTGAGCTTTTGAGACCAAATAAGATTTTTCTTTGGCTCGTAGTGCATCAACACAAATTCTCCGTTGATGGTTGCTTTGAAGCTCTTGATCCCGGATAGTTCATCATCAATGGTGAATCTGAGTTGGTCGGCATTTGCAAGCTTCATCTTTATAGAAGGAGGGATCGTATCTTCCAAAACGGTGTAGGTGACCAGATCCCGAGTAGAAAAAGTGATGTGCTCATTTCCCCATTCCCCACCCATGTAGTTGAACCGATTTCCAAATACGGAGTAGACTGCAGCCTTGTCCTGGCTGTACGTCTTTTCAGTATTTAAAGTAATATCCACATTTGATCTTAGTGGATCAGAATGGTTCTTAAAGTGAAAAAGCTCCAGGTTTCGGGTAGAATCTATTTCCTTCTCAAACGCCAGATACAATGTATCGAACAAAGAGCGATGAGACATGTTCAGGGTAAACTCCTGCTGTACATAGCTGATCTTTTGATTGGAAGGAATCAAACCTACCAGATTGGTTGAAATCGTTTTTCCATCTATAAAAAGACTTCTGGGCGTTCCTTTTCTCAAGTCCCAGAGATAAAACTGGTCTTCGCCATCCTGAACATACGGTTGCATAGACACCCACTCATCCAGCATGACTGATCCTTGCTGCTTTGATTTGAAGTGTAGGTAATTTCCAATTTGCTCAGGTTCATTCAGCCGTGGTGGGGAACTGACCTCTTCATCACTCAGCAGTATCCGGGTATTCGAGGTGTTGCCATAGCTATCCTCCGTTTCGATGAGGATTTCATTTTGATCCCTAAAATCAATTCCCCGGTTAACGACCGTGTACATGTTATGCTCATTGCCATCGGCGAGGTACAGTTTATTAAACCGTCTGCTTCCCTGCTTATATGCCGGATAATTGTAATGTACCAGAATATTTCGCTGCATGCTGAAGTTGAAAGTTTCCTTGTGCTCAGCAAAAAGCGTGTCGCCATCCAATTGAAAGGTAGTTTTCACCACCCCGTTTTTATTCGGAATTCCATCCATGGGATCGTAGGAGTAGATTTCCACACCAATTTTTCCTTTCAAATTGATCGGCTCTTTGGTTTGATACCAATTCGGGGTTTTGATCAGGTCAAATTCATACCGACCGAAAAAACCATTTATTCTTGCTTCACCGTCCAGCGTTACGAAGGCAACTTTTTGCACCACCGGAGGAATGTTGTCCCTGATTTCTTTGAAGCCCAGGCTCAGCACATCGATTGGTTGATGATTGGCATCACGAATTTCAAAATGCAGATGGGGGCCACTGGAGGAGCCGGTGTTTCCGGAGTAGCCAATGATGTCCCCGCGCTTGAAGGCAAACTGGCTTTCCTCAGGGAAGAGGTCCACCTCAAATGATTGCTTTCGATATTGCTCCTTTAAGGCCCACTCAGCAATCTTCGTATCAAAAGCTTCCAGATGAGCATACACGGAGAAGGTACCATTGGGATGTTTCATGTAGAGCGCATACCCATAGCCTGACCCTGAAACCTTGATCCTGGAAATATGCCCATCAGCAACTGCATACACAGGAAGCCCGGTCCCACCACCGGTTTTCACGTCTATACCCGTGTGAAAGTGAGAACTTCGGATTTCGCCTACCGTCCCGGCCAGGTAGTTCTGCTGTCCCGGGTTGATTGGAAACTGGTATTCAATGGCGTTGAAATCCTGAGCGTGGGTGCCCAGAAACAGAAAAATTAAAATGCATGTAGATGTTAGTCGCACAAATTACTTAACCTCAAAATCAAACATCTGTTGTCCTTCCAAATATCCTACCAATCGGTCTCCGATCTGAACCGGGCCGACCCCTTTCGGGGTACCGGTGAATATGATGTCACCAGTCTTTAATAGGATGAATTTGGAAACGTAAGATATAATTTCATCCACAGGCCACAGCATCAGGCCGGTGTTTCCATTCTGCACTTCCTCACCATTTTTCTCCAGTCGGAAATTTACATCGGTCATATCCCTGTCCCCCTTCGGGATGAAATCGGAAACAGGCGCAGACCCATTAAAGGCTTTGGCGATTTCCCATGGGTATCCTTTTTCCTTTACAATCGTCTGCCAGTCACGGGCGGTAAAGTCTATACCCAGCCCAACTTCATCATAGTATTGGTGGGCAAATTCCTTCTGAACGGATTTTCCCTCCTTTTTGATCTTCACCAGCAACTCCACCTCATGGTGGATATCCTTTGAAAAGTCTGGATAGTAGAAGGGTTCGTTATTTCTGATGAGGGCGGTATCAGGCTTCAGGAAAATGATGGGATGTTCCGGGCGTTCATTTCCCAACTCTTCAATGTGTTCAGCATAGTTCCTGCCGATGCAGATTATTTTCATAGTCAATTGTGTTGACTCAAAAATATAAATGATTTAGGGTCATTCTGAACTTGTTTCAGAATCTTTTAAACGATCGGAATAGATGCTGAAATAAATTCAGCATAGCAGGTAAATTTAGTGAGCCAGGACCTCTTCCGGCTCCTCCACTTCCACGTGACCTTCGGCATTGATGGAGCGCAGGGTTACAGTTTTCAGCTCATTGATCAAAATTGGATCGTATTTGGCAGCCACGCGCACATAGTTTTCTGTAAACCCATGCATGATACCATCCTGAATTTCTTCCTCAAAAAGCACGTCAAAAGTTTTATTCAGCTGTTGTTCGTAGAAATATCTTCTCTTTTTTTCTGAGAGGCCTCTTAGCATTTTGGATCGCTTATTTCTGTCAGCCTGATCAACCACACCATCCATTTCAATGGCTTGCGTATTTGGCCTTTCCGAATAGGTAAAAACGTGCAGGTAAGAGATATCAAGTTCATTCAGGAAGTTGTAAGTAGTCAGGAATTCCTCTTCTGTTTCCCCCGGAAACCCAACTATCACATCCACGCCAATACAGCAATCCGGCATCACCGATTTGATTTTTTCTACCCTGCTGCGGTAGAGGTCGCTTAGGTAACGACGGTTCATTTTCTGCAGGATGGTATCGCTTCCGGATTGCAACGGAATGTGAAAATGTGGGACAAATCGTTGAGACCTGGCCACAAACTCAATTACTTCATTGGAAAGCAGGTTTGGCTCAATGGATGAAATCCTGAATCGATCGATCCCCTCCACCTCGTCAAGTGCTTTGATTAGATCAATGAACTTCTCTTTCCTTCGTCCGTCCTGAATACCGAAATCGCCAATATTCACGCCCGTAAGTACAACCTCCTTCACTTCCGTTTTGGCGATTTCCTCTGCCTGTGCCACAATGTTGGCGATGCTATCGCTCCTGCTTTTCCCTCTGGCCAATGGGATGGTACAAAACGCACATCCATAATTACAGCCATCCTGCACTTTCAGGAAAGTACGGGTGCGGTCTGCAATGGAGTAGGAGGCATTGTAGGCTTTGGCTTCCTTGATCTCAGAGGCAAAAACTCCCCCTTTGGTAAAATCGTCCAGGTAGTCAAACAGTCTGAATTTTTCCGCTGCACCAAGCACAGCATCCACACCGGGGATTTCTGAAATTTCTTTAGGCTTCAATTGTGCATAGCAACCGATGATGGTGACGAAGCTATCTGGTGAAATCTTCTTAGCCTCCTTTACGATCTTCTTACATTTTTTATCGGCATTTTCTGTCACTGAGCATGTGTTGATAATGAAGATATCCGGTTGATCGGTGAAATCAACTTTTGCATAGCCCCGATCCTCAAACATCCGTGAGATGGAGGAGGTCTCGGAGTAGTTTAGCTTACAGCCCAATGTATAAAATGCGACTTTTTGCATAGCGGTGCGCAAAGTTAAATCGAATAAACATTATGTACAGAAGTGCGGGTGATTATTCCATATCTTACTAAATTAGACTACCATCCGCCCACTCTTGATGAAGAGATTTTTCCAAATAGTCGCATTCGTAAGTAGTGCTTTAGCTTTTGCGCAGAAAACTGAACTCGACAGTTTGCGTGAGGAATTAATCAACTCTAACCGTGACACTACACGGGTTTTGCTTCAACTGAAAATAGGCTTCAGGTATTATCAAACCTCACCAGATTCACTTATAAAATATACTAGCCAGGCCATGGAACTAGCCGAAGAACTGGGCTACAGAAGAGGCCTGGCCAACGGATACAACAACCTTGGAACGCTTGCCTACGCCAGGTCAGAGTTTGACAAGGCGTTGGACAACTACAATAAATTTTTGGAGATATCCAGGGAGCTCAACTATGTGGTGGGTATGAACAGGGCGTACAACAACATAGGGATAGTAAATAAACTGAAAGGCAACTATGCAGAAGCTTTGAAAAACTATGAGCGGTCGCTGGCAGTAAAGGAGCAGATTGGGGATATGGAAGGGATGGGGGGTACGTATAACAACATGGGGCTGGTTTATCATGAAATGGGTGATTATAAAAAGGCGCTGGATTGCTATTTTCAGTCGATCAAAATCAAAGAACAGATTGGTAGGGAAGAGGCCTTTGCGACTACCTATTCCAATATAGGAGCCATACATAAAGAGACTGGGGATTATGATCTGGCTATGGATTACTACCAGCGAGCTTTTAAGATCGACTCGGCGCTTGGAAAGACCCTCCGCGTGGCGACCATGTACCTGAATATTGGCAGTGTTTATTCGGAGAGGGAGGAGTATGAAAAAGCATTGGAATACTACGAGAAAAGCCTGGAGACCTCTGCCGGACTGGACAATCAGATTCTGATAGGGCGACTAAAAAATGACATTGGAACAGTGTATCTGGAACAGAAAAACTACCAGCAGGCTCTGTCAAGCTTCGAGGAGGCATACCTCATTTACGAGCAGATTGGGCATAGGATCGGGTCTGCCCAGTCCAAATACCTGATCGGGCGGGTGTATCTAAATCTGGAGAGCTACGGAGATGCTATACGTGAGGGAAAGGAAAGTCTAAAAGTAGCTCAAGAATTAAAAGTGAAAAAGGAGATCAGCGAAGCGGCACAGCTGCTCTATGAAAGCTACCGCGGAGTGGGAAATTATCAGAAAGCGTTTGAGTATTCCCTCCTGCATAAGTCATACTATGACAGTGTAAACAGCGACACGCAGGCCAAAGAGATTGCCATGTATGAAAACCGCTATGAGCTGGAGCGAATCTCTTCTGAGAATCAGATGCTCTCAAACCAGAATGAGCTGAATCAGGCGGAAATCGAGAAGAACAAATTGCAGATTCAGCGGCAGAATATCCTCATTTACGGAGGTTTGTTTGTACTGCTGCTGGCATTGGGATTGGCGTATACGGGCTTTGCCTTTTACCGATCTCGCAAGCGGTCGATTGACTTGCTGGAGAGAAAAAATCAGGAAATCCTTCTCCAGTCAAAAGTACTAACCGAGCAGGCCGATGAGCTGATCCGCGCGAATGAAGAAATCAAGAGCATCAATGAATCCCTGGAAGAAACGGTGAGGAAGAGGACGGCCAGGATTCAGGATCAGAATGAGAAGCTGAAGGAATATGCCTTTTCCAATGCCCACCTAGTGCGGGCACCTCTCGCGCGCATTCTGGGCCTGGCAGACTGCCTGAAGGATAATGGAAATCTCACGGAAGACCAGCGAAAGGAACTCAATGCCAGTCTGCTATCCTCAGCAGAGGAGCTTGACCAAGTAATCAGAAAAGTAAGCGATGTGCTGGGTGGTGAGGAGGAGGTGAGATGATCGCTACTGAAAGGATGATGAATTATTCAAATAATTTAAAATCGAGGTGCTTCTTCATCAATGTGAAGTGCTTATCTAATGTGAACAGATGGAGGTTTTGTTCAATAACTTGTTGAAGTATAATCAGGTCAGGTATACCAACTTTATTAATCCCATTCTGAAGGTTGATGATTTGATACTCCCGGATAAGACTCCAGCTGATGTTCAGCTCTATCAGTTCCAGATTAAGCAATCCATCAATGACTTCTTCCTGCCTTTGAATTTGAAGGGCTGGAATGAGCTCGGATAGAATAATTTCATTCGTTGATACAAGATCCTCTTCAATGAGTTGGGCCAGCTGATCATTGCCGTTGCGGAAATAATCAATCCATACGGAGCTATCAACTAGAATAGACATTTACCTTTTTCTCAAGCTTTCTAAATCAATATCAAGATCAATCTTTCCTTTAAATGCAAGAAGACGCTTACGCTTGATGCGTTTGATTTGCGCCTCAAGTGCGTCTTTGATAAGTGCACTCTTGGTCTTGGAGCCGGTAATTTTCATGGCTTCTTTGACTAAATCCTCCGGAAGATCTAATGTGGTTCGCATAGTATTTTATGTATTTACGCATAAATATACGCATAAAAATGAGCATGATTCTGGTGGCGGCTGGGTAGAATAAAATAGCCCATCCAGAGATGGGCTTGAATTATTTCTTTTTCATGAAATAGTAGACAATGGCAGTAATAATGCTGAATAGGAGCGCAAGAATGGTCCAAACCAATTTCATTCCTGTATCCATTTTTTGTTTGGTCCATACATCGTAAATGACCCAAACAGCACAAACAAGTGCGACTACATATAAGATATTATTCATAAGGTTAGGTTTTAGTTCTTATGAATATCGTAGTTTTTTGAGTGAAAAGCAAAGAATGTAACCTCACCTCCTCCGCATCGGATAGTCCACCTTTTCCAACTCCCGTTCGATCAGCTTTTCGATGCGCTTCATCTTGTAGTTATCCGCACTGTTTACAAGGGTGATAGCCACCCCGCTGGTTTTGGCCCGGGCAGTCCGTCCGATGCGGTGTACATAGTCTGCCGCATCATTCGGCACATCATAGTTGACTACCAGGTTGATGTCTTTGATGTCGATACCCCGGGACAGTACATCGGTGGCTACCAATATCCTCAGCTTCTTTGCCCGAAATTTTAACAGGATTCGTTCCCGCTCATCCTGCTCCAGCATGGAGGAAATCCCCATGGCTTCCAGTCCGGATTTCTTCAGGCTTTGCACAATGTCAGAAACCTTCCTTTTGGTGGAGGAGAAGATCAAAATGCTTTCAAAGTTTTCGTATCGGCTGATCAGCTTACTGATCAACTGTGTTTTGTAGCCCTCTTCTACCCGGTACACTTCCTGGCTGATATTTTCTGCGGGCTTGGCCAGCTCCAGGGTGATCTTTTTAGGGTTTTTTAGAATCTCCCTGGCCAGCTTCTCAATCTTTGGTGCCATGGTGGCGCTAAACATGGATGTTTGCTTCAGGTTGGGCAGGTAGGTGATAATCTTTTTGATGTCGTCATAAAAATTCATATCCAGCATCCTGTCTGCCTCATCCAAAATCAGGTTGGATACCTGATCGAATTTTACATAGCCAAGATTTAAGTGAGAGATGAGCTTGCCTGGTGTGGCCACTACAATGTTGCTTCCTTGCGTGAGAGCCTTTTTCTGCTGGGCAAAATCAGACCCGTCACCACCGCCATAAATAGCGATCGAGTGGACAGGTAAGAAATAGGAAAATCCTTCGATTTGCTGATCGATCTGGATGGCCAGTTCGCGGGTAGGTACCACGATCAGTACCTTCACATCATTGCTTGGATTTTGTGCCAGGTGGTTGAGGATGGGGATGACAAAAGCGGCAGTTTTGCCAGTACCTGTCTGAGCGCAGGCAATCAGATCTTTTCCTTCTAGTATGGCTGGGATGGCTTCTTCCTGGATCGGGGTTGCCTCCGTGAAGCCCATGTGATCGATCGCTTCAGTGAGTTGATCGTCAAGGTTGAATTCTTTGAATGTCATTGCGGCAAAGATGCATAATCTGTCACATAAAAGAGGATGTCTCAAAAGGCTAGCAGCTCAAAATTTGAGCAAATATTATTTAGTAAATCATCAAACCTTACATCCCCCTCACCCCCTTCAAAAGGGGGAATTATCCCCTTGAGGGGATTGTAGGGGTGTTTAAATAAAAGCATTCCTTATATAAAGAATATTATTTGGTCTTGATTACTATAATGGAGCCTTTTGAGACACCCTCTAGTCACATTTAGTGTATCTATTTTTTAGTTGATCCAGCCTGAGGAGATGGACTTTTTCGCAAACCACACCAGACCTACTCCAAAAAGAAGGATCATGATCGGCATGGCCAGTCCTCCCGGTCCGTATACATCCATGGCCCCACTCATAAAAACATTGTAGAACATCTGAACAATAATTCCGATAAGGGAGACTACCAAGACCTGGTAGGCCAGTCTCTTTCTAAGTATTAGCAGGAGTGAGCCCAGCGCACCGCCCCATACTGCAATTGCGAAAGCGGCTGTAACCCAGGCAGGGGTTTGATTCAAAAGATCCTGAACTGCTGCTTCCAGTTGTGCCAATGCATCATCAGACATAAACGCCTGATCCAAATAGGCTTTTACTCCCATCAAATTCCAAAGCAGTGCAATGGCACTGACCACCCAAAACCATACGGGTGGTTTTACAGATTGATTTGTCATAGTTAATTTAGGTTGGTTGTTATTTTAAATATACCAATTTAAACCAAGTAGACACCAGAAACTCTTATATTCAAATCCATGAAGCCTATTCTGTCTATCGCCACACTTATTTTCTGCCTTATTTCTAATGCTCAACTTATCAAATCGGGTCAGTGGCGTGGCACCATTCACTATGATAGTGCCAATGTCCCTTTCACCTTTGAGGTGGGGTATCCGCAAGGGGAGGTGCCGGAAATTACGATTGTGAATGGCATGGATAGAAATGTGATAAGAAATGCTGTGATTGAAGGGGACAGCATTTTCATCCCCCTGGATCCATTTGATGTGGAAATACGTGCGAGGTATTCTGCCATGGAGATGAATGGTTTTTATAAGAAATACTATCGTGATATGTCCATTCCATTTTCCGCAGTATTTGGCAAACCAAGGATGGTAAAAAATAGTGTGCGGCCTTCGCCAATGATAGAAGGCCGGTGGGCGATCACCTTTTCCCCAAATTCGTCCGATATGTCAAAAGGGGTGGGACTTTTCCGTACTCGGGGAAATGTGGTAACCGGTACGATTATGACGCAAGTGAGCGATTATCGGTTTTTTGAAGGGATATTGGATGGGGACTCCATCAAGCTTTCCTGCTTCGATGGGGCTCATGCCTTTGCTTTCCTGGGAAAAAAGATGGAAGATGGGTGGGTCGGGGAAATGGTCTATGACAATAGCTATTCCGAGCCATGGATAGCAACCTATGATGCTGAGGCTGAGCTCGCCGATCCTTTTGGAATGGTGAAAGTGGAGCCAGGAAAAGAGAAACCCTATTATGACCTGCTGGGTGCAGGAGAAGGAAGGGATGCCATTGACCCCACCAAGTATGAAGGTAAAGTGCTGATCATTCAATTGTTTGGGACCTGGTGCCCCAACAGCCTGGATCAGACTCAATATTTGGTGGATTGGTACAAGAAGAATCAGGAGCGGGATATCGCCATCCTCGCCTCATCATTTGAAGCAAACTACTCCCAAGAGTATGGACTGGAGCGATTGGAAAAATACCGAAAAATCAATGAGATACCGTATGACATGGTGTTGGGAGGTAGGTTAAGTAAGACCGGAGCGGCCACACCGTTTCCGTTTATGCAGCGTATTGAGGCCTTTCCCACGCTCGTCATTGTGGATAAGCAGGGGTTTGTAAGGTACGTGCATAGCTATTTCAATGGCCCTGCAACAGGTGAATATTTCAAAGCCTTTGATGAGCGATTCAATGAAATCATTGAATCGCTGCTAGCCGAATGATCTGTCTGATATGCTAGGAAGTTTGAAACACTAACTCTTCTACCAGTTCGTAAAAGTCGTCAGACTTCAAAATGGCAAATTCCGCATCACTGTCATTAGCAGAGTTGTCATGGATAATCCACTGACTGGTCTCCGCTATTACACGTCCTTTACCATAGTCACTTTCCACCATATCACCGATTTTTACTCTCTTCATACTAATCGATTACAGGTTTATTAGGACAAGTAAGGTGCAAAATAATTTTGACAGGAATGGATCATTCGCTTATTGAGTTGTTAAGATTTACGAATTGTTACTCTTTCCTATTACAGAAAATCTGCCATGTGGGGTATACAAATGTCTCAGATTCGTTAACCCATTCACCTACCCAGTTAAATCCCTTTTCATTGATTTCTGAGAAAGTCAGGCGGTAAAATCCATCCAGTCCATTGGGAGAAGGTGACTTTTTGTAAAGTACGATATTTCCATCCTGAGTTTTGTTTCCTTCCCAGCTACCAAGTGTTGGAGTTGCCGCTGCATTGGAGTAATAGTGCACATACCACTTGCTGCTGTCTGAATTGAACTGACGAATGCTGCCGGAGTGAACCCCATCTTCTTTTAATGTTTCATCCTGAACAGCCATGCCGTTCATGATATACTTGAAAGTCCAGATCATGTTTACGGTATCGGTCCACGTCGTTTGATTTAATCTTGCCACTGATTTGCACTCGCAAGTCCCGATCACTCCTTTCCAGTCATTCAATTCCTTAGGCCCATTGGGGTTTGGCCTGCCATAAGGGAAGTCACCGGAGGGTTCATAATCATATTGAGAAAAGCTCAAAGTGAAACTCAAAGTGAAGGCAGCCAGTAGTAATTGCTTTTTCATAGTTTTTGTATTTTCTCAAACAAACGATGAATAGGCATCACCTCCGAAGTTTATGCAGGCAATCGATACAAAATTGCAGGGAGCTTACAATGCAGCTTTCTCCAGCTTTTGCTTCAGCACCCTGGCCCCAGCTTTGGAGAGAGGCAGCTCCTCAGTATTGGTGAGCTTTATCTTAGAAGAATCAAAATTGATCTGATGGAGGAAGCTAAGATTGAGCAATGCAACCCGGTGAATCCGGATGAATCCATAGGGGGTTAGTTGCTCCTCCAAAGCTTTCATACTTTTCCTAAGTGTAAAAGCCTGGGAATGGGTATGGATTTTCACACAATAGTCATCGGACTGAATCCATATGATGTCACTAATGGGAATAGGCTGGACTTTGTATCCGGTTTTAATATTCAAGTGTGGTTCTTCCTTGTTCGATTCATCGAGCGCCTTTTCCAGGTCTGTGCTTTTTCTGATTAGATTTTTTATCTCCACTACTTGACTTTCGATGGTTTTTTCTCTGGATCGATTGTAAAGAATCAGCGACAAAGCGAGAAAAGTCATTAGGAAAGTGAGTCCTTTTTGGAATGTAAAGAAGATGAAAGAACTGCCAAAAAGGTCAAATGTCCACGATGTATTCTGGGCCAGAATGGATTGCAGGCTAATCAGCGAAATGGCAACCAAAGCACACGACAAAATCCATCCTGCTATGACTAAAATGCACTGGATGGACGGCTGGCTATGGTCTTTGGGTAGCTTTCTCCACACCAATAGCCCAAACGGGATGCTTATTAGCCCCCAAATAGACCACCTGATGAAATGATTTTTGATCAGTGCGGTCAATGAGATGTTTACGCCGTTGGGGTATAGATCAAAAGTATCGAGGTAATACTTCTGCTGGGCTGCATCAAAGAAAATCAACAGCACGATAAAAGAGATGAGACCGATGGAGATGATGCGATTCACCTATTAAAGATATCACATCCCCACCAAAATGAATGGAGCCCAATAGTAGGGTCTCGCATACTCTTCAGAGTTTAGCAAGCTAAGCTTGGCTTGCCGTAGGGCTGTGTTATACCCGTGATGCTCGTTGTTCAGATTGTATTTGTAAAATTCAATCATCATTTGTGCCGTAGATGCATCGGCCACCTGCCACAGGGAAACGATGATATTATTGGCACCAGCGTATTGAAGCGCCCTGCTCAAGCCCACAATTCCCTCACCCTTTGCCACTTTTCCCAGCCCGGTCTCACATGCAGAAAGTGTCACTAGGTCTGCGTCAATGTTTAGATTGTAGATTTCTCCTGTGTACAAACTGCCGTCCTCATTTTCGTCTGGTTTGAGAAAAATTCTCGAAAGTGCAGGCTCGGATTCATTCACCTGGCCGTGGGTGGCAAAGTGGAGGTATCGGTATTTACCCAGATTTTCCTTTTTGAAGTTTGCCTCGCTGGCATCATTTCCTGACTGAATTTTAGTTTCACAATTGCTCCCCATAAACAGGAACCGGATCTCGTCGATCTCCTTTTCAGAGCCAGGTAGTGAAGACATCTTCACTTCATTGTCCTCAAAACTAATGGGTGCAATTAATAGAATTTCAGGACTGATCTGCTCATCATCGGCATGACGCTCATTGAACAATGTGGCAGAATAATCATAGGAAACACGATAGTTTTTGATCAGAAAGTTGGCATTCATGAAAGCATCCGACTCATCGTCTGGGTGAATAAAAGCCTCAAAGGGCAGGGTTCCCAGCGCCCCATCTGGCAGGATCACCAGCTCTTTGATATCCGACGGAAGAACAGGAATCAGCAATTCATGCAGGGATTTTGCTGATTTGTAAAATGTGCTGTTGCTGTTGTATTTGATGGCATTTCTGAGGCCGGAAATGAGCTTGTCAAAATCTTCACCTTTTTTCCGGCGCTCTGCCTGGGTACCTTTTTGGGTAATAATGAAAATGTACATGTCATTTTCGCCAACAAAATAGGATAACATGGCGGCATCTGCGCCGAGGTGCTTTTGCACAGATTCCACACTGGCGATGGATTGATCATACTTCAGCTTGAAATATTCAGGATAATTAGCTTCCAGGCTTGCTATAAAATCCCGATAGGTGTTTTGATAGGAGAAAAGCAGATCTTTCATCTCCTGATTATCTGCATTTTCAGGCTGGGCCAACTGCTGCTCCAAGTAGGAAATCTCATCCTTCAGGCTGTCTTCCAACTGGATTTGTTCATCAGGTATTCCTGCAAACTTCTTGGCCTTTGATTCGGTAATGGCCTCCAGCAAAACGGAAGACTTACTTCGCTCACAAAAGTCAAATGCTGTTTGCAAGTGTTTTTTCTTATTGAAACTTTGCTCACTGAGTATCAGGGAAAGTTGAATTCCGTTTTCATAAACCTCCTTAGCAATCTGTCCAAGCCTTAGTTTGTCCTGCTCGTTTAGTCGCTTTCTTCTCACAATTGTGATCAGCTCATCACACTTTTGATAAGTTTCAATCGCGCCAACAATATCGCGCACATTGAGCGATTTTTCGAAATGAAGAGCACCAAGTGCAATTGCTTTTGCTTGAAGGGTCCTAAGTAAAATATCCGCATTGAAATAATTCTGAAGCGTAGGAAGGTCATAGATGTCAGCATAGACTTGCTCCGGGAGATTCGCATAAATGGCACGCTGATAAAACTCCACAGAGGTCTTAAATTCTGACTTAGCCTTATATATTTCCCCAATTAGGTAATAGGTATTTGCTACGTCGGGATGCTTTTCTCCAAAGAGACTGATATACATCTGAAGCGCTTCCTTTTGGTTGAGAAGTGCTTTTTCATATTCCTTTTTCTCCAGGTGCACCCTCCCGATGATCGATTGGATGTACGCCTTGTTTGGATGGTCGGCTTCATAGGTGGCGTCATAGATGAGCTTCACCGTGTTGAGCTGCTGGAGCGCCTCATCAAAATTGCTTTGCTCCATATTGGCGAATGCAATATTCAGGTTTGCCCTTAGGGCCCTTCGGCTACTGTTGCCGAGCTTTTCTTCATAAATATCTTTGGCCCGGTTAAAGTAAATCAATGCCTGAAGCGGATCGTCTTTTAAGTACACACGCCCCAGGTTGTTGTAAGAATTAGCCACCTCAATGGATTGAGCGCCGAACAGCTTTCTCCGCATCACAAAGGACTGCTCATGATACTGAATCGCAAGCTGCTTGTTTTCATTGTTGGTGTAGACCAGCCCAAGCGCATCCAGGCAATTGGCTTTGGCTTCAGTGTCTTCCTGGGTGAAATTTTTTTCTGCTTCTATCAATGCTTCCAGTGCATCGTCATTGTGCCCCAGATTGAGAAAGCTCAACCCCAGCAAGGTGAGGCATCTGGCTTTTAATACAGGCATTTCAGAAAGCTCGGATACGATGAAAGTGAGTGTATTTTCCGCCAGGCTTTTTGCATGAAATGGATCACCAGCCTGCAGCTGGCAGTCAATCATTTTTAGATGAGTATCCGCATAATCAGCAAAATCTTCATTGGCAAAATGGATATCACCAGCAGCTTTGAATTCCTCATACGCACCTTCAAAATCCCCCGATGAATAGAGGCTCTCCGCCCGGCTTTGTTGTGATTGCTGAGCAAATGCGGCAATGGAGAGAATGGCAAAAATGAATGATCCTGTTAGCTTCATCGGCAAACTAGAATTTGTAAACATAGCTGATACTTAGTACTTCATTTCTGGTTAGACCATCAGGATTAAAGTCCCGGTCGGTGATTTTTATCCCTTGGATAATTTTCACACTGTTGTTTACGTCAAAGTGGTACCCAAAGCTCCCCAGAATAGAGAGTGCCATCCCGGTGGTTCCCGGCAGCTTTTCCCTGTTGCCTGTATCAGGATTTATTGCTTCATCTTTGGTAATCCTCCATATTGGCAATGCCCCAAGTGAGAAATTAAAATTGGTAAACCTCCAGTTTCGCTCCACTCTCAGCATCACATCAATGCCCCTTTGAAGCTCTGGTCCACGGTTGTACTTTCTAAGGTATTCCTGGTCAGGATAGTTTGGAAAGCCACTCCAGGCAAACTGATTATTATTTTCCGTCAAAGCGATTTGAATACCTGTGGCAAAGAGCCAGTTTCTGCTAATGGCTGAAACCCCAGCCACGGCATCATACGAACCCAGGCTGGTCTGATAGTACATGTGAAGGGGGGAATCCATCCCACCGGTGAGCTCACTGTTCACTTTTTCGTTGGAATCATTGGTGGGAACTTTTGCCCCAAGTGTACCACTTAGATTCCACTTTTCCGTGGCTTTCAGCAGTCGGGTATAGCTAAGCGAAATATCTCCAACCCCTGCATTCTTGCCAAGATTTCCGTCTATCCACATGTAAGGAACCTTGACTTGAAACGAGCTGTAATCATTGATTCCCAAAGTGAAATCTACGGTGCTGGCGTAAATAATGGGAGTAAGCGTGCTAGTGCCTCGGTAGAAATTGAACTCCACAGATCTCAGTTTGATCGCTATTCGCTTGCTGTAATTCTGATCCGGCTTCATCGCACCCATGGTGCAAAAACCCGCATCGCTACATCCCTGAGAAAGAACATAGCCTGAAATGGATGCTAAAAAGCAAAAGGGAATGAGTCGGCGCATAGAATCTTAATGATAGGATTAAATCCAGATACAATATTATACAATCAAGAAACATCTAAAGGTACACTTTCCCTCAGAAGTTGCACCTGTCTACCTTTCGTTTATCGATAACCTCTAAAATTTTTTCCTTCAAATTAAACCTTTCATACCCTGTGCTGTCAAAGGGACAAATCATTTGAAAAGACAAAACAAAAAATACAACGATTATGAAGAAGTTACTTTTTATTACCGCGATAGCTTTTGCCACATTGATGACCTCCTGTAGTGATGATGGCGATACAGTTGGAAACGATGACCTGGTGCAAGAGCTGGACATTGACTCAGAGGCCACTCTTGAATCAAACTACGAAGATGTGGATGCCGTAGTGGAAGCAGGAATGCTTTCACTGGAATCGGGAGGGAGAATAGATGAGGATGAAATCATTGAGTGCGCAATTCTGGATCACGATTTGGAAAATAAAGTACTCACCATCGACTATGGTGACGGATGCGAAGGACCTGCGGGAAGGACGAGAGCCGGAAAAATCATCATCTCCTACAGCGATCATCGGTTGATTCCGGGAGCGTTTAGAGAAGCTACATTCGAAAACTTCTCCATTGATGGAGTAGTGGTGGAAGGCACCAGACGAGTAGAAAATATCTCTGAAAACATGGAGGATGACCCAATGTTTAGCATAACCCTCACTGGCGGTAAGCTCACTTTTGAAGACGAGACGTTTGCGACCAGGGAATCAGAAAGAACCAGAACATGGATGAGAGCTTCTAATCCGCTAAATGATGAGGTGTATATCGATGGTGATGCAAATGGTTCCAGGCGAGACGGAGTTTCCTACCGAGTGGAGATTTTGGAGCGAATCATCTACAAAAGGGCATGCTGGACGAGTCGGGTGTTCATCCCGGTAGCAGGTGTGAAGCAGATCACCTCAGGTGACAATGTGGCAATCATCGATTATGGAGATGGTAGATGCGACAATGTAGTGACCGTGTCAATCAACGGAGGCGAGCCATTTGAAGTGACAATAACTCGCAGAGGCAGATTAAAATAAGTATTTGGCTAGTAAGTTTTCAGGTAGGTAAGGCCCCATGATTCTTCGGATGAGTGGGGTTTACTGATTTTACAGCTCTGCGGTAAAAGCGTAGGAGATAATATTTGCCCCCATTTTCAATGCCTCAAACCTAACCTCCTGAGGATCATTGTATACGGATTGATCCTCCCAGCCATTTCCCAAATCACATTCGTACGAGTAAAAGCAAACCAATTGTCCTTCGTATATGATCCCATATCCCCTGGGTGGCTTCCCATCATGCTGATGGATTTTTGGAAGGCCGTCATCAAAGTCAAATTTTTGATGATAAATCGGGTGGTCAAATGGGATTTCCACAAACTCTAGCTCTGGAAATACCTTCTTCATTTCAATCCTCACAAATTGATCCAGCCCATAGTTATCGTCAATGTGAAGAAACCCGCCCGAGGTAAGGTAGCTCCTCAGATTTTCTACCTGTGCATTGTTGAATAGCACATTTCCATGCCCGGTCATATAGACATAAGGGTACAGAAATAAGTCAGGACTCCCTACATCCACCACATCTTCAGAAAGGGCCAGGTTTGTATTGATCTGTTCGTTGCAAAACTCGATCAGGTTGGGAAGGGCCGTCTTGTTGGCATACCAGTCGCCACCACCATCATATTTCAGCTTGGCGATTTTCACCGGCTGGGCAAAGGAGGAAATTGATCCAATGAAAAGAAGCACCCACAGTTTTCTCATAGGTAAATTATACTGATCTTAATGGAAATGGTTATTCAAATAATTCCTTTAAGGGCTCGCCGCTCGCACCGCTTGGTAAGCTAATATTGAGCAACAAGGAGACAGTAGGAGCAATATCTGTAATGGCTACCGGACGCAAACTCTCCCCGGCTTTAATTCCATACCCATAAAAGATGATTGGGATGTGTGTATCATAGGTGTAGGGAGTTCGATGATCTGTACCTTGTCTTCCCCAGGCATCATTCAGATCGCTGGGGGATAGGATATAAAGTATATCTCCACATCGCTTATTATCATATCCATTTTGCAATCGCACAAGTGACGGATCTGTGAACATTCTCAATGCGACCACATCCGCATCAAATGCTTCTACTATGTAATCCTCCTGCATGAGCAGATCAATCGAATGCTGTTTCACTTCTTTGAAATCAATTCCTTTCTCGGAAATCAAAGCCTTATTCAAATACACCTGCTCATTGATGATGGAGCTGATCCATTTCCCTTCTCCAAATTTCTTAGTTAAGCCATCAGTGAGCATATTCTTAATGAACCCATTGTTGTGATACCCACCAGGCATTTTATTTTTATGCATATATGAAGGCACATCGGTAGCTCCATGATCAGCCGAAAGGAACAATGTATACTGGCCTTTACCAACCTTCTCATCCAGATAGGAAAGAAGCTCACTAATCTCCTTATCAAGCCTTAAGTAAGTATCCTGCACCTCCATGGATCTTGGCCCGAAACGATGGCCGATATCATCGGTGGCTGAAAAGCTGACAGTTAAGAAATCAGGAATGGTATCCATACCAAGCTCCTCTGCAATCACAGCTTTCATTGCCACTTCTTTGATCATAGTATTGGTGAAAGGAGTGTACTTAAGCAGTGACAGGTCTTTTTTATGGCTGGGAAGATCATGAGGAAAGGTAACTCCCATACCCTTTCGCAATTCCTGTTCATATGGATTTTCATCTTCGATGCTTTCATTGTAGACTGATTCATCTCTTAAGAGCTCCCATTTCTTGCTCAGGAAAAAGGCGGGTCTTTTCTGTTTGTTGTATTCTTTGATCCAGTCCGGTAGGTTATTTCTGTAGTAAGAACTAGTGATCATATTCCCGCTCTGCAGATCATACCAATAAGCACCTGTTGGATTGTGGCCTGCAGGGATGACAGCTCCCCGGTCTTTCAGCGAAATACCAATGACTTTAGAATTGAAATTATAGAAAAGTCTGAGTTCATCAGTGATGGTGGTTGTCTTCACATTCCTCGGTGAAACCTCTCCATTGGACACACCTCCAACTACCGTAGCTGTTGTATCCTCAACACAATTGATGTTTCTTCCTATGGCGGGAACGTACCAGTCATTCCCGACAATCCCATGTCTGGCAGGAGTGGTTCCGGTGAAAATGGATGCATGTCCAGGCCCGGTTTTGGTTGGCATGTAATCGTAATGGGCGTTCCGAAAAAGAAAACCACCTTCAATAAGTCTTTTGAATCCACCATCCTCAAAATCACTCCAATATCGGGAGATATAGTCATAGCGCATCTGGTCTACGACAATCCCAACAACTAGTTTGGGTTTTTCCTGTGCCGATAAAATGAGAGTAAAGGACAACAATAGAAGTGAAAAGGTCTTTCTCATGCTAGTGGATTAAAAAATGTGAAGGTATGAAACCAAAATTATACCAGCGTTAAAAAGCCTCAATACTTATGTGAATTTTTCAATCAAAAATCTGACTGAGTGTATCGCATTAAGCCTGTAATTTTGCGGCCATGCAAGACAAGATTCTCATCCTCGACTTTGGTTCTCAATATACCCAACTTATCGCACGTAGAGTGCGCGAGTTAAACGTTTACTGCGAGATCCACCCGTTCAGCAAATTTGAGATTACTCCTGATGTAAAAGGAGTGATTCTTTCGGGTGGCCCGTGCTCTGTGCTGGATGAAGGAAGCCCGGACATGGACATGAATGATCTCGGTGATTTGCCTGTGCTAGGCATTTGCTATGGGGCGCAATTGCTGGTGCAAAAGAATGGGGGTACGGTGGCCAAATCAAATCACAGAGAATATGGAAGGGCAAAACTGAAGACAGTTGATTCACATTTTGATTTGCTGAAAGAAGTCGAGATTGGTAGCCAGGTGTGGATGTCTCATAGCGACACAATTACAAAGATTACCGATGATTTTCAAGCAATATCTACAACAGAATCAATCCCTGTAGCGGCATATAAAATCAAAGACAAGCCTGTTTACGGCATCCAGTTCCATCCGGAGGTGACCCACAGCACCCAGGGAAAAGTGGTACTAAGAAACTTTGTAGTTCACATTTGTAAGGCATCTCAGGATTGGACGCCAGATATTTTCGTGGAGGAGACTGTAGCACAACTCAAAGAGCAGCTTAGTGATGATAAAGTGGTACTTGGCCTTTCAGGTGGAGTTGATTCTTCTGTTGCGGCCATGCTTATTCATCAGGCGATTGGAAAAAATCTGTACTGCATTTTCGTTGATAATGGGCTTCTTAGAAAAGATGAATTCAATGATGTGCTAAAGTCTTATGAAGGACTTGGCTTGAATGTGAAAGGCGTAGACGCTAAGTCCCGATTTTATGATGAACTGAAAGGGGAGAGCGATCCAGAGAAAAAGCGAAAAATCATTGGTCGTGTTTTCATCGAGGTATTCGATGAAGAGGCTAAGAGTATCAAAGATGTGAAATGGCTCGGCCAGGGCACGATCTACCCGGATGTTATTGAGTCGGTTTCGGTAAACGGCCCCTCTGTCACTATCAAGTCCCACCACAATGTGGGTGGACTGCCTGCCAAAATGAACCTGAAGGTAGTGGAGCCTTTGAATACGCTTTTTAAAGATGAAGTAAGAAATGTAGGTAAGACCCTTGAAATTCCTGATTTCATCCTGGGCAGACACCCATTCCCGGGCCCGGGACTTGGCATTAGAATTTTGAGTGATATCACACCAGAGAAAGTACGAATCCTGCAAGATGTAGATGCTATCTTCATCAATGGCCTGAAAGAAGAAGGGCTATATGATGAAGTGTGGCAGGCTGGCGCAATGTTGCTTCCTGTACAGTCTGTGGGTGTAATGGGAGATGAGCGAACATATGAAAATGTAGTGGCATTGAGAGCTGTAACCAGTTTGGACGGGATGACTGCCGATTGGGTGCACCTTCCCTATGAGTTTCTGGGTCGCATCTCTAATAGGATCATCAATCAGGTGAAAGGTGTGAATAGAGTAGTCTACGACATCAGCTCCAAGCCACCGGCGACAATCGAGTGGGAATAATCATTAGTTTTGAGGTAAACAGTATCAGCGTGAGACCAGCACTTTTCATCCTTCTGATTCTTTCCTTCTTTATCAGCTCCGCCCAATCCAGCCAGGCAGAGTACCTGGAAGCCAAGCGACAATTTTCCCTGGGAAATTACACCGTTGCAAAGCAGTCCTTTCAGATGCTTTCTGATGATCAGCTATTCGGGGAGTATGCCTCATTTTATTATGCACTTTCCGCACTAAAGCTTGGACAAGCCAAGGAAGCCGAAGAGATGTGGAAGCAGGTCCGAATTAAATATCCCGAGTGGGATAAAATGCAGGAAGTGAACTTCTGGATCACCTATGTGGCATTTCAACAAAACAAACTGTGGCAGGCTTTTAGAGAAGCAGAGTCGCTTCCGGAAGATTGGAAAATGTACCTTATTGATTCATTTTTGGGTAAAATGTCACTCTCAGGTTTGGATTCGGCCTACGCACTAAATCCGGACAATAAGTACATCGGCACATACTATGCCGAAGCGATCAAAGCCCAACCGTATGAGGAGCGTGATCAGCTAATGCTGCGAGAGCTCTCAGAAAAGTTTGATCTGACATTGTCAGTTGCCGAGAATCTTCCCCTGATCAAAAAGGATGAATATGCAGTAGCGGTTGTGTTGCCGTTTATGTTCGAATCACTGGCTACCCCACAAACGGTGATCCGAAACTCCATCATTTTCGAGTTGTATCAGGGAATGACAGTGGCACAGCAGGAGCTGGCGGGGAAAGGCATCAAGCTCAACTTGTTTCCTTATGACACCAAAAAGAAAGGGTCGATGACTTCAGATCTGGTTCGAACCAAAAAGCTGGACAAGGCGGATATCATCATTGGCCCGCTATATCCTGATCCGGCAAGTATAATCAACCAGTTTTCCAAAGACAAAAAAGTGACCATGATCAATCCTCTTTCATCCAATGGGGAGATCGTGGACGGTAATCCGTACAGTTATCTATTCAAGCCGGCCTACAGCACGCAGGGAAGAGAGGCTGCCAAGTTTGCAGCCAAAAAATTCACCGATAATAAGAAGCTCTTCATCTTCTACGAGACAGATCGCGACAGCATTATGGCCAATGCATACCGCGAGACCATAGAGCAAGATAGCTTCTTCGTGATTCGGTTTGAGCGACTGTCAAATGAAGATGCGCAGCAAATCCAAAAAGACTTCACTGAGCAATACGAGGTGAGGCTGGATACCATGTACAGTCAGTTTGAAATGGATTCCATTGCGGAGATTCCAGGACGTATTGTGAGAACCCGAAGCTTGAGAAATGAAAAGACAGGAAGAATCGTTCGTGATCCGGAGGGCAATGAGGTGATCGAAACATATGAGGTGAAATTCACCGTTCAGCCAGACAGTATCGGGCACATTTTTGCAGCAACTTCCAGCAACCTGCTGGCCAACAATTTCATCAGCATGGTAGAGGTGAGAAGTGACAGCATCGGAGTTATTGGTTACGAAGATTGGCTGGATTTTTCCCTGGTTTCTTATCCACAGCTGGAGCGGCTTCAGGTTGATTTTGTGAGTCCTTCATTTTATGACCAGGAGGATTATACGTATGAAAAACTTAGCAAAAAGTTCATTTCGCAATATGGGATGGAGCCCGGGGAGTACAACCTGTACGGCTATGAATTGATCATGCAGCTTGGCCATGCAATGAAGGAATACGGCAAATATCCGCAGCTGGGATGGTCAGATGGAGACTTTTATCCAGGCTATGTCATGGAGGGTTTGAGGTACGGGATATACAAAGACAATCAGGTGGTGCCTATTACGACACTAAGGAATCTGGAACTAAGAAATCAAAATACAGAACAGCAAGTTGGCAGGAGAAATGAAGATAGCAACGAGTAAAGAGCTTTTTGAGCGAGCAAAAGACTACATTCCGGGGGGGGTCAATTCTCCGGTGAGGGCTTTTAAAGCGGTGGGGGGCGACCCCATTTTTTTTGCTAAGGCTGAGGGAGCCTATATGTATGATGAAGATGGTAATGAATACATCGATCTCATCAATAGCTGGGGGCCGATGATCCTGGGTCATGCCAATAAGGAAATTGAAGAAGCAATCTTCAAGGCAGTGATTGGTTCGCCTTCTTTTGGTGCGCCAAACAGGATGGAGGTGGACCTGGCCGAGCTTATCACGGAGATGGTGCCATCCATTGAAAAGGTGAGGATGGTCAATTCAGGAACGGAGGCTACTATGTCAGCTATTCGCCTGGCCCGTGGATTTACCAAGCGGGATAAAGTGCTAAAATTCGAAGGTTGCTATCACGGTCATGGTGATTCTTTTCTTATTGCAGCCGGTAGTGGAGCCATGACCATGGGCACACCCAATAGCCCAGGAGTGACTGAAGGCACGGCCAAAGACACGCTTCTGGCACCATTCAATGACATGGAAAAAGTAAAAGAAGTGGTGGCCGCCAATCAGGGACAAATTGCAGCGATCATTGTGGAGCCGGTGGCAGGAAATATGGGGTGTGTGCTTCCGGAAGCTGGCTTTTTGGAAGGGCTTAGGTCTATTTGTGATGAAAATGGCATTATCCTAATATTTGATGAAGTAATGACAGGGTTTCGCCTCTCCCCTGGTGGGGCACAGGAAGTATTTGGCGTTCGGCCTGATTTGACCACTTTGGGAAAAATCATAGGAGCCGGAATGCCGGTAGGAGCTTACGGTGGAAGAAGGGATATTATGGATTTTGTTTCCCCTCAGGGGCCGGTTTATCAGGCAGGCACGCTATCAGGAAACCCGGTGGCTATGGCTGCAGGCTTTACTCAGCTTAGCTACCTCAACGATCACCCGGAGGTTTACGACAACCTTGAGAAGACGACCAAGAAGATCATGTCAGGGTATGAGAAGACGCTGAAGAAGCACAAGTTCAATTACACCATGAATCAAATTGGTAGCATGATCAGCCTGTTCTTCACAGACAAGAAAGTGATTGATTTCGAGACAGCCAAAAGCTGCGATACCGAGCTATTTGGAAAGTACTTTAGGTACAACCTCAACAATGGAGTCTACTTGCCTCCATCCCAGTTTGAGACCTGGTTTATTTCTACCTGCATCGAAGAGGAAGAGGTAAAGAAAATCATTTCGACCTTTGATGATTTTCTATCTGCTAAATGAAAGCCAGGGATAGTAGTACACCTACTATGAGCGCAATACCAATAAAGAAGAGGTAAATCATTCCTAAAAGAAACATTCGTAAAATACTCCATCCTATCTTCACCCCGTAAACTTTCTTGAAGCTGATGGCAATATAAACCGCTGTTATCAGGATGCAGATATTGCCCCCATAATCCTCAAACCCATCAAAAATCAGAGAGAATACCCAGACCCATCCCAGAAGAAAAAAGAAGAAGGAATGGATGTGAATGGAATGGATCAGGTGTTTAATGTAGAGCCCTTTCCGCCAGAAAAATAGCTTGAGCAAAAAAGCGTAAATAGGCAGAATGAAAAATACGATGACGGGGATCTGACGCAATAGATAGGTGCTCAGCGAGGCACTTGTTTCCTGATTCATCCGGATGAATTTATTTGCCACAAACTCAGTAACCCATGATTCCTTTTTGATCTTGAGTGAGTCCATGATCTCCTGAGAAGTCAGGTCAGTAGTCTCCACAAGGTGAGAGACCATTGCTTGCTGAGATCCTGATAAGGGCCACCCTTTATGAGCAGAATCCGGCAAATTATAAAGGCTATCAAATTTTGCTTCGGATAGTTCTTTGGCATCTCCAAATCCTCTTTGCTTCATATCATGCACACTTGGCTGATACATTTTTGCCATGAAGAAAAAATGAAAAATGCTTATCACCAGGTACCACCGAATAGGGTTGGCGTAATAGACCCTGCGTCCTTCAATGAAGGCATTGGTGATTTTGCCGGGGCTAAAAAGAAAAGGCTTGATCGTATGCGCAAACCGGGAATCCAGGGAGAAAAAATTGGATGTAAACTCACGCATGAGCAGCCCAAGACTCACCTGATGGTCGGTGTTTTCCTGACCACAGTTGGGGCAATAATTGTGCTTTTGTTGGAGAAGCTCGCCACAGTTGAGGCAGGCTTTATGTTTCCTTCTCTTTTTCACCAGGTTTAAACTTGTTGAGTAAAAATGCCACCCCCCATAACCCAAGCGCAACTAAACTATATATTAATTGATTGGTTTCTGTCCTCAGGGAAAAGAAAAGAAAGACAAACGCCAGGATCGTGAATGTCCAGATTAGGGTTGGGAATAATTTCATTGGTCAATTATTAATTACTAATTGTCAATTGTCAATTTGCCTCCTTCACTTTCAAACTCGTCCCCTCATCAGACACTACCACTATATCCACACCTTCATCGATGAAATTGCCCCGGGTGAATGCATCATAGATTTCTCCATCGATTTCAATGCGTCCGCTAGGTCTGAGTCGCGTGTAAGTTTTGCCCTGCTTGCCAACGAGAGATTTTGCCTTGTAAAAAGTAGAGGTATAGCCTTGTGAGCCATCCTGTACGTCCTGAAGTGCAACCCGTTTGAACACATTGCTATTGAGCAACCGGGCTCCTCCAAAGAACATGATCACGATTGCCCCGAGCATGCCTGCAATGACGGTAGCCACTGAAATGAAGATTTCTTCACCACCTACGAAGGAGAAGTCCAGCATGTCATTGTTTAGCATCACCAGCACCAGCGACCCGATCGTGCAGACCAGTCCCAACACGCCTGCCACCCCAAATCCCGGAATAACGAAGATCTCCAGTGCAATGAGGATGATCCCAACCACAAACATCAGAATCTCCCAGTTTTCCGCCAGCCCGTTCAGGTAGTTGGGCACGAAGTAGAGGATCACAGCGATGATAGAAGCAAGAATAGGAAAGCCAACTCCCGGCGTTTGCAGCTCGAAGTAAATACCCCCGATGATGATCAATATGAGAATTCCGCTGACAAATGGATTAAGAAAAAGGGCGATGATTTTCTCGGTGGCTCCCAGCTTAAATTCCTGAAGTTCATAATCTTCCACACCTGATCGCTTCATGATATCATCAATGCTGCTGACCTCTGCCTCACAAAAGCCATATTTGATTGCCTCAGAGGTGGAGAGTGTAAGGATTTTTCCTTCCGTTGCTATGCTGTCCAGGTTAATGTCTTCATCCACCATGGCTTCAGCCATGCGCGGGTCCCGGCCTTTTGCTTCGGCGGTAGATCGCATGATGGATCGCATGTAGGACTGATATTTGTCTGGTGCGGCTTCTCCATCCTGAGTAACCACCGTGGCAGCCCCGATGCTCGAGCCCTTTGCCATGTAGATGCTGTCGCAAGCAATAGAGATCAATGCGCCCGCAGATGCCGCATCCTTATTGATGTAAGTATAGATCGGGCGATCGAAATTGAGAATACGGGTACGGATGTCATCCGCATCATTGAGTGCACCACCATAGGTATCCAACTCTAAGATCACATAGTCGGCATCCAGCTCCACAGCCTTTTCCAAACCCAGCTCAGAGTAGCGGTTGGTTCGGGGATCGATCACATCATTAATTTTCAGATGAAGCACCAGTGGTTTTTCTTTTTCCTGTGCTAAAAGGAGCCCTGCAAAGAGGAAAAAGCCAAATGCAAATAGTTTTCTCATATCCATTTCTTAATCACCTCAAAAGCCTCAACTTTGAAGCCATCGTTCATTTGTTAAAGTTATCCCAAAAATGGACGATGGAAAATTTAAACTTCCGGATGATTCACGAATCGATCAAACATATTCAGGTTGACGGGCACATTTGGAGCCTTGCAGTGGATGGAGCGAATCGCCACGTTTTTTTGGATGTTCGTCGTGATGGTAACGATTCTATTCAGTTGATAAGATTGAGGATGGATGATCTCAAGCTTGAAGCTAAGGAAGTCGAAAATCCCTGGTGGTCGAAATTGATTGGAGTACAAGACGGGAAAGTGCAGTTTGTGGAATACCCGGATCAAAACGACCCCACGAGGCAGAAATACTTTACACTGGATTGGGAATCTTTAGCGAAGACATACGTTGAAGGAGTGGAAACAGGAGAAAGCCTGACGCATCCGTTTACTTATGAGCATAGTTCGGAGTACCACCAAACTGTCGCAGAGTTCTTGTCGTTGGAGTTGCCGCTATCCTGCGAATACCTGGAGTGGGGAGATAAAATCATAATCAGCTACTATCTTCGTTCTGGTAACGGTTTTGATAGATACCTGCTGCTTTTGAAGGATGGAGCGAAGCAATGGAAGGTGACACAGGATGCAGGAATGAAGGGATTTTCGCCTGGCGCATTTTTTGTATTTGAAGACCAGTTAATTTTTATAAAAGATCGAAATGAAGTTTGTATGTATACTGATTAGCCTTTTGATGACGATACTGTCATTTGCAAACCCGATGGATAGCGTGCGAGCGGAGCAGCGGGAAGAGGGGCTTTTCGTCGTGCATGAGGTGGAGGAGCAGGAGACAATCTACTCGATTGCACGACGGTATGGCGGCTCGGTTGGTAGCATCATTAAGCACAACCAAATTGTGGACAATCGCATTGAAATAGGGCAGGTCATCAATGTGCTGGTAGAGAATGAAGCACCCGTGAAAGCGGTAGTGATTGAGGAGGTAACATCAACACCTGTAAAAGATATCCATGTGGTGCAACTGGGCGAGACGCTCTACAGCATCTCCAAACAGCACGACGTGAAATTGAAAGACCTGAGAAGGTGGAATAACCTGCCGACCAACGATATCTCACCCGGAATGCAACTGAAGCTATCCAGAGAGGCGGAGATCGTCAAAACGGGAGTGACGGAAAAGCCAGAGGTGAAAGAGGAAGATAGTGTGGTCGTGGAGGAGGCCGATCCTTTCGCAGATTTTGAGAAGTACCTGGTTCAGACAGGGGAAACCCTATCTACCATTGCCAGGAAGATTGGGGTAAGCATAGACAGCCTGAAACTATGGAACGGGCTGGATACGGACTACCTGAAGATAGGTCAACAGCTATTTTTCAAAGATTCAGAAGACACGCCCAAAACCACACTAATTGAGCCAAAGAAGAACACCCGCACACAAATAGATGAAAAAGGATTTGAGCGCATCTACGAGGAAGGGGTGGCGTCTGTCATTGAGTCGATGAATACCACCCGCTTTCTGGCCCTTCACCGGACACTCCCGATTGGGACAAATCTGGAAGTACGAAACCTGATGAACAACCAGGTGGTGCACGTGAAGGTGGTGGGCAAGCTGCCAAACACCGGACTGAACAAAAACTTACTGCTCAGGCTTTCCCAGCCCGCTTATGACCAGCTCGGCATACTCGACTCCAAGTCGAGGGTAGAGGTATCTTACAGCAAACAGTGAATCGGCAGGAGTTAAAGGCGTTTCTGGATGCCAAGGTGGAGGAATACAATCAGCCGGGGTTCATCCCCAATGACCCGGTGTGCATCCCGCATGAATACACAAAAAAGCAGGACATAGAGATTGCAGGATTCATGGCTGCCGTATTTGCCTGGGGCCAGCGTAAGACCATCATCAATAAGGGCCGGGAGTTTCTAGCCCTGATGGGAAATGAGCCACATGCCTTTGTGCTACAGTATGCTGAGGATGACCTGAAGCCCTTTCTCGACTTCAAACACCGGACGTTCAACAGCACGGATGCGCTGTACTTCCTGCATTTCTTTCGGTGGTTTTACGAGCGACATGAGTCGCTGGAGGAGGCATTTACCGGATCGCTGGGAGAGGAGGCCTCCATGGAGGCCAGACTCATGCACTTTTTTGAGCTGTTCTTTTCCTTGACTGATCACCCGATCCGGACGTACAAACACATCCCAACACCTGCCCGAAAATCTGCCTGCAAGCGCATCAACATGTTTCTGCGCTGGATGGTGAGGCAGGATGATAAGGGTGTGGACTTTGGCATCTGGAAAACAATCTGGCCGGATCAGCTCATCTGCCCGTGCGACCTGCATGTGGATAGGGTAGCTCGCAAGCTGGGCCTGATCAAACGTAAGCAAACCGACTGGCAAACCGCTCTTGAACTCACCGATAACCTGAAGAAACTAGACCCCACCGACCCGGTGAAGTATGATTTTGCCCTGTTTGGACTGGGAGTGGAGGAGAGGTTTTGATGAGGTTTAGCTAGTGGCCAGGGTTGTTGTCCTAAGCCTTGGTTCGTGTCTGCACGAATCGAAAAAGGTTTGTGAGACACAAACCTTGGCAAGAGAGTAAGGGGTTTATGCATGACTGTCAGGGGTTCTTGTTGTGATGTAATGCCACACAATAAATGAGCCCTTTATTGTATGTTCCATATCAAGCTCTGATTGTTTTGTTCGGTCAGTAAGGTTAAGTGAGGTTTAGGGGTGCTTCCGTCAAAAATCAATTTCGATGAAAATAACAATTTTTCTTTGTTCCAAAATGCTACCCAATGAGGTGTATAGGGGTCGCTTTGTTGAAGAATGATTTGGCGTTTTCCATTGGCATTAATTAAATCGAATGACCTTCTGCCCCAATAAGAAAGCAATAATTCTCCTTTAGAATAATCTGCGTCAAACACTTGATTTCGGTTCATCGGTGCATTCTCTACCTTTTGGTCAATTAGGTCATTCCATTGTTTAAGGATGTTTCCATTTTGCTGCACCAAATAGCAAGTGTTATCGCTCAATAGAAGAATTTGGTTATGCTCAACTGCTCGAATTTTATTTATGGGCTGGTCAAATTTGAAATACGTTGCTGGCTGTTCTCCTTTTTTCAAGCTATATATTTCAGGATATTTTCCGAAAACCATCTGGTCGTCAGAAAGCATAAAAAAACCACCCTCTCCAATTCTATAATCATCTTTGAACCAATCCCAAATAACCTTTGGTTGCGAACCAATTGTAGATTTTAAAACTCTGATATGAAATTCATCGGATGCTTGCAAAAACCTTCTTTCTATCATGTAGATTTCATTTTGCTTATTATAAAGCATGAAGTCGCTTGCAGCATACTCCGATTGAACAAATACTTTTGGTTGAGAACCTTTTGTCCAAATCATTACACAGGCATAATGGTTTGGGTCATTTATTGGGTTTACATACGACCATAGCACATTATCACCAATAACAATCATATTCCCTGTCGGGTGTGCAAATGCATAAGATGTAAGGAGAAGCAGCAATGTGCTTAATATTTTGGTCCTGATATTCAATGTTTTCATCTTTTCAAATTAACTCCAATATCAATATAACGCATATGTCTGTTTATCCAGCTCCCAAATATTCCCTTACCTTCCTTATCCCTCTATGTTGAGGGGGTAAGGGCCTATGCGAGCCTTTCCGGGTTTATGTCACAGGTTCAGGGGTTTATGTCATCCACTCATCCATACTATCCCCCAATCTTCCCCTTTTAACATCCTGTATGCATGTGCTTCGTTCTTGATGTTATGCTCAAACTAATCCCACTATTTGCACTGCTGGCCTGTGCTCAGGCGCAGACACTGTACGACCCTCAGGAAGTAAGTGAGGATATAAGTTACCTGCAGCAGCAGCAGGAAGACTATCACCCAGGTCTCTATCGCTACACAGCAAAGGAAGAGATGGATGAGGCGTTTACTAATGCGAAGGAGAATTCAGGACTCAATGATATTGGGCTGTATCAGCGGGTGAATTACCTCCTTGCAAAAGTAGGCTGTGGACACACCCGCGCCCGCATGTCCGATGCGATGCGTAGCAAGTTTGAGCGGGAGCAAACTTTCATGCCTCTCAGCGTCAAGTTCCTTGGAGATAAAGTATACGTGAGGGAATCACTGGATGAGAGGGTAAAGCCCGGCTGGGAGATCACACACATCAACGACCGACCAGTCAATGAAATCAAGGGAAGAGTCAGTCAGTACTTGCCGGGGGACGGCACCATTGAGACGGGCAAAATGAAGTATGTCGAGCTGCTGTTTGATGCCTACTATCAGCTCTACATCGACAGCACGGCCACTAGTTATGAGCTTGACCTGATCACCCAGGATGGAGAGGAGAGGGCCATACAAGTGGAAGGCACTACCATCGATCAGGTGAATTCCATTCGTGAGTCTTTCTCGGGTGATTTCCTGTCGCTGGAGCTTAATAAAGATTATGGCTACATGTGCATCCGTACGTTTAGCGAAGGAGCACTTCGTGATAATGGCTATGATTTTGAGCAGTTCCTGGCAGAGAGCTTTAAGAAACTGAAGGAAAGCAGTACGAAAAATCTAGTACTCGATCTGCGGGGAAACGGCGGGGGAAAGGACGATTATGGAGCACTACTGGTTTCATACTTAGCTCAGGAGCCGTTTGGTTATTTTGATCGAATTGAGGTGACGAGGAAGTATCCGGGCAGATCAAAACGGGTGGGAGATCAGTATTTAATGACCTCCCACAATGGACTCAGCACCTGGCAACCAAAGGAGGATCGCTTTACGGGCAAGCTCTATGTGCTCACGGATGGGTTTAGCTTTTCTACCTGTGCCGATGTGGCTACCGTGCTTCATCACCATGGTTGGGCTACTTTTCTGGGTGAGGAGACCGGAGGTGGTTATGATGGCAACACCAGTGGACATACACGCACCATCACTTTATCCAACTCAGATATCATCGTGAATGTGCCCATGTGGATGTACACCACAGCAAATGTGGGGCATGCCTACAAAGGGAGAGGAGTCATCCCGGACTATCTGGTTATCCCGACCTGGGATGAGTACAATGGAGGTCTTGATGTGGTGATGGAGAAAGTGGAGGAGTTGATTGGTAAGAATTAATTACTCCAATTCCCCGGATCTTCTCGCCACTCTTTGAGCGTTTTGAGCACATCATTTTCAAACATGCGCTCATCCTGTGCATGATCCAGCAAGTGATGGTAGTCGCTAAGCACAATCAGGTCTACTCCTTTTTCTTTGAAATTGGCTTCCGCCACAGGAAATCCATAGGTAAAGATGGCCACCATTCCCACCACTTCGGCACCTGCTTCTCTAAGCGCATCAGCAGCAGCCAGCGAGCTTCCTCCGGTAGATACCAGATCTTCCACCAGCAGCACTTTCTGTCCTTCTTCAATCTTCCCCTCGATCATATTTTGCAGTCCGTGCCCTTTCGATTTGGAGCGCACATAGATGAAAGGAAGCCCCAGTTCCTCTGCCACCAAAGCCCCCTGAGGGATGCCTGCAGTTGCCACCCCGGCTATTACATCGATCCCGTCAAACGAATTGGAAATGGCCAGGGAGAGAGCCGTCTTGATCTTCGATCGTACATCCGGGTAAGAAAGGCTCAGCCTGTTGTCACAATAGATGGGGGATTTCCAACCTGAAGCCCAGGTAAAGGGCTTTTCCGGGCTTAGTTTGATCGCTCCGATTTTTAACAGGTCAGCGGCTATTTCGGCGGCCAGTTGGGGATTGTAGATTTTGATGCTCATGGCCTGCAAAAATAAATAATCCAATAACCCATGTACCAGCACAGGAGCATTAAAAAACTTGTCTTTTCGACGTAGGAGAAATATTTAATATTGACAGTGTGAGTACATGCTATATCACTATTCATTGACTTTGAGTGAATATTTTACTGCGTTCAATATGACAAGTTTTTAGGATGGGTTTTTGGCAAAGTAAATTTTTCACTCTCTATTATTCATCCATAATCTGATAAGCTTGTTTCATTTTTATTTTATGGTTTAATTACCGGTTCATTTTTTCTTGCATGAAAATTTTTATCAACGACATCCCTGTCTACATTCTTTCAGAGAAAAAGGTGAACATGAATCGGGCTTACGGCCTGATCGTGAGAGAATTTGAGACCATTGTGCCTGAAGTGCTCGTTGATGATACCCTGATCATGAATGCTTCCTTTGATCAGATTGATAGCCTGCTAAAGCTGATGACTGACAAGAAGCTAAAAAAGGTCCACTCTATCTTTATTTCATCCCGGGAAAAACGCGCCCTGATTGACTACCTGAAAAGCAAATTCAAGGTGATTGAAGCGGCCGGGGGCATTGTAGAGAAAGAAGGTAAGCTTCTAATGATTTTCCGCAGAAAGGTTTGGGATATCCCGAAAGGCAAGCGCGATAAAGGCGAAACGCTGGAAGAATGTGCCGTGCGTGAGGTAATAGAAGAAACGGGAGTGAAAGCCACCATTGATAAGGAGATAGATGCGGTGTGGCACACGTACACCACTAAGAAGAAATACGTGCTAAAAAAAACCCACTGGTACGCCATGCACTGCCAGGACGATAAAAACATGGCCCCACAGAAGGGGGAGGGCATCAAGAAGGTAGAATGGATGGACCTGGAGCAGGTGAGGGTGGCACTGCACGATTCCTACCGCTCCATCCGGTACGTAATGCAGGAGTATACCAAAATGATGAAAGAGGCTTAGCTCTCTACTTCATAAGGCAAAAAAGGATTCACATCACCACCGTATCGGTGCACCTCACGGATGATGCTTGAACTGATAGGAGCCAGTTCCGGCGAAGTAATCAAAAAAATTGTTTCCAGGTCTTCATTAAGGTACCTGTTGATCTGTGAGATGCTGTTTTCGTATTCAAAATCCGTGGTATTTCTCAATCCTCGCACCATAAATTTCGCATCGTATTTTTTGGCGAGGTTGGCCGTAAGCTCATCATAGACTTCCACTTCCACCCGGCTTTCATTGGCAAAGGCTTCATTGATCTTGCCCACCATCCATTCCAAATCAAAGTAGCGTTTATTTTTCTGAGTATTGTGCCCAATCGCGATGATCACCCGATCAAACAGGTCAAGGCTTCTCATCACAATATCGAAGTGGCCTTTGGTGAATGGATCAAACGATCCCGGAAAAATGGCTGTTTTCATGAGCATTAAATCTGTATGATGAGCATTAGCTCAAAGTCCCTAAACACAAAGATATCCACTCAGCACATCAAAGTATTGGTGATCTTCCACTTCGTCATATAGGTAGCTGAATTTGAGGAAGGATGGCTTGGAGCCAAAGGAGATGTTTTTGATGTAGCGCTTCAGCAGCGTCATTTCCTCGGAGTTGGGTTTAATAAAGCCCCACAGGAATACATGGCTTTCTTTTCCGCTCATGCCCAGCTCATTAAATACCAGCATGATATACTTCAGGTAGTCTTCCTTCTTGCGTGCGGCAAACTGATTATAATAAAGCAGTTTATTTTCTTCTGTGACCACCAGGTGCAGGATTCCACGATCCACAAACGCATACATACTCTTTTCATCAATATGATCTGCATGCTTCATAAATCCCTCAATAAGCGCACTGCCCTGATGGATTACATGGACTTTTTTCTTTTTATAGATGGATTCGATCCAGCGGCAAAGCTTGGTTTCTGCGGCAAACACATTCACCGTATCCACAGCAATTTGTTTGTAGTAGTTTACTTCTTCGAAAGCCGTCTTAATCTCACTATTGAGTGCCAGATAGTCTGCGGCAGCTTCCTGCACAAACATATTGGCAGGTACCAGCGAAAATTTGTGAGACTTAAGACAGAGCTTCACGTCTTTCCAGAAGCCTGCAGTAAGGTATTCGTGATTGTCAAGGATGTCTTTGATTAGTCTGAGACGTCCGTTTACCGTTTTGATTCCCTCGAGGCGGTAGTCTTCCAGACCCATGACCACATTATCCTGGGAGTCTACCACTGCAAACTGCAAATCGTAAATCCCCACTTGCATGATAAGCGAGTAATGGTCAAGCTCATCAATGGTGAACTTGGTATCCTTTACTCGCTTAATCAGCTTATATGTGGATGTGTCTTGTGCTATCAAAATATTTTTTACTCCCAGTTACCAGCAGTTGTCACACTCGTACGTGATCCAAATCGCAATGGCTTTCTGGTGTTGTATTCACTTTCTTCGTCTCTGCTAGGATCCACCGGTCGAGGGTTTTTCACCTCTATGGCGTTCACCATCAATCCGGCCTTCGAAATTTTGTCTGCCCATACGTCAAACTTCACAGCAGGCTGCACTCCCGGAACATATGGAAGTGTTTCAAGATTAAATCTTGGCCATTTGTTGTTGCCAAACAATGAATCCATCACTGCAACAGTACCTAGTGTGTCGATTTCAACATAGATACTATCCTTACCGTATGGCTGAGGAATGATCGTCTCGGTTTTTTCTGTCAAGTAGAAGTTTCCACTGTCGATGAAAGCTAAAAGCTTATCCCAATCGCTGGTATATTGGCCATTTACCGACATGTAGGCGATTTCTGCTTCACGAATCATTTTGAGCTGCTCAATGATGCGGGCTTCTGCTCGTTCAATTCGTTTTGACTCGTCAATGGATGATTTGATACTGTATACCAGGAATACGGCCAATGATACCCACACTACGAGCATGACCAGAGAAACAATTTTCGTTTTACTCATTGCTAAATTTCTTTTTCGCTAGGTTTTTGCAATTATAAATATTTAATGGTGATTCTTGAAGCACCGGAATACTATTAATGCTTAAAAGTAATCAAACCCCTAAGTTCGGTAATTTTATCTCTTGCATCAGCGGTATGAAACGCATTATGAATGGCATCTGCTGGAAGGTTGGTCATTTCATCTGCCGAAAGGAACTTTGCCTCACTCAGAATTTGCTCCTCTGGCGCCAATTCAGGATCGGAACCAAGTTTTAGTTCTCCTGAAATCCGTGTCACTCCAAAGAAGAGCTCAATCGCATGGTGCCTTTTTCCAATGAATTCATTCGCAAACAAATAGTCCCCAACCGCAACAGTCAGATTGGTTTCTTCCAGAAATTCCTTTTTTAGCGTTTCTGCAAGGCTTTCGCCAAATTCTACTCCGCCACCCGGTGGAGACCATAGATATCCTGCAGGCCCGATGGAATCATGCTTCAGAAGGAGTGTCTTACCATTTTCCTGCAAAATGCCGCAGACCCGGACCCGGACCTTTTCTTCAAAAGGGTTTTCGGTATGGTTTTCGTTTCCCATTTAAAAAAGATGTTGGTTAACTTTGAATCAAAGAACCATAACAAGTTAAGATATATGAAATATTTAGCGTCATTGCTGTTGGTTGGATTTGCATTTTTTGCGACAGCACAGGAGGAAGAGGAGCCAATGACTGGCCCGAAGATTTCGTTTGCAGACAAATCATTTGACTTTGGTGAGATCACTCAGGGAGAAAGAGTGGAGCATGTTTTCGAATTTGAGAATGTGGGAAATGAGCCACTTATTCTGTCTGACGTACGAACAACATGTGGCTGCACAGCCCCCGAATGGCCAAAGGAGCCGATTGCGCCCGGTAAATCTGCCCAGATCAAAGTAGTATTTAACAGTGCCGGCAAGATGGGCATGCAAAACAAGGTAATTACGGTGATGTCCAATGCGGTGAACAATCCGGAGCGTGTCAAAATCGTGACGAATGTGATGCCACCGGACAATAATTAACTATTCTTCTATCAAGAATGTCATTCTGAACTTGTTTCAGAATCTACATGATATCAAGTGAGATGCTGAAATAAATTGAGCATGGCCCTTATGAGCGTATACCAAATATAGCGCTCCCAATTCTGACCATATTACTTCCTTCTTCAATGGCGATGCGGTAATCCCCGCTCATGCCCATGGAGAGGGTGTTCATCTGAACATTGGTATGGTCAGAATTTTTTATTTCATCAAATAGTGCTTTTAGGCTTCTAAATTCTTTCCTTACCTGTTCTTCATTTTCAGTGTTGGTGGCCATCCCCATAAGGCCAATGATTCTGATATTTTTCATCGCTCTCAATTCTTCTCCATTTAGGATATCCCACAGTTCTTCTTTGTCCAGCCCAAACTTGGTGTCTTCCTCAGCGATGTGAATTTGTAAAAGGCAGTCGATTACCCGATCCACTTTTTGACCCTGCTTGTCTATTTCCTTCAGGAGTTTGAGCGAGTCTACCCCATGGATCAAATGAACAAATGATGCGATGTATTTCACCTTGTTGCGCTGCAGGTGGCCAATCATGTGCCAGCGAATGTCTTTGGGTAATTCCTCAGCCTTGCCAGCAAGCTCCTGCACCTTATTTTCCCCGAAATCCCGATGGCCGGTTGCATAGGCTTCCATCACATCAGATGCAGGCTTGGTTTTGCTCACCGCTACCAGTGTACACGTTTCAGGTAAACTTCCCTTTAAATCTGACAGATGGTTTGATATTTCGCTCATTATTGTCTCTTTTACATCCCTTAACTTTGAAAGCGCAAGAATACGATTCAATATACTGAATGGCAATTTTAGGGACATTACTCAAGAAAGGGATTACACTGAGGGAAAGTTTGGAGCAGTTGTACACTTCCCCGCTTGATTTGCAGAAACAGGAGCTTAGAAACTTACTGATCCATTGTCAGGGCACAAAATTTGGGCAGGCCTATGCCTTCCCGAAAATCCTTTCTTCTTTTAAGCAAGGCAAAGATGATTTCTACCAATCTTATAAAAGGGAGGTTCCCATTTTTGATTACGATAAAATCTATGCAGAGTGGTGGCACCTGGCAAAGGAGGGCAAGCAGGACGTTTGCTGGCCTGGCAAAATCAAATACTTTGCGCTGAGCTCGGGGACATCTGGAGCACCCTCCAAATACATCCCTATTACACGTGAAATGGTTAAATCAATCAGGAAGACTTCAGTACGACAGATCCTTACCATGAGCAAATATGACCTGCCGGCTTCCCTTTTTTCCAAGGGTATCCTAATGCTTGGCGGTAGCACAGATTTAAAGAAGAGTGGTCATTACTTTGAGGGAGACCTGAGCGGGATCACTGCATCTCAAATTCCATTCTGGTTTCAGCACTTTTATAAGCCGGGCAAGAAGATTGCCAAGACCAAAGACTGGAATGATAAGTTGGAGGAGATTGTGAAAAAAGCACCAAACTGGGATATCGGGATCATCGTGGGAGTGCCGGCCTGGCTGCAGATCCTGATGGAGAAAATCATCGAAAAGCATGGGGTGAAAACCATCCATGACATCTGGCCAAACCTCAAAATCTTTGTTCATGGAGGAGTTTCTTTTGAGCCATACAAGCGTGGATTTGAAAAGCTTTTGAAACATCCCCTTTATTACATGGAGACCTACCTGGCTTCCGAGGGATTCATTGCGTTCCAAGCCTACCCCAATCAAAAGTCGATGAGGCTGGTGCTCAACAACGGGATATTTTATGAATTTGTGCCGTTTACGGAAGCCAACTTTGATGAGGATGGAAAAATGCGACCGGATGCAGTGACCCTTAAGATTGATGAAGTGGAGGAAAATAAGGAGTATGCCCTTCTGATCACCACAAACGCAGGAGCATGGAGGTACATGATCGGGGATGTGATCAAGTTTACTTCGGTGGAAGAAAGCGAAATTGTGATTACGGGAAGAACAAAGCTGTTTATGAGCTTATGCGGGGAGCATCTGAGCCTCGATAACATGAACAAGGCCATTGAACTGGTGGAAGATGAATTGAAGATCGATATCAGGGAGTTCACCTTGTTGGGAGATCGGTCGGGAACGTTGTTTGCCCATCACTGGTACATTGGCACAGACGACAAAGTGGACGAAAGGCAACTTATTGAACGCATAGATTTTCATTTGAAGGAATTAAATGATGATTATAAAGTGGAGCGTGGCTCGGCATTGAAGGAACTGAAAGTCAGTATTTTACCTACTGGCACATTTTACAATTGGATGGAAGCGCAAGGCAAGGTGGGGAGCCAAAACAAATTCCCGAGGGTACTTAAGAAAGAAAAAGCCCAACTTTGGCGAAAATTTTTAAGCGAACAAAACCTTCAAGCGAGCTAGATGCCACCAATCATCAACGGATTAATCTTTGGCCTGATTTTCATTTTTGCACTAGGGCCGGCATTCTTTGCTTTAATTCAAACCAGCATCCAGCAGGGGCTAAAAAAGGCCATTTTTCTTGCCATTGGCATTTCGGTGAGTGATGTGTTTTATGTGGTGCTGGTACTGCTTGGGATGGCCAAAGTTCTGGAAACGGATGACTTCAAATTCTGGATGGGTATATTCGGTTCTATCATGCTGGCAGCCTATGGTATTTACTCATGGTTTAAAACGCCGAAAATCCAAAGTGAGGATACACTGGTTAACGATTCTAATTATTCGAGGCATTTCCTGAAGGGCTTGCTGCTAAATGGACTCAACCCTTTCATTATTGTCTCCTGGGCAACATGGGTTAGCGCCATTGCCATAAATTTTGAGTACAACTTTGATCAACAACTTCAGTTTTTTGGCGGCATGCTATTCACAATACTAAGTATGGATATCATTAAGGCATTCATCGCTCACCGCCTCAAGCATCTCATCACCGTGAAGTTTGTAAAGAAAATGAACCGGACAGTAGCAGTAATTTTATTGCTGTTTACCCTACAGATTCTGTACTTTCTGCTAACAAACTATGCATAAAAAAAGCGCAACCGGGATGGATGCGCTTATCTTTTCAAAAACCTAACTAACCTATTTACTGAATGGTAAAACCAAATACCTTTTCTTCAGTGTTTGTATTTATGACTAAGGTATAAGTGCCTTCTTTCAGGCTGGTGATTTGAGATAAGTCTATCTTGTCATCTTTCACCTCTTTTTCCGCCTCATTCAGATAAAGCTTTATTTCTTCTTTTTGAGGATTGGACACCCACACTTTTGTTCCTTTTTTAAATACAGGCTGCCCACTTTCTATTGCCACAGCTTCATCGCTAAACTCAATTTGAACTTCTTGAGGCTGACTATCAGTGGTAGTGATCGATACGTAAAAGTTGAACGAGACTACCGAAATAAGAATTGCTACAAACTTTACCATAACCTGCTTTTTTAAGATTGTAACACAAACAACGAGAAAAACCCTGATATCGTATCAGGGTTTTAGGCAAGGGGTTGAATACCTTAGGCGAAAGTCCAAAATTATTCGTTTAGCCTTTCAGGTCTTTTTTGTTGAGAATCCAGGTGATAAAAAGCATAAAAAATGCGCCCCAACCTATGGCGATTAGCCACTCATACCAGAGCACATAGTCTTTGATTTCCTGAAAAAAATATCTGGCAAATGGGCTTTCATAGATCTTGCCACTTAGTTTTTCCATCGAATAGATTGGGAAAAACTTAACAATCCCTGCAGTGTAACCTTTTGCAAAAGGCGCAAACTCTAAAATTGAAGTAATGATCGGCTCGAAAACCAAACTGTAGAGCATAGTAAACACAATAGCAAAACCTGCTTTTTTGATCACCATAGCCAGACTAAATGCAAAAAGTGAGAAAACCACAAGCTGTATAAAGTAGGCCAGCAGAAATTCCATTTCATCAAATATGTACTTCAGGTCTGTGACATGTGAATAGATTAGGCCAGCGATCATGCCAGAGCTAAAAAGCACCAGCGTGCACACCCCCGCAAGAAAGAGTATGAGGGATAGCTTGGAGAGAAGAAACTCTCTTTTACTCACCCCATCAATGATATTTTGTCTTAATGTATTGTAGGACAATTCATTGTTTACCGATACGATCACGATGAAGGAAATCAGGACTTTGACAAAGGAGGCCAGCCAAACCGAATTTTGCCAAATGTCAGGAAAGTCGTAAATGGGTACAATGGTCGGGTCAATGCCATCGAAATCTACATCTTTGCTTTTGAGCCACTCAAGGAAGAATACACCGCCATTGGTGATGATCAATTGGGCCAATAGATAAAGCCCAAACAGAATCCAGAAAACCCTATAGTGCTTCAGTTTTAGCCATTCTAGTTTAAATGCTCTAATCATTTTCTTTCAGGATTTTTAAGAATTCTTGTTCAAGTGATTTGGATTGTGGCACCAGCTTTTTCAGTGCAATGCCCTGATCAAAACAGAAACGGTTCAGGTGGTCAGAAGACTGGCCTTCTTTGAGAAAGACCATGATGGATCCGTTTGACCGCTCCAGGGACTCCATTCCTTCAAATTTTTCGAGCAGGGTAGACAGTCCATCCAGGTCCCTGGCAGAGATTTCCACAGCGTTAGTTTCTCCTAGTATTTCATGCACAGATCCTTCGTGAAGTTTAACCCCTTTTCTAAGGACACAGAAATGCGTACACACTTTTTGTACTTCGTCCAGCAGGTGGCTGGCCATGATGATGGTCTTTCCTTTGGCAGCTATGTCCCGGATCAGTTGTCTCACCTCGGCTATGCCCTCTGGGTCAAGTCCATTCGTAGGTTCATCCAGCATGAGCACCGGCGGATCGGACAGGAGAGCTGCTGCCAGAGAAAGGCGCTGCTTCATCCCCAAGCTATAGGTTTTGAACTTGTCATTCCTCCGATCATACAGGTTTACCTGTTTCAGAATTTTATCGATGTTATCAGTTCCGCACTTTTTGATGTGTGCTACGATCCTGAGATTTTGAACCGCGGTTAGATAGCTGTAAAAGCAGGGGGTTTCTAAAATAGAACCAATATTTTGTCGTGCTTCTACATTATTCATTCCGCCAAACCACTCGAAATCTCCACTTGTTGGGGCTACTACTTCAAGGATCATACCGAGGGTGGTTGTCTTCCCGCTTCCATTAGGCCCCAATATTCCGTATACCTGGCCCTCCTCAATGGTCAGGTCAAGCTGATCCACAGCAGTAAGCCGGCCAAATTTCTTTGTTAGCTTATTTATTTTAAGTACGCTCATTTGAACTGGTCAGTGATTAGTGGTAAAACATCATTGCTGCGAAAAGTCTCCAGCAGCTTGGGGATTTTAGCAAAGGGTATCTGACCTCTCATGTAGATGGCCATGGCTTTACCTTCAGCCGACATCACGCCCACATACTCATCTTCTTTTCCGATGATGAGCATTTCCTGCTTGCCCATCAGACTGATATATTCTTCATATCCAATAGCCTCATAATCTTTTAGCCAGTCTTTATGTTCTTTGGTGGCTACAGTTGCCGAATCAAGGGTATAGATGAGGATTTTTTCAATGTCGTTGACAAGCTCATTGAATTGAGGATCTCCGGATAGATTGATCATTCTCAGGGTGCTTGGATAAAGACAAATAGGGTTCATCCACTCTGTTGGTCTTCGCGGCTCTGCAAACTTTTTGATGATGGATTCCTGAGCCAGAAGGCTTCCGCTAAAAACGAGGGATAAAGTAAGTAGGTGTAGTTTTTTCATATGAGCAAAAAATAAGGCAGGTAGAACGTGATTCATACCCGCCTTGTCAACTAACTATTATTTCAATCTATCGCTTTGTCAATGTTTTCCAAATATTTCAGCTGGTTTACTCTCATCAGGCTGGCAAGCTTGGATATCTGCTTCAGGTCAATTTCTCCATACAGGCTCACCATTGCAAACTTTTCTTTTCCGCCAGCCACAAGGATCAGCTCTTCAATGATGCCGCCTTTTTCGCGGATGGAAATTTTTACGTTTTCCTCGGCATCTTTTACAGTCATCAATTCCTCAAACCCGGCTTTTGACACATCGCTAATAGCGCTGGCATATAGTCCTTTTGGGTCTGAGACTTTTTCGCTGGCCACCACTTTCATGCCTTTCAGCTTGCTGGTGATGTCATAGAAAAGTTGCTCATCTTCTTCACTTCCTTCCATTTCTGAAAAGAGCGAAAACATTTTGCTACTCACAGATACCTTGGTAAAGGTCTCGTCATTTTCATACTTATCCATGTATTTGGTTACTACCTGCTGGCTGAAGGCCAGGCTTGTAATGGATAAGATCATCAGGGTTAATACTACTTTTTTCATGGTTATAATTTTTTATGGTCTTAAATCAAGGTTTTGGTTTTCTGGAGCTTAGGATTCTTCCTCCAGCTCCTCTTTTGCTTTGTTGAATTTTGTCAGCTCTAGTGTGTGATCCTGTCCCTGATTCAGCTCGGAACTAATCATCATTAGGGCTTCCTTGGTTGCCTGGAGTGCCTTTTCAGGATCTTCTATCGCGAATGGGTCCTTCTTGGCATCATTGAATACCAATGCTGCTGTGATGATCCCGATCGTGACAGTAGCTGCAGCTGAAAGCCAGGTTGCCTTTTTTCGGGAAATCCTACTCGATCCCTCATATTTCACCAATTTCTGGTTGGCCAGGTATCGGAAATAGTGACTTTCATTGTTGAGCCCGGGATTGGATTTGAAATGTGATTTGATCACTTTTTCCTCTTCCAGACTGGTCTCACCTTGCCAGTATTTTTCCAGTAGTTTATCAATTTGCGATCCCATATGCGTCTATTTTTTGCATGGCTTCCTTTACTTTCTTTCGGGCCCTGTGAATGTTGACTTTTACATCGCTTTCCGTAAGGCCGCATGTCTCAGCTATATCCTGATAGCTCATGTCTTCCACTTCACGAAGATGAAAGACCTCCTGCTGCTTGTCCGGTAGCGTTTTGAGCACCTGCCTCATCAATGACATAAAATCATCGGTGATTGCCTGCTCTTCTACCGTCCCCGAATATCTCATATTCACCACCTTTTCGTCCAGGTCTGCATATCGGTTTCTTCTCAGGATTTCGATGCATCTGTTTCGGACTATGCGAAAAGCCCACGCGTTGACTTTTTCTACTTTGTCCAAATCCTTTCGAATACTCCAGATTTTTGTCAGGCAGTCCTGCACAACATCCCTGGCCGTTTCCGGTTCCCGTACTATCGATAATGCGTATCGGTACATGCCGTCACTGGCAGGGAGGATTTCAGTATGGTATAGATTGTGTGACATTCAGCAGGATGATGGGGAAGCCTGATGAAAAGTTACAGGAAGAATTAAAAAGAAATCGAATTACTTAAAAATGTTGGTCAAATATTGGTTTCTTATATCCCGATAAATGTAAAAATCTGAATCGATGGAAATGATCTCATTATATCCTGAGAGTTCTGAAACAACAACTAACGAAGCATCTGCCAGGTCCATCGGAACATCCATGAATTTTGCTGTGAGTTGTTTGATCCTGAAAATATGATCTTCCGTAAGTGCATAAATCCTCAAGCCACCGCGATCAATCCACTCCAGCAAGGCTGACTGTGCCTTTACACTAAAATCCAACATGTGAGAAACTTCGGTGATCACCGGCCATGTGGTCCACAAGTAGCCTTCGTAGGTTTCAAGGAAACGCACAGCCTTCATGTGGTACTGGTCTGACCGATCGAAAAGTGCGATAATTGGCCCGGCATCAATGAGCGTGTTTCTCACTGAGTTTTGCCTTTAATTTGGACTTGTAGGTGGTGGATAAGTCTGTAGTACCGCTGCTTACTGTGCCAAAAAGGTCACTGCCTAATTCATAGGGAAATTGTTGTGATGTTTTTTTATTGAAATACATAACTAAAGCCTCTTTTACTATTGATGATTTTGAAGAACCCTCTTGCTCACTGTATTCTTTTAGCATTCTGTTAGTATGTTCATCTAACCGAACATTCAGCATATTTTCCTTTTTGCCTTTCATTGTAATACAAATGTAATACAAAAATTTATCACATAATAAAGTATGAAAAATTAATCTGTCAGCACATTCGTGATAAAAGTGGATTTGGTGAGCAGCCACAGGAGAAGAAAAACAGCCGCCCATTTGAGATACACGTAATAGAAATCTGTGGTGTCCTTGTACCTGGTTTCTTTGATCTCCGCTTTTTCCAACTGATCAATCTCATTAAATACCTGAATGAGTGCTTCCTTATCCGATACCCGATAAAACTTTCCGTTTCCAATCTGGGCTATTTCCCGGAGTGTGGTCTCATCAAAGGTATTTTCGACCATTCGGGGACGTCCGAAGAAGTCTGTGCCAAAAGGAACTTTGCCTTCACGACCAATCGCAATCACGTACATTTTGATATTGTAGGCATTGGCCAGGTTCGCCGCTGTGATAGGGTCTATATTACCAGCCGTGTTGTCTCCGTCGCTCAGGAGGATCATCACTTTGGATTCTGATTCCGACTCACGCAGGAAGTTGATGCCCGAAGTAATGGCATTGCCGATTGCAGTACCCCGGCTTTCGATCTTATCAAAGTCGATTTCTTCGATAAGCTCATAAAGCAAGCCGTAATCGGTAGTGAGCGGACAGGAAGGAAGCGCATCTCCTGAGAAGATCACAAGCCCGATGCGATCCTGAAACCTTCCGGCTACAAAGCTTCTGGCCACTTCTTTGGCAGCCTCAAGTCGGTTGGGTCGAAAGTCCTCGATCTGCATGGACTCTGAAATGTCGATGTTTAATACAATGTCAATACCTTCACTCCACTGCTCTACTTGTTCATTAGTTGTTTGGGGCCGGGCCAGACTCACCAGAATGAGCGCCAGACTGACAATGAAAAAAACAGGTGGAATGAAACGCAGCAAAGTGATCGGATCGCTTTTCAGGTCTTTGCGGGTGAGGGCTACCGGCAGTCGCTGACCAAATTGGTTGACGATGAGCCAGCGAAGAATAAAGACGAGCGGTAAAGCCAGGATCGCGTAAAGCCATACAGGCTCAGCCCAGTCAAAACTTTGAAGTTGAGAAGGGTAAAACCAATTCAGAGAAAACCAACTGACTGCTTTATTTTCCATCTTTTATCTCCTCTACTTTCTTGCTATATCGATGTTGTGTGAAATTTTCAATCTGAAGAAAATCCTGAAAAATATTCTCATCCACCCGCTTTCCATACACGACCCGATCAATTGATTTGAGTGGCTTTTCCAGCTCCCCAGCAAAATCATAGCCGAGTATTTCCTTGCTGGTAAGGACGGAAAAAGGCAATTTTTCAAGTCTTTGCTGATAGCTTTTCCAGAATACCAACGCACGCTCTGCCAGTTCCGGGTCTGGGTCTACTTTGAGTTTTTTTACATAGTCACTAAAAATCACATCAAACTGCTCAAACTGAATTCTCAATCTTCTTAGCTTAAACCACTTGATGATTTGCTTGCCAAAAATGAGAAGCAGGATGATTATTATTAGAATCAGACCACCCAGGATGTAGTAGAGCAGCGGATAATTAAACGTCCGCTCCACTGTCTGGTAGTCAACATTTGTTTTGAGCTTGGTAGTATCCGAAACCACAGGCGCCAGCTCAGTCAGAAAAATGGAGTCAAGAGGGGTATTGATGATAGTGGTGTCCCTATTGTTTAGAATGATAGCCGGGAGCCAGAGGTACTGCACCTGATCTATTTCGAATGATTGAATGATATAGACGGTGCTATCATATGCGAGCCCGTTTTTGACTTTTGTTGGGAAGTAAGTTTTGTCACTGAATTCGAACGGCGCAAAGGAGTAAAGACTATCCGGAAATACCATCTCCATCTCCGGTGGATAGGTTGCCGCCATCCAGAAATTAACATCCTGCCCAATGAGTAGACTGTCCTCTACAAACCCACCCCGAACGGAAACTTCCTGTGCACTTAAATGAAGTGAACAAAGGAGTGCGACAATCAAAACCCAATGCTTACCTCGTCCTTCTTGCATTACCTCTGTTTCTATGCCTGAAAAGTTTAATTAGTTTCGGTACGTAATCATCTTCCGTGCCGATGGAAATATAGTTCACATCGTTTCGCTTGCAGAAATCCGATAAGGATTCCTTGTTTTTTCCATGGGTTTTTTCCACCGCATTTTTAAATTCCTTAGAGGAAGTATTTAGCCACACGGTCTTTCCGGATTCTTTCTCATAAAGCGGCACAATACCCAAATGTGGGACTGCTGACTCCCTTTTGTCTGAAATATGAACAACGACCAGGTCATGTTTCCTGGCCAATCCTCGCATGGAGTGTGTGAAGTTCTCATCGATAAAATCGGAGATCATAAACACAATGGTTTTTTTGTTTAGCAAGTTCAGTGTGTACTTGATCGCTTCATCCAGATTGGTTTTTCTGGACTTGGGCTTCAAGGAAAACATGCGATTGATAATCTCATAGGCATGTTTGAGCGTCTTGCTGGGCTTCACATAATCTTCAACCTGATCTGAATAACAAAGCAACCCGACTTTACTTCCTTCACGTATTGCCGATAGCGTGAGTAAGCCGGTCACCTCTTTGGCCAGGTCGATCTTTTGCCGCTTGTCTTTCCCGATCTCCTGAGATGCTGAAACATCGAGCAGGAAAAAAACCGTTTGCTCTTTCTCCTCGATAAAGGTTTTCATGAACGTACCGTGCCCCTTAGCCGTAACCCTCCAGTCGATATTCCGCACATCATCGCCCCACTGGTAGGGTCGCACATCGTCAAATTCCAGCCCTGATCCTTTAAAGATTGAATGGAAGTCTCCCTGCATCTGCGAGTTGATCGCTTTTCGGATGCGTATTTCGTACCGTCTTAGTCGTTTGAGGATGTCCTTCATGTTGAGTCTTTGCTTATCAAATTTGGCATCAATATGGCATCATTGATAATTGCATAGCTTATATGATCTTTGCATTAACCTAAGCTTTGACCTTCAAAATTAAATTTTCACAAATTCTTAGACTGTTTTGAGAAACATTTTTTTAACCGCTCTTGTAATTGTTTGTGCATGCACCTCCTCCGATGTACCCAAAGACCTCATCGGGCAGGAGAAAATGGTGAAGGTAATGACGGAAGTGCATTTGCTGGAAGCGAAGATCAACAACGTGCCCATCGACCCATATGATAGCACACAGGCGGTATATGAGCATTATGAAAAGCTGCTTTTTGAGGATTTGGGGATCACCCAGGATCAATATGAACGGAGTTTCAATTACTATGTAGACCACCCGGCCGAATTTGAGAAAATCTACGAGGCGGTAGTAGATACTTTGATGCAGCGAGAAAAAATCAATAAATAGTGAAGACCTATCCTGGGGATATTGAGGAAAAACTTGGCTTTGATCAGATCAGGGATCATTTGGTTCGCTTCTGTCAGAGTGAGCGTGGGGAGCACCTCGCGCTAAAGGCCAGGCCAACTGAGAAGTACGAGGTGCTGGTCAGGTGGCTTCAGCAGGTGAAGGAGATGATTCGTTTGAAAGGAAGCTCTGATGAACAAGTCTCTTTTGAATTCCCTGACATGGATGAGTATCTTGTTAGGATCAAAGTGCCCGGTTCGTTTTTGGATCCACAAGATTTTCATGAGTTAAAAAGGGGAGTCAATACACTCACCTCCTGGGTGCGTTTTTTTCATAAAAAAGGTGAGGAGTATCCTGAGCTATTCAGGTTGTCGGAGAAAATTGAAATAGATCCCAACCTTGCGATTCATATCGATAAAGTGATTGATGATAGGGGTGAGGTGAAAGATTCTGCATCACAGGAACTCTCAGATATCAGAACAAAAATCTCAAAATCAGAAAGGGCTGTTCGGTCTGCCATCCAAAAGATTTTGAAAAAGGCTAAGGATGATCAACTTACGGATGAGGATAGCACGCTAACTGTGAGAGATGGCAGGCTGGTGATTCCGGTCAAGGCTGAACATAAAAAGCGGATTCCGGGATTTGTACACGATGAATCGGCCACAGGCCAGACGGTCTATCTGGAGCCGGGCGCAATCCTCGATCTCAACAATCAGGTACGTGAGCTTAAGTATGCCGAAAAGCGTGAGGTTATCAGAATACTGATTGCACTCTCTGACCATGTACGAGCCAATCTCGCTGACTTGACAAGCGGTTCAGACTTACTTGAAAAACTCGACTTCATTCATGCGAAAGTCCTGCTGGCCGACCTGATCAATGGCGTTGTGCCAGAGATAGAAAAGACCACCGGATTTTCCATGGTCAATGCGATTCATCCCATACTCGATCTCTCCCATCAGCAGAGCGGAAAACCAGTGGTTCCATTGACACTTTCACTGGATCAGGACAAGCGTATTCTTATTATCTCAGGGCCAAATGCGGGTGGTAAATCAGTGGCCCTGAAGACTGTTGGGTTACTTCAGTATATGATTCAAACTGGTCTTCCAGTGTCGGTAGGCGAAGAAACCAAAATGGGATTTTTCACTTCTGTTTTCATAGATATTGGGGATACACAATCTATTGAAGATGATCTGAGTACGTATAGTTCTCACCTGACTTCCATGAAGTTTTTTCTGAAGGAAACGGATAAGAAATCATTGTTTCTAATCGATGAATTTGGAAAAGGAACCGAGCCACAGTTTGGTGGCGCCATTGCAGAAGCGGTACTGACGGATCTCAATAGAAAGAAGGCTTTTGGAATTGTGACCACTCACTATCAAAACCTAAAAAAAGTAGGGGACGAAACGCCTGGTTTGGTCAATGGTGCCATGAAGTACGATCTGGATGCGCTGGAGCCATTGTTTGAACTGGAAGTAGGGAAACCGGGAAGCTCGTTTGCATTTGAAATTGCCGGAAAAATCGGGCTACCAAATGAGATTATTGAATCGGCCAGAAAGAAAATAGGTAGCTCGCATGTGGCCTATGATCAGCTCCTGAATCAACTGGAAAAGGAAAAAGCAAAGTTTGAGAAGCTCAGCAAAAAACTGGAAAAAGATCAGGCTGGGATTAATCAGGTTAGGAAAGATTACGAAGATCTGCGAGCGATGCTGGAAGAGGATAAGCGGCGCATCATTAGAGAAGCAAAGCAGGAGGCGAATCGAATCATTGAGGGTGCAAATAAAGACGTGGAGCGGGTGATCCGGGAGATAAAAGAAAGTAAGGCATCTAAGGAGCGAACGAAAGCAGCACGTGAAAAACTCAATCAGAAGAAATCTCAATTTGAAGATAAGCCTGCGAAGAAAATTCCATCACTGAAGGCTGGTGATGTGGTGACCGTAATAGGTCAGGATACTACCGGTACTGTTCAAAAAATAAAGGGCAAGCAGGCGGAGGTCATTTTTGGCTCATTGAAATCCATTATTTCTGTGGATAAGCTGCAGAAGGCAAATGCTGCCCCGCAGATCAGCTATCAGAAAAAAGTGAAGCGAATGGGGATTGATTTGAGTGACAAGATGGCAAATTTCAATCACGAAATCAGTATCCGGGGAATGCGAGCGGATGAGGCGATTAATAAGGTGGAATCTTTTATCGATGAGGCCTTATTGATAGGAGTGGACGAGATCCGAATCGTGCATGGCAAAGGACATGGTGTGCTGAGGGAGATTGTAAGGAATGTTTCCAAAGGTCACCCAAGCATAGCTAGTGTGGAGGATGAACACGCAGATCGGGGAGGAGCCGGCATTTCCATTTTAAAACTTCAATGATGGAGTTCAACAAACATCAGCTGGCACTTCGCAATGGGAATGATCGGGAAGAAATCTGGATAGCCTATAAAGGAGTCATATATGATGTGACCAATTCCAAGCTGTGGCGAAATGGAAAGCACTATGAGCATTGGGCAGGTCAGGATTTGACAGATGAATTGCAGGATGCACCTCACGATACAAAAGTTTTTGAGAAATTGCAGGTGGTAGGTAGGTTGGTAATTGGTAGTTAGTAAAATGGTAATTGGTAGTTAGTAGATGAAGATCACTGAATCAGGCATAAAGGAAGTCAAGGCGCATGAATCCGTGAAAGTGATCATGCCCAGCAACCTATATGGGTGTGAGTTGGCAGAGAATGTGTTTGTGGGCCCTTTTGTAGAGATTCAAAGGAACGTGAAGATAGGAGCCCGGACCAAGGTTCAATCACATTCATTTATTTGTGAGTTGGTCACTATTGGTGCGGATTGTTTTATAGGGCATGGAGTTATGTTCATCAATGATGTATTCTCATCCGGAGGCCCGGCAGGTGGAGATGCGTCCAAATGGAAATCCACGATGATTGGAGATAAGGTGTCCATTGGATCAAATGCTACTATCATGCCTGTGAAAATTTGTGATAATGTTGTGATCGGAGCGGGGGCGGTGGTCACCAAGGATATAAAAGAACCCGGGATTTATGCCGGCAATCCAGCCAAAAAGCTTAGAGATATATGAGCATTCCATTCGTTGACCTAAAGGCTCAGTATGAGTCTATTAAGCATGAAATAGACGCTGCAATTGCTTCGGTGATTGACGAGACAGCCTTTATTGGAGGTGAGGTAATAAAGGATTTTGAGAAGGATTTTGCGAGGTATGTTGGAGTGAAGTATTGCATTGGGGTGGCCAATGGTACCGATGCAATTGAGATCGCTTTAAAGGCGCTGGGAATTGGCGAAGGAGATGAAGTGATCGTACCAGCTCTGACCTGGATAAGCACCGCCGGTGCAGTAAATAATGTAGGGGCAGAGCCCGTGTTTGTGGATGTGTTGGAGGAGGAACGAACCATAGACCCTGAGCTAATCGAGGGAAAAATCACCTCAAAGACCAAAGCGATCATTCCTGTTCACTTGTATGGGTTGCCCGCACGAATGGATCAGATTTTGGCAATCGCAAGGAAGCATAACCTGAAGGTAATCGAAGACTGTGCCCAGGCTCATGGAGCCAAGATTAGCGAAAGGCAGGTTGGGACTTTTGGGGATATCGCCACTTTCAGTTTTTATCCGGGTAAAAATCTGGGCGCATATGGAGATGCCGGAGGGATTGTGACCGATGATGATAACCTGGCCGAAATATGCCGGATGCTTTCCAATCATGGTCAATTGAAAAAGCATGATCATCGGATCATTGGAAGAAATAGCCGATTGGATACAATTCAAGCTGCTATCTTGAAGGCAAAGCTTCCTCATTTAGAAAAATGGACGGAAGGCCGTATTCAGGTTGCCAAATGGTATGCTGAGAAATTAGCAGGGATTGTGAAACCATCCATTCCTGAAAATATGCGTCATGTATTTCATCTATATGTGGTACAATCAGAAAAGCGAGAAGAATTAATATCCAGATTGAAGGAAGTTAATATCGGGTGTGCCATTCATTACCCAACGCCATTGCCACACCTAAAGAGCTATTCCTATCAGAGACGCAAAATCGGGGATTTTCCGGTGGCAGAGAAATTATGTTCACAAATACTCTCCCTGCCTATGTTTGCCGAAATGAGTGAGGATGAGGTGGATTGGGTGTGTGAGGTGATATTAAATGAATGATATGGTATTATAGAGGATTTACTTCTACGAACTAGACTAATAGTCATTTCAAATAATATCCAACTCCAAGTTTCAATCCAATGGTGTGTCCATTCAGACTAATAGCCTCTCCATCTTTGGAGAGTTCTCCAAGAGAAAAATTATTGGCAACTGAAAGAAAATAATAATGGTTTTGTGACTTCTGATAATTGAGAATTATATCTAAATCTGCCATGGGCGCTATTTTCTTGATTGCTAAATCGTCATCTGAGGATAGAAAAATGCTATTACCAATAAATGTATCTATTTGTCGATTGGGATTCTTTAGTGAAGGCAATGAAATTCCTAAGCCTGAATAGACCTCAATGGAGAGCGCATTTTTATAGAAAAATCCACAGTTAATTCCTGCACTTAAGTTAAAGGATGAATAGTCGAATGTGGTTTCATAATTTCTTGAAAGCCCTTCATAATTGATGGAGTAGCCACGTTTGCTCAGATAGTTGATTTTGGTAGAGAATGCTATCTTTCCTTTGCTGGAAGCTATGTATCTCAATTCAAAATCAAATCCTGATGAGTTTTGTGTTGAGTTGGAAAGCTCTGGTAGGTTTTGAGATTCACTTGATTTCAGTGAGGTCAAACTGGCACCAATCCCAAACTTTAATTCAGAGGATTTCTTACTGTCAAGGTGCACTTCAAATGGATTACCAACGCATCTATTATATTTCACAAAAAGGTCTGCCAGAGATTCTTCATTGAGTTCCAACTTTTTAATAGTTCCTGAGATGCCAAAGCATTGTGGCACTAAGGCTACATTTAGTATCTGTTTGAAAAAAGAATCTTCTTCCAATAAAAGGTAGATTTGACCGGATGTACTTCTAAAGGCAAACTGATTATCAAATTCATAAAGTGGCATATCCGCATCTACAATTACCCTGACAAATGTGGAGTTAATTCGGTCTATATCTAGTCCTACTTGATTTGAGATATATAGTCTTCCTCCGTCACAAGAATAAGAAAGAATATCTGTGGGAAAATATTCTTTTGAATCAGAGCTGGAAGTTTCCTTAAAAACACAACTTTTTTGGCCGTTAAGATTGGACTTATTAGCTAATAAACCTTGAATCGTGTCATATTCAAATGTAACGATATATCCTTTCTTATATCCCTGGGCATTCGAGAGTCCTGCAGCGGCTACTAGTAATATGAATAAATATTTCTTTATCATTAGACTATCTTTACACTTGGTAATTCATACGGGCAAAAATGCATATAAATTTTAATAGCTTAATCCTTGTATTATTTTCCATATTGATCTATTCCTGCAATAATGATGATGGTATAAGGAGAACATATCCAAGGGTATTGACAGAGCCAATTGAAGAGATTACATCAGAGGGCGCGTTGTTTCATGGTACTATCACGTTAGCTGGGAGCGACACACTTTCGTCGGTAGGCTTTGTGTGGGGAACTGATGGAAATCCTTCAAAGGGGAATGGAGATGAAGTGAGTTTAACTTCAATAGGCTTAGATGAAAATGAATTTTCCTTTTTTGTTAGGTCTACCTTGGATGAAGGTAAAAAGTACTGGGTGCGAGCATTTGTCACTCAAGGTCAACTTACGGTATATGGAGATACCGTATCTTTTGTAAGCCAAGGGAGTTCATCTAACCCTCAAATAGATGAATTCGAGCCAAAGAATGGAACTGACTATACCGAGGTAATCATATCTGGAAGTGGATTTAGTCACAAGAATTCAGAAAATATTGTCAAATTCAACGAAATAGATGCCACAGTCATATCCAGTAAAACAAGTGAATTGAAAGTTCAGGTACCTCCTGGAATATCTTCACGGGAAGTTGCTTTGAAAGTTATAGTTACCGGGAATAGCGCTGAAGCAGAGGAACCTTTTATTAGAAATGAACCAATTATTAGTAGTTTCAATGTGACTTTCGAGGATTGCAAAAATATTGTCACTATTGAGGGTACCGATTTCAGTACTGTAGAAGATGGAAATAAAGTTTTCTTTGGTGAAAATGAGGGGACTATTCTATCTTTTGATGATGGCGAGATCAGGGCATTAACTCCTAACATTGAGGGGAATTTTGATTTGAAAGTTGAGGTAGCTGGTCAAAGCGCAGTTGCTAGCGATTTTGTTGAGCTACAATCCTGTCCTGTGCCGACTGATGATCTCCAAGCATACTATCCTTTTAACGGAAATGCGAACGACGAAAGTGGAAACGGCTATCATGCAACAGTCAATGGAGCAACCCTCACATCAGATCGAGATGGCAACCCTAACTCTGCATATAGCTTTGACGGAAATAATGATTATATAACACTAGGTGATGACTTTGATTATGAATCCATGACTATAAATGTCTGGTTCAAAGTCTCAGTTTTTGAGTCAGATAGAAGACCAATAATTTCACTAGATCACGCCGATCTTAATAATGGTGTTTGGGGAATTTCAGTAGGCACTGATGGCACTGATTTCCTTTCTTTTAACCGTAATTTTGAGTTGACTTCCTTTGAAGTTGACGACCAATGGCATATGGCAACTTTGGTTTATAATCCAGAAAGCTATGACCTCTATTTGGATGGAAATTTTCTTTCAAGCCATAGTAGCCCCGCAAATAATAATTCAATGGATGGAATCCAAAGTGTCATATTAGGATGTACCAGGAAACTTGATCGATTTTATACTGGCGCAATTGATGATATAAGAATATATAGTAGGAGTCTTTCTGACTCAGAAGTAGGAATTCTTTATTTAGAATGATCTCCATTGACTATCCAGATGAATATAATTGGAAGATATTTTTCATGGATCGATCATCTCTTAACAAAGCAAGTGGATGCCACGGGTCTTTCACTTTTTCGAATCCTTTACTCATTGGTACTGTGTTGTGAAATAGGCCAAATTATTTTCTTCAGGCATCTTATTTACGATAAGGTTCCTTTTTTGATCCCATCAGAGATCAATATGCTGCCAGGCCTTATTGTGTGGTTTATCTCGGTGGTTTTTATACTCTTTGGCTTTTACACCAAAAGGGCTGCACTGGTCAATTATGTATTATCGCTTGTATTTATCGGAACTATTAAGAGCTATGAATACCATGTTTTTTACATATACATAATTTTGAATTTTTTGCTTATTTTTCTTGAAAGTGATCAGAATCACTCGATAGATCGTCTTCGAAGGAAGATAAGGTTTTCTACAGCAAGAAGAGAATACATCCCATCCAAGACTGTTGCTGCTGCCAACTACTATGCTGTTCTTATTTTGGGTATAGGCTTTTTTTACTTTGATTCAGTTTTCTACAAGTATGCCTCCGATTTTTGGACTAAAGGTCTTGGTATGTGGCTTCCAGCCTCCATACCATTTGCTACCCATGTAGACACAACCTTGGTATTGAACAATAAATGGTTTGTGCTTGCCCTAGGTTATCTGACTTTAATTTTTGAAACAATATTCTTATTCACTTTTGATAGTAAGAAGCTGAGATTAATATGGTTTCTGATAGGGACAGGACTTCATGTGGGGATCATAATAGTATTCCCAATTCCATGGTTTGGACTTTGTATGCTTTCGATGTATTTATTGATGATCCCGTTTTCTTTTTGGAAAGTATTAGGGAAAAAACTTCGAACTTCCACTCCAACTCTCAAGGTCTTTTTCAATCAGGAATGCCCATTGTGCAATAGAACTCGAATGACTATAAATCACTTCGATTACTTTGGGAAAATTGAATGGTGTGGTATAGACACTATTGAAGATGATCGAATGAAAGGGGTCCCCAAAGAAGACTTGTACTATTCCATGCATGCAATTACTAAAAGGGGAAAAATTGTGGATGGGATTAAGGCTTATTTGCTTATCCTAAAAAGGATTCCCCTATTTATTCCAATGTATTTAATAGTGTCTATTCCTGGCATTTATCATTTGGCTGGATCGATTTATAGAATAATCTCTTCAAAATCTTCTTTTGAGCATTGTACAGATCAAACTTGTGGATATGTTCCGCCAATGGCCCCAAAACCAGATCATGAGGTTTATGTACTCGATGGCTTTAGTCGAAAGCAATTGAAAACTCTATTATACGGTTTAGTTTTTGGAGTATTTATTTTGCTTCAAATCAATGCGTCGTATCAGTCCTATTTAAGGCTAAATAAGAAAGAAGGACCCTTTGCTTCTAAGGTTGCGTGGCAGCTTAGTAAAACTGCTTTTGGAATTACCACCCATGGTTTGTTTACAGATAACCACTTTAATGGATACAATCATAACATTACGGTTGAGGCAGTATTGGAGGATGGTAGAAGGTTTTGGTTGCCATTTATCAATAAAGATGGAACTGTTGGCAATTGGAATTACTCTTTTGTCTGGGCAAAATGGACTTTTAGGATAAATGGGCCAGAAGTAATTCATGAAAGACTCAAATATGGAATTCGGGATTTTTCTACTTTTTGGGCGGTTACCAATGACTATGATCCCAAAGAAATTAAATTCAATATTTATGTAAGACCTCTGCAAATACCCACAAAGTGGGAAAAGGATTTCCTGAAACGTCAGAAGCAAACGAAATGGGAGAAAGTAGGTCAGGCATACTGGGAAGGAGATCGGTTTATTGCCGACTACCCAGAAATAGAAACAATCAAGTTTGAATGAGTAAATCCATTTTAGTCACAGGTATAGGAGGAGTAGTGGGGCAGGGAATTTTGAGAAATGTCAAATCAGAATTCCCGGATATTCGATTGATAGGCACAAATACCGTTTTTGTTTCGGCAGGTAATCATTTGTGTGATGAAGTTTACAAGGTCCCATTTGGAGATTCCGAGGATTATATCAGTGAAATTTCACGAATTGCAGAGCTTGAGAACATTAACCTGATCATTCCGGCTACAGATTTGGAAGCTTATCACCTGGGCAAGAATCAGGAAATTCTAAACGTAAATGTCGCTATCTCATCCCCGGACCTGACCGGTCTGAGCCTTGATAAATGGAAAACGTATCAGCGGCTCAGCACTTTAAAAATTCCTTTTGCACAATCATTCCTGCCAGGTCAATATAAGGGTGAGTTGGATCAGGTAGTGGTAAAGCCCCGATCGGGAAGAGGTTCCCGCGATATCCACATAAACCCAATCAATCCGTCTGGTTTTAGTAATGATTTTGTCATTCAGGAGTATTTGGAAGGCCTGGAAATCACCACCACATTCTACGTAACCAGAAGAGGGGATTTGCATGGATTTATCACCTTCATACGGGAACTGGATGCTGGAAATACTTCTAAGGCGGAGGTGACTTTTGAGTTTAATTCGGAGCTTGAATCTATTATTCTGCAGTTGATTAAAAACTTTGATTGCCGTGGTTCAATCAATCTTCAATCTAAGGTCACAAAAAAGGGAATCATTCCATTCGAGATCAATAGCAGAATATCTGGCACTAATTCGCTAAGGCCTCACTTTGGCTTCAAAGATGTTAGGTACACGGTTCAGGAGTGGCTTTTTAAGACAGAACCGGATACTCCGGAAGTGAGACCTGGGTGTGCTATGCGGGTCATTCATGATATCATCTATCCAGATATTTCACTAGCGGAGATCAAGAATAATAAGGATAATTTTAGACTGCAATGATCAAAGCAGTCTTTTTCGATGTGGCCAATACGCTGCTGTATAAGCCTTCGCTTTTCACCAATATCCAGCAGGTATTTAAAGCACATGGACACCCTGTTCCATTGGATCATATTCAGAAATCGCATCAGCGCCTGACCGAAGAGGTCATTTTCCCAGACTCAACCAACAAAGAATTCTACCTCGATTTTAATGCAAAACTCTGCGCTTCACTTGAGGTTCCTCACACAGAAGAATTGACTGAAGAAATATATGCTGCTTGCTCCGGATTGATCTGGTCGAAGTTTCACGACGCTGATGCGATTGGATCACTTAATCTGCCATTGGGAATAGGTTCAAACTGGGATACTTCACTCAGAGAAAAGTTGGGGGGATTCTTTCAAGTTGATTTTGAGTGGGTTCTTGTTTCGGAGGAACTGGGTATAAAAAAACCTAATCCTGCATTTTTTCACAAAATGATTGAGATTTCGGGATATCAGCCAAATGAAATTATGTTTGTCGGGGATTCTATGCGATTGGATATTCTACCATCTAAGAAGACTGGAATCAATTCTGTCTTAATTGACAGGACAAATTTTTACGCAAACTACGAAGGATTGAAAATCAAAAATTTGAATGAGCTCACTAAGTTGATATGAAACGATTGGCAATTATTGGTGCAGGAGACTTAGGTCAACAGATAGCTTATCATGCTACCGATAGTGGTTATCAGGTCGTGGGTTTTTTCGATGATTTTCTGCAGGATGCTTTGGGAAAAATTTCAGATGTGATTCATTCATATGAAAATGGAGCATTTGACGAATTGATGATTGGTATTGGATATAAGCATATGGATATTCGGGCTACTCTTTTTGAGAAATTTCATAGATCCATTCCATTTGCTAAAATCATCCACTCATCAGCCTATGTCGATCCATCGTGTCAGATTGGAGAGGGGACGCTTATTTATCCTGGCTGTGTGCTGGATATGAATGTTGTCGTCGGCCAGAATGTATCTCTGAATGTCAGTTGCACCATTGCGCATGATTCTGAAGTAGGAAGTCACTCCATGTTATCCCCCGGAGTGGTGGTATCCGGCTTTGTGAAAATTGACCGGCAGGTAAATCTTGGTACCGGGACCAAGGTGATCGACAACATTGAAATCTCGAAAGGAGTGAGGACAGGTGCCGGAGCAGTGGTTACAGAAAATCTAAGCCAACCGGGGCTTTATGTGGGAGTTCCTGCCAGATTTAAAAAACCCTGATGATCCCATTCAATAAACCATACCTGACAGGCAAGGAAACGACCTACATTGAGGAGGCAGTAAAAACTGGTAAAATTTCCGGTAATGGCGTCTTTACCCAAAAATGCCATCAGTTTTTCACCGATCGATATGGCTTTAAAAAATGCCTCCTTACGACTTCCTGTACGGATGCGCTGGAGATGGCCGCTCTGCTGCTAGATATCCGGCCGGGTGATGAGGTAATCATGCCCAGCTACACCTTTGTTTCCACTGCTAATGCCTTTGTGCTAAGAGGTGCCACCATTCGTTTTGCGGATAGTGAATCATCCAATCCCTGCATCTCAGTTGACAGTATCAGGTCATTGATCACTCCGAAAACAAAAGCGATAGTGGTGGTTCACTATGCCGGTGTGGCCTGCGATATGGGGCAGATTATGTCCCTTGCCAATGAACATGACATCTATGTGGTGGAAGATGCCGCACAGGCAATTGATAGCAAATACAAAAATGAATACCTCGGAGGCATTGGACACCTGGCAGCATTTTCATTTCATGAAACGAAAAACATCATTTCGGGTGAGGGCGGCATGTTGGTGGTAAACGATAAACAGTTTGAAGCCAGGGCTGAAATTATCTGGGAGAAGGGGACTAACCGATCCGCTTTCTTTCGAGGTGAAGTAGATAAATATGGTTGGGTGGATGTTGGCTCTTCCTTCCTGCCGTCCGAGATTACGGCAGCTTTCCTCTTTGCCCAGTTAGAATGCCTGGATGAAATTCAGGAGCGTAGACTAGCCATTTGGAACAGGTATAGAGACGAGCTGTCATTCTTGGAGAATCATGGAATTTCATTGCCACATATCCCCGAATACGCCACCAACAATGGTCACATGTTTTACATTGTTACCAATAATCCTGAGGAAAGGGATTCGCTGATTGATCACATCAGGAGCCGGGGCGCTCATCCGGTGTTCCATTACATTTCGCTCCATAAGAGCCCTTTTTTCTCTGGTAAGTATAAAGATGGAGAACTTCCCAATTGTGACCGCTATTCTGATAACCTGGTTCGCCTCCCTTTTTATTGTGAGTTGGGCGAAGATCAGGAAGTGGTCATCAGTGCTATCAAAAGCTTTTATTCGTGATTTTGCACCTCCATACAGATTCACGGTTTGCAGATTACACCATCAGTTTGTTTGATCAGAAGGACAATCATCATTTGGTGGGAAAGAGATATCCCGGTCAGCGACTAAAGTACATTTCCAATCATCAAAATACGGAGCAGTATGTTTTCGGCTGGACGAATCCAAAAAGGCTTTTGAAGAAGCTATCTCCTGGTGCCGTTATTGTCCATTTCCTTGATATCAGATGGTTTGAACTAATCCGAGAACTTCCGACTGATGTCAGAGTCGTTTGGATATTCTGGGGAGGTGATGGGTATGGTCTTCCAAAAATGAAAGAGGGATTACTTGATCCAATCACAGCCTCTTTTGCTTCTAAGCTTGGTTCTCACTCATCCAAAGTAGACAAAATGAAGGCGGAATTGGGAGTGGATTCCATCTGGCAAACTGCATTCTGGAAGAGTCTGGTTTTTGAGGGAGTACGAAAAATGAAGACCACAGCTTCCCTGGATACTATACGACTAAAGTTGTTTGAGCGTGTAGACTATTGTGGCACTTTCCTGAAAGAAGATTATAAGCTCCTTAAGGCTCATTATGATTTCAAGATGGATTGGGTAGATGCAAGGTTTATTAGCCTGGAGCAATTAATTGGATCTCTGGAACCAGTAAATCCGGAGGGGAATAACATCTTGTTGGGCAATTCCTGCACAATGGAAAACAATCATGTAGATGCTTTTGAGGCTATAAATCAATTGGAATTAATTGCCGGACAGCAGGTGATCTGTCCATTGAGTTATGGAAAGGATATGGGTTCATACCGGGATTTGGTAATTGAAGAAGGGAATCAAAAGCTTGGTCAGTCTTTTAGCCCACTGATGGAGTTGATGTCCATCAATGAATACACCAAAGTATTGAGGTCCTGCAGCTATGCGATTATGTTCCACAACCGCCAACAGGCATTCAACAATATATTGGCTTTGGTGTATTTGGGTGTAAAGGTGTACCTGAAGCCGAGCAATACTATTTATACATACCTAAGAAGAATAGGTTGCGAGGTTTGCTCTACTGAAGAGCTCCGAGCAACAAAGGAGCTGAAACCACTGAATGAAGATGAAATTTTAAGGAATCGAGAAGCACTAAGGAAAGAATTTTCCCAGAAGATGATTAGAAAAAGTGCGAATTCTTTGCTGGAAAAATTAACCTGAGTTCGACATAGGAGTGGAGAGAGCTTTCAAAATTCCTGTCAAATCGAAGAATTGAGATTTATTCTTTCTAAAAAAGCATGAAACACTATTGGGACAGGATTCATAAAGAGTAGGAAATATTTCTCCTTAACGTCGAAAAGACAGGAATTTTGAAGGTTATTGTCGAACCCTATATCGGCTCAGGTTAAATTAAAGGTATAAGTGACCGAATTGTTCCAGAAGCTCAGCCTCAGCCTGCATCATTTTATGAGAAAGCGCCTCTTTCTGCCGGACTTCCTCATCACTTATTGGAGGGATGCTTTCTTTGTTGATAAAGTAGTAGGCAGGGGTTATTAACCTCTGAAGAAACCTGGGGGTGCTCCTATGAACTTTCAAAGCAAATTGATGGATTCGGCTATTTCGGATTCCAAACGTCTCATTCTTCTTTTCAAATCCAAAAGATTCATAAAAGTTAGTGTCGATGCTTAAAAAGTCACAAAGTCTTTTCATTAAACCTTGAGGATCGTTCTTCATATCTTCGAAAGAAATAATCCTAAAGTTTTCCTTCGGAATATGCTCAAGCCACATATGGATGAAAGGGCTCAGGTTACATTCTTCATATTTTTCCCCTTCAAAATCGGCACCATCAAATCCTAAATATTCCGCAAAGGATCCTGAGAATTTCTTCGTCTTGTACCTGTTGAACTGATACTCTGAAAACATCCTGTCAGCCGTATTTCGCATGACCATTACTGCCTTAAGTGCCGGCAAAGTGCCAAGCTTATCGGCAGCCAGTTTCGAATAAATATACCCCGGAGAAGCTTCCATCCGAATGGGTTCACCTTTACAGTCGGTGAAGTATTTTTTATACCCATCCCAGCCATCCTTTTTAAAATTTGGAAAGGGGCTCTCCATCTCCGAATGCTCATAGAAATAGTACGTTTCCTTCTTGCTGGACCCGCAAACTTCAGGGTGTGCCGCCAGCCAATCAAAAAGCGAAGTGGTGCCCGTCTTAGGTGGCCCGGCGATAATCAGATTCGGAAGAGGCATTACTTTTTGAACTCAATCCCAACACCCCCCACAAAAACCAGCAAAACCAAAATGGAGCTTACCATCATGATGGTGTTTCCGGTAAAGTAGGTCTTAGGCTTAAACTCAAATACAATCTCATGTTGCCCCTGCGGGATTTGCAATGCCCTGAGCACATAATTGGCTCGCAGGATTTCAGCCTCATTTCCATCAATGGTGGCTATCCACCCTTCCGGATAGTATATCTCAGAAAAGATACCAGTTGCATCTCCACCGCTTACACTGGCAGTGTAGGTCAGCCTGTTTGGGGTCTTCTTGTCCAGGGTGATAACGCCCGATCCTGTGGTAGATGGAATATTAAATTTCGTTTGATCTATCACTGCCTGATTTTTCGTGTTCAGCGAACACACACTGTTCACTTCTTCATCCGGCGAATTGACGGGGATGATCTCATTCACTGTCCAGGCGTTTCCGTTCGCATATCTGTTGGGGAAAACCTGCGCTCCCGCATACATATATTTAGTATTCAGCATATTGAGCACCGGGAGATTTGAAAAGTTCATCGACTGACTTTGCAATGATTGAATTGCACTTTGTAGCTCACCCTGAATACAGTAGTCGATCAGGTCCTGATAGCGTCTGATCTTGGCTCCATGGTAGCCTCCGATCGACTCATGGTAGTAAGAAGTCCGGTTTTCATTGAATGGGTTTTGTAGGTTGAGCACCCGCTCTCCATAATTTGCCTGCGAAGCGATCGCTCGGTCTGCTTCGGTCATTTGGAAAAAATCCTCAGAAGGGTCTTTGACAAATTTTTCTTGGCCGAGAAACCGCTTGGTTAGTGAAAAACTATCTACGAAAACGATCAAAATAAGTCCCAATAGTACCTGACTTGCCTTGACCTGTTTCTTAAATAAAGCCCATACCAAAGTAGCAAAAGCCACCACAAACATCAGGGCTCGTAAAGTATCCTTGATAAGCAACGACCGCCTGTCCTCACGAATGGCATCCACAAACCAATCGGGTAGTTGCCCGTCTATTGCACCTCGAAATCCCAGCGCCCCTGAAAAAACCAGCACGGCAAGAAGGAATCCACCACCTATTCCCAGCGTGAGGAACACCTTCTTCTTCAATTCTTTATTCCACTCACTGGATACCAGCTTTTCCAAAGCCAGGAAGCCGAGCAAATTCATGGCGAAAATGGTGATGATGATCGTGAAGGTCACCGATCGAAACTTATTGTACCCTGGCAGGTAGTCAAACAGGAGATTATTGAATGACTCGAAGTTTTTGCCCCAGCTCATCATGATCCCCAATGCCACCAGGGCAATCAGCCATACTTTTTGGTTCTTTGGGAGAAACACAACACCCAGAATAAAGAGAATCACCGTGAGTGTGCCTGCATAATAGGGTGCAGTCAGAGGCTGGTCGCCCCAATAGGTTGGGATAGCTTTGACTTGTTGCTGAATTTGAGCTCGGCTGTATCCGGCACTTTTCAGTGCCTCAGCTACCGATGATTTAGTGGATAATTCCTGCTGGGAAGATCCACCAAAGATGTTTGGTACAAACAGAAATAATGGCTCTGCTATCCCATTGCTGTATCGGAATGCATACGCTCTGTCCAGCCCTGAGCTGGCTTGTTGGTCTGACTTCAATTCTGATTTCCCACGGATGGTGTACTTGCTATACTCGAGAGTAGTTGCCAGCCTTCCGTAGTTGGCGCCTACGGCAAGTACTGCCGCCAGGACCATGAGGCCAGCATTGATGCTGAAAGGTTTAAAGTCTTTTTCCTTGATCACATTGACCAGAATGTTGATTCCATAAGCGGCGATGATGATGGCAAGATAGTAGGTGATCTGTGGGTGATTGGTGCGAATCTGTAATCCCAAAGCCAGGGCAGTGAGCCCAAATCCCAGCCATCTTTTTCCTGAGAAGGTAAGATGGATGCTGGCAAGTACCAATGGCATCAATGCCACAGCAGCAATCTTCGCATTGTGACCAGCCATAATACCTATGATGTTGAACCCATTGAGTCCAAAAGCAATCGCTCCGGCCGCAGCAATCAGGGGTCTTACTTTAAAGCTAAGCAGGAGAATGTAGAAACTCACAAAAGCAACAAAAAGGATCCCTTGCGGGTGGGCCATTCCCAACCTTAGAATCCTGTAGGCGTGAACGAGCAGATCACCAGAAGACTGTACGCCTGTGAGATAGGCGGGCATCCCACTAAACATGTATGGATTCCAAAGCGCTTCTTCACCAGTACCACTTCGGTATTGCTGTAGTTGATTATTGCCACCCTGGCCCTGAAGGATGTCATGTTGGTCAATTTTCTTGTCACTCAAAAAAGTGGGATAGTGGACAAGAATTGTAATGAACAGGAATCCCAGGATAATTAGCCCATGGGTGAGGATATTTTTCTTTAGCGATGGATTCATTTCGGAAGGTTTATTTTTAAGAACCGCTCAAAGGTAGAATGAATGATTTTATTGATATCTGCTGAAATGCGGAATTGATAAATCAGGACAATGAAAACAAAGACTGTAAGAATTGACCGGATGGCAATATTGATTACCGGATGAAACGCCGGCTGGAAGAAGTAGGCCCCAACTGTCACTGCCACCCCAATAATAAAGAGCGGAAGGTGAGACCGGTCAAAGGGGTGAATACCAAAATGGTGTTTCACAAAGCTTAGCTTCAAGATGACATGAATGGTGATGGCTATAACATAGCTGATCGCAGCTCCATTGAGGCCCCAGCTGGAGATCATGAAATAATTGAGGCCAACCAAAATCACCGCGGCAACCACCTGAAAGATCAGGTTGTACTTATATAAATGAGAGTAGTTGATAATTTCTCCGGCAAAGCTTGAAGCCATCAGAATAAGCTTGGCAAAGCAAACCCCCACAACAACCCAAAAACCTGCCTGAAAAGCAGAACCTTTTGGAATGAAATTGAAAAGGTCCTGGAGGTTGGTCACAATCCCAATAAAGAGCAGAAAGCCTATGACCGACATGGTGATGGAGCTGCGTTTATAAAGTTTGTCCACCTCTGTCATATTTTTTCGGTCAAACTCGGTGGAAATGATGGGAGAGATCACCTTTGCCATATTTCTGCGAGGCATTTCCACGATCAGGGCAATGAAAAAACAGGTGGTGTAGATTCCGTTCATGTCTGAACCAAGAATGGTGGTGACCTGATCGTAGGTGATATTATTGATCAAAGCAAAGCTCCCTGCAAGCATCATGGAGTAGGTTCCAAACTTGAAAAGTTTGGCTTTCCATTCCCGATCAATAAACTCAAAATTGAATTTGAATCTAAAGTTGTGTGTGGTGATTAATTGAAGGAGAAGAAAAATAAAAGCAAGCAAATAAACCAACCCGAGCCCGACAACCGCAGTACTGAAACCCCACCAGCTAAGCGCATAGCCAAGCACAACGAAAAGAGACCCTATCCTTAAGTAAATATCTCGAAGCAGCGAAGGGAACACTACTTTGAGGATGGTTCTGCTGTAAGAAAAAAACAACTCAAAAAAGCTGTTGGAGACAATAATTACCCCGGTAATGGCAATGTAGTCTGCATACATGGGTGCAGTCTCCAGATAGCGCGCTGTGATGCTGTCCTTGAACAGGAAAAGCACCAGCAATACCAGCAAGTTGCCAACAAGGGTGATCAGGAACAGAAAGGTGAAGAACTCATCCCTGCGTTCTTCTTTGAAGGATGGGAAGTACTTAATAAATGAGCTGCCCATCCCAAAAGAAGAGATGGGGGAGACGATCATGGCATTGGCCGTTACAAGAGTGAAAACGCCAATCTGAGCGAGATCAAAATACTCTGCTCGTAAGTAGAGCGTATTCACATACCCGACAATAACCCCCAGATAGGCGATGAATGTGCCCCAGAAACTTTGCTTGATGACTACTCCCACAGAGGACTATTTAGAAAAACCACAATTTAATAGAAAGTGCTACCACCATCACCAATAAAATCATCCGGATCACCCGGTCACTAACCCCCACAGACCATCTGCTGGCTACCCACCCACCAAGCGCCTGCCCGGTGGCCAGCACCAAGCCGTACTCCCATCGGATCTTTCCGCTCAAATAAAAGACCACTAAAGCTGCAGACGTATAGGTGAGTGCCACAAACACTTTGATGGCGTTGGTTTTGGCCATCCTGAAACCATGAATGCCTGTCAGTGCGGCAATCATAATAAAACCAATGCCCGCCTGGATGAACCCCCCGTATATCCCAACAAAGAAGAATGCGATCACACTGATCCAGACCTTTTTGGACGTTAGCATTTCTTCCGCCTGGGTCTTTACTTTCGGTTTGAAAACGGTGATCCCCATCACCATCAGCATGATCACGGCAAGAATGCGGTTAAATAAAGTTTCATCGATATCAACGGCAATTTTGGAACCTATGATGGCACCAATCATGGCCGGGATGGCTACATAGATGGCAAAAGGAAATACACGCACTCCTTTGCTTCGAAACCCTGCCACCGAGAAGATATTCTGTGCGAAAATAGCTACCCGGTTGGAGGCATTGGCTTCTGAGGAAGGGAGGCCAAGAAAGATGAGCAAGGGCAGAGTGAGCAGGGACCCGCCACCAGCTACTGTATTTACAAATCCGGCGAAAATGCCAGCACCAATCAAAAAAGCTCCTTCGAGTAGGGTCATGCTAAAGCTTGTAGTCAGTTGGCTTGCAATCTAGCTCATCGGTGCAATCTGCCAGCATTTGCATTTGCGATTGTTTTGTGATCGGGTGAAGTTCCAATGGGCACATTTCCGCAAGCGGAATCAGGGTGAACCTTCGGTTCGATATGCCCGGATGCGGGATTTTCAAAGCTTCTGTATCTAGTACTTCATCATGAAAGTACAGGATGTCGATATCGATTGATCGCTCCCCCCACTTTTCCTTTCGCACTCTTCCAAGCTCCTTTTCAATTCCAAGGATGGTTTCCAGTAGTTCTTCCGGTCGCTTCGAAGTTTCTATCTGCAATACCACATTTAAAAACCAACCCTGATTTTCCTTCCCCCAGGGCTTGGTTTCATATATGGTGGACTCATCTATCACTTGTATTCCTTTTTGAATGAGCAGATGCTCTGCCTCCCTTAGATATTCCAGCCGATTGCCCAAATTGCTGCCCAGTAGCAGGTAAATTCCGTTCATCCTGTTTCTTAATCTAAACTTTACAAACCTCGTCTTACTTTTGCAAGTTTCAAAGACAAACTAAACGTACCAAATCAATATCCATGGCTTTTTTGCGAAATCTACTCGCCACACTGGTTGGCCTCATTATTTTCTCTATTCTCGGCTTCTTTATACTAATGGGAATTTTTGCATCAGCTGCGGCAGATGAAGTGCCAACTGTGAAAAGTAATTCCGTGCTTTATTTTCCGATGAATGGAATTTTGGAAGAGAGGGCCATAGATGATCCGTTTTTAATGGCTTTTGGTGATGGGCCACAAGTTCATAGCCTGCTGGATATCATTTCTGCTATCAACAATGCGAAAAATGACGATCGGATCAAAGGCATTTACATCGAGCCAAGATATCTGGCTGCCAGCTATGCGGGGTTGCAGGAGATTCGGGATGCGTTATTGGATTTCAAAGCGTCCGGAAAATTCGTCTACGCCTATGGGGAATATATAAGTGAATCTGATTACTACGTGGTTTCCGTAGCAGATAGTGTGTTTTTGAATCCTACGGGAGCGATTGAATTCAATGGCCTGGACGTGAATATCACTTTCCTCAAAGGCATGTTTGATAAGCTGGAAATCAAGCCGGAAGTATTCAGGGTGGGAGAATTTAAAAGCTATGTGGAGCCTTATATCCGCAAAGACCTGAGTGAAGAAAACCGAATGCAGTATACTGAGCTCCTAAACTCCATGTACAATATCTATTTGGAAAATGTATCCAACTCCATCCAAATCCCTCAGGAAACACTGGCAGACATTTCTGACCAAATGAAGGTAAGTCTTCCACAGGATGCAGCAGATGTGGGGTTGATCCATAAAGTGGGTTTTGAGGACGAACTAAAAAGCGTGATGAAGGCTAGGCTGGGACAAAGTGAAGGTTCTGAATTGAGAACCATGAAGATAAACAAATACATTCAGGCCATTGAGTCAGAGGGAGACTACTCCGAAAACCGGATTGCCGTGATTGTGGCTGAGGGAACCATTGCCATGGGGGGAGATGAAGGGATCGTTGGGTCAACTTTTGCTGAGGAAATCAGAAAAGCCAGAAACAATGATCGCATCAAAGCGATTGTGATGCGGGTAAACTCCGGTGGAGGAAGCATGACAGCCTCAGACATGATCTGGAGGGAGTTGATGTTGACCAAAGGCAAGAAGCCGATCATTGCCTCCATGAGTGGGGCAGCTGCTTCCGGCGGATATTACATTGCCATGCCTGCAGATACGATCATTGCCCAGCCAAACACCATCACCGGTTCCATTGGGATTTTCGGGATGTGGTTCAATTTTGGTGAATTCCTTGAAAACAAAATCGGTATCACCCACGATGTGGTGAAAACCGGAGAATACTCCGATATCTATACAGTAACCCGTCCATTGAGAGATACTGAGCGGGCGATCATCCAGCGTGGAGTGAACGAAGGCTATGAGGTCTTTACACAAAAGGTAGCAGATGCGCGAGGTATGAGTCAGGCAGATGTAAAAAAGATCGCTAGTGGGCGTGTCTGGAGTGGAGAGCAGGCCCTTGCAAATGGACTGGTTGATCAACTTGGCAGCTTCAATGATGCAATTGATTTGGCGGCAAAAGCTGCTGGAATTGAAGATGACTACTCCGTTTCGTATTATCCAAGAGAGAAGCCATTCATCGAAGAGTTTTTTGAGAAAATGAATGCAAAAATTCAATTCACCCTGTTTGGAGTAGAAGCTGATCCTGTAGCAAAAGCAGTAAAGGAACTACAGCACCTGAAGGGCTTGCAGGCTAGACTGCCGGGGCAGTTGGAGGTGAGGTAACGTCCAGATATGGCGCTGTGGCCTCCGAGCTTAATTAATTCCGATAAAAGTAGCTTATCTGCCGGTGCATTCAAAGCTTCATATGCGCACTGCGCCATGCAGATAAAAGACTCCCACGAGTAGAAGATAGTAGAAAGCACAATAGTTACTTGGCGGCAGATAAGCGGGATGCATAGCAGACACTTGGCAGATGGCTAAGTAAGGCCATGCGCCATCATCGTTTGTTAGCAATCTTAAAATCCCCTTCCGTTCCAGATTCCGAGTTTCTCAAGACGAGTTGAAATGAGACTTAATGTTTTGGCAAAGTTCTCCTGTTCAAGTTGAGAGTAAAGGTGCGCTGAGTCTAAGTCAATCAGTTCCTGTTCCTCATCGTTTGGTTCAAATTGATAGGTTACGATGGTGTTGTCAAAGTCAGTTTGGAGTCCACGTTCAAATGTGTCCAGACTGTCAATTGGAATTAGTAGTTGACATCTTTTGCTCTTGTCATACAGTCTGAATGTTAGACCATCAGGATAAGTTTTTTTGTAGAATTTGGTTATTGGAGTTAGTTTAAGAGTTGAGTCGTTAAGTCGTTTCCAGTTAAAGGCTGCAAATCTCCCACTGAGTCCAGTTGCATCTGTCCAACCACGTTGATAGACCGTAGAATCTTCGAAAATGTATGAGTTAGAAGAATACCAGTATCCAATTGTAAAAACAGGATATAGTTCTTGTTCAGTTTTAAATGAGTTGTAAGCAGAAACGCAACCAGTTAATACCAATATGATGAATAGATTTCGGAGCATCTGTGATTGCTAACATTAATGTAATGCGCACTGTGCGCGTTATTTTCCTTATATACTTTTTAAGTACGATTCGTCTAACTAACTGACAGTTACAAAATCAATTATTTATCGTTTGTAAGCATTTGTTTTCGGATATAACACGCACGCTTTCTTTCAAATATACCGTTTTCTAAAAACAAAAAACCTCACCCGTATCTCGGATGAGGTTTTGATTTTCTCTTGTGCTTCTTAGCAGAACTCTTCGTACACCTGCTTCAGGTGATTAGCGATCATCTCAGCAGATCGTCCTTCTATGTGGTGGCGCTCTACCATGTGCACTAGCTCACCATCTTTGAATAGAGCGATAGACGGTGAGGAAGGAGGGAATGGAAGCGTAAACTCCCGAGCCTTTTGGGTGGCCTCAGTGTCAAACCCGGCAAATACCGTGGTAAGATTGTCCGGTTTTTTGCTGCTTTTTTCCAAAGAAAGCAACACGCCTGGCCGGCAAGTCCCTGCTGCACATCCGCACACCGAGTTGATCACCATAAGGGAGGTTCCCTTGTGGTTAGACAGGTGGCTTTCTACTTCTCCAGCGGTAGTGAATTCCTGGAATCCGTTCTGCGTTAGCTGGGCTTTCATCGGTGCTACTAATTCCGGTGGGTACATATTCGTTCTGTTTTTATTAGTTGTTCAATTCTTTACATAAAACCAAGCTCCAGCTTTGCCTCCTCAGACATCATGTCTGTTGCGTAAGGTGGATCAAAGGTCAGTTCAATATTCACATCGTTAACACCCTCCACGGCCCTTACGTTCATCTCAACCTCGCTGGGGATACTCTCCGCTGCAGGGCAGGATGGGGAAGTCAGGGTCATCACGATCTCCACATTGTTTACTGGCAGGATATTGATCTCGTAGATCAGCCCAAGCTCATACACGTCCACGGGAATTTCCGGGTCGTACACATTCTTTATCGCTCTCACGATATCCTCCTTTAGTGCCAGGGTGTCTTTATTTGTATTCGTTTCGCTCATGACTCTTGCTTTGCTGATAGTGCCAGTGCGTACATTTTCATTTGTTTGATCATCGCTGCAAATCCATTGGATCGTTGCGTTCCGATGAACCGGTCCATCCCAATCTGCCTGGGAAAATAAATCTCGGCATCTATAACATGCTGTGGTGGAGATTGATTCAATACTCTGACCAGGAGGCTCATCAGACCCTTCGTAATCGCCGTATTGGAGTCAGCTTTGAACTGGACACGGTCATTGTCGAGTTCGGCAGTCATCCATACCTTAGATTGACACCCTTTCACAATGTTGTCATCAATCCGGGCTGCCTCAGGAAAAGCCCCAAGCTCATCACCAAGTTCCATGATGTAATCCAGCGTCATCTCCATGTCGCCATCGAGCATGGCAAACTCTTCAATAATCTCCTCCTGACGTTTTTTAATGGTGTCCATTAGCTAAATCGCTCCACGATCTTCTGCAAAGATTCACAGAAAACATCAATTTCTTCTTTGGTGTTGTAAACAGCAAAAGACGCCCGCACTGTTCCATCAATCTCAAAGAAGTCCATCAAAGGCTGGGTGCAATGATGACCCGTGCGTACGGCTATTCCCTTTACATCCAACAATTGCCCCAGATCATATGGATGCACATTGTCGATGAGGAAAGAGATAACACTTGCTTTGTTTTCCGCTGTGCCGATTGGAGTAAATCCTGGGATTTGATTCAATCGATCGGTAGCATACTCCAGCAATTCATGCTCGTATGCCTGGATGGCTTCATGGCCGATCTCATCAATAAAATCCATGGCAGACTTGAAGGCGATGACCCCTCCAATGTTCGGAGTGCCTGCCTCAAACTTGTAGGGGATATCATTAAATGTGGTTCCGCTGAATGAAACATCTTTGATCATCTCTCCACCGCCTTGGTAAGGAGGCGTGGCTTCCAATACTTCTCTGCGGCCATAAAGCACACCTACACCAGTAGGCCCATACATTTTGTGGCTGGATAGTGCCAGAAAATCACAGTTCAGTTCTTGTACATCTATTTTGATGTGGGGAGCCGCCTGAGCTGCATCAATCAGGGTTGTCGCATTGACTTTTATTGCTTCTGCTATGATTTCTTTCACAGGGTTGATCGTACCCAGGGAGTTGGAAATATAATTGACGGCCACCAGCTTGGTCTTGGTGCTGAGCAGCTTTTTATATTCTTCTATCAGGATTTCTCCTTTTTCATTGATTGGGATCACTTTGATGATGGCACCTGTACGCTCGGCAGCTAGTTGCCATGGCACAATGTTGGAGTGGTGCTCCAAATGCGAAATCAGAATTTCATCACCCGATTTCAAAAACTTAGATCCCCACGCTTGTGCCACAAGGTTGATGCTCTCGGTAGTTCCTTTAGTGAAGATGATTTCGTCTGCTTCCGCGGAATTTATGAATTGATGTACCCGCTCACGAGTTTCTTCGAATGCCTTGGTGGATCGCTCGGCCAGGGTATGAATACCTCTGTGGATATTGGCATGATCCTTTTCGTAGAAATTGACCAGTGCATCCACCACACTTTTGGCCGTCTGAGAGGATGCTGCATTATCAAAATAGATCAATGGTTTTCCATTGACCTCCTGATCAAGAATCGGGAACTGGCTCCTGATTTTCTTGATGTCGATCGCTGTAGTGACCGTACTCATTTATCCTAATTTTTGATCGATCAGCGATTGAATCTCATCTCTCACTGATTCTATTTTTACATGCTCCATCGTCTCAAGTGCAAAGGCATTCAGGATCATCGCTTTGGCACTTTTTTCTGAAATTCCCCTTGCGCGCAGGTAGAAGATCGCATCCTCGTCTAATTGACCAGAGGTACATCCGTGAGAGCATTTCACATCGTCCGCCCAGATTTCGAGCTGAGGTTTGGTGTGAAGCGTGGCGTCTTCAGAAAGCAAAATGTTGTTATTCGCCTGGAAGGCATTGGTCTTCTGAGCATCCTGCCGCACATAGATTTTACCATTGAATACCCCGGTAGACTTTTCATCCAGAATCCCCTTGTATAGCTCGTTGCTATATGAGTTTGGCTTCTGATGATCAACGGAAGTATTGTTATCTACATGCGATTTCTTATCCAGAAGGAACAGGCCATACATATGTCCTTCACAGTTCTCATTCTCCAGATTGATGGTTAAGTTATTTCTAACCATTGCTCCTTCGAATGAAAATGTATTGTTGTAGAAATGGGCATCACGATCCACACTTGCAACCACCGTCTCGTGGCTGAATGTTGCAGCATTGTAGTTCTGCACTTTGGTATGATAGCCGAAGGCATTCTTACCTACTGTAAACTCAATGTATGAATTCGTAAAAGTATTCTGGTCTGCAGGTGTAACCAGCTTTTCAATCACGCGAAAAGTATCACCATCCTTTACATTCACTTTGATACGTGGATTGGAAATACCATCAGTATTGAAGTGATAGATAAATACAGGAAGCTCATCACCGGAAGTGATGGTCATTTCTTCCTTTGCAAATGAGGTATTGAGGAGACTAAAAGGATCGTGCTTTCCCTTAGTAACCTCGCCAATGCTCATTTCAAGCTTCTTGGAAATGGTCGAATGTGATTTGGAAAATACCCCATTGATAAAGATCAGATGGCTCCCTTCTTCTTTATACAGCTTTTGGACATCAAAACTATCAACTCCCTTTACTTCAAAATCAATGTTCTTTTCCAATAGGGATGTGATGGGAGTGAATTTGTATGCTTCTGATTTTTTGTGCGGAAGCCCGATTTCTTTCAGCATATCCAAAGCTTCTTTCTGAGCTTTATTGCCCTGAAATGTGCCTGCTAGATTTTCCAATATCGTGGATGCTTCCATGATCATACTGCTACTTCTTCTTTGATCCAGTCGTATCCTTTTTCTTCCAGCTCTAGGGCGAGACTCTTATCGCCCGACTTTACAATTCGTCCCTTGTACAGTACATGCACATAATCAGGCACGATATAATCTAGCAGACGCTGATAGTGAGTCACTACAATTGTTGCAGTCTTGTCAGTCTTAAGTGTGTTTACCCCATCTGCCACAATTTTCAACGCATCAATGTCCAGCCCAGAGTCTGTTTCATCCAGGATGGAAAGCTTTGGTTCCAGCATGGCCATTTGGAAGATTTCATTTCTCTTCTTCTCACCTCCAGAGAAGCCTTCATTCAGCGATCGGCTAAGAAGTGCCTGATCGATATCAACCAGCTTCATTTTTTCCTTCATCAACTTCAGGAAGTGGACGGCATCCAATGCCTTTTCGCCTCTTGCCTCGCGTACCTGATTGATAGCTGTCTTCAGGAAGTTGGTTGTTGATACTCCCGGGATCTCAACCGGATATTGAAATGCAAGGAAGATCCCTTTCTGTGCTCGTTCTTCCGGGCTCAATTCCAAAAGGTTTTCACCTTCAAACGTCACAGACCCACCTGTCACATCATAGTCTTCTCTGCCTGCAAGCACTGAAGCCAAAGTACTCTTGCCGGAACCATTTGGGCCCATGATCGCATGTACTTCACCGGCTTTTACTTCCAGATCAATGCCTTTTAATATCTCCTTGTCCTCGATTGAGGCGTGTAAATTTTTGATGCTTATCATTACGTATATTGAAATTGACTTATCCGACACTACCCTCGAGGGTAAGCGCTAATAATTTTTGAGCTTCTACTGCAAATTCCATCGGAAGCTTATTCATCACCTCCTTAGCAAATCCATTCACGATCAGGGCCACAGCTGTTTCCTCATCAATACCTCGCTGCTGGCAGTAGAAGATTTGATCTTCACCAATCTTGGAAGTAGTTGCCTCATGCTCTATCTGAGCAGACTTGTTTTTGATATCGATGTACGGAAATGTATGTGCCCCACATTTATCTCCCATCAGTAGTGAGTCACACTGGGAGAAGTTTCGAGCATTTTCTGCCCGTTTCATGATTTCTACCTGGCCTCTGTAGCTGTTTTGAGATTTTCCTGCGGAAATACCTTTCGATACAATTCTTGATCGGGTATTCTTCCCAATGTGAACCATCTTGGTTCCCGTATCGGCTTGCTGGTAGTTGTTTGTCACAGCTACTGAGTAAAACTCACCCACTGAGTGATCTCCTTTAAGGATACAGGATGGGTATTTCCACGTCACGGCAGAACCTGTTTCTACCTGCGTCCAGGAAATCTTAGCATGATCGCCGGCACAGATTCCTCGCTTGGTTACGAAATTGTAGATTCCTCCTTTACCATTCTTATCGCCAGGGTACCAGTTTTGAACAGTTGAATATTTTACTTCAGCATTCTTTGCAGCGTAGATTTCTACCACTGCGGCGTGCAGCTGGTTTTCGTCCCGCATCGGGGCAGTGCATCCTTCAAGATAGCTTACATAGCTGTCATCCTCCGCCACAATCAATGTCCGCTCAAATTGACCGGTGTTTGCTGCGTTGATTCGGAAATAGGTAGAGAGTTCCATCGGGCACCTCACGCCTTTTGGAATGTAGCAAAATGATCCGTCTGAAAATACGGCTGAATTGAGTGCTGCAAAGTAGTTGTCATTGGCTGGGACAACTGACCCTAAATATTTTTTGATCAGCTCAGGATGTTCATGAACTGCCTCACTAAATGAACAGAAAATAACACCCAGTTCGGATAGTTTTTCCTTGAAAGTGGTGGCCACAGACACAGAGTCAATCACTGCATCAACTGCCACACCAGTGAGCCTTTTTTGCTCCTGAAGTGAAATGCCTAACCTCTCAAACGTCCTAAGTAATTCCGGATCTACTTCGTCCAGATTCTTTGGTTTTTTATCTTGTTTAGGAGCAGAATAGTAGCGAATTGACTGGTAGTCAATTTTAGGATACTTGACGTTTGCCCAGTTAGGCTCTGTCATTTTTTCCCATTGCCGGAAGGCCTTCAATCGCCACTCCAGCAACCACTCGGGTTCTTCTTTCTTAGCGGAAATGAAACGAACGATATCTTCATTGATCCCCAAAGGAGCCTCATCTGCTTCGAAATCTACAGACCAGCCATGCTCATATTCTTTGGAGGTAAATTCTTCTAGTATTTGTTCGTCAGTACTCATTTAGTTCCTTCGTTTCAGATGGCAAAGGTACACCTTATTTATAGTAATTCTAAATAAGAACAAGGAACTTATCAGAAGGTTCACACTTACTATAAGTTTCTTTTATGAGTCCATTATATTCTCAAATCCCAGGTGCTTATTTACACTCTCTTCGAGGGAAATAAAGGTCTCCGTACTTTCAATTCCATCCACCTTCTGGATTCTATCATGAAGGACATTGCGGAGGTGCTGGGTATCCCTGCAATAGATCTTGCAAAAGATGTTGTAATTGCCGGTGGTGTATCGAATGGTCACTACTTCCGGGATCTCTTTGAGTTGACTTACCACCTCATCGTAAAGTGAGCTTTTCTGAAGGTAAATCCCCAGAAAGCAGGTGATATCATAGCCGAGCTTGCTGTAATCAATTTTAAGTGTGGTGCCTTTTACTATGCCCATCTCCTCCAGTTTTTTCATGCGTACATGCACGGTACCCCCGGAGACAAATACTTTTTTGGCCACTTCGGTATATGGCGTTTTGGCATCCTCAGAAAGGATGTTTAAGATTTTCAGGTCCACATTATCAATCTCATAATTTTTACTCATATGAGAGGTTTTAATTTTGATATTTTTATTAGAATGTCATTTCATTTGAATGAAATGTATTTTTTTGTCTAAAATATTGAATTTTTTTCAAAGAAATAATCATTACTTTAAATTTAAGCCGTTAAATCGCTGATTTGCGGGAAGAAATTGAAAATGGATCAAGCATCGTTATTCGGTGGAAGTCCTCTTCTTACAACTTTGGGTTAATGTTGTTTATTTAAGGTCTTGGTAGGGGTGCCAAGGCCTTTTTTTATTCCCTAAAGTATTTATCAGTAATGCTCATCACTTATCTTTAAGCGCATCAACGATACTGACCCAGATATGAAGAAACAACCCTGGCACGCAAGCTACCCCGAAGGAGTCAAATTGGAAATAAACCCTGATAGTTACTCCTCACTCCCTGAGATGGTGGATGAGCAAATTGAGAAGTACCATGATCTCGTGGCGTTCGAGAACATGGGCAAAGAAATGACTTTTGCAGAGTTGGGTCAGGCCATCGATAATTTTGCTTCGTACCTGCAAAATCATACTAATCTCAAACAGGGTGATCGGGTGGCAGTTCAGATGCCCAACCTGCTCCAGTATCCGGTAGTATTGTATGGAATCCTGAAAGCTGGAATGGTGGTGGTAAATACCAATCCACTGTATACCCCAAGTGAGATGCTCCATCAGTTTAATGACTCTGGTGCCAAGGCAATCATTATTGTAGAAAATTTTGCCAGCAATCTGGAGGAGATTCTGAAAGAGACCCAGATCGAAACTGTAATTGTCACAAAGATTGGAGATATGATCGGAGGACTTAAGGGCAGCATTGTGAATTTTGTGGTGAAGTACATAAAGAAGATGGTGCCATCCTTCAACCTGAAGGGTGCCATTCCTTTGAAAAAGGCATTGGAGTTGGGCTCTGCCAAAGCACCGGATAAAGTAGCAATAGAGAGTTCCGAGCTCGCATTCCTTCAATATACCGGCGGTACCACAGGAGTCTCCAAGGGAGCGATGCTTACCCATAGAAACGTGATTGCCAACATGGAACAGGTCTGTGAGTGGATGCTGCACGGAGGTCTGGAGGAGCGAAAGGAAATCTTTATAACCGCACTCCCGATGTACCACATTTTTGCCTTGACCTGTAATGCCCTGATGACGGTGAGAATAGGAGCTAGAAACGTATTGGTTACGAACCCTAGGGATATGAAAGCATTCTTGAAGGATCTGGGACGACACCAGTGGACAATATTGACAGGGGTAAATACGCTATTCAATGGATTGCTTAATCAGCCTAAGTTCAAGGAGTTAGATTTCTTAAAAGTCAAATTCTCTTTTGCTGGCGGAATGGCCCTTCAGAAGTATGTAGCTGATAAATGGTTTCAAGTGACCGGAACACCAGTATCGGAAGGGTATGGTCTGACGGAAACTTCACCTGTACTTACGGCCAATCCACTCAGGAAGGATGCTGAAACCGGATTTATTGGGATGCCAATTCCAAGCACCGAGGTAGTGATCCTAGACGATGAAGGAAACGAAGTGAAAACCGGGGAGAGAGGTGAGCTATGTGCCAGAGGCCCGCAGGTATTCCAGGGATATTGGAATCGTCCTGAGGAAACGAAGAATTGTTTCCATAATGACTGGTTCAAAACCGGAGATATTGCCGTAATGAATGAACAAGGTTTCTTCAAAATAGTTGATCGTAAGAAGGAGATGATCTTAGTGTCTGGTTTCAATGTGTATCCGAACGAAATTGAGGATTGCATTGCCCTTCATGACAAAGTGTTGGAAGTAGGAGCTATCGGTGTTCCGGACAAAAAATCTACGGAAGCTGTAAAAGTCTACATTGTGAAAGCTGATGAAAGTCTGACAGAGGAAGAAGTGAGAAGTCATTGTGAGGAGCACCTCACCGGATACAAAAGACCCAAACACATCGAGTTTACCGATGAGCTACCTAAATCAAATGTGGGAAAAATCCTGCGTAGAATATTGAAAGAAAACGACCTAAAGACACATACATACGAATAGCAAATGAAATATAAAATTCTCATTCTAATCACCTTTTTTGCTACTGCCACTTTCGCTCAGGATAGTGCTGCTGACACTACCTATTGGAGAATTGGAGGAACTAGCTCCCTTACGTTTTCCCAAGTATCCCTAACCAACTGGGCGGCTGGGGGACAAAATTCAGTAGCCATCAATTCTAACTTCAACATCTTCGCTAATCGGGTGAAGGGAAGAGGCAAATGGGAAAACTCCATGGACCTTGCGTATGGTTTGATCAAACAAGGAGATGCCGGATTCAGCAAATCAGATGACCTTATCAACCTGGTGACCAAGTACAGTTACCTCATCAATAAAGACAATAGCAAATGGTTTTTCAGCGCATTGATGGATTTCCGTACCCAATTTTATGAAGGGGTGGATGAAGAAGGGAAATACATTTCCAACTTTATGGCTCCAGGATACCTCACCATTGGTCTTGGGGTGTCTTATGATCCAAGCGAAAAGCTCAGTTTTTCCTATCAGCCGATAACAGGCAAGTTCACCTTTGTGCGTGATCAGGATTTGGCCAATCAGGGAGCTTATGGAGTAGATGCGGCTGTGCTGGCCAATGATGGGGTGACAATTATTGAGGAAGGAAAGAAAGCGCGAGCTGAGATCGGTTCTTTCTTTCGGGCAAAATACAAAAATGACATCTTCGAAAGTAAGCTTGAGTTGTTTACCGGCTATACAGAAAACCAGGGGGAAATTGATGTAAACTGGCAGAATGCTCTTGTTGTCCAACTTACCAAGGTTCTTTCTGCAAATGTATTCACCCAGCTACTTTATGATAAAGACATACTGATAGGGCAGGATGAGAATGGAGATGGAGATACGGATGACGCAGGAGAGCTGACTGATCGGGTGCAATTTAAAAGTGTGCTTGGCATTGGACTCACCTATAAGTTTGGTCAACAAAAACCACAGGGATAATTAGTAGAATTCGTCGGGCCAGAGGATTTTAGTATCCTTGGCTCTCATAAAAATTGAAAACCAAAAACCAATAGATTATGCCAGAATTTAGTGCAGTAGAAGGTATGAAGTATATCTATCCGATTTTGATCGGATTTATGGTCGTGGAGTACCTTGTCGCCAGAGAGAATTACGAACTGAAAGATTCATTAGCCGGATTTGGAATTGCACTGGGTGCATCCATTGTGGCATCCTTCACCAAGGTATTTACCGTGGTGGTCATTTTTCAGTGGTTTTTTGATGTGCTAGCACCATTTCGGGAGCAGTATCTTGGATATACCACCATTGGGTTTGCCTGGTGGGCGTGGGTGCTGGCGGTATTGGCCGATGACTTCAATTTCTATTGGCACCACCGGCTGAGCCATACCGTGAGGGTGCTTTGGGCAGCTCATGTGCCCCATCATTCATCCAAGAATTTCAACTTTGCCGTGAGCATCAGAAACGGATGGTTTATCACGCTCTACAAACCGATTTTCTGGCTATGGATGGCATGTATTGGCTTTGAGCCGGTAATGATTGGTACAGCGCTGATCATTAATGCTACCTATCAGTATTTCCTGCACACCAAGCTGCTAGGATCACTGGGTTTCTTCGGGAAGATTTTTAATAATCCATACGTGCATGCGGTACACCACTCCAGCAATGTGGAGTATCTGGATAAAAACCACGGGGGGATTTTCCTGATTTGGGATCACGTGTTTGGAACGTGGCAAAATATCATTCCGGGTGTAGATCCGAAATACGGGATACTTAAAGACCCTGGAACCTATAACCCAATCAAACTAAACACCCACGAATTTGAGGCGATTTTCAAGGATGTGCGAAAGGCTAATAATCTGAAGGAAGCACTGATGTACATTTTTGGCCCTCCGGGATGGAGCCCTGACAATAGCACCCTTACAGTGAAGCAAATCCAGGCTGGGGAAACGCCCAAAGAGGCTGCTACTTCTGCAGCGGCGTAGGTTCCACATTTGATTTGATATATACATCGCGTTGAGGGAATGGAATTTCTATTCCCTTTTCTTTGAACTTATTGAAAATCTCGAAGTACAATTCTGTTTTTAGCCTTCTTGGTTTATCGGTGTGTGTGGAGGTCCATACAGCCAGCGTGAAATTTAGTGAGCTGTCTGCAAACTCGTCAAAGAAGACGAAAGGCTCAGGGTGCTTGAGTACATGCTCGTTTTCCTGTGCCACTTTCATAAGCACCTCTTTTACGGCTACAGGATCCTCTTTGTAGCTCACGCCCACTGGAATATCGAAGCGGATGTTTCGGTCATTGTGGCTCCAATTGATCACACGTGAAGAGATGAATTCCGAGTTTGGTACAATGATCGAAACATTTTCATTGGTTAAGATAGTAGTGGCGCGCACGGAGATATTGATGACATCCCCCTCGGTATCTCCAACCACAATCCGGTCTCCCACCTTGATCGGTTTTTCGAAGAGAATGATGATCCCGGAAATGAAATTGTCCGTGATATTTTGGAGTCCAAACCCGATACCCACACCCAGCGCTCCGGCCAACAGGCTCAATGAGCTCATATCTATACCTGCACTCTGGATGATGAAAATGGAGCCAACAAACATGATCATCACCCGGGTGATCAGTCCGATGGAGTTTCTGGCACCTCGCTCCATATTGGCCTTCACAAGTATTTTATTGACCAGCAGATTTCTGAAATGCTTGGCAACAAAAGTGAGGATGATGAAGCTGATAATAAAGTACAGGATTGTGCCCAGCGTTATTTTGCTGTTCCCCAGTTCAAAAAGGTTGGTGGTGAATAATTCACCCACTTTGGTTAAGAATTCGATAATGCTATTCCAGACTTCCTTTAAGGCCTCCATTATTATTAGTTAGAAAAGTAAACCTACGCCAGAATGGTATTGAAATCAAGCCAATTCAAAATTTGACCCGAAGCATCACTTTGATCTCTGTGGAGGTTTTTCCCTGTGATTCTTCCAGCCCTGATCCCACTACTTCCCTGTCTCTAAATGTAAACCGTGCGTACCTAAGCCAAATTGAAACATCCCTGATCAGATCGTATCGCACCATCGCATAGGAGCGGACTCCTGTTCCATTGTAGGCGGGAATTGAGAAGGCGTACAACACATCACTTTCATAGACATATTGGGCATTGTCAAAATCATCGGTATCAAAAAGAGCCATCCGGGTGTTAAACTTCAGTTTCCAGACATCAAAGTTGACATCCTGAATGATAGCAAATCCTTTGGTGGAAACATCCGCTTCGTCCTGCGTGCTGCTTTGGACTTTCGTTTTGAGTTGCAGCCAGGGTCTCAACTCATAATTGACATTGAAGATGTAGTTTCGTTTGACCTGATCGGCCAGCACATTGAGGTTTTCATTCGGCACGGTCACCTGTCGTGTTTGCTGCCTCACTTGAGCATAGAGTGTAACTTGCCTTGTAGGGAAATACGAGTAGCGGGCGAGCCACTCATTACCAACAGATGGTGCCTCCGCCTGATATTTAAGCCATGGGAACTTGAAGCGATCGTAATAGACATTCAATTTATGCTGGCGATTGGGCTTAATGGCTACCCCCCAATAGGTACCCTGCTCATTGATGTTTCGGGAGTTTTCAGAAAAGGCATTGCCATAAAACGAATGAAAGTCCCGGTCATAGTTTCGGAAGACCATCGCCATATCCACCGTCTTGGATAAGCTGGCTACCAATCCACCCACGGCTCCTATACCGCCACTTTTGGATCGGGCGGCCTCACCGAAGAAGGTGAAATTCTGCCAGGTGTAATTGGCATAGGCAGAAGTGACGTAGTTGTGATCTCCTTTGAATTCAAACTGGTTGTAGTTGTTGGGCCTGCGCTGAAGCGGACGACTATATTGACTATTGAGCCCTGAAATCCCAATAGAAAATCTACGGTGCGGTTGATAATGTAGCACTCCGCCGATCGATTGCTCAGTGATTTGATCCCTGGATTCCAACTCATTGGGGGTGCGGTGAAAGCCCGTATTTTGAATGGAGTTTACAAATTCTTCAAAGTCAGAGAAAGTCGTGTCGGTCTGAATGGAGCCATCTTGCTTAATGTCTGAGTAGAAAATAGTGAGCTCAAAATCCCCCTGCTTTTTTGCCAGCCCTGCACCTCGGAAAAACCCGGCTTCCAGCACTGAAGTATATGGTCTCAGCCCCAGGCTGTTTCGTTTGGCCGTATTGACTGTTTCCGCTCCTTTACCGGCATTAAACCCAGCTCCAAAAACGATCCCCTGACCGACCTGCAGTTGGAAATCTCCAAGCATGATCTTCTCAAACCCAAATTTGTTTTCCAACAGTAGGTGATAGGAATAAAAGTCAAATCCTTTCTGCCCATCATCAAAGCTAAACTGCTCTCCATTATCTTTTTCGAACGTGAAACCAAGGCTGAAATCATCCCGGTGACTGGTGCGAAACCTCCCATAAATTTTATTGGGAGACCCGGCATATCGTGTGGGGGCTGTGGTGGTCGTATCCACTACATTGCCATTCTCATCTTCAACGAATGTAGTATCCAATGGGAGAGCAGCCGTGTATCCTTCCTGCTCTTCCAGCCTTCTGGAGTAGCGAATCAGAAAGTAGTTATTTTCTTCTTCAAGTATTCGCTTTACCAATGGACGATTATCTGTGGTCGACTCTTCTACGGTAACAAATGGCAGCAATAGCCGGATGGTCTCCAGATCCATTTCCGGGATAGCTTGCAGTTCATTGATGGAAAGAAAATTCCCAAACCGATCACGGTAATTGAAAAAATTTGATAGCTGGGCTGGATTAAGAATATATAAAGAGGCAAGCTCTTCGGGCTCCACGTTGTTGAGGTTGAGTTTGTTGGTGTAGTAGAGCAGGAGCGACTCGTAAATATCCTCATACGCCACATCCTCATCCTGCACCTGAAAGAGGCGTTCTGCGAAAGTCTCCAGGTCTATTTCTTCATTTTGTGAAAAGACCGATAGGCCCGAAAATATGAGCACTATGGTGAGCCATTTTTTCATTTTTTAAATGAATATGCCACCGATATTTCGTGGATGTTCTCAAGTTTGGAATCGTTGGAAAAGGCATAATCAAACTTGAGGTTTTTTGGGTGGAAGCCTACACCAAAAGCTCCTAAAAATGGCTCGGTGCTGATACCTGTCCTAAGGAAGACATGCTCGACAATCTGATATTCAATTCCTGCCTTGAATACTTCATTAAAGTCCAGGTCTTTTTCTACTTCCAGGTTGAGCATGAGTTCCTCGGAAGGACGATAGGAGAGACCGCCCTTCATCACGGTTGGTATTTTATCTCCTGTTTCTGAGCCAACCTCTGCCTGGTTAAGATTGAAAACGTGCGCCCCAAAACGTAGCTGAGGCGTAATTTCAGCTATACCTCCAAACTGGATTGCCAGTGCCTGACTGGTGCTAACAGTTGATACATGATATTGAAGCAGATCTACTCCAATAGCGAGACTCACCATTTGAATTTTGTTTCCTACTGCCAGGTGTACACGCTGCTCACTGTACAGGTCATCGCCAAATTTGTAAAAACCAACTCCGGCGTTTCCAATATCGGTATGATATAGTGCCCCGGCACCAATTACCTGAAACTGGCTTATTCCGTATCTGTTTTGATAGGTGGCAAAAGCTGCATGATTTTCTACCCTGCCCATTCCCCCGATGTTGTTGAATAAACTGTATTCATCACCGAGTGTAAGGGACGCCCCGGCCATGCCGGCACTACGTGCCCCCAGATTAAAAGAACCAACCTGAGCTTTGGCACAAATAGTGATGAGGGTGAGGGCAATACACGCAAGGCGCTTCATGTCTGCAAAGTATGCATTTGATACCTTTAATTCAATAATTGTAAATTAACTCGTGATGAAGTTGTTGATTTTCGCATTGATTTTTCTTCAGGGAGTCCTAGGTTTCTCCCAGATCGTTGATACAATTTACTATGATAATGGTGCTGTGAAAGCGATTGGACTGGTGGCTGATGGGAGAAGGGAAGGAACATGGAAGGTACTCTACCCAAATGGAAACCTTAATGCGGTAATGAATTATGAGGGTGGAAAATTAGATGGAGAGATGAAGCAATATTCATTTGAAGGAAAACTCATCTCCACGGAGGTTTATTATAATGATCTACTGACTGACTCGGCCAAATACTTCTATCCATCCGGCCAGCTGGAGAAGTATGGGAAATATGGGGATGGGCTTTATGAAGGAGAGTGGAGGTTTTACTATGAAAATGGGAGCATTAAGCGAATAGGGATTTACCGTCAGGGCAGCCCTAATGGATTTTGGAAATTCTACTTTGAGAATGGAAAGCTGAATCAGGAGGGTGAACTCAGGGATGGCCTTGAGCATGGCCCTTGGAAATATTTAAATGAAGAGGGTGAGCCACTCTATGAAGGTGCATGGAAAAGTGGGGAGAAGATTGGTCAGTGGTATTTCTTCAAAAAAGGGAAGAAGAAGGAATGGAAAAACTTTGATTAAAGCAGGGACAGAATGTTGATGAAGAAGTGGGTTTGATCTTCCCCATTTCTCGAAAACTCAAATCTGAAAGTGATGTCATTGACCAATACCAAATCTAAGCCTGCTCCAAGGCTGTGCAAATATTTATCTGTGAGCCGTGCGCTCCCATCATAGTCGGGGAAGCCCACTGCATAGCCCTGATCGAAGAAGACTTTTCCGTAGATAGTGATCGGGAAAGTTTGAAACTGCCTTACGGGCATCACCTTGCTGATATTGTACTTTCTGCCAAATAGCTGATGCTTAAATTCATTTCGCTGGAGTGCATAGGAGCTCGCCTCGATGATGTTCAAATCATACCCCCGCAGCACTTCCTTCAAGAAGCCGATGGAGGCATAGGTAAAATAGCTTCGCTCCTCTGCCGGAAAAGTGCTCACCCCTATGATGTTGCTAGCCAGGAAAAAATTGTCTTTGAAGGCCCAATATTTGGTAAGGTCAACCCGCGCCCGCCAGTAGTCCACCCCATCAGCATAAAGTCCCAGCCCTACCTTCGTAAGTCCCACCGTATGAAAGGAACCATCCGTAGGATAATTGACATTGTTTCGTTTGTCCCACACAAATGAATGCCCAAGGGTCACATATTGGAGTTGTGTCTGTCCATCACCCAGGTAGTTGGGGTTGATGGCCGCTATCGTATCCCGCACATCCACACGGGTATGCCCGATGGTGGTGACATGATAGGAGTAAAATGAACTTCGGAAGGAATGTGCTACCGTGTTTCTATACGCCTTGCGCAGTATTTCCTCCTGGGAGGAAGCAAAGCGCCGGACATTATCGATGGTGACCACCGGCACATTCTTCGATTCGAAATAGCTGGAGCTGACCAGCAGGCCGTGGTTTTGTTTTTTGTCAATATAAGGCACCTGATAGTAGAGGTTGAGCACCGTTTCAAACCCGGATTGCATCCAAAGCCTCAGCACCTCATTCCTTCCCCGGAAATTAAATTGAGTGATCTTCAGTCCGTAATTGACCCGGCTCAGATCCCTGTCCCGATTGACCCACCAGTCATTGAAGTTGCGGTCTATGAGACGAAAAATGGGTAGGGGATAGAGGTACCACCGTTCATCTACGGTAATTTTTATATCGGCTTGCCCCTCTTGCCGGTTCACGATTTCCAGCCTTACACTATTGAAAAGGTTGGTACTGTATATTCGGTTACGATCCCAGACAAACATGCTGTCCAACTGGTATCGCTGGTAGGTGCCACCCGCCTCGAAGCTGAGCTCCCGGGTGATGATCCGCTCTTTCGTTTTGAAGTTGCCCTCAATGATGATGTTGCTGACGGTGAGCAGTTCGCTGGAGTCTTGCTCTTGCGACCAGGCGCTCGTCAGCGATGCGGCCAATACATAAAACAGCAGGATTCTTTTCACTCACTTTAATCTCAGATTACCAGCCACGCTGACAGGTAACGCACAAACAGAATGATTTTTTGGTGAGTGTGCAAGTTTTGATGGGTACTTTTGTGAGGTGAGCCGCATCTTGAAGAAAATCCTCATTTTCCCGGTATTGATCTACCAGTACTCGATTTCACCGCTGTTCCCCAGCAGTTGTAGATACACGCCCACTTGCTCTCAATACACCAAAGAAGCCATCCAGAAATATGGGTTGAAAGGGGTATGGATGGGGATCAAGCGAATAAGTAGGTGCCACCCGTGGGGCGGGAGCGGCTATGACCCGGTGGAGTGATCAGGTTACTTGTGTATTTAACGCCCAACTAGCGGGCTGTGGCCATAAAAGTAATAGAAAGCGGAAATTCTCGCTGGGTATGCCTTGTAGCAATGTTTGATAATCTACAAATTCAAGTTCGAGATGTGCAGAGTATTGCTTTAAAAAGTGTTCATCTTCAAACAAGCCGTCTTTGGTTTTATCAAAGTTGAACCATGCATTGACACGATTGAGGAAATGATCAGCGGGTGCAGGATTTTCCTTTCTCCGTCTTAAAAAAAGTGTCACGGTATTTGTTCCAGTTTTACCAAAAGTCACACTTCCAAACTCAGCAATGGCAATAATATCAAAGTATTTGAGTAGAATTTCCCGAGTTGCTACGTATATGTTTGTGGATTTAGATGTGCTTTTTGACTTTCCTTTAGTGAGGATTGATACAGGAACAATGATAGCTGCAACTCCACCAGGTTTTAATAGTTGTTTAGCTCTTTCAATAAAGAAAGTTTCAATACTGTTGTTATTCGGATAACTCTTTTCTCCAATTGTTTCAATCAATTGAAACTTTTTCCTTTCATTTTCAGATAGTGTTTCAAGAAATCCTTTAACACAATAGGGTGGATTGGCAACCAGAGCGGAGAAAGTGTCATCCTTGATGTTTTTATCATCCATTAGTTTGCCAGAAGAAAGGGCATCAGAATAAATAATGTTGATATTGTCCTGGCCATACATGAATGCAGATACCTTGGCTACTTTTGATAATCGATACTCCTTTTCAATGCCAAAAACATTTTCGTAGAAATCACTGATTTTTGCTTCTCTCTTCTTCTCAATTATCGGTTTTATTTCTTTGGCATATTCATTCAGAAAATGACCTGCTCCACATGCAAAATCTATTACTTTCGGAATCTCATCTCCTTTGGTTATTAATGATTCAAGCGGAAGTGACTTTAGGATGAATTTCACGATAGGCATTGGAGTGAAAAACTGCCCTTCAGATTGTTTTACTCCCTGATCCAAGAAGCCTTCAAACATGTCACCCAAAAATTGATTTTCTTCACTTGCAGACTCGCTATCTGTCTTCAATCGGATGTCCTGAAGCATCTGAACAATCTTTAGCAAGATTGCTGTGTTTTGAAAGAAGAGTTTTTCGTTGTGTACGTCAATAAAGCCGAAATCATTATTGTTGAAAAACTTCAGTTCTTTGAAATATTTCTTAATAGTATCTTTTGTAGCGTCCTGATCGTTTTTGAAGAAATCGAATGCTTTATCAATTTGATCAGCGCTGATATAGACAACATCTTCAATCAAGAGTTGCCTATATTCCGTCTGTTGGTAGGTTGGCCCAATTCGGGGATTCCCTTTAAGCTGTTCAATACGTTCGTCTAGCTTATCGAGAAAGTTATCAGCAACATCCTCGTTCCACTGTTCCTCAATGAAGTTGGTTGTTTTATCTAAGGATTTGAGTCCAAGAGGTGTCCAAACTGCTCTCATTTACGACCCAGAAGTTCACGAGAATTTATGTGTTCTATACAGTCCTCAAGTTTGGCGAAACTAGACTCACGTAAGAGTTCCAGAATGGTGTGTTCAGGGTTGTTGCGAAAATCTTCAATGCGTTCGAGCAAATCTTCATTCTGGATAGCAGTTATCTAAGTTATCAGTTCTAGTTTTCGTTGTTCAATCGTCATGCTGTAAAGATAAGAAATTTGCTATTGGCAGTCAATGGATGTGAACGCCTAACTAGCGAGAGTATGCGTCCCAGTTGCTAGAAGCTCTGCGGTTTCGAGTTTGCAGTGTACTTTCAAATAGCTCAATTCGCATATTCATTTTAGTGTTTGTTAGCAAATTTACTGTTCACGGTTTTTAAGTGTTTCTGCGGTTTGATTTGGAAATTTCCCAATCAACCATTTCAATACATCAAGTTGGTCAGAACTGGGAGCCCTCCTTACTTGAGCAATTAGTTTTATAGTGTCAGGTCGATTTAATGTTAGGTTCGAAGCACCTTCATTACAAACTGAACAAATGGCTCGAAGATTTCCGGCCTCATCAGTTCCGCCCATGGATTTATCAATGATGTGACCAATGTGCAATCTTGTTATTCGTCCGTTATCAAAAGGATGAGGTTCACCTGCTGCCGCACCACACATTTGACAGGTAAATCCATTTCTGTCTAGTACATAAGCTCTTGTTTCTTTGGAAATTCCTCTTTCGAAAGCAGGTTTAGGTTTTGCTGTAGTTAAGATGTAACTCTCCTGGCTTCAAGTCACTGCGATCATTGTGAGTCAGGATATCGAGTCCTTCTTCGTTCCTTAACTCTCTGACTCTTCTAGCCCATTCACTAATTCCAGCAACTTCTCTTAAGGTGTTAGAATCCAGCTTCTTTCCAATGTTTTCAAGGAAAAACTCTCTCAGCTTTGCTCTTGCTCCTTTGCTCGCTTTGGCCATTAATTATTGCGTCTTTGATTTTATTTCCAATAGATTCTGCGACTGGTGGTGGAAATGCGTTTCCAACCTGTCGATATGCTGGAGTTTTTTTTCCTGTTATCTGCCATTCGGGAGGAAATCCCTGAATTTTAGCAGCCATTCCCACTGTTAATCGAGGCATACCTTCATAACCGTTAACTGGTGGGGAGTTGGCTAGGCCTTTGCCATCAACAAAAAGTTCTGCCCATTGCTTTTTTGCTCTTGTCGGCCCCAAATCAGCACCACCATGCTTTTTTGATCCACCAACCAAAGTTGGTGCAATATCATTTGCAAGCTCCTTCCATCTGTCAGCAAATAACCAACCTTCCGATGACATATCTTCATACAAGACTTGACCAACTGTTTTTGGTTTAATCTTTTTGTGTGGCCAATGAAAATGTTTAAAATACTCTGGCTTCATGGCAATTAGAATCGTTCTTGGTCTAAGTTGAGGTACACCAAAATCTGAAGAATTTACGAGTCTCCAATCCGTCTCATAGCCATGTTCGTTTAGCCATAATTCTATACTTTCTCTGTATCCATCAAATTTTTTATTGAAAAGGCCTCTGACGTTTTCTAGCATAACAGCTTTAGGTTCGATTTCAGTAACCAACCTTAAAGCTTCTGGGAATAAATCTCTTTCATCATGTTCACCTAGTTTCATACCTGCATCCGAAAAAGGTGGACAAGGAACTCCGCCAGCCAACAAATCAATATTTAAGGATTTGAAGGGTGTTCCATCAAAAAAATGAATATCAATATTTTGAACGTTCCAATTTGGTCTGTTGAATTTTAATGTGTTGCACGCAGGTTTATCTATTTCAACTAGTGCCAAGTGTTCAAATCCAGCTTTTTCTAGACCTAAAGCCTGTCCCCCTGCACCAGCACATATTTCAATTGAAGTCAATGTCAAAATTGTTTTATTCAAAGATACTAATTTCGATTACGGAGTTCAAGTGGACGGTATTTTTGCTAACGTCCAACTAAGCTCCGTAGGCTCGGCTGTTCAAATATCTATTAAAGTTTCGTTTTGCACTTTCCTCAGCAAATAGCTCTGTAAGCCTATGGAGCTTAGTGTCTGTTATGGGCTTTTTCGTTCTGCCTCAGAGTTAATTCGTGAAGAAATTCTGGTGCAAAATCTGCTCCACAATCCCAACCGATTGTCCATCGATCTTTGGTGAAATTCTTGAAATAGTTTACATCCTTCAATGGTTCGAAAACCTCTCCCCAAATTTCATCTTGCAAATCGACAACTCCGGATAGTCCGTCTGAAAAAGTTAACTGTATTTTGTAGTCGTTCAGGTATTTGGTTTGTTCAACCTTTATAAGTAATATGTCAGTGTTCATCAGTCTAAAGGTTTGATTTTATTAAGTGGTTTTCTTTCTTCTATTCGTTTCCAGTTTTCTAAAAGTTCGTCCCTATGTTGATCCAACCAGTCATATACTAAATTCAGTGCACGTCTTGATATATTACCTATTACTTCTCCCGTTTCAATATTCATAACGGCCTCATAGTCTTGATATTCTATATGAAAATGAGGCGGGTTATGTTCATTAAAGTACATCTTGATAATAATCCCATAAAACCTGGAAATTTCTGGCATATCTTCTATTCAAATTCAACGTTCTTTTAAGTTATCAAATTTACAAAACAAAACATTGAATTCTGAATTAAAAGGCTGCTTACAGGTCTTCCTTATTAGTCACCAGCTTGCAGTTTTTCATCAGGACATTCATCATCAGTCCATCACACTCACCAATAACAGTGATTTTCTGTCCTTTTCTCAATTGGGCAACTTTGTCCTGATCTTCGATATAACACTGTACGCTCCTTATCAGGTCGCCAGATTTCAGGGTAACATATATGTCGTCAAGTATGTCCTTTCCAATACTTTCAATGTAGCCCTCAACATAGAATTTTTTCCCTTTAAAGTTGTTGTCTGCAGCTACTTCGTTGCTTGTATATGATGAAACCAGATCACCTGCTGAAATCGTTGCGTTTTTCCTTTCTTCAATCATGTTTGCTCGTTCCACCGCTGCTATACTATCACGTTGAGCCTGAGTTAACTCGATGTTCAAGGGTTGCTCGGCACTTGAAATCTCTGAACTACCACTATTTTTATCATCACCAAGGTTTGCAAGCACAGTTAAAGCAATTATGATGGTTGCGGTGATTTTCCACCATTTAGCTATGGTGTTGGACTTCCATAATGCGTAAAGCCCAACAGGGAAGAATAAAATTAGCAGTATGTTGGTCAAGACTTTGTTGTCATACCATTTGGTTTTGTTTTGTTCCATTTCAATTTAGATTTAGATTTAGTTAGCGGGTCGTTCAAAGTTAGGCAATTGCCCATAACGTCTAACTAGCGAGAGTATGCCCACCAGTTGTAAAGAGCACTAAACTAGCGAAACTGCCCAACCCCTGCAACGGTATCTACGAAGAGCTGCGTTGTGAAAGTCTTAATCCGGAAAGACGAAAAGGAGGGAGGGGAAATGAAAGTAGCAGAATGGGCGGTGAAGCGGTCGAGTTGCACTGAAAATGGCAGAAAGCACACAGGCATATTCGCGCTAGTGCCTGTTACCTGTTCGCCTTTTTACGTTTTGCCTTCAATTTTTTGAGTTGTTCAGCTAAATAGGCACGTTCCTCACTTAATGACATGTTCATGATGTCATGGCTAACCTGATCACGAATTTCTCTCATTCGTTCTACCATCGTTTGTGTTCTAGTTGCTGTCTTCATCTCTAAAAATTTCCTTCGGTGTTCGAATCTCAGTCATCTGATATCCTTCCCTAAAGTTAATGGAATTATATCCTCTTATACGTTCAAGGTTAACTATATGCTTAAAGTTCCAACTGGCAAGTACGTCAGCCTTGTAAATTGTTGCAAGAGCTATATGTTGGCAGTCAGCCATACTTGTTCGTCCAACTACGTTCTCTGAAATATACATCTCAGCAAGTTGCCTGGCTTCTTCAGTTAGTTCGACTCTTTCATTGTTCTTCAATGACTCATAGAGTTCAACAATACGATCGGGAGCATTATAAATTTCAAGTTCGAGGATATCAGATACCAAGACTGTGATATTCTGAGTCTTTAAGACTTCAAAGAATTTCTTAGTTGGGCCGTCAAATTCTGTGTCGAAATAGCCTCCAAATACTGACGTGTCGATATAAACCCGTTTGATCATGCTCAAAGTTCGCTAATTGCACATGACTTGGCAAGTGGCACGGTGACAGGTAACGCCAAGCTAGCAGGAGTGCGCCCCGAACTTAGCAAGTTCCGTTAAAACTAATGAATCTGCCGGTGCTCACAAAGTATCCAGAATGCACTGCGTTCATAAAGATGAAAACTCCTGCGAGTCGAACCCGGTAGAAAGCACGGTGGTTTCTCAGCGGCAGATTCATGGTGATTTTGACACTAAACTCAGTAGAAAACCACTTAGGCGTATTCGTGCTAGCGAATGTTACCCGCTGGAATCTTTCCTGTTAGTTCGTCAAAAAAATCTGTGGTATACTTTGAGCTCAGGTCTATCTCGTTGTTTATTCCGAGGTAGTTCTCTTGTCCGTTCACCAAACTATATGCATAGTTGTTTCCAGTTGATGTTTGTCCAACGATGTTGTTCAAAGTTTTCTTATCCGCTATGCCAAAGAATGAGGTTTTGGAGTTCTTGGCGAATCCGAAGTTCTTTGACCTCTTAAAATCGTTATCTAAGCATTGGATTAGCAGGTTGAAGTCATACAAGTTCAGTTCTGAGGTTCGAACAACAGTTAGTCCACCAATCTTAAAAATCTGAGGGTCTTTCAGACTCTTATCTATGTTAGCCAAGTTATTTTCCAGTGAACTGACTATTCTCTTAGAATCCTGAAGAGATGAAATGAAATATTTTGTGTGCAGTTCGAAATCAATTTGCAATTTCTCTTTTACAGGATATTCAATATCAGGTTGTTCATCTTCATTCGGTTCACTGGTATCGAATTCGTAGAAAAACTTGAAGAATTTAAGTTCGAAAATTCCCCATTTGAACTGGTTATCAAGGAACCAAAAAGGAAGCCAGATTGGAATAGTTACGAAGGCGATGGTCGATAAGAAACGCTCAACACTAATTTTCATGAATCCGGCTGGGGCGTCAATCAGAATTTGTTTTGGATACTTTATTAGCGTGATAATCGCAGCAATTATCAAAAGGATAATGATGGTTGATATGATAATTGAGAAAGTCTGCATTCGAAGTGCTCCTTGCGGGTAACGTCTAACTAGCGAGAGTATGCCCACCAGTTGTAAAGAGCACTAATCTAGCGAAACCGCCCAACCTCCGCAACGGTATCCACGAAGAACTGCGTTATGCAAGTCTCAATCCAGAAAGAAGAAAGAAGCGAGGGGAAATAAGAGTAGCAGAATGGGCGGTGAAGCGGTCGTATTGCACTGAAACTGGCAGAAAGCACTTAGGCATATTCGCGCTAGTGCCTGTTATCTGTTGTATTTCTTTAGCGTGTCAACTGTTCCTTCGTTCATGTCAAACAGTAGTTCCAGTTCCAAGTTACCAAGTGAGTCATAAACTAAGTTGCGGCCGTTGAAGCCGTTTTCACCGAGTATTCGAGTTTGCCCGTTCGGCCAGTTAATCTTGAAGTATGTTGAGGTATCCCGTTCATAAACCGTATAACCAATGAAATATCCGTCCTCCGAGAATGATTTCATGGTATCAGTTTTCAAGTTGTTGAGGTAGTAGCCTTTAGCATCAATAGTTCCGTTTCTTCTAAACGATGTGAAAGCTCCGTTTTTCTCTTCATTCTTTATTTGTGTTCGCTCGTATCTGTAAGTTCCCTCAGCGGCTGAGTCGGCAAGTTCCCAACCTCCGTAAGCGTAAGAGTCAAGTCGAAAGAGTTCACCCGATTTGTAGTGTTCGATCTTTGCTGTATCACCTTCTGGGTGGAAATAGATCCATTTACCTTCTTTCACACCGTTAACAAGTGTTCCCTGAGATTCAATTGCTCCGGAGTTGAAGCGTTCAGTTACAAGTTCCTTCTTGTCGCCGCAAGAAGTTAGAAAGATGATGGAAAAAAATGCGATGAAATGCCTCATTATAACAGATAACGATCAGATATGGCGAGTGGCCACATCAGTCTGTAAAAAGCAGTAAAATAGTGAAACTGCCCAACACCTACAACGGCAACTACGAAGCACTGCGATCTGAAAGTCAAAGTCCAGAAAGAAGACAGTAGCTAGAAGCGCAAAAGCTGGCAGAATGGGCAGATTCACGGGCGAGTTGCACCGAACTATCAGGTAGGCAGTTTGGCCATTCGCTATATCGCTTGTTACAGACTTTTATTTTACCATTCCTAAAAGTTCAGCCGCCCATTCTGAACTCTCTTCCGATTCTTTCAGGAATTCGGTTGATTCGGCATCCACATACTTGCCAGCTGGTGTTATCCACCGGATCATTTTGTTGTTCCAAAAATAGTATCTGGATTCTTCAACAGTTGTTTTGTCCTGATCATAACCTGATTCTGTAGGTGGCATGTTATATCTGAAGTCCTTTCGGAATATAAAATAGATTCGGCCGTTCAGGTAGTAGAATTCAGATTCAGACTTACCCATGTGTCCATAATACTTGGCTACAATTAGTCGAACCTCTTTTGAATTCTTGTAAGCCGTTAGTTCTCCACCTTCTGATGAATTCTCAAAATCATCTTGGGTTAATTTCTGATAGGTTGACTTGTTGTCCTGTGTCTCTTTATACAGCCTCCGAATCTCTGCAATTCCTTCATCTTGACCGAAACCTGCCAAACTCAGTATTACGAAGAAGGTTAGGAAAATATACTTCATGATGATCTATTGTCTGTAACGCACAGCTATGGGTTGTATGCCCCGAGCTTTGCAAGTTCAGATAAAACTAGCGAAACTGCCCAACCCCCACAACAGTATCTACAAAGAACTGCAATTTGAAAGTCCCATGCCAGAAGCACTTCAGATCAAAAAGTGATGAAATCAGCAGAATGGGCGGTGAAGTGGTCGAGTTGCACTGTCCCCGGCAGAAAGCAGTCTGGCATATAACCTATAGCACATGTTGTATGGCGTTTTTTTAAGTATTGATGAAGAAATTTGAATAAGTTCCTTTATCTAGATTGATCAAAATGTTCCAATGACAATCACCGCCATCATCGATAATGACCAGTTCGTTGCGCCAATCAATATGCTGGAATTCAGTCTCACCAGCATCAATATCCGGTGGTACTTTAGGTAGGTTGCAATGTGCGTTAACCCAAATCATGCGTTCATTTTGTTCGTTAATGAAACAGACATATTGCCTCATGAAGTTTGGTAGAGTTTCAGAGGTAAAGACAAAATTTTGCGTTTCTAAGTTGTTAAGAGCTATGAGGATAATGCGTTCCGCTAAATATAGTTGGGCCGTATCCGCTCTCCAGAATGATTTTAGACTGTCAGTAAAGTAATGTTCTTCGTTGTTCGCAGGTTCAAGGAATGTAAATGTTCGTTCTCTGAAATATTCTAAATGTGCCTTTTCACTCTTCTGTTGACAGGATCCAAAAAAAGTAATTAAAAGAAGGACTAAAGCGAAAATGTGAATTAATTTCATGGTGCAGTCAATGCCATACAACGTCTAACTAGCGAGAGTATGCCCACTAGTTGTAAAGAGCACTAAACTAGCGAAACTGCCCAACCCCTACAACGGTATCCACGAAGAACTGCGTTCCACAAGACTAAATCCAGAAAGAAGAAAGGAGCGAGGGGAAATAAAAGTAGCAGAATGGGCGGTGAAGCGGTCGGATTGCACAGAAACTAGCAGAAAGCACACAGGCATATTCTCGCTAGTGCCTGTTACCTATCGTTTCTTTAGTTCTGGGTTAACCAGTTCTAATATTTTTCCAGTTCCAATGATGGTCGCTCCTTCAGTAAATTCGAACTTTGTTCCTACAGTTAGTCTGTTTCTGAAGTGTTCAACTGCTACGATTTTAATTTTTGCTCTAACTGTTTCACCTGGTTCAACGTTGTTTCGCCCAACATAAATCTGTTCGCCAGAAGTTAGCATGTTATCAAATGGGAACTTTATGGTTGGCCGGTATCCGGAAGATGCTTGCGTTGATCGACCTCCTTGTTCAGGTGTCCTAAAATAAAGTTCAGCTATAAAGTCTATATCAGTACTCACGAATTTTGGTTAATTGTTTTGCTCTCTTTTGGAGAGTTTCTTCCACTTACGCTTATTCATTTCAATAAGAACAACACCATGCTTTCCACGAATACCATAGATAGCCTCTGATTGTTCATTTGACTTGAGTAGAGAGATTTTCTGAATATCGGTCAATATGATTTCATTTAGAATTTTCTGACGTTCAATTGGATATCCGTTGATTACTATCAAAGGTGTATCAGAGGGAGTGATACTTGCTTTATCTCGAATAAACAGTTTTGTATCTGTTGAGCTATGAGAAATCTGTACACCAGAATTGTTTGTTGTGTCTTCCTCTGTTGGTGTGAAATTCAAATGAGAGTAGGCTTGATTTTCAATGTACTCGTTAAGGGTTGTCTGATCTGCAAGCTCTTCCCAGTCGGTTACAACTTCCTGAGATACAGCGTTAAGCCAATAGAGAGTTATGAGAATAGTTAGCAGTGCTCGCATAATGATAGGTAACGCCTAGCTAGCGGGCGGATGTCCCGAGCTTGGCAATTTCTGATAAAACTAGCGATCCTGAACCACACGCACAACGCTTTCAATAAAACACTGCGATAACCCAAACATCCGCCAGAACTGCCCACAGTTCTTCAACGAACGGAAAGTCACAGAAGGGAAGGGGAGCGGTGATTTACTGCCATATTTGCTAGTAGCAGTTTGACATCTGCATCGCTAGCGCTTGTTAGTACCTGTAAGAATTCGTTCCGATACTTTCATGCTAATCAGAAAACCTATTCCAGTACAAATGAATTGTAAGCCGAAGAGGCTAACGATTGAGTTCTCAACAAAGAACCCAGTTACGTTACCAAGTCCAATGATGATTGCCCCAATACCGATAAATTGAATTAAGTTAAAAGGTTCCTTGAAATTAAGAGGATTGTTGTTCCAGTTAGGTTTCGTTACCGTTCCTCCAAAGAATTTTATCAATGCGTAAAGAATTAGAGTTCCAAAGATTATCCAACCAATGAGCGCTCCGACAGTAAATTGGAGAATAAAGGGAAGTGTATTCATGTTAACATAGTTAATAGGCATTATGAAGACAAAAGTTGCCATTCCTACTATGAAAATGCTTTTTATTATTCCAGTTAGGTTCATTTGATTTCAAGGTGAGATGGGTACTAACGTTCAGCTAAAGTGCGTATGTCCCGAACTTTGCTGATGAAAAACTAAGCTAGTAAAGCTGCGCCACTCGCACAACTGTTTCTTATGGAAAGCTGCGTTGAGAAGTGGATCGCCAGAAGCATAAAAGACGATCAAAGAGCTGAACTTTCAGAAGGCGCAGCTTTACGGTTTGTTCCCAAAGAAATAGGCTAGAAGCACTCAGACATATGCACTTTGAGCGTCTGTTATGTACCTTAATTTGAGATTGAGCAGTTTTCCCACCTTACCCTGCACTTCTCAACTTGTTTTCGTTGAAAAGCTTCAAGTTCATATACAGGCTTAATTCTAGATTTGTGCATAAAACCCGTTGTTTCATTGTTAATAAGGACCTCTATCCAGCTCGCTTTTGGACTTGGATAATAAATGAAAACTTGATTTTCATCTACACGAGTTACAATACCTGATTTTGAACTTGGTTCTTTTCTGACATTTGTATAACCATCAGGGTCGTTAATAACAGCGTACCTCTCGGTTTTATATACGTTAGAGGCATCTTTAATAATATGATTGAAAAGGGATAATCCATTCAAAGAAATTCCGATTGTGATAGGTTCATCCTCATACTTATTAAGCGAATAAATTAGAAAGTCATCTCCAAAAATCAATTCAATCTGAACCGATGATGGAGAACCATAATCTAGAATTTTGCTGTTCTGTATTTTCTCTATGATAGGGTTAATTTGTGAGCCAGTTACATTAGTAATCAATGCATTGTATTGCTTAATGAAGCCAGGGTGTTCATCCTCTTCAACAGCATGCCCTTCGAATGAGTATTCTTTGTATGCTTCAGGAGTTCTTAACCTACCTGCCAATAGATCTTTATGAAAGTTAATAAGTGCCCCTTTGTAATCTCTTGATTGAGAAAAGCCAGTTAAAGAGCAAATTAGTAGAGTGATGACTAAAAAATGTTTCATGGAGATATGGTACATAACGTACAGCTATCGGGCGTATGTCCCGCAGCTAGTGAATGGTACTAAAGTAGTGAAATCTGCCGAAGCTCACAACGGTTCCAAATGGCACTGCGTTCTGAAAGTAAAAAATCCTGCGAGCAGAAGTATGTAGAAAGCACTGCCATTTCTCAGCGGCAGATATCACGGTCGATTTGCAGCAAAATCAGCCAGAATGCACTAAGGCATATGCCTGATCAGCGTCTGTTAGGTCTCGTTTTAGTTCTTCAGAAAGTGTTCGTTAATGTTGTCCGTAAACAATGGAAGGAATTCAGGCGCTTCAAATTGTGAGAGGTTTATCATTCCGATAAATTCATTTGAGATGAATATCTGGTTTTCAGTCACAAATCGTACTCGCAATTTCGTCCTGAGTTCACCGTCATATTTGTAAATTTTTGAGATTAAGTAATGTTTGGGCGGAAGTTTCTCAGACCAGAAACTGTTTCCACATACAGCGCGATAATCGATGTATTCAATTGGCTTCCATTCTCCCTGTTCGTTCTTCGCTTCTTGAATCATAAAAACCCACCCTTCCTGGGTGTCAATATTCCATATAGAATCTGAAATGTTCTCAATTAATACTGGATAGCCTTCTACCATGTTAGTTGACGGACTGTAATACTTATCCAAAAAGTCTAGTTCTGATTCATAAATCTCCCTGACAGATTCACCGCCATGAAGGTTGACTATTGCGTTATCCGTGTAATCTGGTATTGAGATAATTTGACTTGTATCAACACGTATTAGAAGACCTGTTCCAAATGAATATGGCTTAATTGCCTCTGCAACAGGTGGTGGCGGGGGTGGTTGTTCGTTTGGAGGAATTTCATCATCAAAAACCAAGTCAATAGTTATTGAGGTTGTATCAAAGACCTCATCTGCGTCATAAATTATTGGAGCATGACTATGAGTGACACTGTCATTTTGATAGTTGATGTTGTCAAAAGTCTCCGGTCGGAATGTTTCAAAGTTGTCTGAAATGCCAATAATTTCAAATCCACCTTGGATCATGTGAATTGTTGAGAGGTTGCCATTAGGTTCAAGTGGATCAAGAATTACTGGAAACTTCTGCCCAAAAGCGGAAAAACTCAGAA
>NZ_JAVKDX010000024.1:0-49209 GCF_040223195.1 Ekhidna sp. | reverse complement strand
GAAAATGGACATGTCAGTCGATGAAAACTTTAAGCAGCAACTAACCAATGTGTACCAAGTACATCTTGATTTGCAGAAAGCATTTTTAGCTACAGATGCTACGGCAGCCAAGAAACAGGCTGGTAGTGTTAAATCGGCTTTGGACAAAGTGGATATGAGCCTGGTTAAAGGAGAAATGCACAACCAGTGGATGAACAGTCTAAAAACGCTGAAAACAACACTGGGTAACATCGAGTCAGGCAGTGACATAGAAAAGCAGCGCCTTGCCTTTGCGGATTTTAGCGATGCGCTTTACAGTGCTATCAAGATGTTTGGTACAACTGGTGAAACGATTTATTACCAGTACTGCCCAATGGCCAGGGATAACAAAGGGGCCTACTGGTTGAGCGCAGTAGAGGAAATTAAAAATCCTTACTTCGGTGATGCCATGCTCACCTGTGGAGAAAACAAAGCGGTGATTAAGTGAGTGGTGGTGAGTCCCCGGTCACTGGGTATTCATACCGGGGATCTCAATTATGCTATTTGATAAAAGAATAATGCTATGAAAGAATGTTGCAAAATGGATGATACCTCCAAGCCTTCGAATATAAAGAAGTGGATGGCACGTGGGTTTTGGTTGCTTCTTCTGCTAGTGGCAATGGGCCTTGCAATAGCCGATGCAATGGGCCAATAATAGGAACCCTGATTTCTTAAATTATAACCCAAATACCTTAAATACACATGATTCCATACACGTTTTGATTTATCAAGGAATAATTAAACATCAAAACAATGAAAAGTAGATTCAGTATTTTAAGTATAGCAGTGATTACTCTTTTTGCAATTGGCTGCTCAGTGGTAAAGCCCGGTACACACGCTATGAAATGGAGCCCGTATGGAAATGGATTGAAAACGGAGCAAGTATATAAAGATGGTATTGTGTGGCATATGCCCTGGAATGGGGTCGTGCGTTATAGTGTGCAGTGGCAAACTTACACGGAGAATGTGGCTGTTCTCACCAAGGATGAACTCCATATCCCAATCACTGTATCTGTTACTTTAAGACCGATTGAGGCTGAGCTGGCTCAATTGGAATTAGAGGTTGGTCAGAACTATTACAAAAATGTAGTAAGACCTGAATTTGTGAGCCTTACAAGAAATATTTTCGCGAGTTACGATTACAAAGTAGTCTCGCCAAAGAGCCCGGATATTGAAAAGGAAATTTTCAGGCAGTTGGTAACTAAAATTGAGGGCAAACACCTTGAGATCGATAATGTAACCATCGACCATATTAAATATCCACAGGTTGTTACTTCAGCTGTGGATAGAAAACTGGCAGTTGAGCAGGACATTCAGCAAAAAGACTATGAAATAAAAATTGCGGAGAAGCAGGCAGAGATCCAACGCATTTTAGCAAAAGGCCAGCGAGATGCCCAGCAGATCATAGATGCAGGGCTCACCCAAAAATACCTTCAGTATAAGGCATTGGAGGTACAGGATAAGCTAACGAACAGCCCTAATACCAAATTTTTCTTCATCCCTATGGGCAAAGATGGCCTACCAGTGATAGTGGATACGGGAGGAGATGGAAACTAAAATCAATAATATAGAAAAATACAAGATAATATGAAAAAGCAATTAATAATGATAGTAGCCCTCTTTGTAGCATTGGGGGCTGCCAATGCGCAGCATAATCATGGATCAAATGACAAAAAAGAAGGCTCTAAAATGGATCATTCCATGCATTCAGGAATGAAAATGGAAGAAGGGAAGACAATGTCCTATGATGTAAGCAATGATTTTAAGAAACAGCTTACAGAGGTTTACAATACCTCGTTTGAGTTGGCAGACAGTTTTTTAACCGGTGAAGTGGAAGGCATTTCCAATAGCGGCTTACAGGTAAAGGCGACATTAGGAAAGATAGACATGGGCTTACTCAAGAGCTCCGAAGCGCACATGGAATGGATGATGAATCTGAAGGTGATGAATACAGCTTTGGATAAAATGACAGAATCTAAAGATACCAAAGATCAAAAAGCTGCTTACGATTCTTTTAACCAGGCATTATTTAAAAGCATCAAAACCTTTGGCATAATAGGGGCTTCAGTGTATTACCAGTACTGTCCTATGGCACTTAACAATCAGGGAGCTTATTGGCTAAGCGATACAAAAGAAATACGAAATCCTTATTTCAGTGGCAATATGCTCTCTTGTGGCAGCACTAAAGAAATTATCAACTAAATACCTATAACCATGAAAGCCACAAAAATTATAGCGACAGTATTGTTGGGCTTGGCCATTGGCCTCTATTCCTGCAATGATGACGATATGCACAACGGACTTTCTCAAGCAGATTTGGAATCACTGAACGGCTTGAGGGAGGCCTACACAAATGCAGTCAATGAGAATGAAGCCTTCAAAATATCTGTTCAGGATGACGATTTGGATGGCATTCATTTGCATGACTCACTGTTTCACCATTTTCAAAACCTTTATGAAGAACATCATGAAAACTATTCGCACGAAAATGGACATGATGACCATCATCACGATACTGATGGTATGCATATGGGTTCAAATGGGATGAACGGACACGATGATCAGGACGGTCATCATGCCGAAGATCACGAGTTAATGGATGGCTTGATGGGCGACCATGAATCCATCTCTCACTAGAATATTTAAAATCCTGATTAGGGGATGCTTCAAATAGACCAGAAAGAATATGGTTTACAAGCACCCCCTTAGACAGGACAAAAGACACCTGTTATGAAGCGAGCAAAACGTTTAAAACAAAAAGAGAAAGAGGTTAAATTGGACAAACAGTCAATCATAGTGCTAGCCTTCTTTGGTATGGTAGTCCTAAGTATAATTGCCTATAACATATGGAACAATACTTCCCCAACTACATGGGTATCCATAGATGAACAATTACCAAACAACAAAGTGTGCATGGTAAATGACGCCTACATGGGAGTAAATCAGATAGAGGTACCTGTGGAGGGAAAGATATATTACGGATGCTGTGAGATGTGTGTAGACAAGTTAAATAACTTGGAGTCTGTGAGGTATGGGACTGACCCATATACCGGACAGCCGGTGGACAAAGCAGATGCATTCATTGTATTAAAATCAAAAGCCACAGGCGAGGTTTTTTACTTCGAGTCAGAGGAAACCTACACCAAATACAAACAAGAAAAAGGTGCAGGATCTTAACCATGGTCGATAGAGCGGCACATACCAAAATCAAAATTTCGAACATGAAGAAAAAGTATAAAAAAGAAAAGGAATTTATTCCGGCATTAGGTTTTAATTTCCTTACTGGGCTTTATGATTACACTATCAAACTCACCATGCCGGAGAAGAAATTTAGGAATCTGCTTATCGAAAGGATTGATCCTCAGCCTAATGAAAAAATTCTTGAATTTGGCTATGGAACAGGGACTAACCTAGTACTAGCAACTCAAAAGTCACCTCAGTCACATTTCCATGGATTAGATATTGACCCCAAAGTAAAAGAGATCGCTAACTCAAAATTGAAGGGAAAAGACATTCAAATGGATCTTCAACTATATGGAGGATCGGCCTTTCCTTATGAAGACCATACTTTTGACAAAGTCTACAGTTGCCTGGTCTTTCATCAGTTGAATGAGCAAGCCAAACTGGAAAGCTTAAAAGAGATACACCGTGTTTTGAAGCCAGACGGCAGGCTCATCGTTGGGGATTGGGGCAAGGCAAAGAACCGATGGATGCGCATTTCCTTTTATATTGTACAGTTACTGGACGGTTTCAAAACGACTACTCCCAATGTAAAAGGATTACTGCCTGAATATATACGGAAGGCTGGCTTTACCGATGTAAAGGAGACTGGTTTTATCAATACACGTATCGGGTCGTTCTGTTATTACGTGGGAACAAAGAAAAAATAATGAAGCGCAACACCAACTACTACATCAGAAAAGCACATCGGTATTTAGGTTTGTTTCTAGGCATTCAATTTTTATTTTGGACACTTGGCGGGCTCTACTTTAGTTGGAGTGATATTGATAAGATACATGGAGAGCACTTGGTGATGGAAAAAAAAGGCTTCTCTCCCACATCTGGTCTAATCGCTCCGGATAGCATACTCATTAAGATAAATAGTACGCAACCCTTGAAGCCAATAGCCAAAATCGAACTAGTGGAGGCACTTGGTGAACCCTATTATCAGCTCCAATTGATGACAGGGGAATACAGGTTATTCTCCGCAAAAACGGGGCAAGTAAAACCGCAATTCACTGAAGACGAGGCGAAAGAAATTGCCAAGTCCTATATCACATTCAAAGCGGAAATAAAAGAAGCTCAATTATTGGCAGAAGTAGGTGGTCATCATGAATATAGGGAACGCCACCTTCCGGTATGGTCCATTGCATTTGATTATGAGGGAGACCCGGTTGTGTATGTGGATGCTGTCACTGGACAGTTTGAGCGCATCAGACACAACAACTGGAGAGCATTTGATTGGCTCTGGATGATGCACACCATGGATTATGAAACCAGGGATGATTTTGGTAATGGGTTACTCAAGGCGTTTTCAATCCTCGGGCTGATCACTGTACTATCCGGATTTTTTCTTTTTGGAGTTTCATATAACAAAAGAGAATTCAAATTTTTTAAGGTCAGAAAATCATGAAAGCGACAGTAAAAATTCAGCCTGATCTTACACCAACCTTGGATGAATTTTTAATCAAAGATTCCATCGGTAATAGAAATTGATGTCCTTATAGATGAAGGTTTTGGCATTCTCACTGAAATGGTGTAAGAGCTACTCTAAAGAGAACTAGATGTGGATTTCAACCTCTGCCACATCCTGGAATCCATCGTATGCACACAGGCTCTCAGGGCTGAAGACTTTATCTGGTTAATGCTCCTTTGCAACGTGATCGTAAAACAGGAAGCTAATCATATTGATGTAGCCTATGTCCGCTTTTGTCTATGGAAGCTGTGGAAAATGAAAACCTTGGAATGATAGCACTGGAGATTAGAAATAGCTGGAAAACGTTATCAACCATTTGAGCAGATCATCCAGGGAGTTAACAGGGGCTTAATGCCCATTTCTCTCACTAGTAATAATGAATCGGAGCATTCAAAATTCACTAGCAATGGCTATTGTAGGATAATAACTAAAGTCTGTACTTTGTACTATTAAGAATAATTATAAATAACAATTCAAGTCAATGCGAGGCATATATACATTCTTATTAATGATAATATCAGTCTACTCTTTTGCTCAAACCAAAACAATCGAAGGTAGAGTTACTGAAAAGGGAACAAGCAAAGGCATTCCTCATGCAAATGTAAGTGTTGAAAATACCCAAATAGGTACCAGGACTGATGGACAGGGGTATTTCAAAATCGAATATGCTCCGGCCACTTCTGAGGAAATTACTATTTCCTGCATAGGCTTTAATTCGCTGACGATAGCTATTGATAAAGTTGGTACAGGTGATAACATAGAACTAGAGGAAAACATACTCGTCTTGCCTCAATTAGTCATAGAAAGCCAAAGCCTCACGCTCGGGAGAGTTGGGTTAAAGGAAATCCCTGGATCAGTACAATACATTTCTGCTGTAGAGCTGAAAAACTATAACTACACCAACGTGAATGACATCATGAAAATGGTGCCCGGTGTAAACGTCCAGGAAGAAGATGGTTTTGGCCTAAGACCTAACATAGGTCTTAGGGGCTCCAGCCTGGAAAGAAGCGCTCGCATTACCATTATGGAAGACGGGATATTGGCTGCACCGGCACCTTACTCATCACCCTCTGCTTATTATTTTCCCACTATGGGCCGTATGAATAGTGTGGAAGTGCTCAAAGGTGCCAGCCAGATCCGGTTTGGTCCGTTTACAACAGGTGGGGCCATCAACTTAATGTCCACCCCGATTCCAAATCGGTTTGCAAGCAAATTTCAATTGACAAGCGGGAGCTATGGATACAAAAACTTACACGCTTACGTAGGTACCAAATCAGAGCAGGTAGGCTTTCTTGTCGAGACTTTTCAATACGGTGCAGATGGGTTTAAAGAACTTGAAAATGGAGATGATACCGGGTTCGATAAGAAAGACTATCAAATAAAAGTAGGGATTAATACCAAAGCGGATGCTAAGGTGTATCAGTCTTTGAATATGACCATGGGCCAAACATTTGAAGACGCCAACGAAACCTACCTGGGGTTAACTGCATCTGACTTTGATGACAATCCGTATCAGCGATATGCGGCCTCACAGTTGGACAATATGGATGCTGAGCAGTCCAGGTTTTCACTTCAGCATTACATAGAAATGCCCGGTGGTGTCAATATTGTAACTACTGCCTATCGAAATGATTTTGCAAGAAACTGGTACAAATTGCAGGGTATCGTTGATGGCCCCTCACTCTCCTCAGTACTTGATAATCCGGAAACCTTCCCAGCCGCATACCAACTGCTGAGGGGGCAAAGTATTGCTGATACGGCTAGCCTAAGCTTAAGAGCTAATAACAGAGAATACTATGCTCAGGGAGTTCAGTCAGTAGTGGATTATGAATTTGAAACCGGGAACGTTTCGCATGATATTCATGTAAGTGGCAGATGGCATGAGGACGAAGAGGACCGCTATCAATGGGAAGACCTTTATGCCATAAACGATGGTACCATTAAGCTAATACAGCCTGGAACACCCGGTACACAAGCAAATAGAGTAGAATCAGCAAAAGCTTTTGCCGGCTATATACTCTATCAACTAGATGTAAACCGATGGAGTTTTACCCCGGGTATCCGTTATGAGAATATAACTGTGAGCCGGAAAGACTATGGGAAAAATGATGTGGAGAGAACTGGTAGTGATCTACAGACAAGATCAAATAGCTTCAGTGTTTGGTTGCCTGGCGTAGGTGTAAATTATCAGTTATCCGGCCAACTCAATTTGTTCAGCGGTGTGCACAGAGGGTTTGCTCCGGCTGGCAGCTCAGATGATACTGACCCGGAGTTGAGTACGAACTATGAACTGGGGATCAGGAAAACCAATAGTAAAGTGGAAGGATCAGCAGTGTTGTTTTATACAGATTACCAAAGCTTACTTGGCAGGGATATTGCTGCCGCAGGTGGCATAGGTTCAGGAGATGCGTTTAATGCAGGAACGGCCATAACTAGGGGTTTGGAGTTTCAAGTTGGGTTTGATGCGGTAAATACAAGTAGCACTATTTCATTGCCGGTGGTAGCTGCATATACGTATACGGATGCTTATTTTAGTAAGAGTTTTGAATCTGAACTTGAACCCTGGGGAATGGTTAATAAAGGAGATCAGCTGCCCTATATTGCTAATCATCAGGTATATGTCAACGTGGGCATCCAGCATAAACGAGCATCCTTATTTTTTAATACCAAATATCAGGGTGATATTGGTACTGTTCCGGGTGCTGAGGACACAGTTCCCGGTGAGCGCATAGACGGGTTCATGGTTTTTGATCTTTCAGCCAATGTTATTATCAATAAATTTCTTTCAGCCAATATTTCGGTAAGCAATGTTTTTGATAATAAATATGCAGTGGCTGCCCGTCCTGCCGGCCTTAGGCCCGGAGCTCCAAGAATGATCAATTTTGGTGTGAGGGCAGACTTTTAGTCATTAGGTTGAGTGAGGTTTCCCGATCTTTATGGGAAACCTCTTTCAGTTTATTAGGTTTTATTTTTTTCACCAGTGTTCTCAGTATGCTGTAAAGAATCCGTTGTTTTTTCAAAACAAGAAGGGTTTTGAATATTGAGTGATCCTACTTACCTTTAATAAGTAGAATTGAATCCAAAGTGGGAACTTTAAAAAATCGTATTTTCTCCTTTTCCCTGCTTAGTACCTATTTGGGTGCCTTTCTGGTTTATTTTGTCTGTAATCTGGGTGATGTCGCAGGGTTTGACCACAATTACACTCATGAAGAAAAGAGCCATTCAGAAGGCCACCATTCACATGACCATGGTCATGATGCCCATAGTCATGACCATTCAGCATCAGAAGGAGAGGAATGCTGTGATGATTTTACCGCCCAAGTCGTATATGATGCCAAAATTCTTGTTAAAGAATTACAAGTTTCGTTTTCCAATTTTCAACTCAATCAGGTTGAGCATTTTATTGCTCAATTTACCAATAGCTATAAAGAATTAACCACTCTATTATACGAAATAGATAGGCCGCCTCCCCGGCAGGCTTCTATCCTTATTTTATTCCAGGTCTTCCGGATATAATACCTTTATATAAGGTCACTTTTACGTGCAAGGCTTTAGTAATCCACAACTATAAGAACGTTGTGTATCATACCTTTTTTAAAACGTTGGGACAAAAGGTAAGCCTTTTCATATTTTCCCTTTAATCTTTTCAACCGTAAAATAATATTCCAATGAAAAAATCAATTCTATTGGTCTTTCTGACTGTAAGCAGTTGGGGGACTTTCGCACAGCATAGCCATGGAAGCCATGGCAATGAAACTAAAAAAAATACAGATCAAATGGGCCCAATGTTTAAGAGCCAGGAGATGGGTGAAGCATACCTGAAGTATACAGCATTGAAAGACGCCCTTTTTGCGTCAGACGTTTTGAAATCAAATGATGCGGCAGCACAGCTCGTCCTTGCCCTCCAAGAGGTGAAAAATGGCAACAAAGCATTCACTGGCGCAAAAATGGTTTCAGAAGCCAAAAGCATTGAAGATAAGCGAAAGATGTTTGCCATGTTGAGTGCTGAAATGATCGAGTTGGTAAAAAACTCCAAATTAACCATGGGAGCTATTTACGTGGATTATTGCCCCATGGCCAATGACAATGCGGGTGCTTCATGGCTATCAAATGATGCTAAAATTGCAAATCCATATTTTGGTGATAAAATGCCGTCGTGTGGAAGTGTAAAAGAAACCATTGAATAAAATGGAAGCGCTTTTACCGGAATGGATGCCAAATATCCATCCATTGATTATTCACTTTCCTATTGCTCTATGGGCTGTTGCTTTGCTGTTTGATGTGGTTTTTGTCATCAAAAAGAGCACCTGGACACGAAATGGAGCGATGAGTTTGTATGCTTTGGCTGCTGTCAGTGCTTTTGCTGCGTATCTCTCTGGGGACCAGGCCATCGATATGGTTTCCGTCCCATTTCAGGGAGAAGTCACAGCCAGCCAGCACTCAGATTGGGGGCATTACACGCTTTACTTTTTTGCAGGATATGCTGTTTTGCGAGGATTCCTCTATTGGAAAAGCCTGGATACCAAAAAATTGATGGCGATTGGCCTGCTGATATTGGGACTGGTCGGAATGGGCATGGTGGCTAAAACAGCGGACCTTGGGGGAAAGCTGGTTTACAAATACGGCGCGGGAACAAAAAAATAATTATTGAACAATTCAAATAATATAAAAAATGAAAGAACTGAAATCAACAATTTATTCCGCTATCCTCTTCATGCTAATGTTGGGTGTTGCGGCCTGCTCAGGTGGGAAAAAATCTGAAGAGGAAGAATCCGGACACGATCATTCTGAAATGACCGAAAGTGAGGATGGTCATGACCATGGTGAAGCATCAGGGGGTCATGATCATGGTAGTCATGGTAAGGCATCTATGGATGAAGGTGAAGGAAAAACATGGACACCATCCGGTAACGGCGAGGAGCTCATCCGATCTGACTTTCACTTCATAGCCGGGGCGATGGAAAATATAGCCCCTGAAGTAACAGAGGTTGCAAGCGACAATGTCTTGAAATTAACTGCAAACGGTCAACCAGTGGCGTTTGTATTTCATCAGTCGTATGGAAATATCGGAATGGCTGTCAGTTTAAATGCCAGCTCCTTTCAGGGAACCTATAAACTGATACACCATGCCAGTAATGCCCACAATCATGAATTTGTGGCGGTAAATGGAAACAATATGAAGCTGGGAAGGATCGTGCAGGGAGATGAAATGGTTTTTGACGAGTCAGAATTCGAATCGGATGAGGATTGGATCAACCTTCGTGTGTCAGCTGCCGGAACCCACTATAAAGGATACATCGGAAATAAGACAGTAACTCATGGTCATGGGGACAAGATGAAAAATGGATACGTAGGTATCATGCTAGACGGAACAGGTGAAATCCTGATCAAATCAATAGAAACTGTACCCCTTGAAGACGAATGAGTTTTAAATCAATTATGAATTAACCTATGATTTTGGGAAGCTATAGAAATGCAGTTTGCCCAATCATATCAACCAAAAACAAACATGAAATTTCAAAAAAAAATAATACTACCTGCAGTGCTTATTACATTCATTCTTAGCGCTTGCAATACTTCCACTGACCAGTACGGAAATGTGAACTTGTCGGAAGAAGAAACGAAGGTGAAAGAAGTAATAACTACATACAAGAATGGTATAGAAGCACTAAGCGTGGAAGGTTTAAATGAACTCTTCCTGAAAGACTCTGAAGTATTTGAATCGGGTGGTTCGGAAGGTTCATTTTCGCACTATTTAGATCATCATCTGGCACCAGAGTTAGAAGCTTTTGAGTCATTTGACTTCAATGATCATAAAATCAAAGTGAAAATTGATATGCCGTATGCCTTTACTACGGAGACTTATACCTTTAAAATCGTGGTGAAATCGGATGAACCTGAGGGCCAGGTAATTGAGCGTAAAGGAGTAGCTACATCGGTTTTGAAGTTTGAAAACGACCAATGGAAAATCATGAAGACACACTCTTCTTCCCGGGGGATGAGTAGTTCACATTGATGAATCATTTGCATAAATAACCGATCAAATGGGCGAGAAAAAAATATATCCTTTAGATGTACACAAAGCTCCATCTTTGAAAAAGAGCAAGCAGAGATTTTCTGATAGAAAAGATGAAGAAATTTGGCAAGCCTATTGTGCCGGAGATGATGAAGCATTCGTGTATATCTATAACGAATATGTCCACCGGTTATTTACATTTGGTGTCCAGTTTGCATCCAGGGCCATCGTTCTGGATGCAATTCAGGACCTTTTCTTGTACCTGAAGCAAAGGCAAGGTAAAGAACAACGTGTGGAAAAGATTAAGCCATACCTGTACAAGGCCTTGCATCGGACGCTTATGTCCATTCTCAAAAAAGAAACGCAACTAAAATCGTTTGAACCGTCGAATGACCCTCCTGCCAACTGGGCTATAAGCCTGACCAGTGATGTTAGGCTTATTGATGAAGAAAATACCAAGATCCAACGTGGAAGATTAACCAAGGCTCTTAATCAGCTATCTGAAAAGCAAAGACAAGCTATCATTCTTTACTACTATGAAGGGTTCACGTTTGAAGAGATCAAAGACATTATGAATGTGAGTGACAAAAGCTCTGCCAGAAAGTTAGTTGGGAGAGCACTGCATTCTATGCGCCATATATTCATTTAGTGTTTGTAAATAATTCGGAATAATGTTCTTTTTTTCATTAAATAGTTGAAGTAAGAATTTTTTTTCTTCAAAAAATGGACACTTTCATTTGGTTTATTCTACTAGATAGGTAGAAACGCATGAAAACCAATGAAATACCGTGACTACAGCGTAGTTGATTTTGTTACAGATGATTTTTTTGTTGCTTGGGTGAAGCACCCAAATGAAGAATCCTCTCTATTTTGGAATGAATACATTATCTCAAACCCTGGCCAACGTCAGGTTATTTCAGATGCCAGATCGCTTGTTTTATCCATTTCGTATGCGAAAGCAGAACCACTAACGTCAGATGAATATTTAGAGACCTTAGAAAATATAATTAAAGAGACCCCTCGATCTGGTTTTAGGTGGAGGAAGATTATGCTTCATGTAGCTGCCACAGTAGCTTTGATTGTTGCATTCACCTTGATATTACGTCCATTTAATGCAGCAGATACATCTCCTGCCAGAGAAAAAAGGATTTTAGTAACCAAAGAAAACCCACGTGGGCAAAAATCCATATCCATTCTTCCAGACGGTACTAAAATTCATCTGAATGCAGAAAGTGAATTAATCATTGATTCACTTTTTGGGCATAGTGAAAGAAAAGTTTATTTGACCGGCGAAGCTTATTTTGATGTCACAGAGAATAAGTCAAAACCATTTGTTATTTGGACTAAGGAATTAAAGACCACTGTCTTAGGTACCTCCTTCAATATCAGATCTTTTGAAGATGAAGGGGAAGCAAGTATAGTGGTTGTTAGCGGTAATGTAAAGGTATCACATTCCATGGGTGATTCTTACCAGCTTAGACCCTATGACCTTCTCAGGTATGAAAAAAAGAATAACCGGTTTAAAGCGGACAAAATCAATAACCTAACCAGTCATGTTGGTTGGAAGGACGGAATACTCACTTTTGAAAATGACACCTTTGATCAGGTGAAAGAGAAAATAGAAAGGTGGTATGACGTAACTATTCAGGCAGATTTTGGTCACGAAGCAGGAGGGCTGTATTCTGCCAGCTATGACAATAAATCGCTCATAAAAGTATTGGATGGTTGGAGTTATACCTCCGGATTTTCTTATAAAAAGAATAAAGACAATATCATAATATTAACCTTAAAACCCTAACGTGATGGATGCATATGATACAAGTTAAAAAGGAGTTCGTCATCCAATAAGGATGACGAACCAAAAAGGGATTGAGGCATACATCTCCGTCTGCAAACAAAAGATAGTCTACCTCAAAAACCCTGAGCATTGATAAAAACTATGTTTTACCAATAATTAAAAGTATGAACAAGTATATACTAAAACAAACGATAGAAATGTCAAAGACCATGTTTTATGCTTTACTCGTAAACTGTCTCCTTAGCATGACAGTCTATGCAGAAAAAGCTAATGGCCAGGTTAGTTTAAAAGAGATTCCGCTTTCAATTTCAAGTGATAACGTTGAATTGAAGGAAGTGTTCAATTTTCTAAATGAGAAAACAGGATTTTCTTTTTCTTACAATGACAGCAAGGTTGACTTAAAATCAAAAGTCAGCGTCCATATTGAAAATGGGTCATTGTTGGATGCTTTAACGTTGCTTTCACAGCAAAAGGCATTGAATTTCAAACGAATAGATAATAACATCCACGTACAGCGAGCAAAGAAAAAGTCTGAAGTTGGAGTTTTTGTGATAGAGTTGATTCCGGTTAGTGGAAGAGTCACTGACAGTGAGGGCAATGGCCTTCCCGGCGCAACAGTTGTTATAAAAGGTACAACCAATGGTACAACAACGGATATAGATGGAAACTTTAATCTTGAGGCCGAAGAGGGGGAGACATTGGTAATCAGCTATCTGGGTTTTGAAACAGTAGAAGTTGCAGTTGGTAATCAGCAAAATTACAACATCGTTTTAAACGAAGATGTGAGTAACCTTCAAGAGGTGGTAGTGACAGCTACAGGGGTACGAAGAAAGGTCGAAATTGGAAATAGCATTGCGCGACTTGATGTGGATGAGGATGTCAAAGTAAGACCAATAAGCAACGTGTCTGACTTGTTACAAGGACAAGCATCCGGTGTTCAAATCTTCGGAAGTGGCGGATCAGTGGGAATGGGTTCAAGAATAAGGGTTAGGGGATCAAATAGTGCCTCATTGTCCAATGAACCAGTTATTTACATTGATGGAGTGTTAATTAACAACCAGCCCAACTCCATTTCTTTTGAAACCGGAGGTCAGTCACCTTCCAGATTGAATGATATCAATCCGGAGGATATTGAGTCAATTGAGGTAATTAAAGGCCCATCTGCCGCTACACTATACGGATCAATAGCTGCCAATGGGGTGATAAGGATCACAACCAAGAAAGGAAAAAAAGGCAAACCGCGATGGACAGCCTACACGGAAAGAGGTTTTGTAGAGGATGTAGGTAATTACCCTGCAAACTACCAGGCTTATGATGCGAGCGGTAATCCCGGGTTTAATTTTGAAGCAGCGGAAGGTAGTTTTGTTCCTACAAGAGTAGAATCTTACCAGCCATTAAATGATTCTGAAACATCTCCGTTCAGAAAAGGCCAGTTGTTTGGGTTTGGTGCCAGTGTCTCAGGGGGTAGTGATGCCCTGACCTATTACCTATCAGGTAACGTAAGTGATAATGAGGGGGTACTTCCGGTAAATAATATCAAAAGGTTGAATTTTCGTGCAAACTTTGGTGCCAAAATTACCGAAAGCTTGCAGGCAAATTTCACTAGCGGATACACCAATAGCGACCTGGAACTTCCACTAAATGATAACTTTTCATTGGCCCTTATGGCACAAGGTCTCAATGGTACAGCTGATCCGGAAGTCAATGATGGATGGGGTGAATTTACGCCGGCAGAATTATTTACCATAGATACCAGACAAAGGATTAATCGATACACTACAGGCCTTAACTTAGAATGGACAAAAGTTGAAAACTTAAGGGTAAGACTTGCAGGGGGTATTGACTACACTAATCGATGGGATACCCAGTTTTTTCCGACCGGTAAAGCTCCGGATTTTCTTAACTATGATGAAGGAGCTCGATTTTCAAACAGGTTTAATGAGTTTGTGTACACCCTTGATGCGGTGGCCACCTATACGAATAAGCTGTCATCTAGTGTCGGCTTAAGATCCTCTGTTGGATTTCAATATCTTGGAAATCTATCCCAAGGGACATTAAGTACTGGACTTCAATTGGTTGCGGGGAGTAGCTCCATTGCCGGTGCAGCCACGACTTTTAGTACCGAGGAAACTATTGAACAAAGAACTGCCGGTGTTTTTATCGAAGAGCAGGTAAGTTTTAATGAGCGACTGTTTGTTACAGGTGCTATTCGTTCAGACAGAGGTAGTTCGTTTGGCTCAGCACTGGATGCGGTGGTTTACCCGAAGGTAAGTGCTTCGTGGGTTCTTTCTGATGAGTCTTTCTTCAATGTTAGTAACAATATAGTGAGTTCACTTAGGCTGAGAGGGGCTTGGGGAGCCTCGGGTGTACAACCAGGTACAAACGATGCACTAAGATTTTTCAATCCTATAGCTGCCACTGTAGATGGAGGAAGTGATGTGACAGGTGTTACGTTTGGAAGCGTGGGTAATGAAGACTTAAGGCCCGAAAGATCCAGGGAGATTGAGTTTGGATTTGATGCCGGACTTATTTCCAATAGAGTGGATCTTGAAGTAACTTATTTTAATAAGCAAACATCTGATGCACTTATTTTTAGACAACTTCCACAATCATTAGGAGTTGGAACAGGCCGATTTGAAAACCTTGGATCCGTTCAGAATAAGGGATTGGAAGTGTCTATGAATGCAAGAATATTTGAAGTAGGGAAAACAGCTTTTGACTTAAATTTTGTAGGTGCATTTTTGGACAATGAATTGAAGGAGCTTGGAGAGGGAATTGAACCAGTAATCTTTGGACAGCAACGACATGTTAAAGGTTATCCGCTGGGAGGTTATTGGGATGAGCCTTATACATTCAATGATGCCAATGGAGATGGGTTTATATCCCAAAGCGAAGTTCAAGCAGGGACAGAGGTTGTTTATTTGGGTTCCCCGTTCGCTACTACAGACGTCTCATTTATGCCTTCACTTAAATTTTTGGATGGACAATTGGAGTTGAGGGGCTTACTCAATTTCCGTGGAGGACAGAAACTTTATAACAACACAGGATCCTGGCGAAACGGAAACAACAATACCGATGAATTAAATGATCCAAATGCCTCATTGGCAAGTCAGGCCAGGGCAGTTGCTTCTAAATTTTTAGGTACAAATGCCGGATATATTGAGGATGCGTCTTTTTGGAGACTAAGAGAAATTTCACTTACCTATAGTCTACCGAAGACCCTTATTAGCAATGCAGGGTTAAGTCGGGCGAGTCTTACGCTATCTGGTCAAAACCTTGGAGTATGGACAGACTATTCGGGATTAGATCCTGAAATAAGCTCCGTTGGACAAGCCAACTTCACGACGGAAGAATTCCTAAGCCAGCCTCCCGTAAGGATGTGGAAGGCTCGCCTCAATCTGACATTTTAATTAATCTAAATGATACTATTATGACTAATTATAAAAGCAACAAAATGAAACGAGCGATTAGAAATAGCCTTGGGTTAATTGGGTTACTGACTATGCTGATTTTTGGCATATCGTCATGCGATTCGATGCTGGAGGTAACAGATCCTGATATTGTTACACCGGACAATTTGAATAGTGAGGCCGGGATTGCAACGTTAAGGGCAGGCTCTTTAGGAGATCTTGCAGTCGCCATTAGTGGTTCGGCGGCTGGACACGGAGCGACTACAGGACTTATTATCTTGAGTGGTCTTATGGCAGATGAATATGACTATAGCGGGACATTTCCAACCAGAAGAGAAGCTGATACCAGAATCGTTCAAAATACGAATTTTGATATAGACAGGGTATATGGAAACCTTCATCGCGCCAGGGCATCAGCTGAAGCTACAGTTGACCTTATTAATACTTTTGGGGGATTTGATAACACCAAAAGTGAGATGGAAAGTGTAGTAGGGTATGTTTATATCCTTTTTGCCGAAACCTATTGTTCTGGGATCTCATTTAGCAAAGCACCTGCAGATGGTGGTGATCTGATATTGGGAGAACCCCAAACAACAGATCAAATGTTTCAGGCTGCCATTAATTGGTTTGATGATGCAATTGCTGATGCCACACCTGGTTCTGACCTTGAGTATCTTGCAAGAGTGGGCAAAGCCAGGGCTTTATTAGGCTTGGGTCAAATCTCTGATGCAGCCGACGAAGTTTCATCAGTGCCTGATGATTTTGTGTACAATGTAGAACACTCTGAAAATAGCCTAAGGCAGCAAAATGGGGTGTATATCATGAGTACGGTAAGGAGGCAATTTTCAATTGCAGATGGAAAAGGAGGGAATGGGTTAATGTATAGAAGTAGCAACGATCCACGGACTCCATGGGAAGACAATGGAGCGTTTGGACAGGATGACATTACGCCATATTACAATCAACTTAAATATGATGATGCAAGTGATCCTATTGTTTTTGCCTCTGGTATCGAAGCAAGACTGATCGAAGCGGAAGCTGCCGCACAGGCAACTCAAAACGCGACGGTTGAGAGCATTCATACTGCACTGAGAGCGACGATCGGATTGCCGCCAGAAGACTTGTCTGGCATGACCCAGAATCAATTACTAAACTATCATTTTGCAGAACGAGCTTTTTGGTTGTACAGTACGGCTCATAGACAGGGTGATTTACGTCGATTGGTGAGGGTTTACGGCAGGTCTGTCTCAGATGTTTTTCCAACGGGTGACTACTTTAAAGGTGGATCGTATGATTCCAATGTAGTTTTCCCGGTTCCTCAGTCTGAGGCAAATAATCCAAACTATGTTGGTTGCCTTGATACTAACCCATAGTTTTTCATTTATAGTAGGTTTAACATTTTAAATGAAGCTTAAGGGGTCTTAATGACCCCTTTTGTTTTAATTTTTACTTAGGAATGGAAAAAAAAGTAATTCTCAACTCCCTTTCACATAGACCCATTGGACTCCTGTTTTTTTTCTCGGGAATGGCCGGTTTGGTAATGCAGGTAGTCTGGATGTACAAACTTGGGCTTGTTTTTGGTAATGCATCCTATGCCGCTGCAGCTACCCTAGCTTCTTTTTTTCTCGGGCTAGCCTTAGGTGGAAAATATTGGGGTAGCAGATCCTCAAAGGTGATACGTCCTCTCAGGCTTTATGGATTGCTGGAATTGGGAATAGCATTATCGGCCCTTTTGTTGATACCAGGACTGAAATTTTATGAAGACATCTATTCAGATGTGGTATTGCTGGCAGGTGACAGCAGGTCTTTGCTTACCCTCATCAAATTCTTCTTTTCCTTGCTTGTTCTATTCGTACCTACGGTACTAATGGGGGGTACTTTTCCGGTTTTATCACAGTTTATTGGCAGAACGCATTTAGCTTCCAGAGGTACTTTACTCTATACACTAAACACCCTCGGTGCAGCGATTGGTACTTTTTTGGCCGGCTTTTTTTTGTTCATCCAATTGGGGGTTCAAAACACCTACATCGTATCTATTTGCCTGGCCGGTATCATAGGCATCATGGCTATTATTCTTGACTTATATACGGAAGCTCCGCCATCCACTAACCAACCATCACAAGCTAACCCAAAGACAACTTCAGTCTTGAGCATTACACAGTTTCATATAATAGCGTTTGGCTCAGGAATGCTTGCTCTGACCGCCGAAACGGCATGGATCAAGATGTTTACACAGGTTTTGCAAAACTCAGTATATTCATTTTCGATTGTTTTAGTAGTATTCCTTTTATCCCTGGCAATAGGTGGGGCCTTTGCTCATTACCTGGTGAAACGATCCTTTAAAATTCAAAACATCATATTCTTTCTACTGCTATTTTCAATACTTTTAGTTGGTAGTACGCCCTGGGTTTTTGATTTTATGACCAATGGTCTCTCTTATGTTGGGATGACTGCTGCATGGACAGATTATCTGATTTCAATATTTTTTCTTAGTCTGGGGGTGATAGGCATTCCAGCCATTATACTCGGCACCTTATTTCCATACCTCATCAAATCAAACTCCATATTTAATCTGGTACCGGGAACATTCATTGGTAGGATGGTTTTTCTCAATTCACTCGGGAGTGCAGTTGGCCCCATATTGTTGGGGTTTGTGCTTATAGAATTGGTTGGCGTATGGATCTCCATTAAAGCAATCGCCATAGGGTATGGTGTTCTGCTTTTCTACTTTCTTAAGTCTTCCGGGATTGGCTACTCTTCAAGAAAGATCACCGTGTCAGCTTTTGCCACCGTTGCGGTCTTGTTTTTCAGCTCTCCACAGGTAGTTCGGTTATCGGACTCAGAGCAGTTGTTGGAAGTCTGGCAGTCTGTCGATGGTATTGTTTCTGTGGTAAAATCTTACAACAACATAGACATGAGATTAAACAATACCTACATTCTTGGCGATGCTCAGTCAGCACTGGTGGAGCAGATGCAAGCCAACATACCGTTGCTCATTCATCCGAAACCAGAGAAGGTACTTTTCCTCGGGATGGGTACGGGGATTACCGCCGGAGCTGCACTGAACCATGACGTAAAACACGTAGATGTAGCCGAAATTGTATCAGATGTGGTTCCTGCTTCAATGAATTTTTTTTCAGCTTGGACAAACAATCTGTATACCGATCATCGGGCGAAAATCATACATGATGACGCACGTAATCATTTATTGGGAACAAAGGAGAAATATGATGTGATCATTGGTGATTTGTTCTCTCCCTGGCATAGTGGAACGGGAAGTCTGTACACCTTGGAGCACTTTCAGATGGTTAGAAGTAAGCTGGATTCAGGTGGTCTGTTTGCACAATGGCTTCCCTTATACCAGCTTACTCAGGAAAGTTTTGAATCAATAGTGGCAACCTTCAGCAAGGTTTTCCCAACCACCACGTTTTGGCGTGCAGACTTTTCAAATGACAAACCAAGCATTGCCTTGATAGGTCAAAGGACAAATGCCAGGCTTAGAAATGAGGTGCTTTTAAAAAATATAGAAAATGTATTGAGTGATGAAAAAAGTACAGCACTTCATATGGCTGGACTTTTTTATCTGGGCAACATTGAAGCCATTCGTACCAGCATCCAAAATGCACCAATAAATACAGATGATAAACGGGCAATAGAATTCATGGCACCAATTGCCACCCAGCAAGCGAACGCTGGAAAGGCAACCTTTCTGACTGGGCCAATGCAAGCGCAACTTTATCATAACCTAAGGAAGGTACTCCCAAATAAAGATCCATATCTCGTAAACATGCCTGCGCAAGAACTTTCATACATTGAGGTTGGTCATTTGTATTTCAATTATTTACTGCTACAAAATGAAGATGTAGAAAAAGCAGACTCGATCCTAATGGAGATTAGAACTTTAGCTCCGGATTTTTTGTAGAACAGACATTCAGTCCTATGTTTTGCTTCAATTTATTCTTAAACCCAAGATATTTCCTTGGGATAGTACATGCCCATTGTTTAAGTATCATGCAAATGGTTGATAAAAATCAGGTTCTTTCTTAAATTGATTCTCGTTATTTGTAACATCCCAAGGAGGAGAGTAATATTATCATGTTCATAAAAAAACTACATAGTAACCGACAGAAACTAGCCACATACGTGCTAGCTGTTTTTTCTGTTGTCTTTGTATGTGATTTTTTATGCGACTTTGGCGTCATTAATAACGCCCATACACACCAAAGCAATGGACACCATGATCACGGTGTAGCAATTGAAGAGCCTCATAACCACCATGCTCACGATCATGACGCTACACCTCCTGTGGATAAATCCCATGATCATGAGAAGGCTTCAGATGAAGACTGCTGCGAAGAAGAGACCAGTCAATTTTACGCAAGTCTAGTCAAACATGAGTTACCCGTATTTGACTTAGATAAGATTGTGGTAACGCTAGACCTACCTTGGAGCCCAATCTACGATACGCACTATACATATAAAGAAACAAACCCTCATACACTTAATAACGCGCTTTCACCACCGGTAGCGGGACTTTACGCGTACATTCTTTTCCAATCATTCCTCTGTTAGACCGGCAATATTGATTTCTGCGGGCAAATCCTCATTTGTGCCTGCCTCGAATTTTTCCTTTAACGAAAATCAATATTGTAATGAAAACTTTCACCATACAAATAAAAAACATGGTATGCTCGCGATGCATCCATGTAGTAAAACAGATTTTAGCAGAGCTTGAAATCAAATACTTAGAAGTCGAATTAGGCTATGCGGTCATAGCGGCTGACCAGCCTTTAGACCTGGATACGGTAAATCAAAAATTGGAAACACTGGATCTGGGACTCGTCAGAGATCAAAATGAAGTTTTGGTCACAGAAATAGATAAGGCCATTCATGATTATTTGGAAAATATTAGTCTTTTGAGTCAAAAGCGCAAGTTATCCGAATACATAGCCCTGGAGCTTGGTCGTAATTACCATCAGTTGAGCAAGATTTATAGTCAATTCAAAGGTGAAACCATAGAACAATGCTTTATTGCATTTCGAACAAATAAAGTAAAAGAACTAATTAAGCAAGGCAAACTAAATCTTAGCCAGATAGCTGTGAATGTGGGTTATAGTAGCATTCACTATCTTTCCGGCCAGTTTAAAAAGTATACCGGCATATCCTTGTCCCAATACAAAAGGGAATGGGAAGCATCTTTGACAAATTCCGGCAATGGGAAGGAGCCTTTTGTAAAAAAACCAGAGAAGAAAAATTGCGACTGTGGTTGTGAAGATTGCAATTGTGGTAGAAAAAATGGTTCTTCTAGCATAAGAAAAACATCTAGTAGATCATCCTCAGGAAATAGCAAAAAGGATTTATCGATGACTTCCTGGCTGACTTCAGTGGAAAATTTCAGTAAGTACAGCATTCACGTGTCTAGATAGTTGAGATGAAAAATATACAGTCGGGTTTAGAGAAATTCAATTCTTTAAAAGGATATTTTTTGTCTGATAAAAAGGCTTTGGCATATATCAAGCAAAACGTTGGAGCATGGGACATGGACACCCTGAATGGTAAGATAGGTGTGTTAGGATTAAGGCGATTAGTCCCGGATTATCAATACAACTATTTCCTAAATAGTATGGCTGACAGTGATGTGAAAAATGCGGTCAGAGACGCAGATCTCAATATTTTTAAAATACTCGTTCATGACCTTTCTTACCTGGATCGTGCCAAATTCATTACCTCTACCTTTCTATGTGCACATGCCCCGGATCATTTCCCCATATGGGATGAAAGAAAAGCGCTTATTTCCGGGTGGCAAAAAAGGAAAAATAATTTTTCCTATGAAACCCTCAAGGGTAAAATAGATCTTTTTAAGGAAGAGAATGGAATCAATAGCCTGGATTATTTCTATTTTAACAAGCTACTCTGGTACTGTGAGTAGCGAGTTAAATTTTACTGAGTATGTAGAATCTCTTAAATCATACCCAGAATTTGATAAACAGGGGTGGGCAACAAAACCTAAGATTGCATAAAATCTTATTTCCGATACACAACTTTCTACCGTGTTATTTATATCCTCCCAAAAATATTTTCTGGCTTGCCTGGTGAGTGTGGTTTTCATTTTAGTTGCCTATCACCCTGTAAAAGGGCAAGAGTACTATACCAGTTCCACTGGAAGGGCAAATATCTATTTTGTTGTTTCAGGTGAAATAGCATCAGCCTCAACAGATAAAGTGGAGATTATATACAATAAAAAGAAAGAAACCATTTGGATCACTTTCCCGGTCCGGTCATTTGTAGCAGAAGATAAAAAGCTAACAAAAAAACTCTTTAAGAAAAACAAAGCAGAGTTTGTAATAAGAGGAAATGTATCCAAGAAAAACATTCAAAATGCTGGTACGGACTTCCTCCAGTTTGCTTTTATTGGCCGAATATTTAACAACAATGTGGGAGGGCCTGTCAGAGCAGCAGGTCGCTTTGATTTTTCGCCTGCAAATGAGGCCAAAGGATATGAATTTACCTTATCCACAGGTATAGAACCTAAATGGTTTGGTGAACCGTTTGACGAAATGGTAGGGTATCCTATAGTGAATATTCATATCATTACTACTCTGCTCAACCCTATTATTAAGCAAGAAGAAACTTCCAATAATTAGCCCTCTGAGGCTTTTAGTGGTTAAAAGCCAGCCATTTCATCCTTACATAATTCCTTAAATCATAATCATAATAAGGTAAATGATAGGGCCATTTAAAAGTTAAGTTTACTGAAGATGTTGGATAGGTTTAGCGGTATTGATATCAAGAGTTCACCAGATGAACTTATGCACTAGTTTCGATAACTGGACTCCAATTTCTTGAATGTTTAACAAAATAATTAGTCATGAAAAATTTAGCAAAAATAATTTCAGTTGTCTTTATCGCATTAGTATTGGAATCTTGTGACGATGACAAGGTTGAGGCCGGTGACCCTGTAGTAAAAGATAATGTATCATTTGCTTTGGATATCCAGCCAATATTGACAGCTGAATGTGCAACCTGTCATAATCCAACAGAAGTCGAACCGGATTTTCGGGAGGGTCTTGCTTATGCGTCAATAGAAGAACTCATCGATGAAGGAGATGTCATACCCGGTAATGCAGAGGAAAGCGAGCTGGTAGAAATGCTGGAATTTCGCAGTGAAGATGGAAATAGCATGCCTCCTGCCGGCCCTTTAACACCCACGGAAATTGCACTCATCAAGAAATGGATTGATGAAGGGGTAAAGGACAACTAACCATTTTAATAGCTAATTACTAGTCACATCAATTTTACTATTCACATTAAGTATATGAAAAACACTACCTTACTTCTCTTGCTGTTTTGCTTTATGACTTTTACAATAGCGGCTCAGGAGGCTGATTCCATTCAGTCAAAAAAAGTAGATAAACCGGAGCGTGCAGCTTTCCAAAGCGGTTGGTTGATTGACAATCCTACAGGATTGATAAATTCAAAAGGTACCTTTCAATTCGACATCCAGCACCGGTTTGGGGTCATAGAAAGTGGAAATCGCGACCTTTTGGGGATGTGGGGGCCATCCAACATTCGTTTGGCACTAAGCTATGCCATATCAAACCGAATAACCCTGGGATTCGGGACGTTGAAAGATAGCCGTATGCAGGACTTCAACCTAAAAGCCGGCCTGCTACAGCAGACCCGTTCCGGTAGTGTACCGGTAAGTCTCGCTTACTATGGAAATATAGCTATAGATGCACGGGAATCAGAGTTTTTCCCCAAGTCATCCAATCGGTATTCCTACTTTAGTCAATTAATCATTACCCGTAGGTTTAATAGAATTGTCTCTATGCAAATTGCTCCCAGCTACTCTCATTACAACCTGGTTTCCCCAGAACTTGATAATAGTCAGTTTGCGGTAGCTCTGGGAGGCAAAGTCAGTATCAGCGACAAAACAGCTATCCTCATTGATTATAGCCAGCCATTAAGTCAAAACACTGACAACCCGGGCCTTTCGCTGGGTATAGAAATGTCCACGGGACTTCATGCATTTCAGGTCTTTGTTGGTAATTACAACGGGATTTTACCGCAAAGAAACTATATACTGAATGAGAACAGGCTCTCCGAAAACCAATTCTTGATCGGGTTCAACATCAATAGACTTTGGAATTTTTAACCTGATAGCAATTATGGATGCGGATAAAAAAAACAGCCTTTTTACAAGAAGGATTTTTCTGGGGAGTAGTTTGTTACTCCCTTTTCTTGGTATGGCCAAAACACCAGTGTTAAACGAAATTGATAGCCCAAAAAATAACCCGGATGAAGACGATGACGAATTTACAACCATGCTTACAGCTAAAGGAGGCGTGGTTAGGGTAAAGAAGAGTACTTTGAAAAACGCAAAAGTCGTAAAACAGAAAATGTCAAATAAATCACTTTTGCACTGGCTGAAACTCAAAGATAAAGGATGAAGAAGTGATCATGGAAAACAATAAAAATGACAAAACAAGAAGGGGTTTCCTTGATAAAGGGGTAAAGGTTGGAGCACTGGCGGCTTTGGGAAGTCTTGCCTTTGCCAAAGTATTTGGTATCAGAGTAGCAGAAGATAGTACTGAAGGTGAAATGATGGAACTCATGTCCCCGGATGGAACCTTGGTTCAGGTACCTGCATCAGAAGTGCAGGGTGTGGAAGAAAAGAAAACCGATTACGACCCGAGGGAAGGATTCGTCAACCGCAAGTTCGTCATGGTGGTGGACCTTGCCAAATGCCGTAATGCCAAAAAATGTCAGAGTTCCTGCAACAAGAATCATTATATCACTGGCGAAAATGCATGGATTAAGATCTATAAAATGCAGGAAACGGAGAAGACCGCACCTTACTGGCAACCAACCCTGTGCCAGCATTGCGACCAGCCTCCGTGTGTCAAAGTCTGTCCTGTGGATGCTACATTCAAGAGACGTGACGGTATTGTATTGATAGATAACAACCGCTGCATTGGTTGCAGGTTTTGTATGGCCGCCTGCCCTTATTCGGTAAGGATATTTAACTGGTCCGACCCCTGGCAGGGAGAAACGGCCGAAAACAAAGAATATGACCCTGACCATGCCGGTGTGCCAAGTCAGCAAGGCACGGTCGATAAATGTGATTTCTGCCCGCACATGATTGATAAAGGGGAATTGCCGCATTGTGTGAGTGCATGCCCCAATGATGTATTCAGCTTTGGTGATATGTATGAAGATACGGTCACCAACGGAAGCGGTCAGTCTTTTCAACTTAGCAAATTATTAAAGGATCGTGCTGGCTACAGGTTAATGGAAAGCCTTGGAACGGAACCCAGTGTTTATTATTTGCCACCATCCAACAGGGTTGTTGACTTTGAAGAGGGACTTAGCAACTACACAGAGTTTGAGTCAGTAGAGAAACCAGGGACACCATGAGTCAGGAATACGACCAGTTAATACAGGACCTGTCCCCAAAAAAATTTGGGCCAAAGGGCAAAGTTTGGATGGCTTTTCTTATCGTGGTTATACTGATAGGGTTCTATAGCTATATTCAGCAACTCGATCAGGGATTGGTAATAACAGGCATGAGGGATTACGCCTTGTGGGGGGTTTATATATCAAACTTTGTGTTTTTTGTAGCTATCAGCCTTGTAGGGTCATTGGTTACGGCCATCCTACGATTATCAGGTGTACAGTGGAGTACGCCAATCACCAGAATTGCAGAAATTATTGCCGTTGCGGCCATTATCATGGCCGGGCTTACGATCATTATAGATATGGGAAGGCCGGATAGAATGCTAAACCTTTTTATACATGGAAGGCTTCAGTCTCCTATTATCTGGGATGTCATCGTTATTACTACCTATCTCTTTATCAGTATCCTGCTGCTGTACTATCCGCTGCTGCCGGATTTTAGTATTCTGAAAAAGCATTTCAACGGGAGTGCAAAACTCAGGAATTGGTACAGCAGATTATCCCTTAATTGGAGTGGCACTAGTAAACAACATCAGATCTACACCAGGTCTATTAAGGTACTCTCAGTGATGATTATACCTGTAGCTTTTGCCATCCATACCGTTACTGCATGGTTGTTTGAAACCACCTATCGACCGGGCTGGGACAGTACCAATTTTGGACCCTACTTTATAGCCGGTGCATTTGTGGCCGGTGCAGGAGCGGTTGTAGCCGTTATGTTTGTGCTGCGCAAAACTTATGGATTGGAACATTACATTACAGACGAACATTTTGATAAAATGGGGAAAATATTGGTCTTATTATGTCTCCTCTACCTTTACTTCAATATCAACGAATACCTTATACCTACATATAAATCTACGGAAGAAGAAGCCACACACTTGCACAGCCTGTTTACAGGGGAATATGCTATTTTGTTTTGGACAGCCATTATAGGTGGGCTGGTACTTCCGGTTTTGGTTCTACTCTTCCCCAAAGGAAGAAAACCACTCCCTTTATTCGTGGTAGCACTTGCAATAGTCATAGGTGCCTGGTGGAAACGATATATAATAGTTATCCCTACATTGAGTCACCCTTTTCTTCCTATTCAAGGGGTGCCTGAATCATGGCGTCACTATTCCCCTACCTGGATGGAATGGTCTATTACATTTGCAACTTTAGCTGCAGCGCTACTGATCATTACACTGCTGGTTCGGTATTTGCCCATTGTGCCCATACAGGAAACAGCGGAAGAGAGAGGATTGATTCATACTGCACAAACAAACCAACAATCATGAGGTACAGATCAAAACCCCGATCCTTATTTCTTGTGTTTCTCCTGCTGATTGCAAGCGTTACGGTGTATTCTCAAGATAAAAAGTACAGGGCTAGGGTTTCCTTAGAGCACGTAAAAATAATGAATGAACAATCCTATATCGGCATTTCGGCTAAGTTTAAAGGAGAAGATGGATTTGAGCCGGCCAGCGATCTTGAATTCAACGTCTATCGGCAGGTGAATGAAGACTCGCTGGTGGTATTAGGAAAAGCAAGATCAAATTCGGAGGGCAAAGCAAAATTCACCTTAAAGGAGACAATGAAGCAATCGGATACCAGCGGAATTTATACCTACACCGTGGCTATAGAGGACAATGAAAAATTCAGGGATACCGACAAGTCCATTAGTTTTTCGGAGGCGAATCTAACTGTAGATGTTGTTACAATTGATAGTACCTATCACATAACAGCGGTCCTTACAGATGCCTCTGGCAATGCGCTGCAGGGGGAGTTTCTTAAAGTAGGCTTAAAGCGTCTCTACGGAAACCTGACGATAGGTGAAGACAATAACGAGACAGACGAAAACGGAGCTATCCTCGTGCCTGTCAGGGATGAAATGCCAGGCGTTGAAGGCAATTTGACTTTTGAAGTATCATTAAATGAAAGTGATACTTATGGTACAATAAAGGCACTCATAAGTGCGCCCATAGGAGTTGCTATAGAGGAAGAATCATCCTTTGATCAAAGGACAATGTGGTCTCCTCCTAATAAGACCCCCCTTTACCTCTTAATTTTTCCGAACCTCATGATCCTGGGTGTATGGGTACCCCTTTTACTTTTAATGTTTAATTTATATAGAATTTCAAAATCTTAAAACTGATATAGATATGAAAAAGCAATCAATATTGATCATCACATTAGCTCTTTCAATGGTTCTTTACTCTTTTGTGCAGCCGGAGCAATCTACAGACTGGGAGGTACCTGAGTCGGCAAAAAAAGTTAAAAACCCTACGGATGTGCTTGACAAGGAAAACCTGGCTATTGGCAAATCCCTGTACTCAAAATACTGCCAATCATGCCATGGCAAGGAAGGATTTGGAGATGGATCTAAAGCCAGTGAACTGAAAGGTGATTTGGGAGATTTTTCATCTGAAGAATTCCAGGAACAAACAGATGGAGCATTATTTTACAAAATAACAACGGGACGGGAAGACATGCCCAGTTTTGAAAAGAAAATTGTAGATCCTGAGGACAGGTGGTTGATAGTCAACTATGTTAGACAATTAAGTGAGTAAGTAACAAAACCTTCTGGAGAACAATGGATGAAGAAAGAAAAATATCTAGAGCCGCTATGGCGGATCAGTTCATTGAATTAGCTAATGATTTTACCAAGACTGAGTCTAAAGAAAGAGTCGGAGCTGCTATTATGTTTGCTGCTGCCAGGTACAATGCATTTGAAGCCTCTTCTAAGGCTGATGACTTAAATAAAATGAGAGAAGATGCACTTAAATGGTACAGCGATGAATATAAAAAGATGCTGAATGCAAATATTGATGAAATAGTTGGAATGCATTCTTAATCGAGGATTGTGGTGATTATAAAGACGAAGCTAAATATGGCAAGCAGAATACTATGTTTTTCGATACTTCTGATATTTTGTAGCGTTGCGGCTGCACAAAAAACCTACATGACCAGGCAAGGTTTTATGGTAATTAAAACCTATGAAGGAGATTCGTTAAAAAATTACCGATTCAATAATATCATTGTATTACTGGATTATGAAAAAGCGACTGTGGATTTGAGTTTTAAACTGGACGATAGCCTGGAAGATATTGTCCCAACCAACCGTTTCTTTTCAGATCATGATGCAAAAATTACCACCCGGCTCTCCATACCCAAGATCGAAACACAACCCCACCCGGACTGGAACTTTTCTACAAAAGGCGAATTATACTATGATGAAAAAGTATACTATATGTCGGGTAATGGTGAGTTGCGCCATCATGACGGGAGTGAAACATTAGCCTGTTACTTGATGCTGAAGTTACAACCCATTGATGGGGTAGAGTTGATAATGAACCCCTTCGGGAAAGTACAAGAGTTGCACCTGTTCCAGGCAGTACTTAATCATGTCATCCTTGATGATGCCGGGATAAATGATTTTTAGCTGAACCACCAGAATCATGATGGCAAAACATTCAGGGGAAAGAAGTATTCTGATGAGAAGCTTGTACTACTATACTCCTTGCAGAGTGGTAATGCAGGACTAATCATTCAATCTGTTTTGCCAATAACTACCGGAAGAATCCGCTAAAAGTACGCAACTTCTAATCAACTCAGACTAGGAAATGTTTTGCTCATCTCTTTTAACATGAGTGAATACAGCCCATAATATTGATGAATTACAGGCACTCCAATGACTTAAATCATTGTTTCAGCATTTCATAAAAATCACTCAAAATTTGATAAATATCCACCTTATAACCCTCGTATCTTCACCTTATAAATATCAGATTATAAGAGTCTGAGCAAAAAAAAATATTTGATATGGCCCTATATATACGAGTAGTCTTATTGCTTTTTATTACCAACAGTGCTTATGCTCAGTTGCACTTTCACCCTGAAAGAAGTTCCATGAAAATAACCGGAACTTCTTCTCTGCATGACTGGGAGATGACAGTCAATGAATTTAATGTGACCGGAGTAATTACTCACACGCAAGTTCAGAATCTTAAAGCAACCATTAAAGCCAAGTCTATGGAAAGCGGAAAGTCTATCATGGACGACAAAGCTTACGATGCTGTACAAGCCGACGACTATCCTGAAATTATTTTCTCTGCCAAGACTTTACAGATCAGTGGGAATAGTATTGTGGGGAAAGGGAATTTGGTTATTGGAGGAGAATCAAGAGTAATAGACCTGGATGCTGAAATTGTCAAAAATGGCGCGGAAATGCAGCTACAAGGCAAAGTCCCACTTAAAATGAGCGATTTTGACATAACCCCACCAACTGCCATGTTTGGTACGCTTAAAACTGGTGATGAGGTGGTGATACACTATGACATTTTTTTAACTAAATAATTATTCATTTATAAATAACCTGAACTATGAAAACTTCATTTTTTAAACACATAGTAGCGACCCTGATGCTGTTTGGAACGGTAGCAGTCTACGCCCAGTTTCCCTCAATCCAGTACTACAGGTACAACGATAAGAGAGGCGTCAATGTCTTCGAAACAAGTAAAGAAGACACAGTAAAATACGACGGATTAAAACTCCGTGTTGGTGGTGACTTTTCTTTCATGTTCCAGGGAATTTCTCAAGAGAATGACTTGGTAGGAGACACATTGGTAGAGCTTTCAAATAATTTTTCTTTACCAACAGCAAACCTGAACTTTGACGTTCAGCTAGCTGACGGTGTTCGTATGCACTTGAGAACTTATTTATCTTCCAGAAACCATACAGAAGCCTATGTAAAAGGGGGGTATCTCCAAATGGATAAACTGGATTTCATAAGCCCTGGATTCCTTGGCGGATTTATGAAAATGGCCACCATTAAAGTGGGTATGGATGAAATCAACTACGGTGATACTCACTTTAGACGCTCTGATAATGCTAGGGCAATTTATAATCCATTTGCAGGAAACTACATCATGGATTCTTTTACAACTGAGCCATTCTTGGAAGTTACTATTCAAAACAATGGAATTATTGGTCTCGTGGGGATGTCAAATGGACGCTTAAATCAAAAGCCGACTGCAGGAGATGATGGTCGTGTGTTTTATGCCAAACTGGGCTATGATAAGCAAATGAATGATGATCTAAGGTTCAGACTGACAGGGTCTTTATACAGCAGTAGTGATAAAGGTACGAGAGATTATCTCTACAATGGTGATAGGGCAGGTGCTAGATACTATAATGTATTAGAAGGAATCAATGATGGTGGTAGTGCCTTCTTACCAAGGTTGAATCCTGGTTTTGCTTACCACACGGCATTCCAAATCAACCCATTTGTTAAATATAGTGGTCTTGAATTCTTTGGTGTGTTTGAAAAAACATCTAATGGTGATGACGCAACGGGTGGAAGCTTCACACAATTAGGCGCAGAGCTACTCTACAGATTTGGAACTACAGAACAACTTTACGTTGGAGGTAGATATAACTCTGTGACAGGTGAGTTTGCAGATGGACTGCCAGCAAGTGATGTAAACAGGTTAAATCTTGGTTTTGGATGGTTTATGACACAAAACATTGCAACTAAATTGGAATATGTCACTCATAAGTATGAAGGTGACGGTTGGAATGGAACTAGGTTTCAGGGAGCTAAGTTCGACGGAATTGTGATCGAGGCGACAATCGGTTTTTAAGAAATTAGTAGTTAGTAGTGATGTAGGTTGTTAAAGGACTTATCGGGAGATAAGTCCTTTCTTTTTACTTCAATTACTGTCGATTAAAAAAACAAAATATCATACATTAATCACAAAATATCTAAACTAATTTTAGTATCAATCGACTACATTGAATTGAAAGAAAAAACCTGTTTTTTAATAATATTAAACCTGTGAGTTATGCATTTATTCGAAGGACATTATTGGGGTATGCACGTTTTCTGGTGGGTCGTATGGATGATCTTCATCATTTGGATTTTTGTAACCCCATGGGACATTCCTGGTCAGCGTACGAAAAAAGAAACCCCTTTAGACATTTTGAAAAAGAGATATGCCAGTGGGGAAATAGATCGGCAGCAGTTTGAGGATATGAGGAAAGATCTGCAAAATTGACGACAAAGGATTTATCAGATGAAAAATATTTTGGTTCCTACGGATTTTTCAAAGGCTGCTAATCGAGCTTCAGAGATTGCTATTGCGATTGCCGAACAAACTAATTCGGAAATTCATTTTCTACATATCCAATACACTCCGGTACCTTGGATAACTCTGAACAAAGAAAGGGAGGAACGTTATCCTGAAACACTCAAAGAAATTGGTTACGCTAAAGGGGAGCTTTCCAGACTTGTGAAGAAGGCAGAGGATAAAGGATTAAAAGCTGAGCAATTCTTAGTGTTTGATGAAGGAAGGGAGGAGATCTTGAAACATATTCCTTTTCACCATCATGATTTCGTTGTAATGGGTTCAAGCGGTGCAACTGGAGCAAAAGAGCTGCTCATAGGGTCAAACGCTCAAAAGATACTTCGGGATGCTACCATTCCGGTATTGGTGGTAAAAGAGGGATCCGTTTGGCCAGTTGAAAATATAGTATTTCCTTCAAGTTTTGAGTCTGATGTTAAGCAGCCATTTCAAACTGTGGTAGAATTTGCTGATCTCAATGATTCAAAAATCCACCTTCTCTATGTGAACACTCCTTTTTCATTTGAAGAAACAGAACAAAGCATGGCTAAGATGCATGACTTTCATAAGACATGTCCGCGAGGAGGATCATGTACTCTTAACATCTATAATTCATTAAATGAGGAACGTGGGATTATGCAATTTGTAGATTCCATAGGTGCAGGCCTTATTGCAATTACAACACATGGTAGGTCAGGATTTCTTCGGCTTATAAGCAAAAGTATTACTGAGAGTCTGGCAAATCACACGGAAATCCCGGTGTTAAGTATAAACTTGAGCTCTTAAAATTTATTATTATGAAAAACCATATGATTTGGATGCTAATCGGTTGTTTTGGAATATTCCTTTTACTATTCCTATTACCGGTTTTTGGTTTCAATGGCACCAATTCACTATTTATTTTCCTCATAATCTTTTTTGTGGCCCACCTATTTATGCTCAGAGGACACGGAAACCATGCAGGACATGTAGGCCATAAAGAACAACAATCTAAAAACGAAGACGATCATGCAACACATCGACATTAAGAAATTTGCACTAGCCTGGGGGGTAGTAGGAGCATTATTCTATCTGGGTTGTATCATTTTAATGGCAACAGTAGGCCGGGATGGTACCATCCTTTTTTTCAACAGCCTGCTGCATGGTCTGGATACCAGTGCCATTATACGGATGGATGTCCCCCGGACTGAGGCCCTGATTGGTTTGGTAGAAATGTTTGTACTGAGTTGGTTATTCGGTGCGTTGGTAGCAACCGTTTACAACATCTCGTTCAATAAAAAATATCGATGATTACTAAGGTGGTTAGTAAGTAAAGGATTGCCTTCGTCGGTTATTACTAGATCATTCCTGCTTTCGAGGAGGGATGATCTTTCTTTTTTGTTATAACCAGCAAAATATAGTCAAATGAACTCTGGTAAATTCCTAAATCTACTTCTAAAGCGTTTACGTCCCGCCATTATATTGGTGGTGATAGTAGCAATTGTATATGTCTACCTCATGCAATTCGTAGATCATGGGCTTAGTTGGGTGACCTACCTCGTTATTTTTTTAGCACTGATCAAGACCTCATATTTTACATTTTTCACCTTCAAGCAGGTAAATAAGTCCATCAAAACATGCCACTCCTTTGGGCAGTTGCTATGGATATTTGGGTTATTAGTTATCCTAATTGTCTTTTCATATGCCGCAGACTTTACCTGCCTGATAGCTTCGGATAGATATTCCTTTCAGATCAATGGCTTAAATGCAATCAATAACTTCAGCTATTTTGATTTCTTATTTGAAACCTTCTATTTCAGTGTAGTCACGTTTGCGGCCATTGGTTATGGAGATATTGTGCCTGTTACTACCCCTGCAAAAATTTTAGTTATGATGGAGATTGGTCAAAGCTTTGTGCTGATCGTATTCGGACTGTCCAACATAAATAACATTCATACTACAATCAAAAATCAATAATACCATGCAAAGGAAAATAGCACTTATTGGATATGACGAAATCGGCAAAAAAGTAGCAGTTTTTATCGCAAGGCAAGATGACGTTGAGGTTATCGGAGTATGTGATGTGATCAGTGACTGGCGTATTCAAACTGCGATAAAAAAAGGGTTTCCCGTTTATGCAGCAACCGAAAGATACCAAAGCAAAGATGCAACAGGCCGATGTTTCGATAACCGATACCATTACAGTCTTGTTGGATGTGGCGGATCTGGCTGTAGATTGTACCCCAAAGAATATAGCTGCACAAAATGTAGAACATACGAGGAGCGGAAAATGAAATTTATCCTGCAAGAAGGTGAAAAGCACAGAACCACTAGCCACTCTTTTAATAGAGCGGAAAAATCAATTAGAAAGACCAATGAAAGTTTATCAAAATAGACCATGAGAACGTTGATTCTGTTCTGGTTCAGAAGGCAAGCTGCTAAAGCAGCAATGCATGTTCTTTCACCATATTTTGAAAGAAGTGAAATACGTGATATCCTTCGAAACTATTGGCAAAGATACCAGGTTCTAAAGCTGGAGATATCCCAAATGCCCACAATGGGAGGCACTATAATGATCCACCTGTCCGCCATGTCCACGGCGTTTTATGAGGAACTAATTTCAAGAGGTAAAAGTAAAGAAGTAACTACCCAACTCTTTTATGATATTGCCTGGAAAATCTACAAAAAAATGGGCAGACTCTGCTGGCGGCTGGCAGGATGGAGTAGTCTAAACAGTCACAGCAAACTTTTAAATGCGACAAAGCTATTTAGGACATTCCCTTTTAATAGCCCTTCATATCTATGGAGTGATGTGCCTGCCAATGATAATGTGGTAGGTTTCGATTGTTTAAAATGTCCGGTAGCTGAGTACTTCAAGGTAAGAGGCTTATCTGATTTTTGTGCTAAAACATGGTGTGACCTTGATTATCCATTGGCTAATATGTGGGATGCTGAATTAAAGAGAACTGGAAGCATAGCAGCAGGAGCCAAAAAATGCGATTTCCGATGGATTGTGAAAAAGAAGTAATCTAATGTTTGATACGGAAATAAAGACACTCAAATCACTCAATACTTACCTTCAAAAGCTGGTAGAAGGAAAGCTATGGCTTAAGGTGATCATTGCGCTTTTCCTGGGAGTGGGATTCGGCCTTTTATTAAGTCCACAAAATGAATGGGTAAGTAAAGCCACTGCCGATGTTTTAGGCAACTGGCTGGCCCTGCCCGGCATGTTATTTCTTAAGCTGGTGCAGATGATCATGATCCCATTGATTGTGGCATCTATCATTACGGGCATTGCCAGCAATGACAAAGACAACCTGAAAAAACTTGGCGGGGGGGTCCTCCTGTATTTTATTACCACAACCATCATTTCTGTGAGCATAGGTAGTGTGTTGGCCATGCTATTTAAACCAGGCCGCTACTTGCACGAGCAGGCAGCAGCCGAACATGAAGAGGCTTTGGCAAAAGAAGCCAACAGTGCGGAATTGTCTTTTGGTATCAATGATATGCCACGTATCATTACGGATTTACTACCGGAAAACCCTCTGGCTTCAATGGTCAGTGGAGAAATGTTGAGTATTGTCATTTTCACCATTATCATTGGAGTGGCTGTTCTTTCATTGCCTTCAGACCTATTGCGTCCGGTAAAGTTGCTGCTAAGTGCCATTCAGGAGATTTGTATGACTGTAGTAAGATGGGCAATGATTTTGGTACCGGTGGCTGTTTTTGGACTAATGGCTCAGCTTACCTCTAGTGTAGGCTTAAGCTCTTTGGCGGGGCTAGGCTACTATGTAGTCGTTGTTCTACTTGGATTACTGATTCTTGTAGGTGTTTATTTACTGATGGTAAGTTTACTGGGCAGGAGAAATCCGTTAAAATTTTTAGGAAAGATAAAAGATGCACAACTCTTGGCATTTTCCACCACTAGCTCAGCAGCCGTTATGCCACTCTCATTGCAAACAGCAGAAGAGAAGCTAAAAGTTGATCCGGCAGTCAGCAACTTTATTATCCCCATAGGAGCTACTGTCAACATGGATGGTACAGCACTCTATCAAACCATTACCACTTTATTTATCGCCCAGGCGTATGGGCTGGAGATGAGTTTGTTGAACATCATTGTGGTAATAGTAACCATTGTTGCAGCGTCTATAGGCACCCCGGCCATTCCGGGTGGCGGTGTAGTGATACTGGCTTCCGTACTAGGTAGCGCAGGGATTCCAGCTGAAGGAATTATCATCATTATCGGTGTAGAGAGGTTACTTGGAATGTTTCGAACAGCGGTCAATGTTACAGGAGATTTGACGGCTTGTATTCTATTTGATAAATGGCAGAATAAAGATTCCGAATTGAAAGTAAATGTTGAGGTCAAATGAAGCAGTATTTCATCAAATTAGTTGTAACTGCCTTCCTACTTAATATCATGTGGGAGAATTTGCATGATGGCCTATATACCAACGTTATTCCCTGGATGAAAAACATGGGCTACTTTCTGTGTAGCCTTGGGGATGCGGTCTTAGTTGTTATCATATATGTTGTAGTCGCTCAAATTGCGAATGATATAAAATGGGGGCAAAAACCTTCTGCAAATCATCTCTTATGGATGCTTTTGATTGGTACGATTGTAGCCTTGATAGCCGAAAAAACCGCATTGTTACTGAATTGGTGGCAATACAACGAACAAATGCCGGTACTATCTCTTCTAGGTGTAGGGGTATCTCCATGGTTGCAAATAACCCTTACACCAGTCATATCAGTTTTAATTTCCAGTAGACTAAAACAGCCAACGTTAGTGAATAATGCCCAACGTTAATAGATGCTGATATCGATCTATCTTACTAGTAAGCAATAACAAAATTTCATACATCGAATATATAATTTCGTAAAGGGTTGGAATGCTGCTCTTATATCTTTAACAGTAGATGTTAAGAGTAGATGTAGATGCCTGAAAAGAATGTTTTTATTACCAAGGTTTCCGGAGAAAAGGCACCCTTCTCTCCAACGAAGCTCAGACAATCTCTTGAAAGAGCTGGAGCCGGTTTGGCTATTGTAGACCTTATCATTGACGAAATAGAAAAGCAGTTAGTCGATGGAATGTCTACGAAGAAAATCTACAGCCAGGCGTTCTCTATGCTCCGAAAGCACTCAAAACCCGTTGCAGGCAGGTATAAGATCAAGCAGGCCATTTTGGAGCTAGGCCCTTCAGGATATCCCTTTGAGAAGTTTGTGGGTGAAATTTTGAAGCATCAGGGTTATCGTACCAAAGTAGGTGTGATAGTTCAGGGTCATTGTGTATCGCATGAAATAGATGTAGAGGCTGAAAAAGACAACAAACACTTCATGGTGGAGTGCAAATTCCACAATCGGCAAGGGTATAAATGTGACGTAAAAATTCCACTCTATATCAGGTCCCGGTTTGAAGATGTGAAAAAGCAATGGGAAAAACGTAAAGGACATGCCACCAAATTTCATGAGGGTTGGGTAGTGACTAACACCCGGTTTACGGAGGATGCCATTCGATATGGTAAGTGCAGTGGCCTGGTGCTTATTGGTTGGGATTATCCAAAGCAAGGAAGTATCCGCGACCGAATTAACCTCTCTGGTCTTCACCCTGTTACCTGCCTGACTACCCTATCTAAGGCAGAAAAACAAAAGCTCATTGATAAAATGATTGTGCTGTGTAAAGAACTCTGTGAGCGACCTGAAATACTGGAGGAAATGGGGATAGCACCAAGCCGGATTTCGAAGATCATAGAAGAAGGGACACAAATATGTTTGAGTACAGAAGCACGTAATAACTAATTGTTTAAAAGATGTTGGATAAAATGACCATAAAATTTCTGGGAGCAGCAGGAACAGTGACTGGCTCTAAATATTTGCTTGAAACGAGCAAAAAAAAGCTTATGGTGGATTGTGGGGTATTCCAGGGTTTGAAAGAATTGCGGTTGCTTAATTGGGCACAACCAGAGTTTGATCCACAAACTATAGATGCCGTTTTATTGACCCATGGACACCTTGATCATACCGGATATCTGGCCAGATTGGTCAAGCTAGGCTTCAGGGGCAAAATATACGGCACTGGCCCCACACTTAAGATTGCAGAGATCATTTTAAAGGACAGTGCAAAAATACAAGAGGAAGAAGCTGCGCGAGCGAATAAGGATGGGTATAGCAAACATCACCCGGCAGTAGCATTTTATGATCTGGAAGATGTAGAAAAGACGGTACCTCTTTTCAACCCTGTAGCTGAGGGTAAATGGCATGTAATTGAAGATGATTTCAGAGTTAGATGGCCTTACAACGGCCATATCATTGGTTCCACTTCCGTTGAGGTAGAATTTCATCATAAATATGTGGTGTTTTCCGGAGACATAGGCAGAAAAAAAGACTTGCTACTTTTTCCTCCAAAAAAACCGGAGAAAGCCGATGTACTATTGATTGAATCCACGTATGGCGGTAGGATTCATGGAGACGAAGAAAACATCATTCCCGAGCTGGAGCGTATCATAAATGAGTCAGTGGAGCGTGGTGGTAGTGTGTTCATCCCCAGCTTTGCCGTAGAGCGGACACAATTAATGATGTTGATGATCTGGAGGCTTTTGAAAGAAAAAAGGATACCTAAGATTCCGATGATCATGGATAGTCCCATGGGAGCCAATGTGCTTCATCTCTTTCACTACTCCCGAGACTGGCACAAGCTGGACCCGGAAGAATGTGACGATATGTGTTCCCATTTTCGTGTTGTGAGCAATTTTCGGGAAACACTGGCACTGCGCAAAGATGAAAAACCTAAAATCGTTATTGCCGGAAGTGGTATGATGACCGGTGGACGAATACTCAATTACATGGAAGCACGATCCGGTAATAGCAAGGATACCTTACTTTTTGTGGGCTACCAGGCAGAAGGAACACGGGGAAGAAAGCTGCTTGAAGGAGACAAAAAAATCAAAGTCTACGGCAAATGGCTACCGTTCAGCATGCACATAGAACAAATAGAAGGGCTGAGCGCTCACGGAGATCAAAACGATCTGATCGACTGGCTTTCGGAAATCAAAAAACAGCCCGAAAAGCTATTCATTATCCATGGAGAAACAGAGCAAGCCTGTGCCCTTCAGCAGCGCATCAAAGAAGTATACCAATGGGACAGTGAGATCCCCAAAATAAATCAAAAGGTAGAATTGTGATGGAAGCAAAGGGTACCCGGCATAACGTATTAAAACTAGTAAGATTAGGCATAGATGCCCGAAACGAATACATGGTATTCATGCGCAAGGACTGTCCGGTGTGTGTGTCCGAAGGGTTTGAGGCGTTAAATCGTATAAAAGTTTCAAACGGAAATAAAACCATCGTGGCATCACTCATCGTTTGGGATAATAAAGCGCATTTAAACCATGATCAATTGGGGCTTTCTGATGCAGCCATTGAAGCCCTGGAAACAAAAGAAGGTGACTTGCTTAGTCTGAGCCATCTAGATGCCCTGGATTCAATGAGCGATGTTCGAAAAAAGATATACGGGCATAGGCTCAACCAGACTGAGTTTGACAGGATTATTGGTGATATCGTTAATCGGAATTTATCCAATATCCAACTATCTGCTTTTCTGGCTTCCAGTACGGGAGATTCGCTCAACCAGGAAGAAGTTATTTCGCTTACCAAGTCTATGATCAATGTGGGTTTCAAACTGGACTGGGGTTCGGGCAAGGTTTACGATAAACACTGCATAGGTGGCTTGCCGGGTAACAGAACTACGCCATTAGTAGTATCTATTGTTGCCGCAGCAGGGTTGACCATCCCTAAAACTTCTTCCCGTGCCATTACTTCTCCAGCCGGTACTGCTGACACCATGGAGGTGGTCACCAATGTAAATCTCACCACCGGGCAAATGAAAAATGTGGTGGAACAGGAAGGCGGGTGCCTTGCTTGGGGCGGATCAGTACAGCTAAGTCCGGCTGATGATATACTCATCAGGGTAGAAAAAGCTTTGGATATTGATAGTGAAGGGCAGATGATCGCTTCTGTGCTTTCTAAAAAGGCGGCAGCAGGCTCTACTGATGTAGTCATAGATATACCTGTTGGCCCTACTGCCAAAGTGCGTTCAAAAGAGACTGCAGAGCAACTTTCCGAAAAAATGGTTGCCGTAGGAAAGGCCATCGGGCTGAATATTGAAATAATATTGACCAATGGCGCACAGCCTGTGGGGCGGGGCATTGGACCTGCCTTAGAAGCACAAGATGTTTTGTCTGTCTTGAGAAACGAAGAAAATGCTCCGAATGACCTACGTCAAAGAGCGGTAATACTTGCAGGCAGATTACTTGAAATGGGAGGAAAAGCACTTGAAGGTAAGGGCAGCCAATTGGCGGTGAAAATATTAGAAAGCGGAGATGGTTACAAAAAATTCATCGCTATCTGCGAGACACAAGGGTTTTTTAGAGAACCTGAGGTTGCGCCCCGTAAGCATAAGATTAGATCAGCAGTAAGAGGAATAGTTTCAGAGATTGATAATCGCAGACTGGCGAAAGTTGCTAAGATGGCCGGTGCTCCTAGTGTTATGACAGCAGGCATTTTGCTGCTTACGTCATTAGGTACTCAAGTGGAAGAGAACGATACCCTGTTTGAAATCCATGCTGAGTCACAAGGAGAGCTTGAATATGCCCTTTCTTACCTGAAAACACAAAAAGAAATTATTAAAATCAACGAGTCATAAATATGAAAATGATAATTTTTGCCTTACCGGGCAACGAAGACCTTACAAAAAAAATAGCAGGACACCTTAAGGCTGAAAAGGGAGAGGCAACCATCCGGCAGTTTCCCGATGGGGAAAGCTATGTGCAGATTCACTCTGAGGTTAAAGATAAATGCGTGGTAATGGTATGCACATTACACGAGCCGGATGCCAAATTGCTGCCACTGTACTTTTTAAGTAAGACGGCCAAAGAACTTGGTGCTGCCTGTACGTGCCTGGTAGCGCCTTATCTGGCCTACATGCGTCAGGATAAGCAGTTTAATCCGGGAGAAGGTATTACCTCTACGTATTTTGCTGAATTAATATCAGGTTTTGCAGAAACGTTGACCACCGTTGACCCACACCTTCACCGTAGAAGTTCGTTAAGTGAGATTTACACCGTACCTAATAAACTCATCCATGCGGCATCACACATTTCAAAATGGGTGAGCGATAATATTGAAAAGCCGGTATTCATCGGCCCGGATAGTGAAAGTGAGCAATGGGTTTCCCAGGTAGCAGAAGAAGCCGGGGCACCTTTTACCGTGTTAGAGAAAGTAAGGCATGGTGACCGGGATGTGGAAGTGTCCGTCCCCGATGTAGCAAAATACAAAGATCACACCCCGGTATTGGTGGATGATATCATTTCCACAGCCAGAACGATGATAGAAACAGTTGGCCATTTAAAAAAAGCCGGAATGCATCTACCGGTTTGTATTGGCGTACATGCCGTATTTGCAGGCTCAGCCTATGCGGATCTAAAAAATGCAGGGGTACTACAAGTCGTAACGTGCAACACCATCCCCCATGAAAGTAATCAGATTGATCTTTCGGATATTCTGGCAAAAGAGATTAACCAACTAATGAAGCATCATGCCTAGAGCGCTGCTCACCATCATAGCATGTCTGCAACTGGTCCCTGCAATTTTGTATGGTCAGGAGAAAGAAATGTTCATTGAGCAAATAGCGCAAAAAAGAATAGTACGTGAAAACTATGATCAAAATGGAGACCTGCAGGGCAAGCAGATTTTTTTAACGGGTGAGTTAGAGCAGCAGGGTAAAACTTATCGGATAAAGGTAATAACCGAGCTTTATGACGAAAGCGGCCGGCTTACGGAAAAGTACACGACCACATATCAGTGCAATCCCAATGAGTTTGATGTGCTGTTGAATGTATTTCCTTTTACTGATCCGTATGACGAGAAGATAAAAGTGGATGTCACTTCAGAAGACTTTCAGCAACTGTATGAACTGGGTAAGGGAGAAGAATTAAAAGATATTCATTTGAAGATGAGTGTTGAATCTGGGGTGTTAAGTTTTTTCGGATCCAAAAGCCTGGTCACCATAAAAAACAGGAAAAAGGAGGTAGTGAACCAATCAGTAAAAATAAGTAGTGAGGCTGTTATTGAAGCATACATGATGGGAATCCGTATTAAAACGATAAACTATGTCGTGGAAGAATACCTGACTAACGATTTCGTATTGCAACGTCAGCAGTTTACAGAGGATGATGGGGCCTGGTTTACTATGAAATATGAACAGAACGCAAAAGAAATTGAATAAAATCAGATGGTTGAGTTAGAACACATATCAACACTGCCACCGGAAGATGCCGATAAGGCGGAAACAAAGAAAGCCTTGAAAAAACTCCGAAAGGAGCTTTTTCTGTTGCAGAATAAGTTCTATGCCGATGGAAGATACAGCATGCTCATTGTCTTGCAGGGGCTTGATACTTCCGGTAAAGACGGTACGATCCGTCACGCTTTTAGCGGCATGAACCCGCAGGGCGTGCAGGTAACATCGTTTAAGAAACCCACAATTGATGAGCTCAAACATGACTTTTTATGGCGCGTTTATCCACATTTTCCCCAGAAAGGTATGATCAGGGTATTTAACAGGTCATACTATGAAGACATTCTGGTTCCGGCTACAAACAAGAGCCTTTCAGAAGATGTCTTGCAGCACCGCATCAACCTCATCAATGAACTGGAACATCATCTGTTGGCCAATGATACGTTGATTTTAAAGTTTTATCTGCACCTATCGGCTAATGAGCAGGAAAAGCGTATTGAGGAGCGTAAAACAAAACCGCACAAACGATGGAAATATGCCAAAGAAGATGAACTTATCCCAAAAAAATGGGATGACTACAGGAAAACGTATCATACCATATTGAATGCCTGTGATCACTTGCCCTGGCACATTATTCCTGCAGATAAGCGATGGTTTCGTAATTATACAGCAGCTAAAATTTTAGCCGAACAGCTTGAAAAACTAAATCTGAAATACCCAAACAAATAAAAAATAGTCATTATGGAAAATCATAAAGAGCATAATCACACACACCATAAGCACGAAGAAAGTAAAAAGCATGAAGATCATTCCGGACATGAAGGTCACGGCCATGGTAGTCATTCGGGTCACAACCCCGGGCATGGTGAAATGGGACATGATCATCATAAAATGATGATTGAGGACTTCAAAAAGCGGTTCTGGATATCGCTGGTACTAACCGTACCTATACTTATTTTTTCGCCAATGATCCAGGGATTTTTCGGTTATGAGTGGCTGTTGCCGGGCAATGCTTACATTCTGTTTGGGCTTTCTACCATCGTTTATTTTTACGGAGGCTGGCCTTTTCTGAAAGGATTGAAGGATGAGCTGAAGGAAGGTGCCCCTGGCATGATGACTTTAATATCCATGGCCATTAGTGTTGCCTATTTTTATAGTTCCGCAACAGTGTTCGGCCTTGAAGGAGAAGACTTTTTTTGGGAACTGGCCACCCTGATTGATATCATGCTATTAGGCCACTGGCTGGAAATGAAATCCGTACTGGGAGCTTCAAAAGCTCTGCAGTTATTGGTAAGCATGATGCCCTCAGAAGCGCATCGGGTCAAAGGTGACACGGTAGAAGATGTGAAGCTGGAAGACCTGCAAAAAGATGATATTATTTTGATTAAACCCGGTGAAAAAGTTCCGGCTGATGGCATTATCGTAGAGGGGGAAAGTTACCTGAATGAGTCTATGCTGACCGGGGAATCCAAACCGGTAAAAAAAGGCCTTGAGAATAAAGTAATCGGAGGGTCACTCAATGGCAATGGCTCACTAAAAGTAAAAGTAGAGCATACAGGTAAAGACAGCTACCTCAATAAGGTAATTACGCTGGTACAAGAGGCGCAAAAGTCTAAGTCAAAAATGCAGAATTTGTCAGACCGTGCCGCCAAGTGGCTTACCTATATTGCATTGGCCATTGGTTTTGGTACGCTGGCTACCTGGTTGTTTTTAGGCTTTCCTTTCGTATATGCCCTGGAAAGAATGGTTACTGTCATGGTCATTGCTTGTCCACATGCGCTGGGCTTAGCCATACCATTAGTGGTTGCCATATCCACTGCGGTTTCGGCACAGAATGGTCTGCTGATTAGAAACAGGACTGCTTTTGAGGAATCAAGAAAGATCTCGGCCCTCGTTTTTGATAAAACCGGAACACTGACCAAAGGCGATTTTGGCGTTACCCGTGTAGAGACGGTAGATCAGCAATTTGAGGCAGACGAACTATTGAGGCTTTCCAGTGCTTTGGAGCAAAGTTCGGAACATCCTATTGCCGTTGGTATTATCAAAAAAGTAAAAGAGAAAGACATAGCTGTACCCAAACCGGAAAACTTCAATGCCATTACCGGTAAAGGGGTAGAAGCAAAAGTGGAAGGGAAAGATGTGAAAGTAGTGAGCCCGGGTTATCTGAAAGATGAGAACATTTCCATACCAGATGGTGCCTACAGCAGTGCTGCGGAGACAGTTGTATTTGTGCTGGTGGATAATAAACTGGCCGGGTACATCGCCCTGGCTGATGAGATCAGACCGGAAAGTGCCGAAGCGATCAAAATATTTAAAAACAACAACATCAAAGTGATGATGGCCACCGGTGATAATGAAATAGTCGCCAAAGCAGTAAGTGAAGAACTAGGTCTGGACGGATACTACTCAGAGGTATTGCCACACCAGAAGGTAGAAATTGTGAAAGACCTGCAGGCCAAAGATGAATTTGTTGCCATGACCGGTGATGGGGTGAATGATGCGCCTGCGCTGGCGCAGGCCAACGTAGGTATTGCCGTGGGCTCAGGCACCGATGTAGCGGCCGAAACAGCCGACATTATTTTGGTCAATAGCAACCCGCAGGATATTGCCAATCTGATTCTTTTTGGTAAGGCTACTTATAGCAAGATGATCCAAAACCTGATATGGGCTACCGGCTACAATGCTGTTGCCATTCCTCTTGCGGCAGGGGTGCTTTACACATCCGGCTTTGTATTAGGGCCTGCTGTAGGTGCGGTATTTATGAGTTTGAGTACCATCATCGTAGCTATCAATGCACAGCTGCTCAAAAAGAAAATAGGTAAGTAGTGCTAATGAAGAAAGACAAGATATTGGTTGTAGGTGGCTATGGAGATGTAGGCCGCAGAATATGCCTGGGGTTATCTGAGCATTATCCTGATCAGGTGATTGCGGCAGGTAGAAGCCTAGAAAAAGCCCGTCAATTTGCGGCCAGCACTGGAGGAAAAGTGCTGGCCCGACAAATTGATATTGCCGGAGTGGTTCCAAATGAGGAACTACAGGATATTCTTTTGGTGATCATGGTGGTTGATATGCCAGACGCCAAATTCGTGCGTCAGTGCTTCGAACAATGTGTCCATTATATTGATATAACGGCTACCTATAAGCTAATAGAGCAAATTAAAGACCTTAATGAAATGGCCATTAGGCATGGGACAACCGGAATTGTGAGTGTGGGGTTGGATCCGGGGCTATCTAATCTACTCGCCAAGCACTGTGTATCATATATGGAAAAAGTTGACCACATTGATATTCATTTACTGTTGGGTTTGGGAGACAACCATGGTGAGGCGTCCATTAACTGGATTTTAGATACAATTCAAAGGGACTATGCCATTTTACTAAATGGACGTTTGACTAAGGTGAATAGTTTTAGAGATGGAAAACAAACACAGTTTCCGGGTGGTCTTGGAAAACATACCACCTATTCATTCAATTTTTCTGATCAACACGTGCTGCCAGAAACGCTTGGGCCAAGTAGTGTTAGAACAAGCATTTGTTTTGAAAACAGAAGAATTACTGCCCTGTTTGCTTTGCTTGCCAGAATAGGTTTTTTCAAGTTATTGAAATATAAGCCAGTTAGAAGTATTTATAAGCATTTGCTTAACGCATTCAAATACGGATCAGATGTCTATGCTGTCAAGGTAAAAGCGTATGGCTATGAGTATGACACCATGGTGCAGATGGAGGCTTCCCTCATTGGGCATAGAGAAGCTAATGGAACTGCTATGGCAACTGTGAAAACTGCTTGTTTACTCTTGGATAATGAAATAAAGAGCGGTGTGTTTCATAGCGAAGAGTTATTTGATTTGGGTGATTACGTTGATGATCTGGAGGGTGTAGATTTTTATTTAGACAATAGATTACAGGTAGCTAGTTGACGAAACCACCAACTTATGAATTTAAATAATAGGAACATAGCAATTATATTGTTCTGCATCTTCGTGGTGATGAGTGGTTATGGAGTACTACTCCCTGTATTGCCGTACTATACCGAGCGGCTGGCATTAAAGTCCGGTGTAGTGGCAGATGAAGATATTAACTATCATATTGGCATCCTCACCAGTATATACCCGTTTTTTCAACTATTATTTGCGGTAGTTTGGGGTAAGTTATCTGACCGTTTTGGCCGCAAAATACTAATTGTGATGGGGATGCTTGGTTTTGTTATTATGCAATTTTTAACAGGGCTTGCTACTTCCTTAACCATGCTGTATGTAGCCCGTATCCTTGGAGGGATCTTCTCATCTTCGGTTATCCCCGTTGGCAATGCTTTTCTCAGCGACCTCACTGATAGGACCCATCGAAGGAAGGTGTTGGCTTGGTCCGGAGTGGCAGTAAGCGCAGGAGTCATTGCAGGACCTATGATTGGTGGATTTTTGGCACAGACCAATTTACATTTTAGTACGACTTTCGGACATTTCTTGCTGGACAAATTTAGTGTCCCCTTTCTTGTCATTGCACTATTAGGTATTTTGATTCTACTGGTGACCTTGGCTTGGCTTAAAAATCCGGAGAACAATAAGTCAGGAACACTACTGCAAGCACAAAAATCAAAACTGAAAGTCGGCCTTGGGTTTATGCTGCTTTTATCTCTTTCATTGGTGGTACAACTGGCAGTTACCTTATTTGAAACAGTTTTCTCTGTATATGCTAAAGACATTCTGACTTTTGGCACGTCACAAATAGGCTTGGGCTTTATGCTTTGTGGCTTGATCATGGCGGTTTTACAACCTGTTTTCGCCAGTTTGGATGAAAAGAAGGTCTCTATCAAGGCACAGCTTCTTTTCGGTTTTGGCATAGCCTCCATTTCCATGTTTGTATTCTCATTGTGGAATTCCGACATGTATGTTTATAGCACTATCGTAGCTTTTGCAATTGGTGGCGCCATGGTTACCCCCAACCTTATTGCCATGGTCTCATTTATTGATCAGGATCATACGGGAACGAATCTATCACTTCAAACTTCTATGAATAGCATTGGTCAGGTGGCAGGCCCTGTTTTGGGCATGTGGTTGTACACCATGGATAAAACCTGGCCGTTTCCTTTTATTGGCGTAGTACTCCTGCTGGTAGCTGTAATGGTGGTGCCGAAACTTAATTATAAAATAAAAAGAGCATGAGAAAATTAAATGATTATTTGGGAGATCAGGCAGAATATCTACTGACGCATCAATGCAAAGCCATTGACAAGGCACGACTTACTATTCCTGCTCCGGATTATCTGAATCAGGTTTTTCTGAATACAAACAGAAATACGCAGGTACTTAATTCACTATCAAGATTGTGTGATATTGGCTTAAGCCTTACAGGAATGGGCTTTATCTTAGAAAGAAAGGCATTGAATTGTTAAATCTAAATTCAGCAGGTTACCTCGATGAAGAATTTACCATTGCATGATCAAAACAAATGAATAAACAAAAAACTTTATACCTATGAAATACTATATTTTCCTTTTACTGCCCTACTTTCTCAATGCTGTGGCGTTTGGTCAATCAAATGAAGAGATCAGAAGTGGTATTTATTTAAATGTTCAAGCATATGAAAATGATCAGTTAACATACGAGATCGACTGTAGCTCCGAAAAACATAAGATCAAACCTAATACACATAAAAAAAGAGGGTCATTTCGAGTTGTTCACAATAAACAAAAGATAGACTTAAACAAAGAAGAGGTTTATGGTTATAGAGATTGCAAAGGGAGGGATTTCAGGTTTGAAAACAATGTAAGCTATGAGATAATCTTTATAGGTCATTTGATTTTATATTCAAACTACGTAGATGACGGATTGGATGAAAATGGAAACATGCGTCGAAAAAAGGTATATTTTTTCAGTAAGCTTCTGAGTTCAGATATTATTCCATTAAGCGTTGAAAACCTCAAAAATGCCTATCCCAACAATCATAAATTTCATGACCTGATAGACACTAATTTCAGCTCAGGCTCAATTACAGCTTACGATGACTTTCATGACACGTATAAAGTTAACCGATATCTAGCCCTTTCCAGGGAAGATATTGCTACTCCAAAAGAAGGGATAGATGAACTCATTCAGCGGATACAGGATGCCATCAATGCAAAAGATCTACACTCCCTTAATAATTGCTTTTCTGATAAGACTAAGGTCTACGAGCAAGGATCTATTGATGATTCCTGGGAACACTACCGGGATGGGCACTTAGGAAAAGAAATAGAAGAAATGGAAGACATGTCGTTCCTGATCGAAGTGGATGAGAGCCTCACTACTAAACAGATGGCACTGGTGAGAGGCAAGTATTTTATCAGGGGAAAAATGCATGGCCGGGAAATCAATTCTTCTGGATTAATTACCCTATCCATGCGCGTAGAGCAAGACATGTGGAAAGTCATTCACCTGCAATTTTCAAGAGGATGCAAATAAAGGGTGACATCTATTTAGGTATTCTACTGGGTTTGCTCTTTGTCGGGTGTAATCCATCAGCTAGCACAACAACTGACCCTAAGGCACAGGCAGTAGTAGACTCTGCCATAGCCAGAAGCAATCTTCATTTATTAGCTAATACGGAAGCATCCTTTGATTTTAGGGACAGATCATATAGTTATAAAATGAAAGAAAATCAGTTTGAATATACGCGTCTCTACATAGACAGTACTGGAACGGAAACCTATGATGTGCTTACCAATAGTGGCTTTACACGCTACATCAACGGTGAAGTGCAGGAACTCGTGGCAGAAAGGCAAAACGCCTACGCTAATTCGGTAAACTCCGTCATTTACTTCGCATTTTTACCCTACAGACTAAATGACGCTTCGGTAATTAAGAATTATCTCGACAAAGTCAAGGTTCTTGACAAAGAATATCATAAGATTCAAGTGACATTTAGACAAGAGGGGGGCGGAGAAGATTTCGAGGATGTATTTATCTATTGGTTCGATAGTGAGGACTACAGTATGGACTATTTTGCTTATGAATACCAAACCAATGGTGGTGGTATTCGATTCCGGGAAGCAACCAATCCCAGGAATATCAATAGTATCCAAATCCAGGATTACATCAATTACAAACCCAAACCAGGTGTTGAATTCAAGCTTTCAGAAATAGATAGGTACTATCAGCAAGGTAAGCTGGAGAAGCTCTCAGATATTGATTTAAAAAATGTAAACGTTAAACTAAATAACAATTAAAACCTATGAAAAAACTAATCTACACTCTTACAATAGCTGCGTTCACTTTTTCCGGATGCACAAGTCAAACTTCTGATACCCAAGAAGAGGGCCATGATGATGCCCATGAACACCCAGCCTCAGAAGCTTCTGATGAACATGAGGGGCATGATATGGCTAAAGAAGGAGCAAGTGAAAGTGAAGGGAAGCCTAAAAGCCCTCATACCAGTGCCATGGCCATGATAAATGACGCTCACGTGCATA
>NZ_JAVKDX010000023.1:0-3202 GCF_040223195.1 Ekhidna sp. | reverse complement strand
ACTACCAGCCTGTTTCTTGGCTGCCGTAGCATCTGTAGCTAAAAATGCTTTCTGCAAATCAAGATGTACTTGGTACACATTGGTTAGTTGCTGCTTAAAGTTTTCATCGACTGACATGTCCATTTTCTTGGTGTTTTCTGAAGGGCTCTCATCATGGCCCTCATGTTCACTCCCGGATGCAGGCTTCTTTTCTTCGCTCGAACCTCCATGATTATGACCCATAGATACTTTGCCTCCTTCCGGATTCATCATGCTTTTTTCTCCTCTAAGCTGAGCGGCCGCATCAATTTTGAACACTCCGTTTGTAGCTACCATTTCCCCCTCACTTAGTCCGGATTCTACCACGTAGTAGTCACCTGCATCAGCTCCCAGGTCAATTTCCCTAAACTGAAACATATTATTGTGATCATCGGTCATCACGTATACCACTGCTTTTTTACCTGTCCATAGAATGGCTGATTTTGGTATCACTAATTGATCCCCTGATCCCGGAAGCATTGTTTTTAGTATTCCATCTGCAAGCATTTCTGGTTTGAGAAGATCTTTAGGATTATCCAGTTCTGCCCTTACTTTGGCAACTCTTGACATAGGATTGAGTACCGGATCGATAAATGTTACGGTTGCATTAAACTCACGTCCCGGAATAGATTTGATCGAGAATTTGATCTTATCACGCATTTTTATCCATGGAATATCTGACTCATACGCATCAAACATGACCCAAACATGACTGAGGTCTACTACTTCAAATAGTGCCGTACCTTCTTTTACATAGTCGCCCAATGTCACATGACGCATGGTGACTGTACCTGTAATGGGTGACAGCACATCAAAATAGAAATCTACATCTCCGGATTGCTCTATTTGGTCAATCTGTGCTTCCGTAAGGTCCCATAGTTTTAGTTTATTTCTTGTCGCCCTATAATAGCTTGGGTTCGTTTCTTTAAACTTCATCGCTTCAAATAACTCACGCTGAGCAGTTACTAGCTCCGGAGAGTAGATTTTGGCCAGCACCTGCCCCTTGCGCACTTTCTGCCCCGTAAAGTTTACCATGAGTTTCTCAATCCTACCCGGATAGCGGGCAGTTAGTTCGGCAATATTGCGCTCATCCGCCATTACCTTCCCAGGTAAGTACACTTCCTTATAAGGGGCTTTTCGCTCAATAGTGCTCATCTCTACTTCGGCAATTTTCATGGCTGCATTGGAAAGTTTGACTGAATATTGACCAGCCTCTCCATCGTCCTCATCTTGTTTCATTGGGATAAGTTCCATGCCACATATTGGACAATTTCCCGGCTCCTCCCTTTGTATCTGTGGGTGCATGGAGCACGTCCATGTAGTCCCATCTGCATGGTCCATGGCCGAATGATCAGTAGGGAGTTCTTCCTGACTTTCACTACCGCTTCCCCCAATGAGCAACCAGCCAATCAGAATGCCAACAATCAATACCCCCAGGTATGAAATTGTTTTTTTACTATTTATTATTTCTAGAATCTTCATTTTTAAAGCTGTTTTCCAGTGATATAATTGATGTATGCTACAAAAGTGTTTTGATCGGCACGTGCCTTCTCCAATTCGAGTTCGTACCTAAGCAGCTGTCGTTCCATTCTCAGCACTTCTTCAAAATCTGCACCCGCAGTGGTGTATTGCGCAACGAGTATGTCCAGCGACTGGGTTGCATAGGCAATGAGTCGGTTATAAAGAGCCACTCTTCGTTGAGCATCTGCGTAATCACGCCAGGTTCGCTCTAATACAGTTTCCAACTCATTTTCTTTGTCCTCCTTGCGATAATTCACAGAAGTCTTAAGCAACTCTTTCTCCTTGATCATCGAGCGATATTTGTTCCTGTTTAGGGGTATACGGACCCCAACTTGAGGGAAAATCAATGCATCTTTTCCGTTATCAGGAACATCCATATCCGTTCTTGGAGAGATACTGGTGTACGAAAGTCCAAGATTAAAAGAAGGTAGGCCCATTTTTTGTGCTACATCAATCTCTGCATCCAAAGCTGACATTTCAAATTCAAAACCTCTTAATGTTGGATTATGTGTGATGATTGAATCCAGCAAAACGTTTCTCCCTTCGTCAATCAAAATTGTTTCCAGTGTATCCGGCACCTCTATGCGTATTGGTGTTTCTTCGTTGAGCAGTTCATTGAACTTGGCTTGGATCGGTATTCGCGAATCTTCCAGGTAAAGTAACTGGTTATTCAGTTCGTCTAAATCCATTTCAACTCTAAGCAAGTCAACCGCACTTCCTGTATTAGACTCTAATCTGACATTAGCCAGTTCCCTAAATGATTCGAGTAACCTTACATTCTCCTCTGTAATGGCTATCGCTGCTTCAAGTACATATAAATCATAATAGGTTGAGCGCACGTCAAAGAAAATGCTGTTCTTAGCATCTTCAAATGCTTCAAAACGAGCCTTTGCCAGCATGGCTACTGCTTGTTCCTGAGACTTCAATTGCCCAAACCATGGGAAAGCCTGACTTAGTGATATGCCTGCATTCTGTGCTCCAACCCGTGTTTCTACCGGACTGGTGAAGATGTTGAACATTACAGTTGGATCCGGTAAAGCCCTGGCTTGTGGCATCCGTTCGAGAGTAGCCAGATAGCTATTAAATATCGACTTAAGCTCAGGATTGTTCTCAGCTGCAATTTTGAGATAACCTTGTAAAGGTTCCTCCAATTGCTGGGTCTGAGCCATTGTGTTGCCAATCGGAATCAGCAGCCACAAAAGCATGATTATATTGATTTTTATCTTCGTTTTCATGTTATACTGATTTTGATTGTTTTTTGAATGACCTTTCCTGCCACATACAATACAATACGGGTACGACAAATACGGTAATGGCTTGGACTAACATTCCTCCGAAAGTGGGAATGGCCATAGGAACCATTATATCAGAACCTTTACCAGTCGAAGTAAAGATGGGAAGCAGTGCAATGAGTGTAGTGGCGGTTGTCATAATGGCCGGCCTGATTCTAAGCTTACCAGCATGAAGCACTGCTTCTTTTACCTCGGCCACATCACTCGGTTTCCTTTCTTTGAAAATCTGCTTCAGATAGGTTGCCATTATGACGCCATTGTCGGAGGCCACACCGAATAATGCAATAAAACCTACCCATACAGCCACACTTAAGTTTACTGTGCCTATCTGAAATAGATCTCTTAGGTTTATGTCAGCAAGGGAGAAGTTT
>NZ_JAVKDX010000006.1:0-300716 GCF_040223195.1 Ekhidna sp. | reverse complement strand
TTCAGATAGGTTGCCATTATGACGCCATTGTCGGAGGCCACACCGAATAATGCAATAAAACCTACCCATACAGCCACACTTAAGTTTACTGTGCCTATCTGAAATAGATCTCTTAGGTTTATGTCAGCAAGGGAGAAGTTTAGAAACCAACCTTGTCCAAACAGCCATATCAAAAGAAAGCCTCCTGAAAATGCCACAAAAACCCCTGAAAAAACCATCATAGTGGTAGAGACATCTCCAAACTGGAAATAAAGAATAAGAAAAATGGCAAGTAGACATATCGGGACAACCAGTGCTAGCCTCTTAGTAGCCCTGATCTGATTTTCATAGTTACCAGTAAACTTATATGATACACCTGCTGGAAGCATAAACTCACCAGCGTTCATTTTTGCCTGAATAAAGCGCTGTGCTTCTTCAACCACATCTACCTCTGCTTCGCCTGCTTTTTTATCAAAAATGACATAACCATTCAAGAAGGTATCTTCACTCTTGATCACCTGTGGGCCTCTTCGATAAGTGATGTCCGCCAACTCTATCAATGGAACTTGAGCTCCTGAAGGGGTAGGGATCAATACTTTTTTTACATCCTCCGGATTGTCTCGATACTCACGTGCATACCTTACCCTAACCGGAAAACGTTCTCTGCCTTCTACAGTAGTGGTCAGCTTTATTCCCCCTATGGCTACTTCCACATAGTTCTGGAAGTCTTTCATTGTCAGCCCATAACGCGCTATGGCCTTACGATCTACATCAAATTCCATATAGGGCTTGCCCACAATTCTGTCTGCAAAGACTGATGAAGCCTCGATACTGGGTACCTGCTGTAGTATTTTTTCCAGTTGAAGTCCTACACTTTCGATAGTCTCCAGATCTGGACCAAACACCTTAATACCAATGGGTGCCCGCATTCCTGTGGACAGCATAACTAATCGGGTCTGGATAGGCTGGAGCTTAGGTGCAGAGGTCATGCCTGGTATATTGGTAGCCTTCACAATCTCTGCCCATATATCATCAGGAGACCGGATATGATCACGCCATTGCCTAAAATATTCACCTTTTTTGTTGTCAATTACCAGTTCGTCTTTCTCGATTTTTCTAAAACCGTCTCGCTCCGGGTGATAGGTACTTCCATCTTTTAACAAGTAGTTCCCTTCTTTATCGGTTTTAAATTGCATCCTATGCCCATTTTCGTCCACCATGTACTCGGGTTTATAATTAATGGTATTCTCGAACATGGAAATGGGTGCCGGATCAAGAGCTGAGTTCACCCGTCCCCACTTACCTACAACCGATTGGACTTCAGGGATCTGGGCCACATATCCGTCTACCTTTTGGATCACATCTATGTTTTCCTCAATACCGGAATGGGACATGGTAGTGGGCATTAAGAGGTATGAGCCTTCGTCCAAAGCAGGCATAAACTCTTTTCCAATTCCAGGAAGGGTTTTATTAAGTGACTGCCAAAACCTAGTTTGTCGAATTTCCCAACCTGTTTTTTCAATAGAATTACCTATGGCACCAAAAGCACCCTCAAAACCAATCCAGGTAAGTATTCCGAATAAAAAGACGAAGATTGGGAGTATGAAAAATTTCCACTTATTGTCAAGGCACCACCTAAGAATAGGGGTATAGTATTTTACCAGCAATAGTAATGAACCAAGTACGAGCAATATTGCTCCTCCAGCAAACAGAAAATTTGTAAATAGACTATTTTGTGCGCCAAGCGGCAGCCATTCACGAGTTAAAAAGGCCGCAACTGTCAGCATAATGATGGCAATATTGAGATATTCAGTAAGCCAAGTCCATTTTTCAGGGATGAACTTCTCTACAATATTGTTGATTCCAAGAGCCATAAGGACCATTCCGAGCCAATTTCCTGCGAAGATTAAAATGAGTAACCCTAGTGCGATAAGGGCTGAATTCCATATCCTTTTTGTCCTTTCCTTTCCGACCTTTATGGAAAACAACCAGTGCGCCGCAGCGGGTATCACAACGAGTCCTACAAACAGGGCAGCCAGCATTGCGAATGTCTTGGTGAAAGCCAGAGGCTTGAAAAGTTTACCTTCTGCTGCTTGCATGGCAAAAACAGGAAGAAAACTCACCACAGTGGTGGTAAGGGCAGTAATAACCGCCGATGCTACTTCTGCAGTGGCCGTATAGATAACCTCTAGTTTTTGCTTGCTCGAAATACCTTTGTTTTCTGGCAAATCCAGATGTCGGAGGATATTTTCAGTAAATACAACTCCAACATCCACCATTACCCCAATGGCAATTGCGATCCCCGAAAGAGCAACAATGTTAGCATCTACTCCAGCATATCTCATCACTATAAATGTCATTAAAACTCCAATCGGGAGTAAACTGGAGATGAGAATAGAGGCTCTCAGGTTCATAACAACAATGATTACCACAATGATGCTTATGAGTATTTCCAGGGTTAGTGCCTCTTCCAGTGTACCTAAGGTTTCCTTAATCAACCCGGTACGGTCATAGAATGGAACTACGGTCACTTTTGAAACAGTACCGTCGGAAAGAACCTTTGATGGCAGCCCCGGAGATATCTCTTTGATTTTTTCTTTTACATTTTCTATTACCTCAAGCGGATTGGCACCATACCGTGAAACGACAACTGCTCCAGTAGCTTCTGCCCCTCCTTTATCAAGACCACCTCTTCGAGTAGATGGACCAAAATTGACAACAGCTACATCCTTGATTCGAATGGGTGTATTGTTATGCTGCGTGATTACTGCTTCCTCAAGGTCTTCCAGGGTTCTGATATACCCCAAACCTCTGACTAAGTACTCAGCTTTGTTGTATTCAATAGTGCGGGCACCCACATCCAGATTACTTTCCTTTACAGCACGCATGATTTGAGCCACGTTTACGTTGTACTCTTTCATCGCTACCGGATCAATATCTACCTGATATTCTTTTACAAACCCTCCGATAGCTGCTACTTCTGATACCCCCGAAGCAGAGGTGAGGGCATATCCTACATAAAAATCCTGGATGGTTCGCAGTTCTTGAGGGTCCCAACCACCTGTCGGCTCACCAGTTTCAGGGTTTCGTCCTTCCAGTGTGTACCAGTAGATTTGTCCCAATGCCGTAGCATCCGGACCTAAAGCAGGTTGAACTTCAGGAGGTAATGTCCCTGCAGGAAGCGAATTCAATTTCTCCAATATTCGGGTACGACTCCAGTAAAATTCTACATCATCTTCGAAAATGATATAAATTGTAGAGAGTCCGAAGATTGAATTACTCCTTATAGTTTTTACTCCGGGCACACCCAGAAGCGCAGTGGTCAACGGATAAGAAATCTGGTCTTCTATATCTTGCGGAGACCTTCCCATCCATGTAGTAAAAACAATTTGCTGATTCTCCCCAATGTCAGGGATGGCATCAACAGGTACCGGGTCGCGAGGAAAATTCTCCATCTTCCAGTTAAATGGTGCAGTTGCCACCCCCCATCCTACAAAGATTAGCACAATTAGTGCTGTAACCAGCTTGTTCTCTAAAAAGAACCTGATCAGTTTATTAAGCATAATGAAATATGTTTTAACAGTTAGAAGAACTAGACAAAATAGTGCAATCTAAGGCCTCCTTAAGTGGAGAACAGTGATGCATCTTAATTGTGTGTAACTATTAAAGTAGAAAAGACTGATGCCTGGCGAGTCTGTCAGGAACAGTCAGCGGGTGAATAAGATAGGAGTGGTCTACAAAATTGTCTTGAATGAATACCTGAACGAGTGTAGGAATTTCAATTGTTTGAAGTAATACCTGTTCAGGAGGGTCTATCGATTGAAAAGATATTTGGGTGTTTTCATCGTGCTGCAGTATCTCTTGTTCCAAGTCACAGCAACCTGATGGCTTTTCCGTCTCTCCACCACAACAGGAATGAAGTTCTTTGAAAAGTCCAGCTTCTATCAGTTCTCCACCGCAAAAATGCTTGGCGAGTACCAACCCCCCTGATGAAGAGAGGATAAGGAAACTGAAGAATATGACTAAAAATCTTTTCACGTAGTATTTTCTATTTCTAGCTACACCAACGTAAAATTAGTTATATGTATTCATGAAAAAGTTACGAAATTTTTATTAAAGTTTATGGTTTGATGGTATGGAATTGAGTTTTTCCAAAATCCTCGATCGACTCCAGTAAAATTCAATGTCTTCGTTGAGGATGATGTTGTTACTGGAAAAACAAAAAATGGAAGAACTACTGATCAATTTTACAGAATTATGGAAGAGAGTTACATGATTTCACTAAAACTACCAATAGAATAATCTTATTACTATTAAGTTGGTTTTCGCAACTTCATTGTAAGTTTATCAAATCAAATGAATCATTCTAATAATGAAAAAAATCATCAACTCACACAAAGCTCCTGCCCCAATTGGTCCATACTCACAAGCGGTTAACTCAGGTAACACTTTATATGTTTCCGGACAAATCCCCATTGACCAATCGACTGGAAATTTGAAAGAGGGTTCAATTGAAGAAGAAACAGATCAGGTTATGAAGAATATTGGGTATATCCTTGAAGAAGCCGGCTTAACATTTGAGAATGTTCTTAAGTGTTCCATTTTTGTGTCAGATATAGGGAATTTTGCGAGAATCAATGAGATTTATGGGAAGTATTTTACAGTTAATCCTCCTGCGCGTGAAACTGTAGAAGTAAGTGGTTTACCGAAAGGGGTCAATGTTGAAATAAGTTGTATTGCCCAATTCTTCTAAGATTACACGGATAATAACTTGTTCAAACTTTTTTGGTCAAAGTGGACAGGCAATGTTCAAACTTTTTTGATCACTTGTTCAAACTTTTTTGATTGATGCCACATGATTGAAAAAGCACCAACCCTGGATGATCGTACTCATGCGAATTCCATGTGTGCCATTAAGTAAAACACAATACACATGAAAGAAATTATCAACTCTCCAAAAGCTCCAGCTCCAATCGGGCCATATTCCCAGGCAGTCAGATCAGGAAATACACTTTATGTTTCAGGTCAAATCCCGATAGACCAACAAAATGATGCCTTGGTTGAAGGATCCATAGAAGAGGAAACCGAGCAGGTGATGAAAAACATAGGATACATCCTTGAAGAGGCCGGATTAAATTTTTCCAACGTACACAAATGCTCCATCTTCGTTTCAAGCATGGATAATTTTGCAAGAATCAATGCCATATATGGAAAGTACTTTTTAGAAAATCCACCTGCCCGGGAAACCGTGGAAGTAAGTGGGCTTCCAAAAGGTGTGAATGTGGAAATCTCCTGCATCGCCTCTTTCTAAGAATACTTTTCTTTCCTTAAACATTCCGTGACTGGCTTCTTATTTTTGCGGCTCAATCAAAACGCATAGATGGAAAACGTAAGAGTAAGATTTGCCCCTAGTCCAACAGGGGGTCTTCATATCGGTGGGGTTCGCACAGCATTGTTCAATTACCTGTTTGCCAGGAAAAACAACGGGACATTCATCCTCCGAATTGAAGATACCGATCAGGCAAGGTTCGTCGAGGGGGCAGAAGATTACATCAAAAAAACACTAGACTGGTGTGGTATCACCCCTGACGAAGGTCCGGATCAGGGTGGAGATTACGGCCCATACAGGCAATCTGAAAGAAAAGAAATTTATCGACAGTATGCAGAGAAGCTAATTGCTGAGGGGAATGCCTATTATGCTTTTGATACGCCTGAAGAATTGGAAGCAATGCGGGAAAGATTGAAGGAAAGTCGGGTGGTAAATCCACAATATGACACCATTACCCGAACCACGATGAAAAACTCCCTGACCCTATCGGAGGAGGAAGTTCAGCGGCGAATTGCAAATGGTGACCCTTACGTAATCCGAATCAAAATTCCCAAAAAAGAGGAGGTTCGTCTAAATGATATGGTGCGCGGATGGGTAATGGTGCACACAGAAGTTTTGGATGATAAAGTGCTGATGAAATCCGATGGCATGCCTACCTACCACCTGGCCAATATCGTGGATGATCACCTGATGAAAATCACACATGTGATCAGGGGTGAGGAGTGGCTCCCCTCTGCACCACTTCACGTGCTTCTCTACCGATTTCTGGGATGGAAAGATGAGATGCCTCAGTTTGCCCACCTTCCTCTTATTCTAAAACCTGATGGAAATGGGAAATTGAGCAAACGAGCTGCGGATAAAGCCGGCTTCCCCATTTTTCCATTAAACTGGCAAGATCCGGAGAGTGGAGAAACTTCGATCGGCTTTAAGGAAACAGGATTTCTTCCCCAGGCGCTCATCAATTTCCTGGCCTTTCTGGGGTGGAATCCCGGCACAGAACAAGAAATTTTTTCCTTGAATGGGCTGGAAAAAGCCTTTTCGGCAGAACGAATAAATAAAGCTGGAACTAAGTTTGATTTTGAAAAAGCAAAGTGGTTCAATCAAGAATATATCAAAGCCACAGACTCCAATCTATTTGCAGCGGATTTGGTGAAATCCCTTAAGGAAATACATGGAATTGATTGCCCTTCGGAAACCGCCATTCAAATTATCGACCTCCTCAAAGGACGGGTCACCTACCCACATGAGTTCGTGGAAAATGGATTGATCATTTTTCAAAAACCTCAATCTTTTGATGAAAAGGTTGTTAGCAAAAAATGGGATGATGACGCCCCAAGAGCACTATCACTCTTTGCTGATAAACTGAAAACACAGGGAAGCATTACTGCTGATTCTGCCAAAACCCTATTTTGGGAAACTTTGGAAACAGCCGGCTACAAGCCCGGACAGTTTATGCAGACGTTGCGTTTGGTACTTACAGGAGAAGGTTCCGGGCCAGATCTTATGACAATCATCGAGATACTGGGAAGTGAAAAAGCTGCTGAGCGAATCATATCATCAATTGATGCGTTAAGTAACTAAAGCCAAAATCATGAACAAGAAAGAAAAAGCACGTGTGCATAAAGACCTGGATGGACTTGAACTTAGCGTAGACTCATTCGGGGAAATTTCGTCTAACATGCCCATCGATAAGCTGAATAAATTCCTCAATAAGAACGTGGAGGACAAAAAGTTAAGAGATCGTGACGATCTGGATGAATTGAAAAAAGAAGAAGAGTAGCCGATCTTGTGAAGCTCCTTGCCGATTGACTAATTTCGCATCCGTTCACAAACACAGATCAGATGACTAAAATCGGCATTATCAAAGAGGGAAAAATTCCGATCGATCGGCGAGTACCTCTCACCCCACAGCAAGCCAAATATGTAAAGGACAATTTCGATGTTGAGGTAGTTGTTCAAACGAGTGATATCCGCTGTTTCTCTGACGATGATTATCGAAATGCGGATCTCCCAATTGTTGATTCTGTTGAGGACTGTGATATTATTCTTGGCGTAAAGGAAGTACCCATAGACAAACTCATTCCAAATAAAACCCATTTCTTCTTTTCCCACACCATCAAAAAGCAAGACTATAACAGAGACTTATTGAGGTCTATTCTGAATAAAAAAATCCGATTGATAGACTGGGAAACGTTGACCAACGAAAACGGAAACCGCATCATTGCATTTGGACGCTGGGCAGGTATTGTAGGTGCATACAATGGCATCTGGACCTATGGGAAAAGATATAACCTCTTCACCCTGAGAAGAGCGCATGAGTGCTTCGACTATGAAGACCTAAAAACCGAATTCAAAAAAATCAAACTTCCTAATATCAAGATCGCTCTGACTGGAGGCGGTCGGGTAGCAAAAGGGGCGATGGAGGTTTTACTGGGTGCCGGCATCAGCCAAGTCACCCCTCACGACTTTCTCACACAGCGATTTGATGAGCCGGTATTTACCCAGCTAAACTCTCGTGACTATAACAAAAGAAGAGCGGGTGGCGACTTTTTGCGAAATGAATTTTACAAAAGCCCCGAGCAGTACGAGGGAGATTTCCTGAAGTATACCAGGGTCACTGATTTGTTGATTGCATGTGCCTTTTGGGATCCTGCAGCGCCCGTTTTATTCCACAGGGAAGATATTATCAAAGACGATTTTGACATCAAAGTCATTGCCGACATAACATGTGATATTGAGGGATCAATCCCATCAACTAAAAAGCCAAGCACTATTGACGATCCAATTTATGACTACAATCCTACGGATGATGAGATAGAGCAGGCCTTGACGGATGAAGGGAACATTACTGTGATGGCGGTAGACAACTTGCCATGTGAACTCCCTCGCGATGCATCAGAAAGCTTTGGAAATGAATTGGTGAACAATGTGATACCTCACCTTCTTGGTGGAGATGAGAAAGGAGTTATCCAGCGAGCTACCATCACGAATGCGGGTCACCTTACTGAAAAGTATAGTTATCTGCAGGATTATGTAGACGGAAAATAAAAAACCATCCCGCTATCTGGCGGGATGGCCTATTATAAGAAAGCTTTCCAGCTTAATCTTCAAATTCGGACAGAATCGACTCAATTTCTTCGAAAACCGGAGCAAGTATTTCCTCAAGGTTTTCTTGTGTTCCGTCAGCATACTGCACATATGGGACGTAATCATCAGACCCATTATCATCTTCCTCCAACACAAATACTATATCACCTACTTTGGAATCGTCCGCATAGAGGGCAAGATCAAAATAGTCATTCGGATTGCCGCTTGGACCAACCTCCCTCATGTCAATACTCCCCAGTATTTTGATTCCTCTGTACTGAACAAACCCTTCAAGAAGAAGAGGTTCTTCCTTATCTGCCGACTCATACTCAACGTCCAAATCAATACCAACGATGGGCTCATTATCGATAGAAACAGAAGCCAGAAGACTAGATGATTTTTCGAACGTATCATCGAAATTTAGGTCAAAAGTGAAGGGAGAGATAAACAACGTAATATCAGCCTTCTCAGGGTCACCTGTGCTAGACCAGTTTACTTCAAAATCCAACTCTACTAAAGTCTCACCGTCTATTTTTAGATATCCTATAATGACAGAAGGAATCTCGTACTCAGAAACAAAATCATCATCTGTATCAGTAACTGTTACAAACTGAAGGTCAGAAATTTTCAGTTCTGCGTTGTTAGTTTCAGAACCAGCAGCAGGAAACTTCACAATAAAAAACTCTGACTCTTCCTTTTCAAAATCCTGCAACTCAGGATTCCATTCATAGAGTCCCTTGATGTCATCAAAAGAAGTAGGATCATCATTGTTTGTTCTGGCTGCCGGGCCATTCACAAAGTATTGGATCATCAGATTCACCCGCTCTTTCGTCCATGCTCCTTCACTCATTCTTCCCCCAATTACATCTGATCCCTCCATCAAAATTGAAAGATCCATGAGTGCATTTAGCCCTTCAGATTCCACTATAGATATAATGTCATCTCCAAGCTGATCTGCAGCGGAGTTGATTGCTGCAGATGCCTCCTCGGTAGTTAGGTCTACATTTTTTTCATCATCATTTTGACATCCTGAGAGAATAATTAGGCCAAAAATTGATGCGGCAAGTAGTTTTTTCATACGAATAGAAATTTTACCTTTATTAAGATTTTATGTAATTATTTCTATAGGCACATAAAAAAAGCCAGACCCCTAAGTCTGGCTTTTAATTATTTATTTAAACGAATGCTATCCATTCATGCTCACCAAAAACTCATCGTTATTGGCTGTACCTTTCATCTTGCTCAATAGAAATTCCATCGCCTCGTTACTATTCATATCTGCCATAAACTTGCGAAGTATCCATACTCGCTTCAGCTCTTCCGGATCCATCAATAGATCTTCACGACGCGTACCAGAAGCAGGCACATCGATCGCCGGGTAAACTCGCTTGTTAGATAGTTTTCTATCAAGCTGAAGCTCCATATTGCCAGTACCTTTGAATTCTTCGAAGATTACTTCATCCATTTTGGATCCTGTCTCGATCAGAGCTGTGGCGATGATGGTAAGTGATCCTCCATTTTCCACATTTCGTGCTGCTCCGAAAAATCGTTTCGGCTTGTGGAGTGCGTTCGCATCCACACCACCAGACAAAATCTTACCAGAAGAAGGAACCACTGTGTTGTGGGCTCTTGCTAGTCGTGTGATAGAATCCAAAAGGATCACCACATCATGTCCGCACTCTACCATTCTTTTGGCCTTCTCCAGCACCATGTTCGATACTTTCACGTGCTTGTCCGCCTGCTCGTCAAAAGTTGAAGCGATTACCTCTCCTTTCACTGATCGGGCCATGTCAGTTACCTCCTCAGGACGTTCGTCAATCAGAAGCACCATCAGATAGCACTCAGGGTGATTTTCAGCAATGGCATTAGCCACATTCTTCAAAAGAACTGTCTTACCAGTTTTTGGCTGAGCTACGATCATACCCCTTTGTCCCTTACCTATTGGAGAGAATAGGTCCAAAATTCTGGTAGAGTAGTTATCTGCCTTTGTGCTCAACTTCAGTTTCTCTTGAGGGAAAAGTGGAGTCAGATATTCAAAAGCCACTCGATCTCTCACTTCCTCAGTAGTCTTACCGTTTACGGTTTCCACTTTAAGAAGGGCAAAGTACTTTTCTCCATCCTTCGGAGGCCTGATCTGGCCTTTTACCGTATCTCCGGTTTTCAAACCAAAAAGCTTGATTTGAGATGGAGAAACATAAATATCATCAGGGCTGGCCAGGTAATGGTAATCGCTTGATCGAAGAAAGCCATATCCATCCTGCATGATTTCAAGGACACCCTCGTTCTCAATCATTCCGTCAAATTCCTTAATCTCTTCGTTGTAAGCTTCTTTCTTCCTTCTCTTTTCCTGTCTCTCAGCTTCGCGCTCTGCTCTATTCTGATCTCTTTCGCCTCTGTCCTTATCTCCTTCACGCTTATCGTCTTTTTTATTATCATGACGATCCTTCTGATCCTTTCTTTCCGGCTTGTCAGATTTCTCTGACTTCTCTTCTTTGACAGCCTTCTCAATCCTTGTGTCGTCTTTTCTAGGCGCTTTCTTCTTTCTATCAGGTTTTTCTTCTTCCTGCTCAGGGGCGTCTCCAGAAGCTTCTCCTTTGATTTTTTTGATTTCGCCATCCGGCATGCTCGCCTGCATATCCAGAATAGCATAGATAAGATCCTGCTTTGCAAGCTTCTTATTGTTCTTAATTCCTAGTTTCTCTGCTATTTCCTTTAATTCGGATAGCAGCATTACACTAAGATCATCTAGTGTGTACATAACTGTGTATAAAAGTGAATTTCAAAATTTGTTAGTAAAATGATTCCGAAGAATTCGTGGTAATCGCTTGTTTGCTTTGTTAAGCTGAAAAACCCGGATGAGTTTTTCGTGGATTGCTTCGCAATAATAGACCATCCCCCCCTATTTCACAAACTGAAGCAAAAAATTTAGCTTTTATTAAATCCTGTCTCATTTCATTGTAAAATCATTTTTCTTTGCGACCTGAAAAAACAATCATACCAATGCTGCAGGTAGCAACCATAGAAAGAGACTTTGAGAGATGTGTAAAAGGGCTTCAGAAAAGAGGCATTGATGGGGCTCAAGGTCTGCTTAAGGATGTATTGAAGCTGGATGAAAGCAGGAAGAAAATCCAGGGCGAACTGGATGATGTTTTGCATGAATCGAATAAGCTGGCAAAGGAAATTGGTCAGCTATTTCAACAAGGAAAGCGTGAGGAGGCCGAAGCAGCCAAGGCTAAGACTTCTGAACTCAAACAAAAAAGCAAGGCCCTGGGAGACGAATTGAGTTCGGTAGAAATATCCCTCACCACTCAACTTTACAACATTCCCAACATCCCGGAAGAATCAGTACCTGCCGGAAAATCTGATGCGGATAATGAAGTGGTGAAACTTGCTGATGAAAATATTCCCCATCTTGGTGATCATAAAAAGCCTCATTGGGAGCTAATAGAAGAGTTTGATATTGTAGACTTTGAATTGGGCAATAAGGTGAGTGGGGCTGGTTTCCCATTTTATAAAAAGCAAGGTGCCAGGCTGGTCAGAGGTATGATCAACTACTTTCTGGACAAAGCCGCCGGAGCTGGCTATGGGGAAGTGCAACCACCCATTCTCATCAATGAAGCATCAGGATTGGGCACGGGACAGCTGCCTGACAAAGAAGGGCAGATGTATCATGCAGAAGCAGATGACCTTTATTTAATCCCAACTGCAGAAGTCCCCATTACAAACATGTATCGGGATGTAATCCTGAAAGAAGACCAGCTTCCGGTAATGCATGCCGGACATACGCCTTGCTTTAGAAGGGAAGCAGGCTCTTGGGGCGCACATGTGCGTGGATTAAACAGATTGCACCAGTTTGACAAAGTGGAAATTGTGCAAATAGTGGAGCCTGCAAAATCCTACGAGGTACTGGATCAAATGGTCGCTCATGTGGAGGAACTGATCAAGAGTTTAGGCCTGCCATACCGAATCCTAAAGCTATGTGCAGGAGATCTAGGATTTACCTCAGCTCTTACTTATGACTTTGAAGTTTTCTCTGCGGCGCAGGAAAAATGGCTGGAAGTTAGCTCCGTTTCCAACTTTGAAACATTCCAGGCCAACAGATTAAAGCTCAGAATAAAGAATAGCGAAGGCAAGAAAGAATTGGCACATACACTCAATGGCAGTGCGCTTGCATTACCACGAATTATGGCAGCAATCCTGGAAAACAACCAAGCCGGCGATCACATCAAAATGCCGGAAGTGCTTCATCCCTATCTGGGATTTTCGGAAATCAGAAAAGGTTAATTACCTCTGATGTAAAGTTTCTCGGTTTTTGAAACGGTGGTTAGTAAATTCATAGCCCAATAAATTGAAAATTATTATGAAAAAACTAACCTACCTATTGGTAATCCCCATATTATGGTCGTGCCAGCCAGAGGAAAAGCAGGCAGCAAACCTCAATTATCCCGAGACCAAAAAAGTAGATACCACAGATGTCTATTTCGGAACGGAAGTGCCAGACCCCTACCGATGGCTGGAAGACGACACATCTGATGAGACGGCACAGTGGGTGCAGGCACAAAATCAGGTGACAAATTCGTATCTGAGCAATATCGATTTCAGAGATGAAGTAAAAGCCCGCTTAACAGCACTCGAGAATTATGAAAAAATAAGTGCCCCCTTTATGCGAGGGGATTATTACTACTTCTATAAGAATGATGGGCTTCAAAATCAATCCGTTCTTTATAGGGTAAAAAGCTTTGGCGATGAGCCGGAAGTGTTTCTGGATCCGAATTCTTTTTCAGAGGACGGCACCACAGCACTTGGGGGGTTGAGCTTCTCGGATGATTACAAATACACTTCGTATAACATCTCCGTTGGGGGATCTGACTGGCGAACAGCCTACATCATGGAGACAGAAACCAAAGAATTGCTGGATGATGAAATCAAGTGGATCAAGTTTTCGGGAATGAGCTGGTATAAAGATGGCTTCTACTATCAGCGATTTGACGAACCGAAGGAAGGCGATGAACTTTCAGCAACTAATCAATATGGCAAAATATACTATCACAAAGTAGGCACAAGTCAGGCGGAAGATGAGCTGGTATACTCCAACCCCGAAAACCCCGAAAACAGATTTGGAGCGGGCGTAAGTGAAGATGAGCGATTCCTGTTTATCTATTCCTATACCGGAACAAGCGGAAACGAGCTGTATGTAAAAGACCTTTCGGATCCTAACGGAGACTTTAACCCAATCGTGACAGGATTTGAAAACGATCACTACATCGTGGATAATGACGGGGACGACCTAATCATCCACACAAATCTGGGTGCCCCAAATAATCGTATCGTTAGGGTAAATTATCAAAATCCAACTCCTGAAAACTGGGTGGACATGATCCCGGAAACTGAAAATGTAATGAATGCCAACACTGGTGGCGGCAATATTTTCGCCTCGTATCTCATAGATGCCAAAACTGCAATCAAGCAGTATGATTATCAGGGAAGCCTTATCAGGGATGTGGAGTTGCCGGGCATTGGCACAGCAAGTGGATTTGGCGGAGGAGCAGAGGATGAGGAATTCTTTTACAACTACACCTCGTTCACCACTCCATCATCGGTCTACAGGTACAATATTGCGAGAGGGGCATCAGAGCTTCACAGGAGACCGGAGCTGGACTTCAATCCGGATGAATATGAGACCAAGCAGATTTTCTACACCAGCAAGGATGGCACAAAAGTTCCCATGTTCATTGTGCATAAAAAAGGCCTTGAGCTAAATGGGAAAAACCCCACCTGGCTTTATTCCTACGGAGGATTCAACATCAGTCTGAGACCTTCATTCAGTACTTCACGTTTGGTTTGGCTGGAAAATGGAGGCGTATTCGCTATGCCAAACATACGTGGGGGTGGAGAGTATGGAGAAGAATGGCACAAAGCAGGCACCAAGCTTCAGAAGATCAATGTGTTTGAAGATTTCATAGCAGCTGGCGAATACCTGATCAACGAAGGCTACACCTCCTCAGAATATCTTGCTATCCAGGGTGGGTCCAATGGGGGGTTGCTTGTTGGCGCAACAATCAACATGAGACCTGACCTGGCAAAAGTGGCTTTCCCAATGGTGGGTGTAATGGACATGCTTCGCTACCAAAACTTCACAATTGGAAGAGCCTGGTCGGCAGATTATGGCACGTCAGAGGATTCAGAGGAGATGTTCAAGTACCTTCATTCCTACTCCCCGGTTCACAACATTGACCCAAACGCCACATATCCGGCTGTGATGGTAACCACCGCAGATCATGACGATCGTGTGGTACCTGCACATTCCTTTAAGTATGCGGCAACCTTGCAGGAGAAAAATGCGGACAATCCCAATCCATTACTTATTCGAATTGAAACCAAAGCCGGACATGGAGCCGGAATGTCCACTGAGAAGCGAATTGAGTTGAACGCAGACATGTTCTCTTTTGCGTGGTACAACATGGGGGTAATCCCAGATATAGCCAAAGAGAGAATGTGATATCAAACACACAAATCAGAACCCTTCTTCACTCTCGAAGAAGGGTTTTTTATTTTAGGGGAATGATAAACATAAGAAAGGGAGAAAAAGCCGACCTTCCAGCAGTTCTTGATTTGGTAAAAGAATTAGCGGCATATGAAAAAGCCCTGGACAAAGTTGAAAATACGGTCGAGCGAATGGAAGAGGATGGATTTGGAAGCACACCTGTATTTGGCTTTTTGGTGGCGGAAGAAAACGATAAAATCATCGGAACCTCCATCTATTACTATCGCTACTCCACCTGGCAGGGAAAGCGGCTTTACCTTGAAGATTTGGTGGTCACGGAAAGCAACCGAGGCGAAGGTGCTGGAAAACTTCTGTTCGAGGAAACCTTAAAAATTGCCAAAGAAAAGGGTTGCTCAGGCATGATGTGGCAGGTGTTGGATTGGAATGAACCAGCCATCAATTTTTATAAAAAATATGAAACCCGATTCGATGAAGAATGGGTCAATTGCAATATTGATTTTTAACAAAAACTCCATTTAATTTTGCACGAGATAAGATACAAATGGTACCTTATCAATCTTAATGAGAGCAAACACCAAACGAACGCCCAGATTCCTTTTCGTTTCCAAATGGGCTGAGACACTCGACCTTGCAAATGCGGTTCAGAGTGAAGGAAACGAGGTTAAATTCTACGTTGAAGACAAATCTTGCAGAGAGATCGGAAATGGTTTTGTGCATAAAGTACGCCATTGGGAAAAGCATACCGATTGGGCAGATATCATCATTTTCGACTATACCGGCTATGGTGAGGTGGCTAGCAAACTTCGGGAAGCCGGCAAGCTGGTAATCGGTGGCACACCCTACACAGACCAGCTGGAGCTGGATCGCAGTTTCGGTCAAAAGGAATTGAAAAAACACAAAGTTAAAATCCTCAACTATGAGGAGTTCACCACGTTTCAGGATGCCATCGACTATGTGGCACGAAACCCAAATAAATATGTGATCAAGCCATCTGGTGAGGTGCAGGATTATAAGCAACTATTGTTTGTGGGCAAAGAAGAAGATGGAAGCGATATCATCAGGGTGCTAAAGGCCTACGAAAAAACCTGGGGAAATGAAATCGGTCATTTTCAGCTTCAGCGAAAAGTATCCGGCGTGGAAATTTCAGTAGCGGCTTACTTCAACGGAAATGAATTTCTACAGCCAATCAACGTCACGTTTGAGCACAAAAAACTCTTTCCTAAAGAACTGGGAGTATCCACAGGCGAAATGGGCACAAGCATGTTTTGGACCGATAGCAGTCCCGTTTTTGACGCTACCTTGAAAAAACTGGAAAAAACACTGGCGAAGGAAAATTTTGTTGGACATATTGATATCAACTCCATCGTGAATGGAAACGGAATCTATCCTTTGGAATTCACTACCAGGTTTGGCTACCCTCAGATTTACATTCAACGGGCAGGCATCATAGAGCCCATGGGTAAGCTCCTTTTGAAGATTGCCAGAGGAGAAAATTTCAAAATCAATGCAAGGAAAGGCTTCCAAGTTGGGGCACTGGTCGTAGTTCCTCCATTCCCGTACGACGATCCCAAAACATTCAAAACATTCTCGAAGGATGCGGTAGTGGTGATTAAGAAAAACATGAAAGATGGATTACATCCCATGCACCTGAAGCTAGTGGAGGGAGAGTGGCTGATAACCGGAACTTCTGGAGCTGCTTTGGTTGTATCAGGCACGGGCCCATCCATGAAGGAAGCGCAACGGCAGATGTACAGTCGAATTAACAACGTGCTGATAAACAACTCCTACTACCGGACAGATATAGGTGACCGATGGGCGGAAGATCACGACAGACTTTGGTCATGGAATCTTCTATAAAAGGGCTTGTCTTTACCGAAAGGACGAGTGAATCTGCTCGGTTTTTTCATATTCTACCAGAAGACTGGCAGGAAGGTATAGCTCCATATTGGAAAGATTATAAGGGCTCTTCTCGGATTTTTACCCTCGAACATGATGGCCACATCATAGGCGGGGGCATTACTTTTTTGAAACCCGCACCTGACACATTGGCCTATGAGAAAATCTCTATAGAGCTATTTCGGGAAGGTCGTATCTATTTTGGGTTTCTGTGGCTTTCTCCCCAGTTTCGGGGAAATGACCTGGGTTCCTATTGGGTCAATAATCTAAGACTCAAATTTCCAAACAAGAAGTTCTGGCTATCCATTGAAGACAAGGGACTCTCCGGTTTCTATCAAAAAAATGGATTTACCATCTCAAAGGAAATAGAGGTAAATGGGTCTACTGAGTGGATTATGATAGATTAAATCATACCTCCTCAAGTACCGTTCTAAAGGCTGCCATCTTGGTGCCATACCTTATGATAGACTTCTTCTGAATTTTAGGAGCCACCGTGTTGAGATAAGTTTCCAAATGTCCCAATGTCTCCGCCATGTACTGGATAGCATAAGTAGTACCAGTATCATCCTCGCCTTGAGATAGCATTTTCATCATGCGATACTCCATGAAAAACCCGGTATCCATTACTTCCGGAATGTGGGTTTCTTTCATCCAATCGATCCAGTCCTGCTCTACGTCCGTATCGATATTGACGGTGACATTGTATAATATCATTTATGCTTTTATTAGGTTTGGCAAAGTAAGAATACGGATAATTAACATCCATAGGTTTCAAACATTTTAATATCACCGCCAGTTATCATGGGCATGAGCGTATATTCCATCAAGGATTTGGAGCACCTGTCGGGCATCAAAGCCCACACCATCAGGATATGGGAGCAGCGGTATGAATTATTTTCTCCACAACGCACGTCTACCAATATCCGGTATTATAATGATGATGATCTTAAGCTCATTCTGAATATCGCTACGCTAAAAAATCATGGCTATAAGATCAGCAAGATTGTAGCCATGCCACCCCAGCTCCGTGAGCAAGAGGTGAGGAAGATCGGTGAGGAAGATCAAACCTATGAAGATCAAATGAGTGTATTAACGCTTGCAATGATTGATCTGGATGAGGAGGCATTCTCTCTCGCTTTGGAGAAAACCATTGAGCACGCAGGATTTGAAAACACGATGATTCGGATCATTTACCCTTTCATGCGGAAAATAGGTATCCTCTGGCTTACCAATTCGATCAATCCGGCGCAGGAGCATTTTATCTCCCATCTGGTGAGGCAGAAAGTGATTGCAGCCACAGATAAGCTGCAAATAAATGAAAGTGGCCCACTTTTCCTGCTTTTCCTCCCAGAGGGCGAACTCCATGAACTTGGTTTGTTGTTTGCAAACTTCTTATTAAGAAAACGTGGGGCCAAAACCGTCTTTTTCGGGCAGACTGTTCCTTTAGAAGCGCTTGAAGAAGTATACCATAAGCTCAACCCCGAATATATCCTCACCGCCATGACCACCAAACCAGAAACAGGTGAAGTGCAGAAATATATAACCCGATTGGGGAAGAGGTTTCAAGAATGTGAGATACTGATTACCGGAAATAGAATAGTGGGACAACCACTTGACATTCCTAAAAATATCCGCATCATGAACCAATTTGAAGATCTGCTGGCATATACTCCCCAGCTAGCGGTTTAAAAACATAAAAACTTATAGGCTTATTAATAAGGCTTATGTTTTGTTTAATCATTTCACTTGTTTGTTAAACAAATTACTAATAAATTCGTTTAAATATTTAATTAAAATATTAAACAAGATGACTGCTTTGGAATTCGGATACAAAATTGAAAACCTAACCCCATCGCTCAAGCCCTATGCTTTGAAGCTGACGAAAGATGGTGAAGACGCCAATGATTTGCTTCAGGAAACGGTATTCAAGGCATACAATAATCGAGATAAATTTCAGGATGGTACTAATCTGAAAGCCTGGATGTACACCATCATGAGAAACACATTCATTACCAACTATCAGCGAATGGTGCGTCGCAATACATTTATTGACACCACTGAAAATAATCACTTCATAAATTCTTCCGATTCCTTAATTGAAAATGGCGCAAACGGGAGCTTCATCATGAAAGACATTAAAGCGGCAATTGATGGATTGAAAGACATGTATAAAATTCCTTTTACCTTGTACTTTAGAGGTTTTAAATATCACGAAATTGCAGATAAGCTCAATATTCCAATTGGAACCGTGAAAAATCGAATTCACATCGCAAGGAAAGAGCTAAAGAAAGGATTGAAAGTATATGCCAACTAAAAATTTCCATAGTAGAGTTGTAGTGATAGGGGCCGGATTTTCCGGCCTTTCTTGTTCGTGCCATTTGGCAAGTATGGGCTATCAAGTCACACTCTTGGAAAAGAATGATCAGCCAGGTGGTCGCGCCCGAAGCTATACCGATAATGGGTTTACCTGGGATATGGGGCCGTCCTGGTATTGGATGCCGGATGTATTTGAAAAGTTTTTTGAATCCTTTGACAAAAAGGTGTCCGACTACTATCAGCTTGACAGACTAGACCCCTCCTACCGAATCAAATTCAAAAACGACACATTAGATATACCCGCCAGCATGTCCGAGTTGGAGGATCTCTTTGAGAGGATCGAAGCGGGAAGCAGCCAAAAACTGCGATCATTTTTAAAGCAAGCGAAGTATAAATATGATGTGGGCGTGAAAAAGTTGGTGTATAAACCCAGCCGATCACTCCTGGAATTTGTGGATGTCAAATTACTGCTCGGCCTGCTAAAGATGGATGTGTTTACCTCTATCGCCAAACACGTAAGGAAGCACTTCAAAGATGAGCGATTGATCCAACTGATGGAATTCCCTATCCTTTTTCTGGGAGCCACAGCGGAAAACACACCGGCCCTATATAGCTTGATGAATTATGCTGACCTCTCCCTCGGCACCTGGTATCCAAAAGGTGGCATGAGCTCGGTGGTGAAGGGCATGGTAAGGCTGGCTACCGAATTAGGAGTGGACATAAAGCTTGGAGAGGAGGTCACCAATTTTTCCTTTGACGGAAATCGTATCACTGCCGTAAATACCATAAATGAGACCCATGCGTGCGATATGGTAGTAGCCGGAGCAGATTACCACCACGTTGATCAGCACATTCTCCCGGAATCCTTTCAGAATTACTCTGAAAAATATTGGGACTCCAGAGTGTTGGCACCCTCCTCCCTCCTCTTCTACATCGGTGTGGATAAACAGCTCCCAAATCTGGAGCATCATACCCTCTTTTTTGATGAGGACTTCAGGCAGCATGCAAGCGAAATCTATGACCATCCTCAATGGCCCAGCAAACCACTACTTTATGTATCAGCCACCTCCAAAACAGATGATACTGTGGCACCAAAGGGAAAGGAGAATTTAGTCGTGTTGATTCCTGTAGCACCAGACATTGAAGATAATGAAGAGACCAGGGAGAAATATTTTAAACTCATCATGGACAAGCTGGAAGCTTTTACCGGGGAAAATATCCGTGACCACATCCTTACCAGAAAAAGTTATGCCCACAAGGACTTCATCAATGACTATCATTCGTTTAAAGGCAATGCCTATGGTCTTGCTAATACTTTAAGACAGACAGCCATTCTCAAACCATCCCTGAAAAACAAAAAGCTGAAAAACCTGTATTATACAGGGCAGCTTACCGTGCCCGGACCAGGTGTGCCACCTTCCTTGATCTCAGGCGAGGTAGTGGCCAAAGAAATCGGTAAGGATTTTCCTATTTTTAAGAATTGATGAAAGACCTCTACACACAAACGGCCTTTGATTGCAGTAAGCTTATTACAAAAACTTACAGCACTTCCTTCTCCCTGGGCATACGCACGCTCAACAAAAAATATCACGAGTCAATTTATGCCATCTATGGATTTGTACGCTATGCCGATGAGATTGTGGATACATTTCATGATCATGACAAGCAGAAACTTCTGCAGCGGTTCAAGTCAGACACCTACCAGTCAATTGAAGAAAAAATCAGTCTGAATCCGGTTCTCCACTCTTTTCAGCAGGTAGTAAATGAATTTAATATTGATCATGACCTGATAGAGGCTTTCCTCATCAGCATGGAAATGGATCTAAGCAAAAAAGACTATGATGATTCGGAATACGAAAAATACATTTACGGAAGTGCCGAAGTAGTTGGGTTGATGTGCCTCAAGGTTTTCTGCGAAGGAAATGAAGAAAAGTATCAGGAATTGCTAACCCCGGCCAGGCATCTGGGCTCAGCATTTCAAAAAGTCAATTTTCTCCGTGATATCAAAAGTGATTACGATGAAAGGGGCAGGGTCTATTTCCCCGGTGTTGACTTCAATCAGTTTAGCAACGAGGAGAAAAAACAAATTGAGGAAGATATTCGAGAAGAATTCAAGCAATCTTTGATTGGAATCAAAAAACTCCCAAAAGGGGTGAGAGCGGGAGTCTATCTCGCATACATTTATTACACGGTGCTTTTCAAGAAAATCACCAGGCTCTCTCCCGAGCGGATAAAATCCGAACGCATTCGGGTACCAAACCTCAAGAAGTTTATGCTGCTTGTCAAGTGCTATTTTCTCCACAAGCTAAACTTTATTGTAGAATGAACAAGACTACATTTGTGTCGGTTAATAAGATGTAGAATTTTATAAAATGCACATAATCATTAACATACTGATCGTTGCAGCCACATTTTTCTTTATGGAAGGAGTGGCTTGGTTTACTCACAAGTACATCATGCATGGCTTCCTATGGAGCTGGCATAGATCCCATCACAAAGTACACGATCATGCACTTGAGATGAATGACCTCTTCGCAGTAGTTTTTAGTATCCCCTCGATACTAACCATCTATTTCGGATACCACAATTACGCTGACTTATGGTGGCTGCTTTATATCGGTATAGGTATTCTGTGCTATGGCATTTTCTACTTTATTTTCCATGACATCATTGTGCACAGACGAATCAAGATTCCTTTCAAGGCAAAGAGCCAATACATGAAGCGAATCATGAAAGCCCATTATGTGCATCACGAAAAGCACACCAAAGAAGACGCTGAAGCGTTCGGATTTCTCTACGCTCCGAAGAAATACCAGAAATAACGCAACTATGTTATCACTTGATAAATAAAAATTATTACATTTGGTAATCATTAGGATCAGCCTTTTTGATTAACCATAAAAAAGCGAGCTAAATGGCAGATAAGCAAGAAGAAGTTTGGGGTCCAATAGAAGGATTCTCAAACTATGAAATCTCCAACAGGGGAAAAATCCGTAGCAAAACCAGAAAGGTGTGGCACAAGGGTAGCAAGACCCACATGAAGTTGCGTGGCAAACTAATGCGCCAGCGATGGAATAAAATATGCAAGTGCTACTTCCTGGACCTCATCGATGATGGTGGAAAAAGAAGAACTGTATACCCTCACAAGGAAACGGCAAAAGTTTTTGTGAAGAATAAGGACTCAGCAAAAACCATGATTATTCACAAAGACAATAACCCAAGAAATAATTATTTCGATAACCTGGAGTGGATGACCCCATCCGAGCACATGAAGTGGCAGTTTGAGGTTGGAAATAAAAACAACTTCAAAGTGTGGAAGACTCGGAAAAAAAGGTACAAGAACGGATTTAAACCGGATACGGTACTGCCAGGTAGGCCTAAGAAAAACAAAGCAAAAGCTTAAGAATCTAAAAAGAGTAAGGGGTTCCAAATGGAACCCCTTTTCAATACTCTAACTAACCTAACCTAAAATCGCTTAACGCAATATTTTTCTATTCACCAATAGCGGTGATAAAATATTTTTCCTGAAAATTATTATTGAGAAATTATTCTGCAGATGGCTCTACGCTCACGTAGGATCTGTCTTTTTTCCCTTTGTGGAATTTCACCACACCATCTGTAAGCGCAAAAAGCGTATGATCTTTTCCAAGACCCACGTTATCACCTGGATGATGCTTAGTACCTCGCTGACGAACAAGAATATTTCCAGCTACAGCTTTCTGTCCACCGAAGATTTTTACACCGAGTCGTTTACTTTCTGACTCTCTTCCGTTTTTCGAACTACCTACACCTTTCTTATGTGCCATGAGATTTTATCCTTTAATGTCTTCGATCAAAATTTTAGAAAACTGCTGACGGTGACCATTCTTCACCTTGTAGCCTTTTCTTCTCTTCTTTTTAAACACGATTACTTTATCGCCTTTTACATGCTCAAGAATCTTTGCAGAAACTTTGGCTCCTTTCACCGTAGGTGCTCCCACCTTCACTTTGCCATCATTGTCTACAAGTAGCACTTTCTCAAAGTCTACTTTAGATCCCTCCTTACCTTCCATCAATGGAGCGTAAAGGAACTTATCTTTCTCTGCTTTATACTGCTTCCCAGCAATGTCTACTATCGCGTACATTATTGTCTTCTTTTGAAAAAGGAGTGCAAAGATACCATTCTACTATCAATATCCAAATAGGGAGTGTGGATAAAATGATAGAAAAATAATTTTAATTTTTTTTTCACTTTTTTTTACCCCTTTTTCTGCGTGTTTTCATCAAAGTAGCAATTACAAATTTGCCTTCTAAATCACTAAAAAACAACTCGTTATAATAAATATCATATATCCAAATCACACCTTCCGCACCCGTAATAACTGCTTGGAATTTCGCATCATTTTAAACAGATTTGTAGACAAGCCGTCGAGAAAAATAAACCACTCTTAGGGCTGTATCCCAAGACTTAAAAAGTTTTTAAAAAAGCACACAAGAATAGTGAGCTTAAGGGGTGTTTTATTGTTTGTAAATAGGCTAAACTATTGAACAACAGAGATTATGAGCGACACAGCAGCACATGTAGAAGAACCTATTCTTAAGGAGAACAAAGACCGATTTGTTATCTTCCCAATCAAGCATAATGATATCTGGGAGTTTTATAAAAAGGCAGAGGCCAGCTTTTGGACCGCAGAAGAAATCGACCTAAGCCAAGATCTTAAGGATTGGAATAACACCATGACTGATGATGAAAAACACTTCATCAAGCATGTGCTTGCCTTCTTTGCTGCCAGCGATGGCATTGTAAATGAAAATCTGGCAGAAAACTTCGTTGCTGAAGTTCAATATACAGAAGCTAAATTCTTTTACGGATTTCAAATCGCTGTAGAAAATATCCACTCTGAAACTTACTCCTTATTAATAGATACCTACGTAAAAGATCCGAAAGAGAAAGACTACCTCTTCCATGCTATAGAAACCATGGACTGTGTGAAGAAAAAAGCTGATTGGGCTTTGAGATGGATCGACGAAGGATCATTTGCTGAAAGATTGGTTGCTTTTGCAGCAGTGGAGGGGATTTTCTTCTCTGGCAGTTTCTGTAGTATTTTCTGGCTAAAGAAAAGAGGGCTCATGCCCGGCTTGTCCTTCTCAAATGAATTGATCTCAAGAGATGAAGGTCTACACTGCGACTTTGCTTGCCTGCTATATAATAATCATGTTAAAAATCAGCTCCCTAAAGAAACCGTTCAGGAAATCATTCGGGATGCTGTAACTATAGAAAAAGAATTCGTAACTGACGCACTGCCGGTGAAACTCATCGGGATGAATTCAGACCTGATGTGTCAGTATATCGAGTTTGTTGCCGATAGATTGCTGAGCGAGCTCGGATGCGACAAAATATATAACTCGACCAACCCATTCGATTTTATGGAAATGATTTCCCTGCAAGGAAAGACCAACTTCTTCGAGAAGCGAGTGGGAGAGTACCAGAAAGCCGGAGTAATGGATAACGGCGAAAGTGGAAAAGACAAATTCTCACTGGATGAAGACTTTTAAATTATTTGTAATCACCTTATCACGATAGCCTATGTTAGTTGTAAAAAGAGACGGAAGAAGAGAATCAGTAAAGTTCGACAAAATCACAGCTCGGATCGAGAAGCTGTGTTATGGTTTAAATGCAGACTATGTTAAACCTGTTGAGATTGCCAAGAAGGTAATTGACGGGCTATATGATGGTGTGTCTACTATCGAGCTGGACAACCTTGCCGCAGAGACAGCTGCTACCATGACCACACGTCACCCTGACTTTGCCAAGCTGGCAGCACGAATCTCTATCTCAAACCTTCATAAGGTAACGGAGACATCATTCTCGAACACCATGAAGAGAATGTATGAGTACATCAATCCAAAGACAGGTGAAAATGCAGCACTTTTATCCAAGGAGGTTTACGGGATCATTAGAAAGAATGCAAAGAAGCTGGATGATGCTGTCGACTACAATAGGGATTACAACTACGACTACTTCGGCTACAAGACACTGGAGCGCTCTTACCTGATGAAACTCGATGGCAAGATTGTGGAACGCCCGCAACACATGCTGATGAGAGTTTCTGTCGGTATTCATGGTGAGGACATTGAAGCAGCAATCCAGACATATAATCTAATGTCTGAGAAGTGGTTTACACACGCCACTCCTACCCTTTTCAATGCAGGAACACCAAAACCACAACTTTCTTCTTGCTTTCTACTCTCCATGCAAGACGATAGCATTGATGGTATTTATGACACCCTAAAACAATGCGCGAAGATTTCACAATCTGCGGGAGGTATTGGGCTAAGCATCCATAACGTACGAGCTACTGGCGCATATATTAAAGGCACCAATGGCACTTCGAATGGAATTGTGCCAATGCTACGAAACTTTGACATGACTGCTCGATATGTAGATCAGGGTGGCGGTAAAAGAAAAGGCAGCTTCGCCATCTATCTGGAGCCATGGCATGCTGACATCTTCGACTTCCTGGATTTGAGAAAAAATCACGGTAAGGAAGAGATGAGAGCAAGGGATTTGTTTTACGCCCTTTGGATTCCGGATCTTTTCATGGAGCGGGTAGAAAGCAATGGAGACTGGACTTTGATGTCTCCAGACGAATGCCCTGGTCTATTCGAAGCATATGGTGATGAATTCAACGCTCTTTATGAAAAATACGAGCGCGAGAATAAAGGAAGAAAGACAATAAAGGCTCAAGACCTTTGGTTTGAAATCCTGGAAGCTCAGATCGAGACAGGTACACCTTATATGCTATACAAGGATGCAGCTAACAAAAAGTCAAACCAGAAGAACCTTGGCACCATCCGATCCAGTAACCTATGTACTGAGATCATGGAGTATACTTCAAAGGACGAAGTGGCGGTATGTAACCTGGCCTCTATCGCCCTTTCAAGATTCGTAATTGATGGCAAGTTTGATCATCAGAAGCTTTATGAGATAACTAAGGTGGTGACTCGAAACCTGAACAAGGTTATAGATGTGAACTACTACCCTGTGCCAGAAGCGAGAAACTCCAACATGAAGCACCGGCCTATTGGTATCGGCGTTCAGGGTCTTGCTGATACGTTCCTGCTTTTGAAAATGTCCTTCGAATCCGATGAAGCAAGAAAGCTAAACAAAGAGATTTTTGAGACCATATACTATGCTGCTATGGAAACTTCCATGGAAATCGCACAACAAGATGGCCCATACGAAACATTCAAAGGTTCCCCGGTATCAAAAGGAATCTTCCAGTTTGATATGTGGGGCGTCACTCCGGATTCCGGTCGCTGGGACTGGATTGACCTGAAGCAAAGAGTGAAAAAGCATGGTGTGAGAAACTCGCTACTCCTAGCACCAATGCCAACGGCTTCTACTTCGCAGATTCTTGGAAACAATGAGTGCTTCGAGCCATATACTTCCAACCTCTATTTAAGAAGAGTGCTTTCAGGAGAATTCATCGTGGCGAATAAGCACCTGATGAGTGAGCTGATCGATCTTGGCCTGTGGGATGAGCGTATGATGAACCGAATCAAAGCAGAAAACGGATCAATTCAAAACATTGCCGAGATCCCGGACGATATCAAGGAAAGGTACAAGACTGTATGGGAAATCTCCCAGAAGACAATCATCGATATGTCCGCCGACAGAGGCGCATACATCTGTCAGAGTCAGAGTTTGAACATCCACTTGCAGGATGCCAACTTTGGTAAGATGACTTCCATGCACTTCTACGCCTGGAAGAAAGGACTGAAGACAGGCATGTACTACCTGAGAACGAAGGCAGCTACCGATGCGATCAAGTTTACCGTATCGAAAGAAAAACAGGAACAGCCAAAGGAAGCTACAGTCGCTCAGGCGGCAGTAACCCATCAGCAGATTGATCAGCAGGCAGCAATGCAATGCTCGCTTGACGATCCGGAAGGTTGCGAAATGTGCGGTTCTTAACCCGAAGAATAGGAGAAATTATATAAGTGTAATTCTAGATTCAGAGACCCTGGCGAATTATCGACGGGGTTTTTTATTTCTCTTCAATCAAAGCTTTTTCATTTCAAAATAAAACTCATATCTTTGCCGTCCTAAAATTTTGGAACACAGAAAAGCGTTATGGCAAACCATAAATCAGCACTTAAGAGAATAAGAAGCAACGAAGCAAAAAGACTGAGAAACAGATATCAGCACAAAACTGCTCGTACGTTTATTAAAAGGCTAAAAGAAACAACTGATAAAAAGACAGGTGAAGAGCTTTTGACTCAGGTTATTTCTATGGTGGATAAACTTGCTAAGAAGAATATCATCCACAATAACAAAGCTGGTCACCTTAAGTCCCAGCTGACCAAGCACGTAGCTGGTCTGTAGTTTTTTAAAGACATTTTTTTACCCTGTGCAAGCCAATTGCGCAGGGTTTTTTTGTTTCAAAGCAAAAGTGAATAGCTGCGAAGGTTTTAATTTAACCTGAGTTCGGTTTAATAACTCCAAAATTTCATTCAAAAATGACACAAATAGTCTCCTCCTTGGAGGAGGTAGAGGGGATTTTAGGCTTTTTCTCTTTATTCTTATCCCGAACTCACGTTAATTTACGATCAGAATGGAAGACAACCGTTTGACGATAAAAAAATGGGCCGAAGAAGACCGCCCCCGAGAGAAGCTACTTCTCAAAGGCAAGGCAGCACTATCAGAGGCAGAGCTTATCGCCATTCTTATTGGCTCAGGAAACACCGAGCAAACTGCCGTGGAACTGTCTCAGCATATCCTGAGCCAATGCGGAAACAATCTTTCTAACCTTGCCCGGCTCTCGGTGAAAGACCTGCAAAAATTTAAAGGAATAGGAGAAGCAAAAGCGATTTCCATTGTAGCTGCACTTGAGCTGGGAAGAAGACGCAAAGAGTCCGAGCCACCCAAACGCATCAGGATCACCTCCTCAAATGATGCGTATGAAGTAATCCGGGGCGACCTAATGGATTTGAACCACGAAGAATTTTGGCTGCTGCTACTGAAGCGAAACAATGAGGTGATAAAAAAGGAAATGCTAAGCCGTGGTGGGGTTTCAGGAACCGTGGTAGATGCGAAGATCATCTTCAAACGTGCGCTTGAAGAAACCGCCAGCGGCATCATCCTGGCTCACAATCACCCAAGCGGAAACATCAAGCCCAGTCAGGAAGACATCAACCTCACCAAGCGGCTAAGGGAAGCCGGAAAATCACTCGATATCTCCATTCTTGACCATCTCATCGTTACCGATAGTGCCTTTTTCAGTTTTGCTGATGAAGGCCTCTTATAAAGCTTATATGCTACTTCTTTAATGCAACAAATAAAACAACCTATTGTCCCTCTTTAGAGAGGGTAGGGAGAGGACATTGAGAATGGTTTTATTTGTTGTTAGAATTAATAACTTGTTAAAAATGAAGAAAATCTGGTTTATCCTCATCCCGGTGGCATTAATTGTATTCCTCCTATCACGCACAGGCGGTACCGATGAAGAATACATCGCAGAGATCAATCAGTATTGGGAAGATAGGCATGATTTCTTTAGAACCTCAGAAGTCAGTCCCTTTGTCCAAAAAGGTGAGGAATATCAGGAGGTTGATTACTTTGATCCAAACCCTGATTTTAAGGTAAATGGAAAGCTTAATCGGTTGAGCAAACGAGAAACACTTACACTTGAAAATAGTGACGGCACCACAACCACCTATCTCAAGTTTGCCACAATCGATTTCAGAATCAAGGGAGAAACCTGCACTTTGCTCATCTTAAAAGCTTTGGGTTTTGGCAATCAATACCTGCTTGCATTTAGTGACGCCACCAGCGGAGGCACCACCTATGGCGGAGGCAGATACCTGGATGTGGGCATTGGAAAATCTGATCAGGTCACCCTGGATTTCAACAAAGCCTACAACCCGTACTGCGCCTATTTCGATGACTTTGCCTGTCCATTCCCACCAAGAGAGAACCTACTTGAAGTAGCCATTGAAGCCGGCGAAAAGAATTATTCGCATTAGCAATCTAAACGCACCCGGCAGCTAAGCAGATTCCTTATTTTTGCTCTCTAAATTCAGAGACTAGAGCAAGAATGAAATGAGTACCGAAACTTCGGACGAATTCCATGAGGCGTTTGAAAACAGACCATACGAATGAAAATATCTTACAATTGGCTGAAAGAATACATAGACGTTAAAGAAACTCCGGAGCAGCTTGGGGACATTCTGACCCAAACAGGTCTAGAGGTAGAGGGAATTGAAAAAGTGGAGAAGATACCCGGTGGCCTTGAAGGAATAGTTGTGGGTGAAGTGATGTCTTGCGAGCCACATCCAAATGCCGACAAGCTGAAGGTGACCAAAGTAGATATCGGAGCGAGTGAGCTGTCGGATATTGTCTGTGGTGCGCCGAATGTGGCAAAAGGACAGAAAGTGCTGGTTGCAACAGTCAATTCCACCATCTACCCAACCAATGGGGAGCCATTCAAAATCAAGAAAGCCAAAATAAGGGGTGAAGTATCCGAAGGTATGATCTGCGCTGAGGACGAATTAGGTCTCGGCACCAGTCATGACGGAATCATGGTATTGGATACGGACAAAACAAACGGCACCCCCGCTATAGAACTCTTCGAAACTGGTGAAGATCACATCTTCGAAATAGGCCTCACCCCAAACCGGGGCGATGCGGCCTCTCACCTGGGGACTGCCCGTGACCTGAAGGCCTATTTTAGAAAAGAGCTCACGCCACCAACGCCTAAAGATTTTGAAGTAAAAGAAGATCATCCCATCACAGTTGATGTGGAAAATTTTGAAAGATGTCCCAGATTTTCAGGTATCACGATCCGGGGATTGGAAGTGAAAGATTCTCCGGATTGGCTACAGTGGAAGCTACGTGCACTTGGATTGGAGCCCATCAATAATATCGTTGATATCACCAATTACGTCCTGCACTCCCTGGGCCAACCCATGCATGCCTATGACGCTGCTCATGTCAAAGGCAATCACATCATCGTGAAGACTTTGAAGGACAAAACCCCTTTCACCACACTGGAAGGAAAGGAACGGAAACTTTCCAATGATGACCTAATGGTCTGCAATGGGGATGGCGAAGGCATGTGCATGGCTGGGGTTCTGGGAGGGTTGAAATCCGGCGTAACAGAAAAAACCACCGATATTTTTCTGGAAAGTGCGTATTGGAATCCTGACGGAATCCGATCAACCGCGCAAAGGCACTCCATCTCAACAGACGCCTCATTCAGATATGAGCGTGGAGCCGACCCTGAAATGACCGTTCCTGCGATCAAACTGGCAACCTCACTCATCCTTGAGCTGGCAGGTGGGCATGTTGCCTCTGAAATTGTTGATATCTATCCTCAGCCGATCAAGCCAAAAGAAATTGAAATGGCGTTTCGAAACTTCCATTGGCTGATAGGAAAAGAGCTGAATCATAAGCTGATTCTCGAAATCCTAAACTGGTTGGACATAAAGACTGAGAATGTAACTAAGGAAGGTTTCAAAGCGATTGTGCCGGCATACAGAAGTGATGTGACCAGACCAGCGGATTTGGTGGAAGAAGTGCTTAGAATTTACGGCTTCAATGAAGTAGAACTGGATGAAGACTTCTCGGCTGACTATCTAGCTGAGTTCAATGAACATGAACCGTACAGAGTTCAGGAAGACTTTTCAAAGTTCCTTGCTGGTAGGGGGTTTTCCGAGATCATGACCAATTCATTAACGAACCCGCAGTATTATAAGAAATTTCCGATTGGTGAAGGTACGCCAGTAGAAATGCTCAACCCATCCAGCGAAGAATTGACCATCATGAAAACCTCACCGGTATATACGGCACTGGAGTCTGTGGCCTATAACATCAATCGAAGAAACCCAAATCTGAAGTTTTTTGAATTTGGGAGATCCTACAAAAAAGAAAACAAGGAATACAAAGAAACGGAGTGGCTTTCCTTCTATCTCACAGGAAATACCACAGAAGCAAACTGGCTGGATGAGCCACGCAAAACTTCATTCCACGATCTCAGCACCACTGTAATGGGAATGCTGAAATATGCCGGGATAAGAAAAACGGAAATCCTCCCATCTGAAAAAGGAACGCTCTACGAGTACGGAGTGGTGATCAAGAAGGAGGGGAATATGCTTGGAATACTTGGGGAACTGAAGCGAGAACTGCTGACACTTTATGGCATCAAGCAGGATGTCTTCCATGCCCAACTAGACTGGGATACGGTAGTATCTCTTTACAAATCTGACATTGCATACGAACCCATTCCAAAATTCCCGGAGGTGAAAAGAGACCTTTCTTTGGTGCTGGATAAGAATATTTCTTATGCTGACATCCAGCGACTTGCGTTCGGGCAGGAGAAGAAATTATTGAACAGAATGAACCTTTTCAGTGTCTACGAGGGGGATAAAATAGAAAAAGGAAAAAAAGCTTATGCAATTAGTTTTTTTCTTCAGGATAAATTCAAAACTTTAACAGATAAACAAATAGATAAAAGTATGAATGCGCTGATGAGCTTATATGAAAAAGAACTCGGTGCAATCATCAGAAAATAAGATGCCAAGCGAAAAACTATATCGTGAATTTCAAAACCTGGAGCGTAAGATTCAGTTGGTGCTTAGTGAAAACAAGCGCCTAAAAGATGAATTGAAACATTCCAGGGAAGAAAACGGCATCCTGAAAGAGAAAATGGAAAGCCAGCAAGCCAACCTGAGTACCTTTCAGAATCAGATGAATTTAAATAAACTAGTAAATAACATGGTAGTCAGTGATGGGGATTCGGCAAAGCTGAAAGAGACGATAGATGGCTACATCAGGGAGATAGATAAATGCATTGCCCATTTGGCAGAATAATGAAATGATATCCGAATGGCAGAACTATCCATAAAAATCAGAATTGGGAACAGAGAGTATCCCATGAGAGTGAAAGCGGAAGACGAAGAGCGGATTAGAAAAGCGGGGAAACTTTTAAATGAGAAAATAAAAAATTACCAAAACCAGTTCGGCATAGACGATACGCAAGACCTGGTAGCAATGGTAGCTTTTGATTGCCTTGTAGAGAAACTGAAGCGTGAAGAATCATCGGAAGCATCTGACGATTATGCACTAAACGAAATCTCAAGACTAAACCAGCTTATAGCCAACTCAATCTGATACATACCCCTTGATGTGACCTGACTGTCCTGTTGTTTGATAAATCAAATACCAATGGACACCACGATCATAATAGCAATTGCTGCGGTAGCAGGAGTTGCGATTGGCCTGCTGATAGGCCGGGCCCTACAGGGCAAGAATGCAAGCAAAAAAGTAAAGGAAGCCGAAGAGCAAAGTAAGCTGATCCTGAAAGAGGCAGAAGTTACCGCTGAGAGCATCAAGAAGGATAAAATCCATGAGGCGAAAGAGAACCTCTTCAAGATGCGAAGCGAGTTTGAGGAAGAATCAACTCGCAAAAAGAATATCCTGCTGACCAATGAACAAAAACTCAAGCAGAAAGAAGCCAGCCTGAATAAGCAATTTGAGCAAGTCAAGCGCAAAGAAGATGAGCTGAGTGGGCTCAAAGAGACGCTCGCCAATCAGATGGAGATTGCCCGTCAGCGCAAGGAAGAATTTGAAAAAATGCAGAAACAACAGGTGGCTATCCTGGAGAAAGCAGCCAACCTGCCTGCCGAGGAAGCAAAAGCCCAACTCATGGAAGCTCTGAAAGACGAAGCTCGCACCAGCGCTTCGGCTCACATCAAAGAGATCATAGAGGAAGCTAAAATGACTGCCACGAAAGAAGCAAAGAAAGTGGTGGTAGAAGCCATCCAGCGAACAGCTACTGAGCATGCTATTGAAAATACTGTCTCTGTTTTCAATATTGAAAGTGATGACATCAAAGGAAAAATCATTGGGCGCGAAGGAAGAAATATACGGGCATTGGAAGCTGCGACTGGTGTGGAAATCATTGTTGACGATACCCCGGAAGCCATCATCATTTCGGGTTTTGATCCAGTTCGAAGAGAGATTGCCAGGCTATCGCTGCATCGCCTGGTGCAGGATGGCAGAATCCACCCTGCCCGAATTGAAGAGATCGTGAATAAAACCTCTAAAAATATTGGCGATGAAATCGTGGAGATTGGCGAGCGAACGGTTATTGACCTGGGCATTCACGGACTGCATCCCGAGTTGATAAAGATGATAGGAAGAATGAGATTCCGCTCTTCTTATGGTCAGAATCTTCTTCAGCACTCACGAGAAGTTGCTAATTTATGCGCAACTCTGGCTTCAGAATTGGGACTAAATCCTAAGCTTGCTAAGCGTGCCGGACTACTTCACGATATAGGAAAAGTGTGGCCGGATGAGCCGGAGAAACCTCACGCAATCATAGGAATGGAGCTGGCAGAGAAATACAAGGAAAACGCTGAAGTGTGCAATGCCATTGGTGCTCACCACGATGAGATTGAGATGACTTCTATGATCTCCCCTATCGTTCAGGCATGTGATGCCATCTCTGGCTCCAGGCCTGGAGCCAGGAGAGAAATTATGGAACAGTACCTGAAGCGATTGAAAGATCTGGAGGGTATCGCGCTCAATTTTGATGGGGTGAATAAATGCTACGCCATTCAGGCCGGTCGTGAACTGCGTGTGCTTGTAGATGCTGAGAATGTGGATGACAAGCAGGCTTCTGATTTATCGTTCAATATTTCTCAGAAGATCGAAAAAGACATGCAGTATCCCGGACAAATAAAAGTGACAGTGATCAGGGAAACACGAGCAGTAGCGTTTGCTAAGTAAAATCTTTTATTTTTGACCCATGATTAAAAGCTGGACAGATAAAAAGAGAAAATCTGACAAGAAGTCAAAACGACTACTTATGTCCGGCTATTGAATAGAATTAACAAACCAATAATATTTTCAAGAACCGGAGCATCCCTCCGGTTTTTTTATTTTAACACATACAAAACGTACATGATGGAAAACTCAAGCCTGATTCGAGCCGCTGAAACCTATGGCTCCCCACTTTATGTCTATGATACCAACCAAATGAAGAACAACTATCAAAAGTTTGTTGAGGCATTCATGGTGAATAAGCTAAAGGTGCATTACGCTTGCAAGGCACTAAACAATCAGGCGGTGCTGAAGCTTTTCAAATCCCTGGGTGCAGGATTGGATTGTGTTTCCATTGAGGAGGTTCACCTGGGATTGCGGGCAGGCTTTCCTGCGGATGATATTCTCTTCACACCCAACAACATCTCTACTGAAGAGTATGAGCAAGCTATTGAGCTCGGCGTAAAAATCAATGTAGACAACCTCTACACGCTGGAATACTTCGGCATCAATCACCCTGACTTGCCAATTTATATTCGCATCAATCCTCACCTGATGGCAGGTGGAAACCAGAAAATCTCTGTGGGCCACATCGACTCCAAATTTGGCATTTCGATCCATCAGGTTCCCAATATTGAGCGAATTGTGAAAAAGCTCAACATCAATGTGATGGGAGTGCATGTACATACCGGATCAGACATTCTGGATGCAGACATTTTCATTAAAGCTGCAGAGTTGGTTTTTAGTGTGGTAGAGAAATTTGATACGGTCACCCATATTGATTTTGGAAGCGGATTCAAGGTGGCCTACAAGCCCGACGACCTCCATACGGACATTGCCAGCTTTGGAAAGAAATTCAGCAATGCCTTTAATGAATTCTGTGGGAAACAGGGCAAGGAATACACCCTGGAATTTGAACCTGGAAAATACATGGTTAGCAATGCTGGCTATTTCATAGCGAAAGCAAACCTCATCAAGCAAACCACTTCATGCACCTTCATCGGGTTGGATACCGGCTTCAATCACTTCATCCGACCGATGTTCTACAATGCCTATCATCACATTGAAAACCTCTCCAATCCGGATGGTGAAAAGAAGGTGTACAATGTGGTGGGATATGTCTGCGAGACGGATTCTTTTGCTTCCGACCGGATAATTCCCGAAGTACGGAAAAATGATCTGCTGGTTTTTAGAAATGCCGGTGCTTATTGCTCTACAATGGCATCTAACTATAACTCCAGACCCAGACCAGCCGAAGTAATTTTCCACAATGGAAAAGATCACCTTGTGAGACGAAGAGAAACTATTGAGGATTTGGTGAGTACACAGGTGGAGGCTGAAATTGAGTTTTGAATGTTTTCATGAACGCAGTGAAAGATTTCATTTATCTTGAGGTACTTCCTTCGTCAGCCTGTCTGCCTCAGGCAGGCATGACACCTTCCAAATGAGGGTCACTGATTCTCAAACTCATGCTTGAGCAGCCATTGCTTTCGATGCACCCCTCCCCCATAGCCAACGATGCTTCCATCTGAACCAATGATGCGGTGGCATGGGATAATGATCGCAATCCGATTTTCACCATTAGCCCTTGCTACCGCTCTTACTGCTTTTACATCCCCCACAACATCCGCCTGCTGTTTGTACGATCGTGTCACTCCATAAGGAATCTTCAAAAGAGCATCCCAAACCCGCTGCTGAAAGTCTGTACCAGAAACCACTAGCGGCAAATCAAAGTCTTTCCTCTTCCCTTCAAAATATTCATTGAGTTGTTCCGTGACTTTGTCAATCATCGGATGTTTTCCCGTGACCAGCTCACACTTCATTCGCTTCTTCAGCACCTCGATCTGAGTCTCCAGCATCTTTCGATCGGCAAACTCAAGCAGGCACAGACCTGCATCTGTTACGCCTACCATCATAGGTCCAAGTGGCGTTGGTATCCGATTGATCGTGACCAGCTGGCCTTCTTTTCCCGGTGAAAATCCTGTCAAATTCTTAAATGTTTCCGAGAAGCCACTCAACGAATCGTACCCCTGCTCAAACGCAGATTGTGTCACTGTCTGGCCTTCCTTTATTTTCAAAAATGCTCCATTTATCCGACTCATTCTAAGGTATGCCTGAAAGGTGATGCCATGAGTCTTTTTGAAGTACCTTCTGACACGGGAGGGACTAAACCCCATCTCCGTCAACTCATAATCTCGCCACTTTTTCTCAGGCTCATCTTCAATTCGTTTTAGCAATGGCACCAACCATTCAGGAGATTCTTCATGTCGCTTCATCGGACGACACACTTTGCATGCACGATACCCATTTGCCAGTGCATCCCTGGTGGTAGGAAAGAATTCAACATTCTCTGGTTTAGGTTTTCTGGCAGTACACGTAGGTCGGCAAAAAATACCTGTAGTGCGCACCCCTACTACAAAAACTCCCTCGTAGTGAGAGTCCTTGTCCAAAAGTGCCTGGTACATTTCGTCAGTAGATGGAAGAGTGGCTGTCATGATTCAAAAGTAGCTGGCAGGCTTCCGAGGTACAACCGAAATTTGAACATCTATTTTTAATTTTAATGATATGGCTTTCAATGAACACTTGGCTGATATGCTACGACAAGAACTAAAGGAAAGAAAGGTTCCTTTTGTGGAGAAGAAAATGATGGGCGGACTATGCATCATGGTCGATGACAAAATGTGCGTGGGGGTGATCAAAGATGATTTGATGGCCCGGGTAGGCCCACATGAATACGATGAATTTCTAAAAAGACCCAATGCCCGAGTGATGGATTTTACCAAGCGCCCCATGAAAGGCTACCTCTATCTGGATGCGGAAGGATGGGATAATAGGGAAGAACTGAGCACTTGGGTGGATCAATGTCTTATTTTCAACAAAGAGGCTAAATCCTCCAAAAAGAAGTGATCACCCATTCGGGTGATTTTTTACAAATACTTTTTAACTTTTAAAGGACATCTTATCATTGATCCCAAAAATAACCGACTATGAAATACACCCTTGAAATCGTGATTGATAAACCTCGGGATGAGGTGGTCAAGTTTTTTGATAATCCTGACAATATGAAGTACTGGCAAAAAGGGCTGATCAGCTTTGAGCATATTTCGGGGGAGCCAGGCAAGCCCGGAGCTGAGTCCTTGCTGAAATATGAAATGGGCAAGCGGAAAATCGAAATGATCGAAACCATTACATTCAATGGATTTCCTGATGAGTTTCACTCAAACTACATTGCAAACGGAGTGACTAATATTCAGAGAAACTATTTCAGAGAAGAGGGAGGGAAAACAAAGTGGATATCTGAAGCAGAATTCAAGTTCACAGGATTCATGAAACTAATGGCTTTCTTCATGGGAAAGGGTCCATTCAAAAAACAGTCATTTGCCTTCATGGAAGATTTCAAATCCTTTGCGGAGGGAAATCCAAAATATGGACAATAGAAAAAGAGGGTGTCTCAAAAGCCCTAGTTGGCCTGTCATTCTGAGGAACGAAGAATCCCAAATATTTGATATTCAGGTATATAAAAACTCAAAGATTCTTCACATTCGTTCAGAATGACACTTTTGAGACAGCTTCAAATTTTTACTCTGGTGTTTTCTCATCTGGGAAGTCCGCCTTGAACTTACTCCAGTAGTCAGAAACTGTATTTTTCATATCCTTATGCAGCATCAGAATACCAAATAAGTTTGGCAGGGTCATCACCGCTATGGCTATGGCCGACAATGTCCAGATAATAGTGGTATCAGCAAAGGATGCAATAAAGAATGCCACCACATAGACCAGACGATAATACTTCACTGATTTTGTTCCAAATAGGTAAGTCATAGCTCTATCACCATAATAAGACCAGCTAATGGCTGTACTGAAGGCAAAAAGCAACAATCCGATCGACACAATGTATTTTCCTCCTTCACCAAAGAAGCTTCGTGTAAAGGCTTCTGCTGTAAGAGGTGAGCTATGCACCAGTGATTTTCCTTCGAATGTGAGAAGCAAATCCTCTGGTTTCCCATTGATGATATTTACCGTCCCCGTTACCAGTTCACCATTGTTTTTCACGCGCACATTTTCTGCAAGGGATCGGGCATTGATTACTGAGACTGCATCTTGAATAACTCCGTTTTCCACCTCAAGTGCGCCATCGAACAATGGCAAAGTCTCTTTGCCACTGATATGGGCGGCTAGTTGAGCCTTCCCATCATCCGTGGTATCAGTATATGTTCCGTCTAACACGACCATATCCACGTAATCAAATTCATTGTTGAATTTTTCTTTCCATACTCCTGAAGAGAGTAGTACAAGAGCTGTGATAGAACAGATTACGATTGTGTCTATAAACGGCTCCAGAATTGCCACGAGCCCTTCCGACATGGGCTGATTAGCCTTAGCTGCAGAGTGGGCAATAGGCGCACTACCCTGACCAGCCTCATTCGAAAATAATCCCCTTCCCACTCCTTTTTCAAAAGCAAAAGCAATAGAGGCTCCAAGGAACCCACCTGTGGCAGCCGACCCGGTAAAAAGATCAGAGAATATTGCAATGAAAGAAGGAATGATGTTTTCATAGTTGTAGAAAATCACACCAAATGCACCGATGAAATAGATGATTGCCATGGCAGGCACCAGCCTGGAGGTAACAGCGGCAATACGCTTGATACCACCTATGATTACCAAGCCGAGAAGCACTGCTAATACTCCTCCTACTATCATTTCATCAAAACCGAACGTGGCGTTGAGCGAATCTGCAATACTATTGATCTGTGGCAGAGATCCCGTTCCAAAAGATGAGAGAACAGTAGCGCCGGCGAAAATGGCTGCCAGCCATCCCATGTTCAATTTATTCTTCATGTAATACATAGGTCCTCCGGCCATTGTACCATCTTCAGCCTTTTGTCTGTATTTGTGCGAGAGCGTAACCTCTACAAACTTAGTACACATACCTACCGCTGCAGTCATGAGCATCCAAAATACCGCAGCAGGCCCTCCAATATGAACAGCTAGCGCCACCCCTGCAATATTGCCAGTCCCCACGGTTCCTGAAAGAGCGGTGGTCAAAGCCTGAAAGTGGTTGGTGTCACCTTCATTGCCCTCTTTGTCAAATTTTCCACGCACAACCCGAAATGCAAACCGGAAGTAGCGTATTTGTGGAAATTTCAAATAAATCGTGAAGAAAAGGCCAGTCCCCAAAAGGGCATACGGAAACCACCAGGAGCTGCCAATGAAACCATCAAGTGTAGATAAGAAGTTATTTAATTCTCTCATGAATTAGGTTTTTCGATTTTCGCAATCCGACAAAAATAGCCTTTTTAACGGATCGACAATTATTCAGAACATTTCAATCGCCTGAGTGTTACATGAATGGAATTTCTACTTAGCGATATATTCAATTTTAGTATCTTTCGTAAAGCAATTCTCAATCACAAAAACCTAATTATACATGGAAGAAGTAACCTCAGAAGCATCGAAATATTCACAACTCGCCATTGATCTGGTGATGACCTGGGGGCCAAAGGTTTTGGCTGCAATTGTCACCCTGATTCTAGGATTATGGGTAATTGGGATCATCACTCGAGGCATTGGAAAAACCATGCAAAAACGCGAGGTGGATCTTTCATTGAGACCATTTCTGAAAACGCTCATTTCTGTGACACTCAAAATAATGCTCTTCATTTCAGTCATAGGAATGGTGGGCATAGAAGCAACGAGCTTTGTGGCTGTGCTTGGTGCCGCTGGTCTGGCGGTAGGCCTGGCATTGCAGGGAACCCTCCAAAATTTTGCCGGAGGAGTGATTATACTTTTGCTAAAGCCTTTTAAGGTTGGAGATTGGATAGATACGGGTAGCTACTCCGGCACAGTCCATACCATCCATATTTTTAATACCTACTTGAAGTCACCGGACAATAAGACTATCATCCTGCCAAATGGGAGTCTGGCCAATTCATCACTGACCAACTACTCGACAGAACCTCAAAGACGGGTCGATTTTACTTTCGGGGTGGCCTATGGAGACAGTACTCAAAAAACGAGGGACACATTGAAGGCACTCATCCATGCTGATGATCGGATACTCAAGGATCCTGAACCATTTATCGCCGTATCAGCACTTGCTGATAGCTCAGTGAATTTTGTGGTTCGGGTGTGGGTGGAAGCTACCGATTATTGGGGGGTTTTCTTTGATATGAATGAGAAGGTTTACAACAAGTTCAACGAGGTGGGATTGAATATTCCATTTCCACAAATGGATGTGCACCTTCACAAGGAGGGGTAGTCACCGCTCTTAATAAAAGATCAAAAGTCCGGTTTTTCAGATCGGACTTTTCTATTTTTATAGTAATGAGAACAAACATTTCATCCGGAGCACCATGGGAAAATCAGGTAGGATATTGCCGTGCAGTGCGCATTGGAAACACCATTGAAGTTTCTGGCACTGCCCCGGTCAGGGATGGGAAGACGGTGGGTGATAATGTTTATGAGCAGACTCAGGTTTGCCTGCAAATAATAAAAGAAGCAATAGAAAAGGCGGGCGGGAAAATAGAAGATGTTGTGCGCACAAGGATTTACGTTACAGATATTTCTCAATGGGTCATGGTTGGGAAAGCCCATGGTGAAGTCTTCGGAGACATCAAGCCAGCCACAAGCATGGTGGAAGTGAAGGCACTTATCGACCCTGATATGATGGTGGAGATTGAGGCTACTGCGATCATTGACTAACACATTAAGTCATCAAGTTTCTCAATAACTTCTTTCAATTCACTTGATACTTTCAAAACCTTACTAAAATTAATTTTTTCAAAAATCTCTGGGTTGTGAGCAACACGATAGCGCTTAGTAGTATTGCGTGTCTTTGATATCAATAGGTCTTTAGGTTTTTTAATCGAACTAGGCTTTCCATCAATTTTAATTCTACACCCATACTTCTTATTAAAGAAGTCCACGTCTCCTAAGATGAGAGCTTCCAACTCATATATGTTCAACAAAAGGTATTTTTTAATCTGAGAGCAGCTTTGACACTTTCTATGCCATTCCTTCTTAGCATTCAATTTCCAGGTTTCACTTGACAATCCATCCAAATCTCTAATAAGAATAACATTCGAGATTGAACTATCGGATTCAATTGCAGATTCAAGAAGGTTGAAAAATTTTCGAGTATCCAATTGTGTCCCTCTAATCCTTTTTACTAATGGTATAAACTGAGCTTTTCCATTATATTTCTGAAGGAGAAGTCTTTTAATACTTTCCGTATCATATGGATCTTCCCCCACTAATCCAATCTTAATCATAATTTGAGTTCGTCTGTATGACGCCAAAAATCACTCAAGAAACTTTCGCGAGTATAAATTAATGCTTTTTGAATCTGTTCTTCATTAATATTTTTGATTTCTGTCTGATTATCTGAGTATTGAGCAATAATGATTCTATCAATATCCTCTTCATCTAAGATGTCCAAAACTTGAGGAGAATGAGTAGTCACAATTATCTGTTTTGATTCGGCCTCTTCTTTTAAGAAATTCATTAGTCTATCCAGTTGATGTGGATGAATTCCAAGTTCTGGTTCTTCTATTAGCATAATACCTGAGTTGTACGAATGGATAGTGCTTATCATTAACAATAATCTTTGAGTTCCGTCAGACAAAGAATCCCATCTGTACCATTCATCATCAATTTTAAATTCCAAAAAAATATTTCCTAACGAAAAGCTCTCATTCTTTATCCATTTAGTGGTTATTCCAGAAGCTACCCTAATACCAGCTATATGAGTAAACTCAGTTAGCAAATAGGATAGCTTGTCATCAAGTGAAACTTGAGAGGATCTTCTAAAATCATCAACTAGTTCTTCTGCTAAATCTGCTCTTTCAACATCTTTGAGATTTCGCTTTGTCCCCTTCTTAAGTTTCTCTAAAATATCCCACGCATATACATCTAAAATATATCTCTCAAATATGGTTGATCTTTTACTGTCGGGTAATCCATGGATCATTCCCCAGTCATAATTGAATGTATATTGACCTGGTTTTGAAAGGAATGCTAAGCTTTCAGGAATATTATGTTGAAAAAAAACTGTAGAGAAATTGGGAAGAGGTGCTTTAAGTGCAAATAAATGCTCAAAAAAATCAGAAACTTCTTGATCTTGTTCAAGTTCACGTGATTCATTTATCACAGAAGAATCATTTATAGAATATGAAAGCGATACCTCTTTCTTAAAGTTTGTCTTAAAGGGAATAATTCTACTTTTTGACTTAATATGATGTACTTCCTCTTGGAACAATTGACCTTCCTTGATAATTGTATATAGAATTTCAATTTTAAATTGATCAATGCCATCCGCATAGCCTCGAATTGATTTATGCAAAAAGTTTAAGAAATTAGTCTTTCCAGCCCCGTTTGGTCCTATTACGAGATTAAGTCCCCTTTTAAAATTGACCTCAACGTTGTTTATGGATTTATAGCCTCCAAAAGAAATTTTTTCTATAAAAACTAACATCGTAGTGAAAGTGATACCATTACTCAAATTACAACTTTAAAAATAAACTGTTATGAACCACAAAGTTCCGCACTCACCACGTCATAAATAAAGCTAGCCGCCAGCTTTGCTGTTCTGCCATCGTCATATTTTGGACTCATCTCTGCCACATCAAAGCTGACAACTTTTGCTGAATTTAAAATTTCATTCAACAAGGGCTTAATGTGATGTGGTAAGGCACCATAGGGGTTTGCAGCACTTACTCCTGGTGCTACTCCAGCAGAGAACACATCCAGATCTAGCGTGATACCGATATGATCCATCTGATCTATGAAATACTTAATTCGTGCAAGCAACTCCTCCTCGGATTCACTCAATAATTCTTCCATAGATATGAAAGATTGATTCCTTTCACGCATCAATTCAAACATGGGAGCGATGTTCACAGCTTCATTAATGCCTATGGGTAGATAGTGAAAGTTGGCATATTCCTCCAGCAACTGCCTTGCCCAACTACCAGAATGTGCACCCTGAGGATATGCTCTCAGATCAAAGTGAGGATCAAAATTGATCATCCCTACTTTCTCATTCGGGAAAGTATCTAGCACTCCCTTTCCATGTGCATAACTGATCTCATGCCCTCCGCCCAGAAGGATTGGAAAGGACTTCTTTTTTAGGATGGCCTCAACATACCTGGCCAATTCCACCTGAGCATTCTCTAGTTGATCGCCACTGACCACCACATCACCAACATCAGTTAGCTTCACTCGCTCATCAAAGTGAACGGCCAAATTCACCATGGCTTTTCTAATCGCGTCCGGGCCATCCACAGCCCCGACCCTACCCAGGTTTCGCTTCACGCCAACATCCGAGCAGAATCCAAGAAAGCAAAAGCCTTCCGGGATATTTGCATTCAAATCTCCTGCCTCAACCACCTGATGCCACACGTCCCGAACCGAACCTGGATCCTGTCGCCCCTTCCAAATTGATTTATTTCCTGGCTTATACATGCTTTACTTGTTTTCCGTTTTTCCAGACCATGTCCGGCTTCACTTTACCCTGGTTGTACAGAATCTCACGGTAATCATCGAATGGAAATGCTATCATATCGGCTTTCATACCAGCTGAAATCCTTCCCCTGTCGGAAAGACCGAGCGCATTGGCGGCTCTAAAAGTGATCCCTGAGAAAATCTCTGCAGGCGAAAGCTTTTCATAAATGCCCAGAATAGCGGACTGAGTGAGTAGGTCTCCCATAGGGGCCGAACCAGGATTCCAATCTGTTGAGATTGCCAACGATGCACCTGCATCTAAAAGCTTTCTGGAAGGGGTGAAATTCATTCCCAACCCAATGCTGGCACCAGGTAGAGCTACAGCTACGGTATTTGATTTTGCCAACATTTCGATTTCCCGATCTGTGCTGGCTTCCAGGTGATCGGCACTTCTCGCTCTAAGCTCCACGGCTATTTGACTGCCACCAATGTGAAACTGATCTGCATGCACCGTTAAATCAAAGCCCAATTTTTTTGCGGCCCTCAGATATTCTTCGGCCAGTTCCATGGGAAAGGCAGATGGCTCCACGAAAATATCTATGCGATTAGTAAGGCCTTTGACCAATAATTGTGGCAAAAGGTCATTTTCCAGATAAGCCAAAAATTCCTTCTTGTCCTTAAACTCCTTCGGGCAAACATGCGCGGCGAGACATGTTGGGATCAGGTCCGCTTCTACCCTTGATTTTGCAGCCTTCACCACTTCCAGTATTTTCAGTTCGTTTTCCACATCCAGGCCATATCCACTTTTCACCTCTATAGTCGTCACACCATCATTGAGATGTCGATTGGCACGCCTGATCAGACCAGCAGTCAGGTTCTCCAAAGAAGCCGCTCTGGTTTTTTCTACGGAATCGAAAATGCCACCGCCCTGCTCCAAAATTTTCTCGTAAGACTCACCCGACATTCGTAAAGTATAGTCCCTCGAACGTGTACCTCCCCACACTAAATGGGTATGGCAATCTATCAGCCCAGGGAGCAAAATATGGTCACCCTCTACTTCCTCTATCTCATCGGCTTCCTTTCGCATCTCATCAAAAGATCCGGTTTTTATGATTTTTTCACCATCCACCAACACCCCCACATTGGTCAATAAATCTAGCGACTCGTCGTTCAGGGGCCCCTTCATCGGAGTATTTTCCAGTGTGATTGCTTCTTTGAATGGACCGATCAGTTTAGACATGGTACGAAAATTGAAATGATTGCAAAAGTTACGATTTTTGCTAAAGTATCACGAACAACAGCCAACATGAAAAAACAGTTACTTACTTCGACACTACTATTGGCCTCCATTTGCTCATTTGCTCAGTGGGGTAGCTTTGATTTAACATTCGGATTGCCAAGAAACGAATTTCGAGAAAACACAGATGCCACCGGGTTTGGTGCTGATCTTTCGTTTGGGGTTCCCTTTCAAAAGGGGTTTCCTGTTTCCTTTGGATTGGATCTCAACTACATTGTTTATGGTAGAAATGCCCAGGATGAAGATTTGACTGCAGATGTAATTGCCAACAATCAGGTAATAGCTTCGCTAAATATTCCGCTTCGAATTGTCAATACAAATAGCATATTTGGAACGCATGCACTGATCCGGGCTCAGGCACCTTTCGAGCTTGTTCAGCCATATGTGGAGGGTTTAATCGGATTTAGGTATATATCTACAAACACAAAAATTCTGGATAGGTCAAACGATGGGAGATATTCGGATAATGACGACAATGTAATATCAAGAGAAACCGTGTTGGATGACTGGATTTTTAGCTACGGGTATGGGGGTGGATTCATGATCAAAGTAGGTGCGAAATTTTTCATTGATATCCGTGCGGACTTCTTCAAGGGGGAGCGAGCCAAATACTATGACGGAGAGGATACCGAAGCATGGACTGTACAATTTACTGGTTCGGCTGAAGATTATGATCCGGATAATCTCACACCTGGTGATCTTACTTATGAAAATGAACCAAGAGAATCCACAACTGATCTGCTAATGCTCAAGTTTGGAGTAGCGTTTAAATTCTAATACCCATATTTATCTTTCCAGCGTGTGCGGAGGAATTTTCGGAGTTCCTCCTCACGTGCATTTTTTCCGGGCTCGTAAAGTTTTGTTCCTTGTATTTCATCTGGCAGAAATTCCATCTCTGCAAAATTCAGCGGATGATCATGCGCGTATTTATAGCCCTTTCCATAGCCTTGGTCTTTCATAAGCTTGGTGGGTGAATTTCGGATGGCCATCGGTACTGGTAAGTCACCGGTCTTCTGCACCAGCGCCTGCGCCTGATTGATGGCTACATAGCTGGCATTGCTCTTAGGTGAAGAAGCCAGGTAGGTCACGCATTGCGAAAGGATAATCCGTGACTCAGGATAGCCGATCATGTTTACGGCCTGAAAGGCATTGGTCGCCATCACGAGAGCTGTTGGGTTGGCGTTTCCAATATCTTCAGACGCAAGAATCACCAATCGGCGTGCGATAAACTTCACATCCTCCCCTCCTTCGATCATTCGTGCCAGGTAATACACGGCTGCATTCGGATCGCTCCCCCGAATGGATTTAATAAAGGCCGAGATGACATCATAGTGCATCTCCCCTTTCTTGTCATACAGCACCGTCTTTCGTTGGGCAGCCTCAATCACCTTTTCATCAGTGATCACTTTTTCTTTGCCCTCATCACTTTTGATCACCAACTCCAGCAGGTTCAAAAGTTTTCTGCCATCGCCACCTGAGAGATTAAAAAGTGCCTCTGTTTCTTTCAGCACCACTGATTCTTTCTTCAGGTCTTCATCTTCGTTGAGGGCTTTCTCCACCAGCGTCATCAGATTCTCCCTGGTGAGCGCATTGAGCGTATAAACCTGCGAGCGGGAGATCAAAGCAGAGTTTACCTCAAAACTTGGGTTCTCGGTGGTGGCCCCTATCAGGGTGATCACCCCTTTTTCTACAGCCCCCAAAAGGGCATCTTGCTGGGCCTTATTAAACCGGTGAATCTCGTCGATGAACAAAATCGCCTTGGTGCCTCTGCTCGCCAGCTGGATCACTTCCCGCACTTCCTTCACCCCTGCACTTATGGCACTGAGGGTGTGAAAAGGTCTTTTCACTTCATTGGCTATGATATTGGCGATCGTGGTTTTCCCTGTGCCGGGTGGTCCCCAAAGGATCATAGAGGGCACCTGACCGGAGCTGATCGCTCGTCTCAGCACGCCATTTGCACCAACCAAATGCTCCTGGCCCACCAGGTCTGAAAGCCTGGACGGACGCATACGTTCTGCAAGTGGGGAGTTGTCCTTAAACATTTTTTAAAATTAAGTAAATCTCCCCTCGGCACACACCTACATTTGCCACGTGAATAGCTCCAATTTCAAAGTTTATTTGATCCTCACACTGGTCAGTCTTTTTTACGGCATCAACTACAGTGTGCTGAAGGTGGTGGTGCCGGAGCACATAGGAGCATTCGGGTTCATCGTTTATCGTGTCACCATCTCATCGGCTATCTTTTGGCTCATCTATTCTGTGGACAAACACAAGATCGATTGGAAGGTGGATGGATGGAGACTTGTGGCGTGCGCGCTCACCGGAGTAGCAATCAATCAGCTACTTTTTTACAAAGGGATCAGTCTCACTTCGGCGGTGAATGGATCCATTATTATGACGCTGACGCCTGTGCTGGTTTTGATCTGGGCAGCATTCCTAACTGGTGAAAAAATTACCCCTGTAAAGGTAGTTGGCGTTTTGATTGGCCTCATCGGGGCAGTCATTATCCTGTATCAACCGGATGCTCTGTTGACTACAGGGGACTGGAGGGGGGATATTTTGGTGTTGATCAATGGCGCCAGCTATGCCTGCTATCTGGTTATTGTGAAACCTCTTATGTCCAAATATGAACCTCTGACTGTTGTAAAGTGGGTGTTCACCATCGCCATTTTGTTTGTGGTTCCGGTTGGGTTCAATGAAGCCATTTCAGTTGACTTTACCTGTTTTCCTATGGAGGTATGGCTGAGTGCTGCATACGCTATTCTAATTGTAACCGTGCTAGTCTATTTCCTAAACGCATGGACACTTACCCGAGTCAATTCATCGGTTGTGGGGGCATTCATTTACTTGCAGCCTGTCTTTGCCACCCTCACTGCCATTCTGTTCTTTTGCGAGGTGTTTTTGCTCAAGCATCTGATTGCTGCGACTTTTGTCTTTTCCGGTGTGTGGCTGGTCACTAAGAAATCTTCCTGATAGCGACAGAAAATTCTTGGAGGTCGTCATCTGAAAAATCCATATGGGTAACAAACCTTACTAGCCCCTTTCCAAATCCAACGGCCAGAATACCCTGCTTTTTTTGCTCCTCCAGCAACCACTTTTCAGATTTTCCATCAGCCAGTTTCACAATGACGATATTGGTATCTACAGGCATCACTTCATCTATAAAAGATAGTTTACTCATTACCTCCCCTATGGTTCTTGCCCTTTGATGATCCTCCTTCAATCGTGTAACATGATGATCCAATGCGTAAATACATGCAGCCGCCAGGTACCCAGCCTGCCTCATGCCTCCCCCGAAAACCTTTCTTACTCGTTTGGCTTCATTGATTTTCTCCTTTGTCCCCAGCAACACGGAACCCACCGGAGCTCCCAAACCCTTGGAAAAACAAATGGAAATAGTGTCGAAGAGCGGACCAAAGTCAGAAGGTTTTTCGCCCGTCTCACAAATCGCATTAAAAAGCCGAGCACCGTCCAGGTGAAGTCCAAGGTCATTTTCATCACAGACCTTTCTAATCCTTTTTACCTCCTCCAGATCATAAATAGCGCCTCCCCCCTTGTTCATGGTATTTTCCAGTACCACCAGCTTTGATTTTGGATAATGAATGTCATCAGGATTAATACTCTCTTGAATTTGATCTGCGGTGATCCTCCCCCGATCTCCTTCCAGTAGCTTGGGTGAAAGCATGGAATTGTACATCATTCCACCACCTTCATACATATAGACATGTGAATATTTATGACAGATCACCTCATCCTGTGGGCGGGTATGAATTCGCATGGCAATCTGATTAGTCATAGTGCCCGAAGGACAAAAGAGTGCTGCTTCCATCCCAAAGAGCGAAGCAATTTTTTCCTGGAGTTTATTCACTGTCGGGTCGTCCCCAAGTACATCGTCTCCTACCCTTGCGCTCATCATTGCTTCGAGCATTTCAGGAGTGGGTTTGGTAATCGTATCGCTTCTTAAATCAATCATAGTTCTCATACGTTAATATCCAGTCGGAATGCCTGAAGGGCTCCCAGGGAACACTGGCCAGATCAACATTCGGATCAATCAGCAGCTTTCTCTTCCCGCCATTTAATGAAATTTTTGCCTCCACAAATACCGATACATCCTTTTGCTCCTTTGCATATTCGTCCTTTAAGCGTTGTGCAAACTGCCATATCATATCCGGTTGACCAGCGATGGTGGATCGCTGCTCACGGGACAACCAATCCTGCAATTTGATTCGCTCCCTTTCATTGGTCTCCTTATCAACCACGTAAAACTTAGCATATCCAGTTTTAACTCTCAACATCATCCGCCACGCCAGCCGATGACCTTCCTCCGTCCAGGAGGCATTTCCTTCGTATAGAAAATGACGAAGAGGTAGGAGCAGATGAATACTAAAATAGATGATCAAGACGTACGTCCACCCCAGCGAAAGCGTTCGTTGTATGGGGAACGCCTTACTTCTTCTTGGAAAGAAAATCTGCCTGATCGATTCCGGTGGAAAAAAGAATATCGTAAGCCCAATCATTAGATATGGAAATATACCGATCTGAAAAATCGCTGAGTTGGCAAGGTTGAAAATGACGGATAAAATGAAACCGATCTTTCGGGTCTTCGGGTGAAGAAGCAGGAAAATGATCGTGCCATCATAAACAATACCACCCCAGGCAATAAAATGCTGAAACCATGCTTCCTGCAACAACGGGCCAATCAACCAATAGTCAGCTTTGTACTGAAACCAGATACCGATTGGTTTGGCTAGAGTCCAGTCTGCATGCATCTTATTGAAGCTCGCATACAGGTACACAATCGCTACCTGAATGATAAAAAACCAGTGACAAATCCTGGCACATGTGTTTTTGGACACTGTAAGTCCCCATTTGGCATCCAAGGAATTGCTCTTGTGGGCCGGCAGCAGCAACATGACCCAACTCATCAGCACCAGCAAATAATAGTGATTGTTGTAATGCGATTTTTGCATGAGGTAAACCATGGTCCACATCCCGGCAAAGACAAATGCGGACGTTCGGTAAAACAACCCCAGCATCATCAAAATCCCGGCAATGCCCATGGCCATGAAATAGAAAATCATTCCATTTCCATCAAGTGGCTGGAGCCACTCAAACCCGATTATGGTGAACGTGAATTTTGGCTCGACAAAGGTTTCATGTACCCAACCAGTCAGGATTGCTCCAAAACTTTCAGCAGCGGCCAGGAATCCGAAAATCATTCGAAATAAAACAAGCGGACTGTTGTCTACCTCTGTTCCCAAAAAAGTTCGAACGGTTTGGAGCATATTTTTCACTTTCGGTTAGTGAAAATAGCAGTTCAATAAGAGACTTTTAAGCGATCCGGCCATAAATAAGAAAAGGAGCCCGAGAGCTCCTTTAATTTTAAACCTAAGTAAATATGAAGAGGATTAATTACTTACTTATTCTTACGATCTCACCTTGCAGAGAGTTTTGTCGATTAACGTTCTTTAACTATCTGACACATTCATTCATCGAAAGTTTAATCACATCAATGACAAAATCGCATTTGAATAGTCACGAAAAGTGTGCCAATCCCCATCAGATTCAAAAGATAATTTTACATCCAAGAACGTCTTGCGGCGTTTTCGGGTCTTTTATGAGCGGCATTTTGCTTTAGTAATTGGCAGACAGTTTTAATCATATATTTTTGCGGAAAATCTAAAAGAAATGAGTGTTCTTGTAAATAAAGATTCTAAAATCATTGTACAGGGTTTCACAGGCTCTGAAGGTACTTTTCACGCTGGTCAGATGATCGAATACGGCTCCAATGTGGTTGGAGGTGTGACACCTGGAAAAGGTGGACAGACTCATCTGGACAAGCCGGTATTTAACACGGTGAAGGAAGCTGTTGATAAGACTGGTGCTGACGTGACCATCATTTTTGTACCACCAGCATTTGCGGCTGATGCCATCATGGAGGCGGCTGATGCAGGCATCAAAGTAATCGTGACCATCACTGAGGGTATCCCTGTTAAAGATATGATGCACGCCAAGCCTTATGCAAAAGCTAGAGGTGCGGTGCTTGTTGGACCAAACTGCCCTGGAGTAATCACGCCTGAGGAAGCTAAAGTTGGTATCATGCCAGGCTTTGTTTTCAAAAAAGGAAAAGTTGGAATCGTTTCAAAATCAGGAACACTGACCTACGAAGCTGCTGACCAGGTGGTAAAAGCGGGGATGGGCATTTCTACGGCTATCGGTATTGGTGGTGATCCAATCATCGGCACATCCACAAAAGAAGCCGTGCAGATGTTGATGGAAGATCCTGAAACAGATGGAATCGTTATGATCGGTGAGATTGGTGGATCCTACGAAGCTGACGCTGCGAAGTGGATCAAAGAAAATGGAAATAAGAAGCCCGTGGTAGGATTCATTGCTGGGCAAACAGCGCCTCCGGGAAGAAGAATGGGTCACGCAGGAGCCATTATCGGTGGAAAAGATGATACAGCAGCAGCCAAAATGAGAATCATGGCAGAGTGCGGATTGCACGTGGTAGATTCTCCTGCAGATATCGGAGAAACCATGAAAAAAGCACTGAGCTAAGTCTTAAAGTATAACAAAACTTAAGCCCCTTTCGGGGCTTTTTTTATGTCTTATTCGAAGTGATACAAGAAAATCATCGTGGCGTTAAAGGCCGGCTTCTTCTCCCCTTTGATTTCAAGCAATGCATCTACTTCCGCTTTAGAGATTCCTCTAAGATTAGCCAATGATTTCAGGGTTGCAGTGAGTTTAATCTCATCATTCACTTTTACTGCCTGCCCAAATTTCAATTTATCAATACCATAATTTACAAGCATCTTCACATTATTGAATTCTGCAATCTGCTCCCATAAGTAAGGCATCAACGAAAGTGTCAAATAGCCATGCGCAATGGTTGTCCCAAAAGGTCCACTTTTCGCACGCTCTTCGTCCACATGGATCCACTGATGATCTAGCGTGGCATCAGCAAATTTATTGATCTGATCCTGGGTGATCTGATGCCATTCTGACTCCCCCATCACCTTCCCAAGATGTGCTTCAAACTCTGCGTGATTATTGATAATTAGTGTAGCCATAATTCGATTAGGTCAATTTTTTTTCTCCAAAGTTATGATAGTATTGGAAGACTTCCGTTCAATGCCTTCCTTAAAACCTACTTCAAGTTGATCCCTTGAGACATATGCATTATTGATTGGGAGATCTGTGCTAAGATGTAGCTTAAGTTATCAATAGTTTTATGCCACACCTAATAAAGGCATTATATGCTGTATATCAGCAAAATGTAAGCGATTTGTAGGTATTCAAAAAGTTTTGATACTAGACATTCTATCAAACTTTAAATTCGGTCTAAATCAGGGCAAAAAATATATCTGACTTGAACCAACGTTTCATAAACTACCATCAACATGCTTGTAAAAACCATTCGCAAAGCCATTATTGGCATTGTCATGCTAGTCGCCCTAGTTTCAATTGCTCAAATGACGAGTAGCCTTTTAAATCTCAGGACGGAATTCTCAAACTCAGCCAAAAAACTCATTGATGAACACGCACAGCGGGAGGCAAATAGAATAAGTGCAGCTTTAAATCAGGATATGGCCATTGCGCGATCTTTATCAAACATTATGGAGGGAATAGCCAAATACCCTTCTTATAAAAGAGAGCCTATTCAGCGACTTGTAATGAGAGAAGTGCTTAGAGACAATCCTGAGTACATGGCTGTATTTATGAGCTGGTCACGCAACCATATTGACTCAACATGGACTCGGACCAACGGTCGACAGAGATTTAATCAATACTATTCCGGAACTGAGATTCAAGAGTCCATAAATCTCACTGACACAGCTGAAAATGACGAACTTAAAGGGCTATTTTATACAGTCAAGGAAGAAGGCAAAGGTGTACTTTCTAATCCCTATTTATTTGAAGCTTATGATAATGCTTCAAAGGAGATGTTACTAGCCACATCTCCTTGCTATCCAATTATGGCAGACAATCAATATGTTGGGATGATTGGACTAGATATTTCACTGGATTACTACACCAAACTATCAGAAGTAGATTTATTTAATAATTCTTATGCCATTCTATTCTCAAATGATGGTAAGGTCGTATCTCATCCTAAAAAATCATGGCAGAATTCGTTTTTAAAGGAACTAGACTATCTAAAAATGGATACTGATCTCACATCTATGATAGCAAATGGAGCAAATCACTCCTTTACCACATTCGACACTTACTTGGATGAAGAAGTCATGATTGGAATCGCACCAATAACAGTGAAAGACGGAAAACCATGGTCAGTTGCAATGGTAGTTCCTAAATCAGCAGTCATGGCGCCACTGATTAAAAGGTTGTGGATCAATGGATCAGTAATGACAGTATTCCTGGTTTTACTCACCTTGTTTACTCATCGAATTGGAATGACCCTTGTAAAATCCTTAGACAAAGCCAATCAACAATTAAGAAATTTGGCGCTAGGTGATGTAAGTATTAATAATGAACTTCAACTCAGCAGACTTGACAAGAATCTTGAGATTGGAGAATCTGTAAATCATCTGATGAGAGAAATGCGGAAAAAAGCAGATTTTGCCTTGGAAATTGGAAGAGGGAATCTTAATGCCAAACTTGTTAAAACATCGGATGAAGACCTGCTGGGCTATTCTCTTCTAGCAATGCGAGACAATTTAAAGCAGGCTATAGAGGACACACAAGAGGCCGTAATGATTGCAGCTGAGCGAGGAAAGCTCGATATTCAAATAAGGACTGAGGGAAAAGAGGGGGCATGGATGGAATTAAGCAGATCAATTAATCAACTTTTGCAGTCAATCTGGGAGCCTGTAAAAGCCGTAAATAAAATTATTGAGGATATGGCATCTGGAGATTTGAGATCCAGATATCTCAAGGAAGAAGATGGTGAAGTTTATCACCTTACTCAAAATCTTAATTATGCATTGGATGAATTAAATGAGCTGATATATGCGGTAAAAAGACTAACTGAAGATGTAGCGTGTTCTGCGAATGAAATGATCCTCTCGAGTGAAGAAATGACTAATAGTAGCTCAGAAATTGCTACAGCTATCTCACAAATTAGTAATGGGGCACAAGATCAGGTAAAGAAAGTTGACGAATCCTCAAGATTGATTGAGGAGACGCTAGAATCTTCTGAAAAAATTGGAACACAATCCAACATAATAACAGATGCTGCTCATGAAGTAAATAGAAGAAGTAGAAATGGATCTGAAATGATGGAGAATCTTTTGGCAAGTATGAAGGAGATGAGTCTTCTCTCCAAGGGAAGTGAAGAAGCCATGTCGAATCTTGAAAGACAGTCAGAAGAAATATCAGTCATCCTTGACATAATCACTAAAATCTCAGACCAAACCAATCTGCTTGCACTAAACGCATCGATTGAAGCCGCTCAAGCTGGGGACGCGGGACGGGGCTTTGCTGTTATTGCCGAAGAAATAAGAAAGCTTGCAGATGGTTCTAGAGGATCTGTAAAAGAGATAAAAGATTTAGTTTTTAAGGTACAACAAAACACCTCAGATGTCAGTCAATCAATCGGATCAATGAAAGTCAAAGTGGAGCTAAGTGAAGAGATCACTCAAACAACTTCACAAGAATTCAAAGGCATAAATGATGCTTCAGAAAAGAATCTTGACCTATCACGTGCCATAATTGAAATGACACAAAAACAATCGAGTGACATTAGAAATATTGTGAGTCTAGCTGAGGCCGTGGTAGTAATAGCAGAAGAATCCGCCGCAGGAACTGAAGAAGTTGCATCTGCCTCCCAAGATGTTTCAACCAATATGCTTTCATATCTCGAAAAGAGTAAATACCTGACTTCAATATCGAATGAATTAAGTGATAAGTTGGAGCAATTTAAAATCAACAATGGAGGAAATTCCAATAATATTCAAAGTCATGGATAGAGTGGATGAAGTTGAAATTTGATGGTATTCTGAATGTTCTCATGAATTCGATCAAAAATAATTACCAGCAAATTTTAAAGAACCGAGAAATGTCCATGATGGTCACTAGATAACAAAAAACTATTGACTATCAGATTATTAGGTATCTAATGAGCCATTTTAAATATTTTTTACATATAACTAATCTATTAATCAATAGATAACTAAAGGAATTTTTTCTCCACTGAAAATTTGGAGAAACCAAAATTCCTACTCTACGTTTGCATCATCAAATCGATAAGGTATCGATTTATAAAGAAGCGCCGAGAGACAGGCTCTATGACGCGCTAGCAACCCTCCGAAAATCGGAAACGGTGCTAATTCCTGAACGATAAATTGATTGCTATGAACACACAACTTCACATCGCTCTCCCAAGTATTGACCAGCTTGTCAAGCAGGGGAATTACACTTCCTCGTCGATCGCCCATTTCTTTTTCATGTGTTGCTGTTGCAGCAATAGGTAATCCACATTTGATCCATCTGGGTTTGTGATCATCTTAAGGAGCAAGTGCGTCTTCTCCGGAAAAATCCAAATCATGTATTTGCATTCTTCAGTTATGCATGATAAATCCACTCCATCACACTTTTTTCAAAAAAACGAATTACGAATATGTCTAAAGAATTAAAATTTTCAGTAAGCTCTGTAAGCGAATCTAGAGCTAAAACACGCATACAAACAAGAGGATTTGACCTCACAGTTGATGAACCAGAATCTCTAGGAGGTACAAATCAAGCACCGAATCCGATAGAATACATCCTGGCAGGATATGCAGGATGTATCAATGTGGTAGCACATATCATCGCTGAAGAGCTTGACTTCTATCTGGAGAATCTCAAAATCAATATCGATGGCTTTCTCAATCCCAATCGACTGTTTGGTAAGTCACTCGACGAACGAGCCGGCTACAAGCAGATCGATGTACGACTTGAGACCACTTCGGAAATTGATCCGGAGCTTAAGAAAAAGTGGCTGGCAGAGATTTCACACAGATGCCCAGTCAATGACAATTTGACCAACGCTACTCCTATTTCATTTTCAATCAATTAAAAAACAGAATCATGTCACAAGAATTAAAATACGAAACACTTCAGCTACACGCCGGTCAGGAAATTGATGAAACCACCCGATCACGTGCAGTACCGATTTACCAGACCTCATCCTACACATTCAGGGATTCGGAGCATGGAGCCAATCTATTTGCTCTAAAGGAATTCGGAAATATTTATACCCGAATCATGAACCCGACTACCGATGTGTTCGAAAAGCGAATTGCCGCTTTAGAAGGAGGAGTAGCAGCTTTGGCTGTCGGGTCCGGCCAGGCAGCTCAGTTCATTGCATTGAACAACATCCTTCAAGCCGGAGATAATTTCATCTCCACTTCTTTTCTCTACGGTGGCACGTACAATCAATTCAAGGTTGCGTTTAAACGGCTGGGAATTGAAACACGCTTCGCCAAAACAGATAAAGCATCAGACTTTGAAAAGCTCATTGATGAGCATACGAAAGCGATCTATCTGGAAACGATCGGTAATCCAGAGTTCAATATTCCTGATTTCGACGCAATTGCTGAAGTAGCCAGGGACTATGATATTCCGCTGGTGGTCGATAACACCTTTGGTGCTGCTGGCTACCTTTTCCGTCCGATCGAACATGGCGCTGCAGTGGTTACTGCATCGGCGACTAAATGGATCGGTGGTCACGGTACCTCTATCGGCGGTGTGATTGTCGATAGCGGAAACTACAACTGGGGCAATGGAAAATATCCGCAATTCACCGAACCATCCGAGGGATATCATGGCCTGAAGTTCTGGGAGGTATTTGGTGAGGGGAACCCGCTTGGCTTGCCAAACATTGCTTTCGCCATCCGGGCCCGGGTGGAAGGTCTGAGAGATTTTGGACCTGCGCTTAGTCCATTCAATTCATTCTTACTGCTTCAGGGGTTAGAAACACTTTCCCTGAGAGTGCAGCGAACGGTAGACAATGCGCTAGAGCTAGCCAACTGGCTGGAACAGCATTCGCTGGTTGAGAAGGTGAACTATCCGGGGTTGCATTCCAGCCCGTATCATTCTTTGGCCAATAAATACCTGACCAATGGATTCGGCGGAGTACTCTCTTTCCAACTTAAAGGTGAGAAAGAAGAAACGAAGGAATTTGTAAACAACCTCAAACTGGTGAGTCACCTTGCCAATGTAGGTGACGCGAAAACCCTGATCATCCAGCCTTCGGCAACCACGCACCAGCAACTGTCCGAGCAGGAGCAGCTAGATGCCGGGGTTTTACCAAATCTTTTGAGGGTATCAGTCGGAATTGAGCACATAGATGATATCAAATCCGATTTTGAACAAGCCTTTGAAAAAGTATATGCAAGCACAGAAGTCTGAAACACATAGTTATAAGGTTGAGGAACCTTTGGTCCTGGAGTGTGGAAAAACGCTCCGGGATCTTAGGGTCCAATACACTACCTGGGGACAACTCAATGGTGAAAAATCCAATGTGTTCTGGATTTTTCATGCGCTGACAGCAAACAGCGATCCTTCGGATTGGTGGGAGAATCTGTTTTCTGAGGGTAGTCCCATTCATCCGGATAAAGACTTCATAGTGTGTGCCAATATCATTGGCTCCTGCTACGGAAGTACCGAACCAAAAAACTATGACTTTCCGACATTGACCATCCGTGACATTGTTGAGCCGCTTAAGCAACTCAAAAACCATCTGGGCATTGCAAAAATCAGGTTGGGCATTGGTGGTTCGATGGGTGGTCAGCAATTGCTGGAATGGGCGGTGCAGGAGCCCGATGTATTTGAAACAATCGTGCCAATTGCCACCAATGCGAAGCACTCTGCCTGGGGTATTGCCTTTAATGAGGCCCAGCGTATGGCTTTGCAAGCTGATTCTGAAAAGGGATTGGACGCTGCAAGGGCGATTGCCATGCTCTCTTACAGGCATTACAACACCTATGTAGAAACGCAGACAGATCGGGATGGAAGGCGAGACGAGTTTTCAGCCTCCTCCTATCAACGCTATCAGGGTGAAAAACTCAGAAAAAGGTTCAGCCCGTTCAGCTACTATACCCTGTCTAAAGCGATGGATAGCCAAGATGTGGGACGTCACTATGGAGGACTGGAACAGGCGCTCGGCAGGATTCAATCCAGAACAATTGCCATTGGCCTGGATACGGATATTTTGTTTCCGGTGGCAGAGCAGGAGTTCATCGCAAATCATACTCCGAATAGCTCCTTTCACATCATATCCAGTTTGTATGGACATGATGGATTCTTATTAGAGACCAGTCAAATCAATGAAATATTAAAGAAAGAACTTAAATGAAAACCCCAAAAAAAATCGGATTATTTGGTTTTGGGACTGTTGGAAAAGGGTTTTATGAAAACCTGAAAAAATACCCACACTTGGCTGCACAGATTGCGAAGGTGTGTGTAAAGCGACTGGATTTGCCACGAATCGGTCATGAATTATACTTTACTGATAATCCTGAGGAGCTGCTCGGTGATTCTGAGATTGACATCATTATTGAACTGATTGATGATCCGGATGCAGCCAAAACCTATGTGGAAAAAGCGTTGCTGGCTGGCAAAGACGTGATCAGTGCCAACAAAAAAATGATTGGTGAGTCACTTCAAAACGTGGCTATATGGCACACAAGCTTTGACTCAAGCTTTTTGTACGAGGCAGCTGTTGGTGGTGGTATCCCGATCGTCAACGCAGTAGACGGATTTTTTCGGGATCAGGAAATCACAGAGATCCGAGGTATTTTGAACGGCTCTTCCAATTACATTTTGACTCAGATGCAGTTACATGGCTGGACATTTGAGCAGGCACTGAAGGAAGCGCAGGCAAAGGGATTTGCAGAGCGTAATCCTCTTCTAGATGTCAGTGGGATTGATGCATCGTATAAACTTTCGATCCTTGCTTATCATGCTTTCGGAGAAGTTCCCTCCATGAAAAGCTTCGAGATTGAAAGCATCGAAAACGTGACGAAAGAAGATATAAAGCGTGCGAAAACAAAGGGAAGAAAAATCAAACTTGTGGCATCTCTGAAAAAGACCAATCAGGAAATTAGCTGCTCGGTAAAGCCTGAAATGGTAGGTGCAAACGATGAATTTTACTCAGTTGATTTTGAGAACAATGCGATCAGCGTGGAGACGCTGATTAGTGGAAGACACGTGTTTGTAGGGAAAGGTGCCGGAGCAATGCCTACCGGTTCTGCAGTATTGGAAGATTTGAAACGACTACTTAATGGCTACAGTTATCAGGTTAGTAATCGAATAAAAACTTTAGCATAAAAAAGCCCCGAATCGGGGCTTTTTATTTTTCTTAAGAATCTCCTAAAGGTGAATCACCTCATCATAAGCTGCCGCTGCAGCTTCCATCACCGCTTCACTCATGGTTGGGTGAGGGTGTACCGTCTTGATAATTTCATGGCCTGTAGTTTCAAGCTTTCTAGCCGCAACTGCCTCTGCGATCATCTCAGTCACATTAAATCCGATCATGTGTGCTCCCAACCACTCGCCGTATTTCGCATCAAAAATTACTTTCACGAAACCATCAGCAGCTCCTGCAGCTTTTGCCTTTCCTGAAGCAGAGAATGGGAACTTCCCTACTTTGATTTCATAGCCAGCTTCTTTGGCAGCTTTCTCGGTGTATCCAACAGATGCCACCTCAGGAGAACAGTAGGTACATCCCGGAATGTTGTTATAATCCAATGGCTCCACATGCATGCCTTTGATTTTCTCTACACAGATAATTCCTTCCGCAGAAGCAACGTGTGCTAAAGCCTGACCTTTCACGATATCTCCAATGGCATATACTCCGTCAACATTCGTTTTGTAGTAATCATCTACAATCACTTTTCCTTTCTCGGTCTTGACACCTACGTCTTCCAATCCCAGGTTTTCAAGGTTGGTAGCTACACCCACTGCAGAAAGTACAATATCGCAATTGATCTGCTCTTCTCCTTTTTTGGTTTTTACTGTCACTTTGCAGCCCGTACCTTTTGTATCTACTTTGGTCACCTCAGAACTGGTCATGATATTCATTCCAGCCTTTTTGAATGATCTTTCCAGTTGCTTGCTCACATCGTCATCCTCCACGGGAACGATCTTATCCATGAATTCAACAATGGTCACCTCAGTACCAAGTGTGCTATAGAAATAGGCAAACTCAACACCAATTGCTCCTGAACCTACTACCACCATTTTCTTCGGTTGCTTGTCGAGTGTCATGGCCTCACGGTAACCAATGATTTTTTTGCCATCGATAGGCATAGTTGGAAGCTCTCTGGATCTTCCTCCTGTTGCTAAAATGATATGATCAGCATCATAAGTTGTTACTTTTCCATCAGTACCTTTCACTTCTACCTTTTTACCCTTCTTCAAAGTACCATGTCCTGCAATGTGATCGATTTTGTTTTTCTTGAAAAGGAACTGAATTCCCTTGCTCATACCTCCCGCTACTTCACGGCTCCTCTTCACCATGCCGGAGAAATCAGCTTTTGCATCTTTTACCTTGATCCCGTAATCTTCTGCATGATTGATGTAATCAAATACTTGTGCGCTCTTCAAAAGTGCTTTGGTTGGGATACATCCCCAGTTCAAACAAACACCACCAAGCTCTGCTTTTTCCACCACTCCTACTTTCATTCCAAGCTGCGATGCTCTGATAGCTGCTACATATCCGCCAGGTCCACTTCCGATTACAATTAGATCATATTTAGATGCCATGCTTTATAGATTTTAAATTGAGGCGCAAATTTAACCCGAAAAGTTGTGGAAAATAAGGGCTAAGCAGTCTTCCATGACTCATTATCTTTGACCTTTAATTTTGAATCACTCACACATGAAATTACTAGAAGGAAAAACAGCACTCATTACCGGAGCATCCAAAGGAATAGGCAAAGCCATTGCTGAGCAATATGCTGAACAAGGTGCTAATGTCGCATTTACATATTTGTCTAGCGTTGAAAAAGGCGAAGCTTTGGAAAAAGAACTTGCATCAAGGGGAATTAAAGCAAAAGGATTCCGATCTGACGCTTCCGATTATCAAGCTGCACAAGAACTTATCAATGGTGTGGTAGGAGAGTTTGGCTCACTAGATATTTTGATCAATAATGCCGGGATCACAAAAGACAATCTGCTGATGAGAATGAGTGAGGAAGATTGGGATGCAATCATGAATATTAACCTTAAGTCTTGTTTCAACACGGTGAAAGCGGCGTGTCGAACCATGATGAAGCAGCGAAGCGGCTCAATTATAAATATGTCATCTGTAGTAGGTGTGAAAGGAAATGCCGGACAGGCAAACTATGCTGCTTCCAAAGCAGGAATCATCGGATTTACTAAGTCGGTGGCGTTGGAATTGGGATCAAGAGGAATTAGATGCAATGCTATTGCTCCGGGATTCATTGAAACCGAAATGACAGATGCATTGGATGAAAAAACAGTACAAAGCTGGAGAGATGCCATTCCATTGAAAAGAGGCGGAGCTCCTGAAGATGTAGCAAATGCATGTATCTTCCTTGGCTCGGATCTGTCAGCTTATATCACAGGTCAGACCATTCAGGTAGATGGAGGAATGCTAACTTGATTTCACTACGGCATAACTAGTCCTCCTTTATCAAGTTTTAGATGCTGAAATAAATTCAGCATGACAGCTTATAAAATGTAGGCTTCATTTCAATTGAAAAGTCATACTGAACTTGTTTCAGTATCTGTTCGACAAAACTTGACAAAGGAGAACGACTATCTGAATGAACCAAGTATTGGTGGGTTTTTTATTGTCTTAACAATTAGTTAAACTATTTGAAGATTTTTTATCATTTATTTTATAATAAATGTTTTAATTTTAGTGTTCTATTATCAAATCAGCTCGAATGCCTTTAGTAGAACTAACCAGCGCACTAGGTAGGAAAAGAGCTGCTCACCTTCTCCGTCGTACGTGCTTTGCAGGGTCAATTGCCGAGATTGATGCATTTGCTGCACTTACACCAGCAGAAGCAGTTGACCAGCTATTTAATACCACTCTCCCTGATCCGGTCCTTCCGATCGATCCGCTTTCCGGTAATGAATGGATTACCGGAGATTTTGCACCGCAAAGTGAAGGATTTGAGCTGGAACGATATTTTCTGGCGTGGCATCTGGGACAGATGTTGGGCAATGGCATAGATGACTCAGTTAAGCTTCCTTATATATTTAGAGAACGCTTGGTTTATTTTCTTCACACGCATTTCACCACGAAAAGATCGGTTGTAGGAAGTTCCAGAGCACTATTTTACCAGCAGGCACTTTTCCGGCTGTTTGCGTTTGATAGTGAAGATTTGTCCATTCCTGCGGACGACCCAATGGATCCGGATATCATCGTCCCAAGAAACTTCAAGCAGCTTACAAAAAAACTTAGTGTAGACAATGCCATGCTGGTCTTTCTTGATGGCAGATTAAACGTCAAAGGAAGCCCCAATGAAAACTATGCCCGTGAGCTTCTTGAGCTCTATTCCATTGGCAGAGGTTTGGAGGGGAATGTGCCTGAACCTGAATTTGAGGGAGACTATTTTTTCTACACGGAGGAGGATGTGCAGGCAGGAGCGCGCGTGCTATCCGGGTTTAATGTGGATCCAACGTTTTCCAATTTGGATGATGAAACTGGCATACCCAGAGGGATTATTCGTGGAGGGACGATTGCCAGCAGCCATGAAGAAGGGGTGAAAAACTTTAGCTCCAGAATGGCAAATGGCACAGTAACTCCCAATACCGATCTCTTGCAAGGCGGTAACCCGACAGAAGAAAGTGTGCTGGATGAAATCAGTCAGTTTGTTGACCTGATTTATGATCAGGCTGAAACAACCCGAAGCATTTGCAGAGAACTTTATCGTTTCTTCGTTTATCATCAGATTGATCTCAGCTTACAAAATGACATTATTCAGGAGATGGCTGACATCTTCACCGCAAATGAATTTAAAATTCAGCCAGTATTGGAAGCATTGCTGACAAGTGAGCATTTTTATGAGGCGGAAGCCGGAGAAGACGACAACAACTTCGGAAGTATCATAAAATCTCCTATTGACCTCACGCTCGGGTTCATTCGGAATTTTGAAATCCAGCTTCCTGATTATGAAACCGAACTCACGGAGTATTACAACTTCACCACTGGATTGCTGGGGACTATCAGTCAGCAAGGCATGGATTACTATGAACCCTTTGAGGTAGCAGGGTATGCCGCTTATCATCAGTTTCCAATTTTTAACCGAAGCTGGATCACGACCAATTACCTAACCAACAGATACGATTTTGTCCGAAGGGCACTCTCTGACGGCAATAACATGGAAATGAGCCAGGTGAATGTGTTTGAGTTTGTGGTCAACAATTTTGATTTGGGCACCATCCGGATCGCTGATGATTTCATCATTGCTGTGGCTGAATATTTTCTGCCAAATTCTGAGAACCTGTCCTTCTCTGTTGCCGGAGGAGAACTTACCACTGAGCGGCTTAGTTATTTCAAAGCTGCCATGTTTGAATTTGCGATTGATCCCGACCCTGAAGCAGCCTGGACCACCCGGTGGGATGGTAATCTGGATGCTAATACACGGGCCAACCAGATCGTGGAGTTATTTAACGCCATGCTGCAATCACCCGAATATCAACTTATGTAATCAGCAGCTATGAAAAGAAGGAATTTTTTAAAGAAAATTGGTTTCGCAGCTGGCGCTCCTCTGGCTTTTCATGGTGTACCCATAAAGCTATTGGCTTCGCATTATGAGGTTCAGCACATAGCTCAGCAAAGCACCAATGATCGGGTACTGATCATACTGCAAATGCATGGTGGAAATGACGGCCTCAATACGATTATACCCATATCTAATTACGATGAATATTACAGCCGAAGGGCCAACATTGCCATCCCTTACAAAGTTGGCAACCGCACGCTGATCCCGCTTGACAGCACCGTGGCAAGTGAAGAGCAAGTGGGGCTTCACCCTGACATGCATGACTTCAAACGCTTATATGATACAGGCAAAGCTGCTGTTTTTCAGGGGGTATCCTATGAAAATAATAATGGCTCCCATTTCCGGGGACGGGACATCTGGTTTATGGGAGGCGATTCTGATGATTACTTCAGTTCAGGGTGGATCGGTCGATATCTTGGCCAGGAGTATGAACCTTTAACCTACCCGACCGACTTCCCAACTGAAGAAATGCCTGATCCACTGGCACTGGAAATGGGAAATGATGTCTCACTGCTTTTCCACCAAGAAGGAAATATTCCCACTTCCATTTCCCTGGGTAGCAACCCGGAGAATTTGGCTAATCTTATTGAACAACTGGAAGGGTTTACAGATGAGGGTGTGGATCCGAGAGGAAATCCACCTCCCTTTCTCAACAATTCGCCTTATGGACGGGAAATGAATTGGATTTTGGGGCTGGAAGACAAGTCCGAAACATATATTAAACGACTAGCAGAAATCTACGCTTCTTCCGCTGACACCTCGGTGACTTACCCTGAAACCTATCCGTTCAATGCACCAAACGGATCAAAAAGAAATCCGCTGAGCAACCAGCTGAAACTGGTGGCGAGATTATTGGCCGGTGGGGTGAAAACCAAAGTATTCCTGGTGAAAATTGGTGGTTTTGATACGCATGCCTCTCAGGTAGAAGATTATGATTCCACCATGGGTGTTCATTCTGCCCTCCTTTATCATATCTCGTCAGCCATGCATGCTTTCCAAAGAGACTTGAGATCAAGAGGGCTGGAAGATCGTGTGTTAACGATCTCTATGTCTGAGTTTGGAAGACGGGTTGGATCAAACGGAAGCTACGGTAGCGATCACGGCACTGGCGGGCCGGTCATGATGTTTGGTTTGGGTGTGAAGCCTGGAATCTACGGAACCGTACCGGATGTATCCCAAAGCAACGTTGGAATGCAATTTGACTATCGCCAGATCTATGCAAACATTCTTTATGAATGGATGGGAGTCGATAGATCGGTCATTGCTAACGATATTTTCTTCCGAGACTTTATTGAAGGGCCAAATCCTGCCGGTGGAAATTATGAGCCAATGGACCTGATCAAAGACGTGATCCTGGGTGAAAAGGAATACGTGAAAAAGAACTACCGGATTGAATCAGTATATCCAAATCCTGCATCCACATACGCCCAGGCAAAAATTTTTGTAAATAACTATCAGGACGTGACTGTACAGCTCATTAATGTGCGAGGAGATGTGGTGGCTCAAAGTGCCAGAAGGGTTGGGCCGGGTGATCATATCTTTTCCTTCATGCTGGATTCATTCAGTCCGGGATTCTATTTTATTAAAGCTAAATCTGAAATGTTAGATGACACGAAAAGGCTCATCATCCGCAAGTAAGCTCAGGATATTTCTTTCGCTGATGCTGCTATCAACCCTGTCGATGGCACAAAAGAAACCTGCCAAAAATCCGCTGGAATCCTTTTTGGATACCCAGTTTTGGCTGGGAATAAAAATGGGTATCAACTATACCCAGGCATATCCTGAAACTAGAAATGTGGGTTTCAGTCCCATCGACTACAATGCAGATAGCTTACAAAAAAGCTATGATGATTTTGCACTTCCAGGCGCACATGTAGGCCTGGAGATGAACTTCTATCACAGAGGCTTTTCTGCTTCCTTTCAGCCTGCATACAAACGAAGCAGATATAGCTACAACAGCCTTCTGGAATGGCGTGGAGAAATCTCAGGCAACCGGTTTGAAACGAGGTACGATGTTGAGCAGCGCATCGACATACTGGAGCTGCCCCTTATGATCAAGTATGATATCATCCGATCTGGAAAAATCAGACCTTTCGTAATGGTTGGTGGATTTCACAGCCGGATTTTATCCGCTCAAAAAGAGGTGGGCATTACCCAGATAGATTATTCATCAGGAAATGCCATTACATCCGATGGGGGATCTGCCTCACTCGGAGTAAAGGATGCTTTCAAACCCTTTTCAGGGGTGTCAGGAGGTGTGGGTGTAAACCTGGACTACTGGAATATCCGGACGGTCTTTGAAGTAGGATATAAACATTCCTTGACCTCAGCAACACAACCCAATGCCCAACAAAATGAGCTTGCGTCATTAGGCGAAACAAATGACGAAATTTTCCTTAGAGACCTGAACATCTCACTAAGTTTCGTATTCCCTTTCCGATTTATAGACCAACAATTCAAAGCCTACTGACAAGCGTAACGCCTGACCTATTCATTTGAGAAGCTATGAGCACCAAAAAAATCAAGTACCAAACATCAAAACCCTCTACCTTAATTCTAAGTGTGGTAATTACCTTGTTTACCACCTTGGTTAGTGGGTGTGCTGATGATGAACCTTCGTTGACTGAGTCATTTTTCAAGATTTATGACGACTCTGACCTGGATGTAAATTATAAGCCCATTGATGTGGTGGAGACTATAGATGGTTTCATCATCTTGACTGGCACAGAGCTTTCCAAATCTGACTTTGCAGGAGTGCAGCTAATCAAGGTAGACGAGGAAGGAAATTATGAGGATGAGCGAACGCTGAGGGACTATGTGGTGCCGATCGGAAAAATGCATCTCAATGAGGCCGACAGCAACAGCTATTTCTTTGCTATGGACCCCACGTCTCTGCAGGCTGTACTTATCGGGGTTAGTCCCCAATTGGAAGTACAGTCAGAGGTTGCAATCGGTGGAATAAACTACCCACTTTCTTCTTCGATATTGAGCAATGGAAACTTCCTGCTCCAAAGCTATGATCCCCTGACTCAGGAAACCGAGATTTCTGAAATAGGCCTGGATGGCTCTTTTGTAAATGGCAATCGTTACTCAATAGGGCCTGGTGACGATGTGGAAGCAGAAATCATCAATCACTACCTGAATGCGAGCGAACGTCCATTGCCTTTCTTCTGCGGAGAGGTATCAGCGGGAAATTATTACTTCAATGGATTCTATAATTATAGCCTGTCTTTAGTCTTTACCGATTTTTCGGATGCACCAGGCGGGGTAGTTCAAGGGCAGGCCAGCAATGCCGGAATACGAGCCGTACTACCAATAAATGGGGCTGATTTTGCGGTGGCAGGCTATCAATTTGATGCTAATTTCCAGCTTGCATCCGCCACACTATCAACAACCGGAACCACCTCAAGTGTCGATCTATTCCCGGGAAATATGGCAGAAGTAAAGCCGTATACCCGGGCACAAATAATAAACTACACGGATGCAGATACTTATTCGGTCTTTGCCTGTGAAACCAAGGGAAGACAAATTCTTCTCAATTTTTACAACTCCTCCGGTGGGATCAGTGGAATGCACCGAATCGGGTACCTTAACCCATACACATTTGCTTCTATAAAAATTGGGAGTGATAATTCCATCCTTGTGCTTGGCACCACATTCGTAGCAGGCAGGTTTGAACGAATAGCGCTCACAAAAATTTCCGCAAGTGAGGTTTCCGGCTTTATCAATTAATCGCTTATCAGAAAAGAGTATCCTTTAAAATTCTACCCCGTATTGTACTTTTTGAGTTAGATTCAAGCTTTGGTGTTTGATAGCACCTAAGGAGCACGAAAAAGGTGATTAATGGATAGAAGTTTTCTTCATTTGGAATATTCCGGCTGGTGGGTTTTACTCATACTAATTGCTTCCATAGGTCTTTCCATTTTTCTTTACTCCAAGAAAAATGTTCCCTGGAATAAGGCGCAAAACTGGCTCCTTGCCAGCCTTCGCTTTCTGGCCCTTTTTTCTTTGCTGCTGCTTTTCCTTTCTCCGTCCATTCGAAAAATCACTAATCGGGTGGAGAAACCTGTAATTGCAATCGCGCTGGACAATTCCCAATCCGTAGTGGCGCGTGCATCGGAGAAAGAGATTTCAGATAAGATCAATTACCTAACAGAGGAGCTGGAAAATGCAGGTATGGAGGTGAGTACCATAAAGATTTCCGATACTTCGGCATTTACGGCTTCTTCCTCCGACTTGGCGGGACTCATAGGGAAGACAGAAGAAGAGGTGAAAAGGAAAAACTATGTGGCTTTGCTGCTCGCTTCAGACGGCATCTTTAATCGGGGGAGCTCCCCGTTTTATAAAAATTATGTGGTTCCTACTTTCACCCTTGGCCTGGGGGATACCATTCCACCGAAGGATCTAAGCATCTCCAGAACATTGTACAACAAAGTAACCTACAAGGACAATGAAAGCCCCATCCGACTTGAAATAACGCAAGACGGATACGATAATCAGCAGATAAAAGTACAGCTCTCAGAAAATGGCAAATTGATCGATGAACAGATGGTAAGGTTGAGAAATTCTGTTCAGGAAGTTGAATTTACGGTTCAATCTCCGCAAGAAGGGCTCAGGCATTTGGTAGCAAGTATTTCTACGCTTGAAGGGGAATCAACGCTTGAAAACAACCGATCCAACATTTTCATGGAGGTCATTGACGGAAGACAAAAAGTGCTAATTGTGGCCAATTCTCCTCACCCGGACATCAAGGCGATCCGCAGCACCCTTGCCGAGACCGGAAACTATCAGACTGAGGTTTATATTCCTGAGATCAACAATGAAAAGCCCAATGAAATATTTGATGTGGTCATTTTTCATGGAGCATTTACTTCCGGAATCAACTACACCCCAAAAGAAAAACCCGGCTTATGGTACATCATGAGCAACGAAAGCTCCATTACCTCGGCCAACAAGACCCTGCCCTATCTGAACATCGAGCGAAGGGGATCTCAGCCAGACAAGGTGGTTGGCTCCTTCAATCAAAACTTCAGCAAATTCAAGATAGAGGATGTTTCAGCTTTCGAGGAGTATCCTCCGGTTGAGGTTCCTTTTGGGGAATATAAGATAAGTGGCCCTGTGGAGGTGGTGATGTACCAGAAACTGGGGAGCATAAAAACCCAAAAACCGCTCATGGCGGTATTTGATGACGGGGCACAAAAAAGCGCTGTGCTGCTTGGGCAAAATATTTGGAAATGGAAGCTCCAGGAGGCGGCTATACATGGAGATGCCACACAATTCAAAAATCTGATTACGAAGACGGTTCAGTTTCTCTCGGTGAAAAATGACAAGAAGCAATTTCGGTTTCGCGTGCGCAAAAACAATTTCTCTGACGCTGAGCCCGTGCTTTTCGATACGGAGGTATACAATGATATTTATGAGCGTCTTTACGAAAACGACATATCGATCACCATCACTTCAGAAAGCGGCGAATCCCAGAATTTCAACTTTACTGACTCAGAGTACAACTCCACCTTCCGGGCACCAAGCTTTGACGCAGGCATATATAAATATGTGGCACAAGTTCAGGTTGGTGATAAATCGCTGACTGACAAAGGCGAGTTTTCGATTCAGAACATCAACCCCGAATACTTAAACCTTACTGCTAACCATCAGCTACTAAAAAATCTCTCCGCCAAAACAGGTGGAATGTATGCCCATGTAAATGAGGTAGAAAAACTAGTTCAGCAAGTCAAAGACCGAGACTTCAAATCTGTGATCAAAAGCGAGGAGGACTTTATCCCGATCTACCAGGCTTGGTGGTGGTATTTGATCATTTTCATGCTTTTTTCAGCAGAATGGTTTTTGCGTAAGTTTTGGGGAGGTTATTGAAAAAGGGGATTTCTCCCCTCCGATATTATTCTATCTTTTTCACGGTAAAATCAATAAACGGATACCAGTTTGTTCCATCTGGTGAGTAGGCTCCTTTTTCCTTCCATACTCCGTCCTTTATATTTATTGAGTATTTAATCTCCCCCCTATCTACAACACTGTGTAAATTCATACCTGGTTCCTGTTTGATCCATATACCAGCCTCCTCCTTCCCATTTTCCGATGAAAGGACTAAGCTTTTCCATTGATTGCTTCGGCTGAGCCAGAAGGCATATTCCTGGCATCATTAACACCGCAAATACTAACTGTTTCATACTAATTTGATTTTAATTGTTTACTAAATTTTTCCTTCCAACTCTTGAGGCCGAGTCTAAAACCTACGCCTCCAACGATCATGATCAAAACCGTGGCAATGCCTACCGCAGAGAAAAAAGGTGCTGGAAAGAACCTGGTAAATACCTCCGAGGCAAACGCTGCATATAATCCAATGACCGACCAATACATCCATGATAGGTGATATAGAATCCAATTCTTTGGCTTGAAGAAAACGGGCATCATACCCAGTAAAAGTGTAACTGAGCTAACGATTGATGCAATATGAAATACACCAAATCCACCAAACAGATTGTAAAGCATAAAGGAAGTGAAGAGCAACACCAGCATTGATGCTACATATGCATACCCAACTTGTTTGTGCCTTCTCGTCCCTTTTGACATTATCAAAATCAACGATCCAAAAATTAATGCCAGAATAGAGGCAATAAGGTGAACCAGCCCCACTTCACTACTAACTAAATTATTCATTTCAAACCAGTCTATATTATAAACTATAAATTCAAAAAAAATTACTCGATGTACTGCTTCAATGCATTCACATACTCCTCGAAAGCTTTTATTCCTACTTTGGTGATGCTACAAGTAGTCAAAGGTTTCTTCCCTTTGAATGACTTGGTTACACTTATATATCCGGCATTTGAAAGCTTATCTAGTTGCACGCTTAGGTTACCAGCCGTTGCTCCGGTTTTTTCTTTGATAAAAACAAACTCTGCAGAATCCACGCCGATCAGTAGTGACATAACTGCCAGTCGCAGTTGTGAATGAAGTAAGGGATCCAATTGTGCAAAACTCATTTTTCCGCCTTTCTTAATAAATATCCAGGCACTAAATATCCTGCGAATATACCAATAGCTCCAACTAAGTATTGGTCTACAGGAGTAACATTAAAAGCTACTATGCTGGCGGCCCACAAAGCAACCGCACCCATATTTAAAGGGTTAAATCGCAACGCCTGACCGGAAATAAATGTCCCTATTGCCGCAAATGAAAGGATCACGGCATTGATATTGTAATTGAGGTCTTTCATAAAGAATAGGACTATCAAGATTCCAATGAACACTGCCAGCCAGATCATTCCATAAAGTCGATCCAGGTGACTTTTCACTTTCGCCTCCCGATCTTGTTTCGCTCCATAAATCATGGAAACAATCCCCGCAGGAATCATCAATACCCAAACAATGTATGGGTGATCATACCAATTGTTCGTCTCTATCAGGTAATGTCCCAGATTGGCAAGCATCACCACACTTCCCCACAACAGGAAATAGAAGCTTCCCCCCTTGGCTACATTTCTTTTTGCCTGACCTATCATCTCAGTGATGAGTGCCAGGCTTTCGTCTTTTGACAGTTCTTTATTGCTCATAGTTTAGAAGTTTACTATAAATACGATACAATAATAAAATAGTTTACATTATAAACCAAATTTAAAAAAAGAAAGGGGTAGTCATCTCTACCCCTTCTTCAAGTTACTTCTCTTTTTTATCCTGGGTTTTTGGTGCTTTCTTCTTTTTGAGTTTAATACTCAATTCCTCATTCTTACCGTCCCAATCAGCTACCAACATGTCTCCCTCCTGAATTTCACCCTTTAGGATTTCCTCAGCCACAGGATCTTCCAGGTGCTTCTGAATTGCTCTTGCAAGTGGTCGTGCCCCGTATTGTGGATCATATCCCTTATCGGCCAAAAACTCCTTGGCCTTATCTGTCAACTCGATGATGTACCCAAGATCTGTAATTCTGGAAAACAACTTACCCAGCGTGATATCAATGATTTTGAAGATGTGTTCTTTCTCCAAAGAATTGAAGATGATTACATCATCAAGCCTGTTCAAAAATTCCGGGCTAAACGTCTTCTTCAGTGCATTCTGTATGGTGGATTTCATGATCTCATCCATATTGTTTTGCCTGTTCTGTGTAGCAAACCCAATACCTGCGCCAAAGTCCTTCAAATCTCTCACCCCAATGTTTGAAGTCATGATGATCAGTGTATTTCTGAAATCAACTTTTCTACCAAGACCATCGGTAAGTACACCATCATCCAACACCTGAAGCAGGATGTTGAATACATCAGGATGTGCCTTTTCAATTTCATCCAATAGCACCACGCTATATGGCTTTCTTCTCACCTTCTCAGTAAGCTGTCCGCCCTCTTCATAGCCCACATATCCCGGAGGCGCTCCTACCAACCGCGACACTGAGAATTTCTCCATGTATTCACTCATGTCAATTCTGATGAGGGAATCTTCCTTATCAAACAGGAAGGTAGAAAGCACTTTGGCCATTTCAGTCTTTCCAACTCCGGTAGGGCCCAAGAATACAAACGAACCGATTGGCTTTTTGGGATCCTTCAATCCCACCCTGGTTCGCTGGATAGCTTTAGCTAGTTTCTTTATTGCCTCGCTCTGCCCAATCACTTTTCCTTCAAGGTCTTTGCCCATCGTGAGCAACTTGGCGCTTTCGTTTTCGGCAATTCGTTTGGTTGGAATTCCCGTCATCATAGCTATCACATCAGCTACATTGTCCTCACCAACCTCATAACGCTTGGTTCTTGTCTCTTCCTCCCAGCGATTTTTCTCATCCTCTAACTGAGCGATCAATTTCTTCTCCCGATCCCTCAACTGAGCAGCTTCCTCATATTTCTGGCTTTTCACCACCTTGTTTTTCTCCTTCTTCACATCCTCTATCTGCTCTTCCAATTCGGTAATGATCTTCGGAACGTTGATATTGTTGATGTGAACCCTGGCACCCGCTTCATCCAAGACATCAATGGCCTTGTCCGGGAGGAATCGATCTGAAATATATCGATCTGAGAGTGTCACGCATGCCTTTATCGCCTCAGGCGTATAATTTACATGGTGATGATTTTCGTATTTGTCTTTGATGTTGTCCAGAATCTGTAGGGTTTCCTCGGGGGAAGTGGCATCCACCATCACCATTTGGAAACGTCTTGCCAGCGCTCCGTCCTTTTCAATGTACTGGCGATACTCATCCAGTGTGGTGGCTCCAATGCATTGAATCTCACCTCTGGCGAGGGCGGGCTTAAACATATTTGATGCGTCCAGTGAACCGGAAGCGCCACCCGCACCTACAATGGTGTGAAGCTCATCAATAAATAGAATTACTTCGGGAGATTTTTCAATCTCGTTCATCACCGCTTTCATTCGCTCTTCAAATTGTCCACGGTACTTTGTTCCGGCAACCAATGATGCCAGATCAAGCGTGACCACACGCTTACCAAACAAGATTCGGGATACTTTTTTCTGAATAATTCTAAGGGCAAGCCCTTCAGCAATGGCGGTTTTACCCACACCCGGCTCACCAATAAGAATTGGGTTGTTTTTCTTTCTTCGACTCAATACCTGAGCCACTCGCTCTATTTCCTTTTCCCGACCAATGATCGGATCCAGCTTATCCTCCTCAGCAAGCTTGGTCAGATCCCGACCAAAATTGTCAAGGACAGGGGTTCTTGATTTCTCATTTCCTTTTTCCTTACCAGTCGATGATCGTCCAGATCCTCGCGGAGTGCTTGAATACAATTCATCCCCCTCGTCATTTGGATCATCGGTATCTGCTGAAGCCATCGGGTTCTCGGTCTGGTATTCGAGCATTTCTTTTACCAGGTCATAATTAACCTCAAACTTCTCCAGTATCTGAGTGGCCAGGTTGTCTTCATCTCTCAGGATGGATAGCAACAAGTGCTCCGTGCCTATCAATGCACTTTTGAAGATTTTGGCTTCCAAATATGTGATCTTCAATACTTTTTCTGACTGGCGCGTCAATGGGATGTTCGCCAGGTTTTTGACATTGCTGGTTGCAGTTCCTTTGGTGGCCTGCTCTATTGCCGAACGTAACTCTTTCATGGACAAGCCAAGCTTTTTCATTACGCTTACGGCTACCCCCTCTCCCTCTCTGATCATACCCAGTAAGAGGTGCTCTGTGCCAATGTAATCATGACCCAAACGCAAGGCTTCTTCCCTGCTCAGTGAGATGACTTCTTTGACTCTATTTGAAAATTTTGCCTCTTTTGACATGCGTTGTGCCTTTCGCTTTTTAGTAAAAATATAGGATATACGAACAAATATCCCTTTAATGTAGATGAAAAAACGTGAGCCGTTTCAGATTTGTTCATTCACTGGTCGAAATACTTTCCGCACTCCGAATCCAACTTAGTTTGATCAATTTCTAAGAAATGAATTGCTCAAAATTGGAGCCGCATTCGGTCCTTCACACATGATCAAATCAATGATACTCAAATTTGGAACAAAGGTATCACCAAAAAGCTGTGTGTATGTTACCGGCGTATAGATTTTTCGGTTTTTAAAGGACTCCTTTGGGTTGATTACATTTCTTTTATCTCCTTCATATTTCCTTTCGAAAGAATCAGTAAGCTCAATCTCAACATCGGCCTGAAGGATTTTAAGTACCAATTGAATGAATTTCATATTTAAATCAATCAGATGAGTAGGTTTATCCTGCCATATAGTCCTGAATTCCTCGCTGAAATATTCGAAGAAGGGTGCCTTTCCATATGAAGAATAGAACGCCCCCCAGTGATCCTTAAGCCATCTCTGGGAATAATCTACTGTGACTTCCTTAGTGGGCTGACCATTAGAATATTTAACCGGTACGATCAGCGACTGCACCTTATTTGAAGACAAGAAGTACGTGCGATTGCGGTAAGTCTGCTTTGGAAAGGAATCGTGGATTTCGAAACGCAACTTTGAATGTTGGGTCAGTAGTGCAAAGAATTCCAGGCTGCCCAGGTAATGAGGTTCTATGGTCAAAACACTCATGCGATAATATTGATATCGCCGATACCTTCCCGGACGATTTCCGGAGTGTCTCCTGTGCAGTCTATCACTGTACTTGGATGCACCCCGCCGAATCCTCCATCGATGACCACATCTACCAGGTTTTTAAACTCGTCATAAATCAATTCCGGGTCTGTAGCATGATCATGGATTTCATCATCATGAATGGAGGTTGTAATGATCGGGTTGCCCAATTCCTTCACAATCTCACGGGGAATATTATTGTCCGGAACACGAATACCAACTGTCTTCTTTTTCACATTCAAAATCTTCGGCACCTTGGAAGAAGATTCCAGAATAAAAGTATAAGGGCCAGGCAGGGTTTTCTTCATCAATTTGAAAGTAGGTGTATCCAGGCGCCTAGTGTATTCCGAAATATGACTCAGATCGAAACAGATAAACGACAGGTTGAGGTGCTTGCCTTTGATGCCTTTTATCAGCCGTATCCGCTCAATTGCCTTTTGGTTGAAAATATCGCATCCAAGCCCGTAAACGGTATCTGTCGGGTAAATGATGACACCTCCATTGCGAAGAACCTCAACGACCTCCTGAATCTTTCTTCTTTCAGGATTTTCCGGATATAGTTTGATGTACTGAGCTGTCATTCAATATAGGTTTTAAGCCAAATTCAAGTTACGCAAAGAGACAAAAACCTACGGTTTTAAAATCAAATTATCAAAATGTTAAGCTTATCCGCTACGGTTTAATTTATTTTGCGCAAAATTTCTGTCCACTTTTGGGGATTACCCATTCTTTTTATGACAGACAATTTTCACGCATAGTTTAAATCGATCAAGCAAATGTCAGATAAATCAACAATTCGAAAACCTAACGGCAAATTAGGAATTTTAACTCCCGGTATGGGAGCAGTGGCCACCACGCTTATGGCAGGTGTCTTAAGTATCAGAAAAGGTCTCTCAGAACCCATCGGTTCGTTGACACAAATGGGTACTATTCGATTAGGTAAACGAACTGAAAAAAGAAATCCGCTTATCAAGGACTTTGTGCCGCTGGCATCATTAAATGATGTTGTACTAGGCGGATGGGACCTTTTTGAGGACAATGCATATCAAGCAGCTATGCACGCTAAAGTTCTGGACAAAGACCTTCTGAACGAGCTGAAAGATGAGCTAGAACAAATCAAGCCCATGAAGGCAGTGTTCGATAAGAATTACGTGAAGCGACTGGAGGGAAGCCATGTGAAAAAAGGCGCAAACAAGATGGAGCTGGCAGAAATGCTGATGCAAGACATTGAGAACTTCAAGAAAGAAAACAATTGCGAGCGCGTGGTGATGGTATGGTGTGGGTCTACTGAGATCTACATTGAGGAAGGTGAAGTTCACTCCACCATCGAGAAATTTGAAGAAGGACTGAGGAATAATCACCCGGATATTCCGCCAAGCATGATTTACGCGTATGCAGCAATCAAAATGGGTGTGCCTTACGCAAATGGCGCTCCTAACCTTTCCTGCGACGTGGATTGCCTGGTAGAGCTTGCTAAACAAACCGGTACTCCAATTTGTGGAAAAGATTTCAAAACCGGTCAGACTTTGATGAAGACCATTCTTGCTCCTGGATTAAAGGCTCGTTCGCTGGGTATAGATGGATGGTTTTCTACAAACATCCTTGGAAACAGGGATGGTGAGGTTTTGGATGATCCGGACAACTTCAAAACCAAAGAAGTTTCCAAACTTGGCGTACTGGAGCAGATTCTTGAGCCGGAATTGCATCCTTCACTCTATGGAAACTTGTATCACAAAGTAAGGATCAACTACTACCCACCGAGAGGGGATGATAAAGAGGGCTGGGACAACATAGACATAAAAGGCTGGCTAGGATATAAAATGCAGATTAAAGTGGATTTCCTATGTAAGGACTCTATTCTTGCAGCACCTTTGGTACTTGACTTAGCTTTATTCCTGGATCTGGCTCAGCGGGCTAATATGAAGGGCATCCAGGAATGGCTATCATTCTACCTGAAGTCTCCCCAGGCGCTAAAAGGCCTGAAGCCTCAGCATGACATTTTCGTTCAGCTAATGAAACTCAAGAATACACTTAGGTATCTTGCTGGCGAAGATTTGATCACCAACTTAGGTCTTGATTATTACGATTGATCAAAGCCTCTTCTGATCCATCAATTTAATGGTACTTTGAAGGTCATCTGGATTGTCTACATCATTCCAGGTGTACCCTTCTACCAGTACCGTTTTCGCTTGCCCACTTGCTATCAGCTTTGATACGGACTGAGAGATGGTATATTCCTCCTTATCAAAACTTTCCTGAAATGTGTCAAATACTCCAGACTTTAGCCTGAAAAGCCCGGTATCGTATCGATTGTACTCAGGAATAATCTTTCCAATGGATTGAATCATATCCTTTTCGTCTACCAAAACTTTGGTCACGTCATCAATATCAATGTGCGCATTTGAATCCCCTGGCATGTCCACAGCCAGCTGGAGTGTAGTCTCCAATCCCTCAGATTTTCTTACAAACTCTTTGACAAAGTTCGGATCGAAAATATGATCTCCCATCGTGAGAAAGAAATCATCCATTCCATTCCCTTCCACCCATTCCTTCGCCCTGAACACTGAAAATCCATTCTCCAAATCGAAGCGCTTGTTATGAAGGATCGTAATGTCTGCATCATGCGTACTTTTAAGAACTGACAAAGCTGCTTCCAGCTTTTCTGCGCCATATCCACTGATAATACAAAACTTTTTTACACCCTGCTGCTTAAATATCCGTATGTGTCTGGACATTAAGGTTTCGCCATGCAAAGTGACAAGACTTTTTGGAATGCCTGTGTCCAATCGGGTATTTTTACCAGCAGCTAGTATTACTAAATTCAAAATGAAATGATTTTGGTATTAAAAAATGATGAAGGTTGGATTCAAATCTCAATGTTACGAAAATGTTTCCAAGTGATATAACTATTTTTGCGGAATGGGGAATTTTTTGAGAGAACGCTATTCAAGTTTCAAGCTTGCGGAAGATGCAAAGAAGAATGGATATTATGCATTTTTCCGAACGTTCCAGTCCAAGCAGGAGACTCAGGTGAAGGTCAATGGGAAGGATGTTTTAATGTTCGGCTCCAATAGTTATCTGGGCCTCACCACACATCCCAAAGTGATTGAAGCCGCCCAAGCTGCTGTAAGAAAATATGGCTCCAGCTGTTCAGGTTCCAGGTTTCTAAACGGCACCACAGACATGCACGAAGAGCTGGAGTATAATCTTGCCCAATTCCTCAACAAAGAAGAAGCACTTGTTTTCAGTACGGGATTTCAGGTAAATCTTGGCGTACTTCCCACAATCGCAAAGCAGGGAGATGCGCTGCTTTTGGATAGACTAAATCACGCTTCTATTTATGAAGGTGCTAAGCTCAGCGACGCTTCTACGGTTGTTTTCCGTCACAACGATATGCAAGCGCTTGAGAAGAAGCTTGCACACCTTCAGGATGCCAACCACAGGATCATCGTGGTGGATGGCATATTCAGCATGGAAGGAAATATTGCGAAGCTGCCGGAAATTGTGGCCCTCGCTAAAAAATATAAAGCCTCTGTGATGAGTGACTGTGCACACGCCATTGGTGTGCTGGGCGATCATGGCAGAGGGACTCCTGATCATTTCGGAGTGAATGACGATGTGGAGTTAATTGGTGGCACCTTTAGCAAGTCACTTGCATCGCTTGGTGGATTTGTTGCCGGCGACAGAGAGACCATTCAATACATCAGGCACGTGGCTCGATCTTTAATTTTCAGTGCCAGCATGACCCCATCATCCACCGCTGCTACGATTGCTGCGTTGGATATCATGAAATCTGACGATTCCCGAAGATTGAAACTGTGGGAAAACACCAACTATTCGCTGAAGCGATTAAAAGAACTTGGGTTCGATACCGGATATGCGGAAACTCCAATCATTCCTATTTACATCCGAGACAATGAGAAAGCTTACAAAATGACCATGCGCCTCTTTGAAGAGGGTGTATTTGTAAACCCCGTGGTAGCACCTGCTGTTGCACCAACTGATACCCTTATTCGATTCTCGCTGATGGCCACTCATACTATCGAGCAAATAGATATTGCTATTGACAAAATCCTGAAGGTGGCAAACGAACTGGATGTAAAACGTCAAACCGAAGCGGCTTAAGTTGAAAGTAGCAATCACTGGAGCCAATGGTTTCCTGGGATCATATTTAGTCAAAGAGTGCCTCCGTCAGCAGATGGAGGTTCGTGCGTTTATACGAGCTGGTGCAAATACTGCGCTCCTACCAGAGCACGAAAACCTTAGCATTTTTACCATTAACTACCACAGTGATTTAGTACAGCAGTTTGCCGAATTCCAAAAGGAATCGGGACAGATCGATTTCTTCATTCACAATGCCGGGGTAACCGTAAGCCTCCGGAACGAAGAATACTACCAGATCAACGTTGGGCTTACCAAAGCAATTACAGAAGCCCTGAACGAGACCAGATTTCTCAAAAAGACCGGAACATTTGTATACACATCTTCCTATGCTGCTCATGGCCCGGCCATCATCAACAAACCGGTCTCACACTATGGTCATAGCAAACTGGAAGCTGAGGGAATCATCCAACAGCGTATGGATAAACATCTTCTTGTGAGGCCTACCGCTATCTATGGAGCTGGTGACGAAGCATTTCTGCCACTTTTCAAAAGCGCAAAAATGGGCATCTATCCCGTGACCAACAGCAAGCAGCGCATGAGCATGATCCATGGGGCTGATTTAGCAAAGATGATAGTCCAGGATATGCAAAAAGAAACCGGTCCGCTTCACTACAATGATGGACAAACATACCTCCATGAAGATTTTGTGAATGTTTTTCAGGAGATATTTGGAAAAAAGATCAGGAAATTCCCTTTGCCCAAGTGGCTCGCCAAGTTCTCCATGGGGGCATCCGATGCATGGCACAAAATCATCAATAAACGTCCCGGAATCACGCTGGAAAAATTTGACGAGATATCTCAACACTGGGACCTGCACGCGACTGACCTGAAACACTCAACTGTAAAACCTGAGATATCTTTGAGGGAAGGGTTTGAAGATGCCCTGAAGTATTACCAAGAAAACAACCTCATCTAATGGCACTTGAAATCAAAGAAGTCAACTCGAAAAAAGAACTTAAAGACTTCATCAAATTTCCGTTTGGACTCTACAAGGGCAATCCGTACTATGTCACGCCACTCATTGACTTTGAGATGAGCACCCTCCGAAAAGATAAAAATCCTGCCTTTTATCATGCGGAAGCAAAATACTGGGTAGCCACCCAAAACGGGAAGATTGTAGGAAGGATTGCGGCGATCGTACTGGAGCCGGAGCTAAACAAAAAAAAGCTTGCCCGTTTCGGTTGGATTGATTTCATAGATGATAAAGCGGTTTCAGAGCTTCTTTTGGAGACGGCCCAGGAATGGGCCCAGTCAAAAGGAGCTACCGGAATCCACGGCCCGATGGGCTTCACTGATCTGGATTTTGAAGGGGCACTTGTGGAAGGATTTGAGGAACTGGCCACACAAGCTACCATTTACAACTACCCCTATTACGTTGACCATTTTAAGGCTTGGGGAATGGAACCAGCCGCCACCTGGGTGGAGTTACGCGGAAAAGCTCCGTTAAAAAATCCGGAAAAGGTCAGCAGAGCGGTGAAGCTGATATCGGAACGATTCAAGGTGAATGTGAAGGAATTCAAAAACACCAAAGAGATCCTAAAATATGCACCGGGAGTTTTTGAGGTGCTGAATGAGGCCTACTCAGACCTATATGGCTACATTCCTCTCACTCAGAAGCAAATAGATTACTACGTAGAGCAGTATTTTGGTTTCATCAGGAAAGAATTTGTTTGCATCATCGTCAATGAGCACGATGAAGTAGTTGGCTTTGCGCTCACACTTCCATCGCTATCCAGGGCATTTCAAAAAGCCAAAGGGTCACTTTATCCGTTTGGTTTTATCCATGTGCTCAAATCGTTCTATTTCAATGATCTCGCAGACCTGTTTTTGATAGGTGTGAAGCCGGAATATCAGAAGCTGGGAATACATGCACTGATTTTCGACTACCTCCAAAAAATTTATGAAAAGAAGGGGATCAAATACATGGCCTCCGGCCCTATGCTGGCAGACAACAAAAACGTTTTGAATACCTGGAGTCAGTTTGACCTGGATATCGGAAAAATAAAGCGTAGCTGCTTCATCAAACAATTTTGAGCTGAGTTTAGTAGTTTCACCACATGGAAATGCACGGCAAGAACGCACTGATCATTGGAGGGTCAAGTGGCATAGGCCTAGCCACAGTTAAAAAGCTGGCCTCACACGGATGCAACGTGACCATCATTCATCGAGACAGAAAGCAAGGAGTGATAGATCTGGAAGAAACCACATCTGCATTAGCAAAAGAATATGGAGTATCCATAGACAGTCACAACATAGACGCAACAAGTCCAGAAAAAATAGCCGAGTGCGTTGGTGGATTAAAAGTGACCAAGTTTGATCTGGTACTTCATGCCGTTTCCAGAGGGAATTTAAAACCATTTATTTCCGACGGACCAAAACTATCCGCACAAGATCTGGCGCTCACTATCGAGGCAATGGGCACCAACCTCCAACTCTGGGTAAGTAGCCTTTTATCAAAAAATCTCATTTCTCAGGGAAGTAAAATCCTGACGCTGACATCCGAGGGTAATGACCGTTTTTGGGAAGGATATGGAGCTGTGGCCCTGGCGAAATCCACCTTAGAAACACTATCAAAATATCTTGCGATTGAATTAGCTCCAAAAGGAATTTCCGTCAATATCATCCAGGCAGGAGTCACAGACACCCCTTCGCTTAGGCTCATTCCAGGATCCAATGAATTAATTGAGCAAACAAAAAAACGCAACCCAAACGGGAGGCTTACAACTCCCGAAGATGTGGCAAACGCCATTTTTCTGCTTGCTCAACCGGAGGCCGGCTGGATCAACGGAGCACTTATTCACGTAGATGGCGGTGAACATCTGATATGAGCTCATTCGAAAACATACTGCGTCTTCTTCCTTACAAAAGACCATTTTTGTTCGTGGATGAAATCATTTCTATGGATGATGAAGGAGCCATTGGAAGCTATACCATCCGAGCAGATGAGTTTTTCCTGGAGGGACATTTTCCTGGAAATCCCGTGGTTCCAGGTGTGATTTTAACCGAAATTATGTGTCAAATCGGGTTGGTTACCCTTGCCATGCACCTGATGAATCTCGATGAAAATTCAAAAGTGCTTCCTGCCTTTACCAGTGCCAATGTTGACTTCCTTTCAAAAGTGATCCCCAACGACAAACTTATTGTTGAATCAAAAAAAGTCTATTTTCGCTTCGGAAAATTGAAATGCACTGTATCCTGCAAGAAAGAAGATGGAACTGTTGTAGCCAAAGGAGAGTTAGCAGGAATGGTGGTTAAATCTGAAGCGTAAATTTTGAAGAAACATAGAGTAGTAATTACCGGGTTAGGTGTGGTCTCCGCCAATGCCATTGGCGTGGATAATTATGAAAAGGCCCTCAGGGAAGGTAAATCCGGGATCAAATATTGGGAGGAGCTTGAAAAAATCAACCTCAAATGCCAAATAGGTGGCGCACCTGACCTCAGCTCAGTAAACCTGGGTGATCACCTGCCACGTCTTTTGGCAGAAAAAATTACCAATAAGGGTATCCTGTATGCGATGCTCTCCGGAGTAGAAGCCTGGAAAGATGCCGGATTGGAACCCAATGCAGAAGAAAGAGATTTCAACTCAGGAATGATTTTTGGTGCTGGAGATTTGAGCTTCGACAGCTTCATCAATCGCGAGTTTCCATCCTACCCGATTGACAATGGTGAGAGCAGAAAACTCGGTTCACGCACTATCTCCGAATGTATGAACAGTGGAGCAGCAGCCTATCTAAATTCCATTTTGGGGTTAGGAAATCGCATTCAATCCAACTCATCTGCGTGCATCACAGGCTCTGAAGCTGTCTTGATGGGATATGAATATCTGTCTCAGGGGCGTGCCGATCGGATGATTTGCGGAAGCACGGAAGGTGATGGAAGATACATCTGGGCAGCTTTTGATGCCATGCGAGTACTTTGTTCCAACTCCAACGACAACCCCGAGTATGGATCACGCCCTATGAGTGACTCCTCGTCAGGGTTTGTTCCGTCAGGAGGATCCGGTGCATTGGTGCTGGAAACACTCGAAAGTGCAAAAGCGCGTGGAGCTCGAATCTACGGAGAGGTGCTGGGAGGTCACGTCAATTCTGGAGGTCAGCGAAGCGGTGGCACCATGACGGCTGCAAATCCCGAGGCTGTGGTGGATTGTATCACCCGTGCGATAAAGGATGCCGGAATCAGTCCAGATGAAATAGACCTGATCAATGGACACCTTACTTCCACTAAAGGTGACCCGGCAGAAATCCGCAATTGGGTTAAGGCGCTAGGCAGATCCGGAGAAAATTTTCCGATGATCAATACACCCAAGTCCATGATAGGACATGCTGTAGCAGGAGCCGGCTCTGTAGAGCTTATCGCCAGCGTATTGCAGATGTATAAAGACTTTGTTCACCCCAATCTGAACGTCGAAAATATTCATCCGGAAATTTTATCAGAAATTTTTGGGGGTTGTATTCCAACGAGTTGCCAAAGCAAGGAAGTAAACACTGTTATCAAGGCCAATTTTGGTTTTGGTGATTTAAATTGCGCACTCGTTTTACGGAAATACAAAGAATGATGACTAGAGAAACTATAAAAACCGACCTGATTAACATCATCAAGCCTTATCTACCTGAAGATGTTATGGCTACTGAGGTGTCTGAAGATAAGCACCTAATCAATGATTTGATGATTAATTCTGCTCACATCGTGGATATCGTGCTGGATATCGAAGACAAATTCGATATTATGATTGATGACGATGTGATTGGGGAAATGAATACCGTACAGGATTCAATCGACGTAGTTCTTCAAAAGACTGCCTAAGTATCAGGTCAATTCCTTCAATAATTTTTGATCGTACCTTCTCTGCATGATGTTTAGAGGCAGGTAGCCTATTGTCCAAATCAGGCTGGCTGCCAGATAAATATCAAATCTTCCGAATAGCGCAGAGATAACCATGGCATTCCGGTGGGTATTGCTGCCGCCAAGCCACGCCCACCAAAACAGCATCTCAAAGTTCCATTTGGAATATAGCGGATCAAACTTGTCTGCTTGATTTCGCGACAATTCTCTCATTCTTTTTCGATCCTCTGCAGATCGGGTGGTAGAACGTATTTGCTTCCCGGTATAATCCAGATTGATATAGTGCATGATTTTATGATGCCACTTACTTCCTGTTGGCTTAATTTCATCTATAGATAGTGGAATATGGCCGGCATCCGATTTTCCAACCAGATACAAATATTCAGACTTATAAAACTCATATAGGCCAGCTTTGTAGCTGTGTGCCAGACCGGCAGCTACCATCAAAATAAATACCCAATAACCATACTGAGGAATAAGGTATAGCGTGCCCCCTATGTAGCATGAGATAAAAACCAAATTGTCTATGAGGCCATCTATCTGCCGGCCAAGTTCGGAAGACTGTCCTGTCATACGAGCAAGCTGACCATCGGCGCTATCCAATACACCTGCCCAGGTCACCAGGAATCCTCCCAAAGCCGCAATCCAAAAATTCCCCTGATAATAAAAGAGAGCGCCCCCGAAAACCCCAAGAACCAAACTAATAATGGAGACCTGAGTAGGTGTCATCTTCATCCATTTGGCTGCATTGGCAAAATAAAGCCCGTAGAACCGGCTAAAATGAAGATCGTAGCGCTCCTCCACATCAATGAGCTTGATGGTAGATAGTACCTTGTTCAGGTGATTATTGTACCTCCTTTTTAAGTAACCGAGCATTGATGACTAGCTGTTTCGCTTCACGCGAGAGAAAAGTGAAATTTTATTATCAAACAAGAACCGCCAGATCACCTTGGCATAGCTCTGGTGCGAATAGAGGTTATCGTAATGCTTTCCAGCAATCTTTTTTAGCTCTGGAAGCTTTGACCCTGGAATGGTTGGAAAGTCATGATGCTCATTGTGATAGCCTACGTTCCAAATAAGCTTGTTCCACCAGCCGTAGTAGGAGTATGTTTCCTGCCCTTCCTTGTAGATAAAGTGCTCTGCTACAAAGTGCCCGGAAATCGGGTGCAAGCCAGTAGCCAATGCTGTAGACAAGGCTAAATACAGCAAACCCGCCCATCCAGCCAGGAAGTAAAACCCTACCATAGCGGAAATTTGAAATAAGGCATTGATAATTTGCCACTTATCCGGAACCATCGGATGTACAAATATTGGACGGATGGCATAAACTGGAATTTGGATGATTAACCAAATAAACTTTCCGATCGGGCCTCTAAACACTCGTGCTTCCCATTTCACAGCCAAATCCGTATCTACACCTTCTTTGCCCTGATGCCAGTGATGCTTTGCGTGATATGCCTTAAACGCCATCGCAAACGGCACCACAAGAGGAAAATTCACCAAAATGGCCAGCCAGTTATTCAATACTTTCTTCTTAAAAGCAAGATCATGTGTGATCTCATGGATCGCAAGCACAATGATGTGGGTCAACGTGGTGCCCACAAGAAGTACGAGCAAAGCAAAGAGCCAGGGATTTTCCGGCAGAAAGAAAATCGGAATGGCCAGCTGCAGAGCCGCCACAAATAATGTCTTGAAGATCAATGAAGGATCATTTCCAAAAAGCTTCTTCACTTCAGGATATTCCTCCATGATCACTTTTCTGCGCTGAAAATGGGGTTCTTTTTCGTCGCTCCAGGTAAAATCTTGTTGCTTCATATCAATTGCAAATTTAACTAATGGGGACGTAAAATAGTTCTTGACGCTACACCCCCTATTTTATTGAGCATCCCCATGATAAGGGACGCCTTTCTGGCTCCAAAAGCGGAAAAATCAGCTTCCATTGCACCCTCTGTCACCTCAGACATCACCTTGTCTTTAAAGTCTTTGATGAGCATGGGATCTTCAGAAACAAATACCACTTCCTGCTCAAAATAATAGCTCACCAGATCATAATTGCTGCTACCAAAAATCAGCTTCTCATCATCAATCAGAATAGCTTTCATGTGTGACATGCCGGGATATTCTTTCAATTTGAAATATCCTTTCTGCTGCTCAGACCGGATAATATGCTTAAAGATCGATTTATTGTTCTTCTGGGGAGATACAATGGTGATCGCTACGCCTGAGGCAGCTACCGATCGCAATACCCCCAATAGCGGCTCAGAAATGTAGGGTGAGATGATCTGAACTGTCTCTTTGGCGGCTCGTATATGTCCGAAAAAATCATCATAAAGCTCCCTGCTTTTCGAACCGTTGAAGAGGTACAGGCTTCCTTCATCCGTTTCGATAGCTGTAGATTGATTGATCCCATTCCAGGTATTATCAAAATCTTCAACCAGACTCCCTCCAAGTTTTTTATCCCCTAGCTCCACCATCATATCGTGCCAGGCAAAGTTGTGGTCACTGAAATTAATGCCTCCAAGAAAGCTGGTTTTTCCATCCACGATCACCATTTTCTTATGGTTGCGAAGTGGGTACCTTTGACCGATCAACCCGACCGGATTGGTAAATTTCACCTGAATTCCTAGAGCCTCGGCTCTCGCAATGATCGCTTTGGTCTCTTTCACTTCATTTTTGAAAGCAGCATCCTTCAGGTATTTGGCAGAAAAAACAAAGTGATCATTGATGACTACTTTGGAATAGCTATCGATGAGTAACCGCTTATCCTTAGCCGGGCTTGCCTCCACCACATCAATGAGCCATTTTCCAGCTTCATCCCCTTCGAATGTCATGGCCTGGGCAAGAAGGGATTCTTCTGCCGTCTTAGCCACTTCCTCCAGCCTTTGCATAAAGGCTTTGGAACCCAATAAAATAGTTGATTTCGCCAAGGAATTTCTTTTGCACAAAGGTACAGAAGGATATCAATCCATGTACTCTACTTTGGCCAGTTCAAAAAGGAATGACCCTACGGTCATGTCTATTTCGAATCGCAAAGGATACCTGTTTCTGTCGTCGCTCATGATCACACGGCCTGTTTTGCCCTTATCAAAATATTCGCCCTCCGGGAATACCAGGCCAAATTCCAGCGCACGCACTTTTCGATCGTCGTATTTGTGTGTGGTGCTTTCTCCAGGCAGCATTTTGAATTCATACAGATCATTAGAGAAAAATGTTCTTACCTCTACTGTCCTGGTAAACTGAGACTTATCCCTGCTTCTTAGCCACATGTACGTGCTCAACGCATCACGAATCGGCACATTTCCGCTGGGAAATTTGTGGTGCCTCCACTCATCTATGTCTTCAATGTAGGCCTTTACAGAAACCGAATCAGCATAGGAAAAATAATCGTGACGTATATCGATAGAGCCCTTGCCTTCCATGTCCCGATCCGACCTTAATGGTTGTAGCTCGTTCACTTCAATGAGCGACTCCATGCACACACTCAGCTTGGAAAAAACACGAAACCAACTGGCCGTAGTAACTGTAAACTGTACTTTATAATGTGGCTTCTTGGACTTATTTGGATAGTGAAATTCCGGATCGAGCCATACCACTGCCTCTCCTATATTGAACCAACCAAACTTCATGTTGTAGGTTAGTTTTTCACCCGGTTTGAAAGGATATGATTTACTTTGAGCCTCAGATTGAAGACTGGCAAAAAGCAGCACAAGCAGCAAAGCCATGCCGATCCAGCTCCGTAAGATTGTAGTCAATGAAAATCGCGCTTGTTTGTCCATATGATTTTTCACGCCCGGGTGGTGTTAAATCTCACATTGTGAGTCTGTCAAAACATCTTACAATGATAGGTCATCAGGTCAAGATCATTGCACCCAATATTAATGCCAATTTAGTGGAAGAAAAAAATGTTCACTTTTTCGGTAAAAATAGATCGGTGAACATCGGAGGAACAAAAATCGATGTGAACATTGCGCTGAAGGAAGAAAAGAAGTCTTTGAAATCATTTCTAAAGACGGAATCCTTTGACATCATTCATTATCATACGATATGGAATCCCCTGCTACCATTTCAGGTACTCAGGCATTCGAAAGCGAAGCAAATAGCCACCTTTCACGATACCCCAAAAAGCCAGTTTGTAGGCGACTGGATTATGCCTACGGTAGCGCGTGGAATTTTCACTTTTCTGGATCAGATTATTTCTGTTTCCAAGAGTCAGTCGGCATATATTTCAAGGTTCTCCAAGCGGAAAATTCACATCATTCCAAATGGCATTGATCTGGAAGAAATAGAAAGGATTGCTCCAAAGACGTCTGAGCGAGCGGATGAATTCTTCCAGATGTTCTTCATGGGGAGATTGGAACCCAGAAAAGGGGTAATGCACGCACTCCAAGCTTTTCATCTCCTCAAACAGCGATACCCTCAAATGAAACTGGTGGTTGCCGGAGATGGTGATGGAAGAGCAGAGGTGGAGAAGTATATTTCCGATCTCAACTTAAAAGATGTGGAAATGCTGGGGTTTGTCAGCGAAGTAGAAAAATATCGCTTGCTCAAAGAATCTGACATCTACCTTGCTCCCGCACTTTATGGTGAAAGCTTTGGAATTGTTCTGCTTGAATCTATGTCGGTAGGAACGCCTATTGCTGGCTATGCGAATTCCGGCTATAAAAATGTGATCACTAAAACGATGAAAATTGGATTTGCTGAGCCGGGAAATCTAGAAGAGTTTGCTTCCTGTATAGAAAAACTCATCCCCTCTTCCAAACGCGAGGAATTATCCAAGCATGGCCTGGAGGAAGTGAAAAAATACGATTGGTCTGAAGTATCAAAAGAAGTAAATGAGGTCTACTTAAAGTAAGCTCGTACTTTCTCCATCACGTAATCCATGTCTGCTTCGTAAAGATCACCAATCACAGCAACACGAAATGTCTTGCTTTCTGGTATTACCCCTGGATAAATTGTAATCCCGTTATCATACAGGTAATCATGAAAATGATTGAAATCGAGACCCGGCTTATCAAGATTCAATGCCAGTAAGATTTTCGACTCCTGCTCTAGTGGTAAGAAGGGCGTAAATCCAAGCTCAATGAACCCATCATACAATTTCTGCCAGTTGGACTGGTAGCGTTTCCATCTGTTCTCAAGCCCTTCCTCTGCGTGCTCCTTGATTGCTTCCAGAAAAGCATAGCTGGTCTGAACGGGTGGTGTAAACCTCAGCTGATCTTTCTGCTGCAAATTGTCCCATTGCTTGTATACATCAAAATAAAATCCGGTTCCGTTTTGTTTCAGCTCATCCGTTCGATCCTTATGAAAAATCACAAAAGAAAGACCTGCCATCCCATGAATACACTTATTGGAGCTGGAGAATAAATAGTCGATATGTAAATCAGCCAAATCGATTGGGTATGCACCGAACGAACTCATCGCATCGACGATGTATTTAACCTTGGTCTCTTTACAAATCTCAGCCACCTCTTCCAGTGGATCCATCATCCCCGTAGAAGTCTCGTGATGTACCATCGCCAGATGCGTGTATTTGCCTGAGGTAAGTGCCTCTTTGATTTTTGCCGGCTCAGGATAATCCCCAAACTCAAACATGCCAGTATTCTTCAGGCCATAGCCATCACAAATCGCCTTGATGCGGATGCCATAAGCTCCATTGGTGATCACCAGCACATGATCGCTTTTGCCGATTGCCGAAATCAGACACGCTTCCATCGCCCCTGTGCCACTTGAGCCAAACAAAGCTACACGATGGGTATCTTGGCCATTTCCAACTTTAAGGATACCCTCACAGATATCGTGCATCACCTGCCCAAATTCCTTTTCCCTGGGACAGATGTCAGAAACCAGCTGTGCCTCTTTCACTCGCTGAGAAGTAGTGGCCGGGCCGGGGTTTAATAAGATTTTTCTTTCTGGATCGTTTTTCATTTAAAGCAAAATTAATGAGGGCAATAGTCCTCCCCCTACCCCCTCCTGAGGGGGACATTTTATTTTTAGTCTTTCAAATTCTTCATGAAAGCTTCCTTGTTCTGAACAGGCGTGGTAGTCGGTCTACCCAGGTCCGCTCGGGAAGCTTCGGTCGTTCTGATTTCCAACAGGACTGGTCCTTCGGCTTGTTGGAATTTTTCCCAAATCGCCGGCAGCTCATCCATCTTTTCAACCAACCAGGTTTGTTTGTACCCGGAAGCTTCCGCTATTTTCTGAAAGTCAATCGCAAAGCCTACGGTAGCCTGCCCACCGACAGATTCGTGACAGCCATTATTGATCAAAATGTGCTTGTAGTTTGATGCAGGTTGGTTACCAACAATCGCACCAGCGCCCATGTGCATGATGGTAGCCCCATCTCCATCCAGGCAATAAACCGGTCTATCCTTCTTACTTAATGCTATTCCTAAGGCGATCTGAGAAGCATGTCCCATTCCTCCTACAGTGAGAAAATCTTTGCCATGTCCCATATTGTTTATGGCCCTGATTTCGAATACTTCACGAGATGATTTTCCGGTAGTGGAAACAATTACGGCCTCTTCTTCCATTCCTTTCAGCATCCACTCAATCACTTCTTCCCGATTGATCGTATACGGATTTTCAACCTTGGTTTGAAGCTTATATTTTTCGAATGTGTCCTTTCTAACTAATAGCGCATAAGTAGCACTCGATTCTTCCATTACCTTGACAGCCTCTGCCAGTTGCTTTTCAGCTTCTGCTTCCTCTTCAGAAAGAATGGCGTAAGGAATCTCCATCGCCTGGAGTAGCTCTTCGGAAATCCTTCCCTGCTTTACGTGTTGTGGTTCATCCTTCACGCCGGGCTCTCCCCTCCAGCCAATCATCAGCAGCATAGGGATGGCGTAAACTTCTCTGTCTGCCAACGACATTAATGGGTTTACGCAATTGCCAAACCCGGAATTCTGCATATACACCAATGGGATTTTACCGGTAGCCAGGTGGTGGCCCATTGCCAAAGCAATCGCCCCGCCTTCGTTAGCCGCTATGATGTCCGAGCCTTCGTCGGTCATGACCGAGCAAAAGTCTTTCAACAACGAATCAGGAACTCCGGCTGAAAACTCAATGCCTTTAGATCGGATTGCTTTTAAAAATTTCTGAGGGTCAAGCATCAATGTGAGATTTACGATAGAAGACTAAAATTGGGCGTGTTAAGCATCATTATAGTTTGTTATTTCAAACAAATATGTGTGCCATTAGGCACTAGTTTGGAAGTATGTTTAGTATTTCTTTGATAGACATACAAAATTCATCAGCCTCCTTCGAACGCTTATGTTCCAAAATGGACTCAGCGGTTCTTTTCATTGCAGGGAACGCAGCTCGAAGCAAATGATTTGCATAAATCACGATACTAAATCCAGCTTCTATTAGCTCATCTTCCGTAAACTGATTGTAAGAAGAAGGCACGGAAACGACCGGCACTTTGTATTCAAACTCCTGATATCGCCGCATGAATTCCATGATCTCCGCTCCATCTTTATGACGACTATGGATCATGATGGCATCTGCACCTGCTTCGATGTATGCCTTTGCTCTTTCAAGCGCATCTTCCATACCATGATCAGCAATCAGACTTTCAAGTCTTGCGATAATCATAAAATCTTCTGTAACCTGAGCTTTTTTCCCAGTATTGATTTTTTCACAGAATCCTTCGATCGTGTCCAACTCCTGCTTAACCTCTGTTCCGAAAAGTGAATTTCTTTTCAACCCCACTTTATCCTCGATGATCACGGCAGAAACACCTAGTCGCTCAAGATTTCTCACCAGCATGGCAAAGTGCTCAGAAACACCTCCGGTATCACCATCCAAAATGATTGGCTTGGTTGTTACATCAAGAATGTCATTGATTGTATTGAACCTTGAAGTTCGGTCAACATATTCCGTATCTGGTTTTCCTTTCGCTGTAGAGTCCGTTAGGGAGCTCACCCACATTGCATCAAACTCTCGAGACTCATTTCCGGAATCTACTTTAGTCTCCTCTACAATCAGCGCAGAAATACCATTGTGAGCCTCAAGAACTCGCACAATATCTTTTGACTCCAATAGTCTTCTTAACATTCTTCTTCGAATGTCTGGTGTGGTTCCCACTTCCTTCATCGCTTGTCTCAGCCCGGTGGAAGAAATACCGGAAGTATACTCCGGCTCTACGAGCTCTCCACCCCATTCTTCTAGAAGTTTGATCACTTTGTCCCGGATATGCTTTTGAGGGCCGGTTTTCCAATCTGTTCCATGCACCACATAGTCAGGCTTCAATTCTCGAAGATTCTTCTCATAGTCAAGATCCTCCTGAAGGATCACTTCGCTTACGCCTTTCAGATTTTCAAGGATTTTCTTTCGCTCGTCATATGACAGAAAAGGTGTCCTACTGTATTTGCTAACTGCTTTATCGGATAGTAATCCTACAGTTACTTCGCCCAGTTCACGAGCTACTTCAATAATGTTTATGTGTCCATGGTGGATGAGGTCAGTCCCCATTCCTACGTATACTTTCTTCATTTACGTATGTCAAATTTTTTGATAGGTAAGTCTCAATTCAATTACCCCTAAATGGATTATTTATAAATATGAATTTATGCTCGCCTATCGCGATTTAGAATATTCTATCTTCGCAGCAAAAGTAATTGGAAACCGAGGGATTCCCCTCTTTATTTTCAAGAGATGACGCAAACGATTGAAACAGCCGTGATTTTGGCAGCCGGCAGAGGCACTAGACTTCAGCCTTACACATTTGACATCCCTAAGGGATTTATGCAGGTCGGTGAAGAGAAACTCATTGAGCGATCGGTGAGAATCCTAAAGGAAAATGGAATCAAAAACGTAATCATTGGCACAGGTCATTTGCATGAGCATTATGAGAAGTTTGCAAAGGAGCATGGACTAACCACATTCCTCAGCCCAGACTATGCCACCACTGGCAGTTTTCACACACTGATTTACGGATCTGATCTGATAAAAGGAGATTTCTTGTTGCTGGAATCAGATCTGCTTTATCATTCTGATGCAGTAAAAAGTTTGATTGAAGCTGAAGCCAAAGACATCATTCTTTGCAGTGGCTTCACACAATCCAATGATGAGGTGTATGTAGAAATGCAGAATGGGAAATTGAAGAATCTCTCCAAGAAAAAGGAAAATCTCGGATCTATAGATGCAGAGCTCGTTGGCATCTGGAAACTTTCGCTTGAGTTACTGGAGAAATTAAAAGCACATCATGCAGAAGCCGAAGATGGAATGAATAAAGATTATGAAGTTGCTATTGCACAGTTATCAGATAATCATAAAGTAGACGTTCTCAAATTAGAAAATCTTGCCTGGTGTGAGATTGATAATCAGGAGCATCTGGAGCGGGCGAAAGAAAAGATCCTGCCAAAACTTGATTAGGCTTTTGGCGGATGCCAAAGACCTGTTTCCTGATCTCTCCACCCTCCAGTACCCAGGTATCCATACATTAATTGAAGGTAACCCAATGTATCATTTGGAGCGGTGACTTGCTCACCAAGAAAGGAATCTTGTTTTAATGGAAAAATCAGTTTTTTCGAGATATGCTGTCGTTCATTAGGATATTTGGCTTCCACAAAAGTGCGTACCGTGTCCCCTTCATCTTCATAGAAAAAGATGTCAAAATCATAGCCTTTATAGGAAAAGTAAATCTTAGGACCTTCGTGATTTTCAGAAGTATCATAAAACCGTAACCCTTTTGGCATCTTTCCTTTTAGTTTCCTCACAGCTTCATATGAGCTTTCCATCATTGCCACATCAATATCTATATCATGCGGAATGATCCCTCCCGTTCGGTGATAGCCAAGCAATGTTCCAAAATCCAGCCAATAGGGTTCACCTGATTCCTTGAGGACAGAAATGGATTTACGAAACATCTCTTCCAAAATCTCAAGCTTTCGCTGACGATATTGACCGGGCAAAGCGAATAAAACTACATTTGCAACGCGTTTGAGATATTGGATCAGACGAATCATGACGCAAAAGAAGGTAATTCGAGTTAACTAATTGGAATCGTTGAGCAAGACAGAGATAAATAAGCCGATCGATTTAGTATATACCTGGGTGGATGGCAATGATCTGGAGTACCAAAAGCTGGTAAATCAATACTCGGAAAAGCCTATGGATCTCAATCCAGAGCGCTATCGAGACCTCTTTCATTTAATGAAATATAGCCTGCGCTCTGTTGAGAAATTTGCTCCATGGATCAATCACATTTACATTTTTACCTGCCGCCCTCAGAAACCTGATTGGTTAAATTATGATCACCCGAAAATTTCAGTTGTTCATCATGATGAAGTCTTTGATGAGCAGGATATACCTACCTTCAATTACAATGTGATCGAAAGCTACATTCATAAAATACCTGGCTTATCTGAGGACTTCATTTATCTGAATGACGATTTTCTTTTTGGTAATAATGTTTGTCCAGAAGATTTCTATTCGAAAGAGGGAAAGGTTCTGATCCATGGAACGTTGTTTGGGGAGAATCTTAGCTGGAGGATTTATAATAAGAAAAATGATATGGTGGGGCTTGGTTTGATAGAGCATTCTCCCCTTTTGATCCGAAAGGAATGGTGGCAGAAAATGCAGGAAGCAAGGCCAGAACTGATCAAAGAAATTAAGTCACATAAGTTTCGTGAAGGAACTGACGTGATGACCTATAAGCTATATCGCTGGTATACTTTGAAACATCAATCTGCGTATTGCAAGGCTATTAAACTACCCGAACTTTTAAAGATTCATTCGTTCCATAAAATCACTAACAACTTCAGAAAACAGAAGCGAGCTTTCGAATGGCTGAAAGAAAAGTCTCCAAAATTCTATTGTCTGAATGATGACCAGAAAGACAATCCTAACATGAAAGTGGTGGAACTGGCTCAGCGGTTTCTAAAGGATATGTACCCAGATAAATCTGGATTTGAGAAATAATTACCAGCCTACCTTCTTGAGAAGCTCTAGCATAGAAGTGTCCTCCACCTCATTGCAACCTCTGTTCTTCTCATCAAAACCTTCTCTTCCTACTGGTCTTCCTCCTGAGACATTCTGACGAGACAGATACTCTTCTAAGGACTTGGTATAATAATGATTGATTCTCCAATCTATTTGGTCTGTATCTGTCATCATTTTTCCAAACTTGTACCATTTATAATGCCACCAATGTGCGCTGTAGGCAAAACGGTTGCTTGACAGAAAATCACCATTCCCAAGATCTTTATGATCTGAATAATTCTCCTCCCTCTTTGTATAGGCCTCCAAAACAGACTTCTCTGGTTTGTTGTCATATCCATTATTTCCAAAATTGATTCGAGGGAGCTTGATTCCTTTGATTTTTTTCTCATCCACAGTTTTAAGCCATGTATGTAGATGATTACTTCCATCAAGAGGAAATAAAAACTCATCAACATCGATTTTCATGAGCCACTGAAATTCCTTTCTATAGTTTTTTGCCGCATGTGCAAATCCCATGTGGTTCTTATTTCTCTGCCACCATTTGGTCGCTCCATCGTACTTTGTTCCATCTAGATGGGTCCATGGGTGCCTTGTTACAATTCCTTTCTCCTCATATGGCTTCAGTATTTCCCTAGCTTCTTCTCCACCATCCTGATCATATAGATAGAAGTGATCAACTCCAACCTTAACATGGTATTCGATCCAATCCTTTAGGTATGGATTCTCATTTTTGAAATTGGTAGCGAAGGTTAGAAAATGTTTTTTGCTCATTTGTCTGTTTCGGATGTGATGGCAAAGTAACCTGATTATTAAGACATAGACCATCTTATTTCCTCCAAATTACCTGTCATCCTTAGAGTTAGGTTAGCTTTGCGCCATAATTCAAAATACTTCTCTGCGATCGATGAAAGTCATAACCATCGCCACTCATACAAATCATCATTTAGAACGCCTACTTGCCTCAACCAGGAAATTCAATATTGAAATTGAGCTTTTGGGGGAAGGAAGAGTTTATACCGCACATGATGACAAGACTAAATGGACTCTTGAGTTTCTGGAAAAGCAGGACGATGATGAGATAGTACTGTATACAGATGGGTATGACAGTGCATTTTTAAGAGATACAAAATACATTGAAGAGGAGTTTTTGAAATTGGATCATCCATTTGTGCTGGGAACAGAGCAAAATTTCAACTGCGACGAGCCTCCCATTTCAAAATTCCGATACTACATGAATTACCCTCGCGGCAAAAAGCCTTATCGTTTCCTGAATGCAGGTGGCTGGATTGGGAGAGCTGGCTATGTGAAGGGAATTCTGAAACTTATTGAAAAGGATGGGGCTAATGATCAGGATATATTGAATCAATTCATCACTACAAACAGAGATAAATTGAAGCTGGATCATGATCATCGAATATTCAGCTGTATCGCTGGAAGATCAGGTATGGAGGATCATGATTATGTATTAGATGCTAATGGGATGATCAAGAATACGATCACAGGTAGTCATCCAGCAATCATCCATGCTGCTGGAAAGAATTTTTATGGAATGTATAAAGTGACTAGTAAACTAGATTATTTTCCTGAAGAAACTTTCACTGAGGAAGAAGTAAAACAGTATGAAAAGTCACAATTCTGGAACAGACTGACTGCTAAAACGACTCGTGACAATTACCTTTTTCATTTTCTTCTGAAACTTTTAGTGGTACTTGTAGTACTAAGTGCCGTACTGGCAATTTTTCTATCGTAAAGTCAATTTTTAATTAGCTAGCAAGGCAAATGGTAGTAATCAGAATACTAATAAAATCTTCTCTTCCACTATTTATGGTGGCCTTGGTTGCCAGTATCCTTACCGGATTTACCTCTACCATGGTAATTCGGAGTATACATCAGGCCGTGGAAGGTTCTGATTTCGATCTTAACTCTTTCCTTATTGAGTTTGGAATTTTCTGGGTTGGATACGGTGTACTTTCCATTGTAGCATCCTATGCAGTTTCCCGACTGATGCAACGCATTATTCATGAGTTGAGGGTAGATATGTCCAAAAAAATCATTCAGGCTCCTTTTGAAGAAATAGAGCACAATGAATCAAAACTCCTTCCAATTCTTGGAGCAGATATTGACAAAATTGCTCAGTATGTAAGCACACTTCCTGCGGTTACCACCGGACTTGCAACAGTCATTGGGCTTTTGGGTTATATGGTTTGGTATTCGCCTCTGTTATCTCTGGCGACTATCTTCTTGTTTGTGATCATTTTTCTACTTACCAAAATTGCTCTCCCTCTAATAAGGAAATATGCATACGGATCCAGAAGCTATCTAAATGATCTTTTTGAACATTTTGAAGGATTGGTTTTAGGGATAAAAGAACTCACGCTAAATAGAAAGCTTTCCAAATCTTTTGTAGATGATCACCTGATCCCTACGAGCAAAACTCAGATGAGATTCTACTTGAAAGAAAGCATTGTCGGCGCGATTTTCAACAGATCCACAGACTTGGTTCTTCTCTTGGGAATGGGGGCTTTAATAGTGATCATTTTCCAAACAGGATTTGTAACTCTTGAATTTTTTGGGAAATACTTAATTCTGGTTTTAATGACTATTGCTCCTCTATCGTCAGCAACAGGTTTCCTTAGAAGCCTTAAAAACATTGAAGTCACCTTCAAGCATATTGAGAAGATTGGAATTTCACTAGAGCCTTCGTTTCAGCATAACGATGAAATCAGCAATGAAAACTGGTCTGAAAAGAATGATCCTTTGATAGAGCTTAAAGGATTAGAGCATTCATATTACCACGCTGATGAAGATGAACACTTCAAACTTGGCCCTATTGATCTTGGCATAAAGAGAGGGGAATCTGTATTCATCGTTGGTGGAAATGGTAGTGGAAAGACGACCCTTGCTAAATTGATGCTAGGTTTATATAAACCGCTAGCTGGGAAACTCTTGTACAGAGGTGAAGAGGTAGAGGAAAATACGTTGAATTTTTACCGTTCGCGATTTTCAGCGGTATTCACTGATTCGTATGTTTTCACAGAGTTGGATCACATTGATCCAGAAATCTTAAAAGAACAGGGGCAGGAATTGATTGACATGCTCGAGTTAAGCAAGAAGGTTCGAATTGAAAACAACAGCTTTACCACTAAGCGGCTGTCAGATGGCCAGAAAAAGAGGCTACTATTAATCAGTGCTATATTGGAGGATAAAGAAGTGTATCTATTTGATGAGTGGGCGGCAAATCAGGATCCTTACTTTAAGGAGATTTTCTATCACAAAATCATTCCGTTCCTAAAGGAAAGAGGTAAAACTCTAATAGTGATCACTCACGATGACAGATACTTCCATCTTTCTGATAGTCTTCTGAAGTTACAAGATGGAAAGCTTGCCAAGCATGGCTAAAATCTAGTCCTTTATGTAAATCATCGGTTTTTCCAGGATTTTGAACTTGTTATGCTCAAAATACAGGTTCATCAATCGCTCCGCCAGAAATCCTATTACTCGAGATTGGTAAGGATCATCTGATATTTTGATTCGTTTCTCAAGCTCAAAAAGAAGTGGAAATAACCATTCCATATAAACTCGAAATTTATCGCTCGACATGATCGACATATTGTACCAGTAGAGTCTTCGTCTTTTCTTGTTGAAATATTCTGAGGCAGTCTGGTGGTACTCAGGATACATTTCCTTTAGTGCAGCTAGCATTATATCCCAGTCTTCTGCGATATGACGATCTTGATAGTGCTCTGTTATCGTCATTTTTCTCAGAATCGATGGTTTCGTTACAATCACATCATATTCTTCAAGGTGCTTTTCGATTTTTAGGTGGTCATCTGAATGCAGATATTTTGACATTCTGGCTTGCTTAATATCAGTCCTTATCTTGAACCAGAGACTCTTAAAATCGAAATGTCTTCGATAGTGACTAAAGCCAATGAACTTAGTAGAATTCAGGTCATAATTTTTCCATATCCAGTAGATGGCTGTTAACTCGCAAAAAAAAGGATTCTTCTCCGCAATGTTATCGCCAGTATCATCAGACAAACCATCATTGATAAAATCAGCTTTTTGGTTTCCCACTTTGATAACATGATAGGTGTCGTCTATGAAATAGGGAGCGTCTTTGTGATATACACTAAAAATCATGACTTTATTAATTTCTTCGCTTTACTCAGAGCTGAGCCAATTACCTGATGCATATCGTAATACCTATATTCAGCTAATCTTCCCCCGAAAATTACATTGGGTTCGTTCTCCGCAAGCTCCTTATATTTTCTAGAGATTTCATCATTTCTGGAATCATTAATCGGGTAATATGGTTCCAAGTTTTTATTCCATTCTTGAGGATATTCTCTAGTGATTACTGTTGTTGGCTGAGTCCCAAATTCGAAGTGTTTGTGTTCAAGAATTCTTGTATATGGCACTTCCTTTTCAGTATAGTTTACCACAGCATTCCCTTGGTAATTTTTCTTGTCAAGATGTTCATGCTCAAATCGCAAACTTCGATACTCCAACAAACCATACTTAAAATCAAAGTATTCATCAATCTTCCCGGTATAGACAACTTCCTTACACTTGGATACTAACTCCGCTCGATCTTTGAAAAAATCCACTCCTAGTTTTACATCTGAGCCTTCCAGCATTTTCTCGATGATCTTATTATATCCTCCCATGGGAATCCCCTGATACTTATCGTTGAAGTAGTTATTATCAAACGTATATCTAATCGGTAATCTCTTGATGATAAAGGAAGGGAGATCTTTTGCATTTCTACCCCATTGTTTTTCGGTATAGCCCTTTATTAGTTTCTCATAGATGTCTGTCCCAACAAGTGAAATAGCCTGTTCCTCCAGATTTTGAGGATCAGTAACTCCAGATGCTTTTATCTGTTCATCAATTTTTGTCCTTACCTCATCTGGGGTTTTTGTCCCCCATAGCTGATAAAACGTATTCATGTTGAACGGAAGGTTGTAAAGTTTTCCTTTATAATTAGCTAGTGGGGAGTTGGTATACCTGTTGAACTCAACGAAAGAGTTTACATAATCCCAAATCTCTTTGTCATTGGTGTGGAAGATATGAGCTCCATACTTGTGAACATTAATCCCTCCGACATTTTCGCAGTAAACATTTCCACCTATATGAGACCTTCGATCTATAACAAGGCACTTTTTCTCTTTAAGTGTGGCTTGATGAGCAAACGTGGAACCAAAAAGGCCAGCTCCAACAATCAGGTAGTCGTACATAAAGCAAATTTAAGGAAGTATGTATGTCAACCTAACTGAAGGTTGAATGTTATAAAATGTAAAAACATCAGTGTCGAAGTACCAATTTCTGCGAGTTGTAACATTCATATGTGCATCCACAAACATATTATTCCACTGCCTGGAATAGCTTAAATCAAATGAATTTTCCCAATCGTGAGGAGGATCTCCAAAAGGAAAATTCTTCACCAAATAATCATCGTTGTGTCTGGTTCTATGATAGGAGAACCCTACAATATGGCTGTTGATGTAATAGTTAACTCTTAGCAAATCCGCGTTGGCGCCAGGTCCATCCGCTGCTCCCATGATCTGTCCATTGTTTGTATACCCTTGTTTTACAACCGAATGCGCATAATATGTCGGAGTTATATTATTAATCTGTGTTTGATTGTTGGCCAGAGTAGTATGCTCATAGTTTAGTAACAGCTTAGCTCCATTCTTCAAATCTTTCACCTTTATGAATCCAAGGTTGTAGGCACGCGATCTGTCTGGAAGTTCAAGTAAGCCCGCAAGATTTCCTGGAAAATCATTAAGCGCATATTCTATATAAAATTCAAACCCTTTATCAGGAAAGGCCCATCTCATCGTAAAGGCGGCCATCTGATCATACACATCATTTTGTCCGCCGGGAACAATTGGATCTGGATCTTCTAAAACTTCAGTGGAAAATGAGGTGAACAAATCCTTAAATCCCAACCTACCTCCATCTGGCATATCCCGATATTTAATCCGAGTCATTCCTACAGACAAACCTTCCATAAATGATGGCCTGTATCCTACTGTCCACGCATTGAGATACCTTAAGTCATTGTCGCTTTCTTCATCAAAATAATCCGACTCTTGCATCACGCCCCAGTAAACTTTAAATTCCCAATCTCCCGACTTTGTTCGAAAAGGAGTAGCGGTACCAATATCAATATGGGGGATGCCGGGAGCATTATTGCTCATCAAGAGTGGGTTGATCTGCGAAGGTCCCCAGATAAAATTTTGCGTTGACAACCCAACTGTGAAGTTCTTTTCGATGAATCTAACCTCCGATTGTCCCCACCAGAAATCAACAAAGGCGTTATCACCATATCTTAAAACCCAATCTATGCCCCGATTGAAAGGGTATTGAAATTCATTTTTGTCAAAAGGACCCGAGTCGATTCTATATGGTTTATTCTGAGCATAGTAAACCACCGGAGCAAATGAATAGTGAAACTTTCCCTTCCTTCCGGTGAAACCAAAGTTCATTGAGGAATTCAATCCTCTGCCCAACCAAACAGCCCCATCATTTAAACCTCTCGCGTATTCACTATTATATGACATGGAAGCACTTGGGTTGATCACCCGAAACGATCGATCACCAACCTGCTTTGTATTGAAAATCAACCTCTCCCATCCCAGAAATGACATACTGTCAATATCATAATAGGTAAGAATACTGGGGTTAATTACGATTGGCTTGTCCTCAAAATCATTCTCTAAAGTAATTAGCTTGAAAATGTCATTTTGGAGGTCGCCTGGGATCAGCACCTGCGAAAACAGATTGATCTGGAAGCCAAAAAATAAAATTATCAAATAGATGTTTCGCTGCATATCATCGATTTTGAAGGCTCAAAATTATTCACTTATGACTAACTCATTCATGAAACGAAGCGAAAGTAACTGTCGGCATGACTCTTGATGGCTGTATTAATAAAACTTAAATCGAATAATGTTGAAAAAGTCTGCTGAAAAATAATTCTCGGCATGCATTTTTTTAACTTCGCCGAATCAAATTGGACTGAGAATATGGCAAACATGCTGGCAAGGGTAAATGGTCTCTTCAAGAGTTTTGAGAGGAAAGGATGGGTTAAGAGGACGCCAGCTTTCATTTATGATTACCATAAGACCTACCCAGATTTCAAACTGCTTGAGGACAATTACGAAGAGATTAGGAAGGAATGTGAGGGCCTTCTATCATACAAAGATCAAATTACCAATATGGAGGGGCTAGCCGGTAATAAAACCGAAGGTGGTGTTCATTCTATTAAGTGGAAATCCTTTGTAATCAAGTCTGGAAAATTCATAAATAAGAATTGTGAGAAGTGTCCCAACACAGCTGACCTGCTAAAGAAAATACCTCGGATAAAGCAAGCCTTCTTTTCCATTCTTGATCCGGAACAGCATATTCGTCCCCATAAGGGCTATTACTACGGCTTTCTTCGGTATCATTTAGGAGTGATCATCCCTGAGAACAACGAAAACAATATGTGCTGGATAAAGATCAATGATGACCTAAAGGATAATGATCAAAACCGAAAGGATAGTATGGAGAACGCAGAGACTTATTATTGGAAAAATGGAGAAGGCATCATTTTTAATGATAATTACCTACATGAAGCAAAAAACGAGTCTAAGGAAGTCAGAGTAGTTCTTTTCATTGACATTGCAAGAAAGTTCCCTTGGCCTATTGATCTGTTTAACCGGTTTATCCTAAAGATCGCGTACTGGATCCCGGAGGTAAAACAGATCGCTCAACGAGCAGAGGTGGATTTTGATGTAAAACCAAAATATACCTAAAAATACAAGCAGCATTCTATTTGCTACTTTTGCACCGAAAGAAATCAGAAACTCAAAAATCAACACATCCATGAGATTTTACATTTTGATTGTCACTTTATTTACCTTCTCATGTGGCTCAACTACTCAGAAAGAGCAGGCCAAAGAAGAAAAGCCAGAAGTTGTTCAGGAAAAAAAGGAAAAAGAACAGGTAAGTTCTGATTTTAAAGTAGTGATCAGCAGAATAGAAAATATTGCTCACGTTTACGTAGATGACTCCCTTATCTACAAATCAGAGTATCACATTTCTACTAAGGACGGTGTGAATGAACAAATCGATATAAGTTCCTACGTAGAGAATGGTGCCAAGAAAGTTACAGTTGCACTCTACAATGGGAATGAGCCTTACGAGAATCAGACAGATACCTATTGGGAGATCATGTATGATCTTATTTTAGATGGCGAGGTTGTTGATTTTGTCCATGAAACCAGAAACGAAACCAAGCTAGGTAGAGTTTACGAGGCTGAATATGTTATAGAAGATTGGAGATTTAGCGAATAAACTAATGCTGGGAATTGATATAGTAGACCTTGAGGATCCAAAGCTGAGAGAGCGGGATGATCGGTCTTTGGATCTGATCAGAAATAAAGAAGATATTCTGATTGATCATCCAAATCAATTCTGGCTCTTGTGGTCTGCTAAGGAAGCAATTTTTAAATGCAAGAGAGAGCCTATTAACTATTCTCCCTCCAAGATTCCTATCAAACTCAAAAAAGAAGATGACCACATTACTTTCGAGTCAGACGGAATAAAAGGTGAAATTCATGATGCAAAAGACTATATCCTTGCTATCTGTGGAGACTTAGATAAAATAGACTACCAAATATTTACCAAGAAGAATAGCAACTGGAGTGAAGGAATTCGATTCATGGTCATTGACTTCTTTCGAGAAAAGGGACTTGATTACCACATTGGATCTGATGATTTAAATCTCCCGGTTATAGAGCCTGCCAGAGAGCTAATCTCGATCACGCACCACGGCAGATATGGAGCTGTAGCCTTCCCGAAGAATATCCTTTCCTGATAAAACCTCGTATTACTTTTGCCCTATGCGTAAAAAATATTTCATCGCCATTTTCCTCGTGGTGTTTACCATGATGCTCTCATCATTTGCGTTCTACACCTATCAGATTATCTACACGCCCAATGTGTTGATAGAACAGGAAGATCGATACTTTGCAATACCGCGAGGCACTACATTCAAGCAGCTTCAGGATAAACTATCGGATGAACGCATAGTGAATGATTTGGTATCCTTCAGTTTTCTGGCCAAACTCAAAGACCTGGATACAAATGTGAAAAACGGCATGTATCTTATCAAAGGAGATATGACCAACATGGAGTTAATCAACCTACTGAGGTCAGGTGCCCAAACTCCTGTTAAGCTCACATTTTCTAATGCTCGGTTGCTGAAGCAACTCCCAAAAATCCTTACTCAGAATCTGGAGATAGATTCAGCTGAGTTAGCACCTATATTGTTTGCAGATACTACAGCTCAATATTACGGGTTTAAAAAGGAGACCTTCGTCAGTATGTTTATTCCTAACACATACGAAGTGTACTGGACTACCCGCCCCAAAGAACTCCTCGACCGGATGAAGGCCGAATACGATCGATTCTGGACGGAGGAACGAAAGCAAAAAGCCAAAGACCTAAACATGTCGAAGGAACAGGTATCCACGCTGGCCTCCATCGTGCAGGGAGAAACCAACAAAATGGACGAAGCTCCCACAATTGCCGGAGTGTATATCAATAGGCTAAAGCGGGGAATTCCCTTACAAGCCGACCCCACACTGGTTTTTGCGATTGGGGATTTCAGCATCCGACGGATACTAAACAAAGACAAAGAATTTGAATCCCCTTACAATACGTACAAGTATAGAGGACTCCCTCCAGGGCCAATCAGCATGCCGAGCATCCCCGCTATGGATGCGGTGTTGAACTATGCAGACCATAATTATTTATATTTCTGTGCCAATTCGGACTTTTCTGGCTATCATGTGTTTGCAAAAACACTTGTGGAGCACAATGTGAATGCGGCAAAATTCCAGCGAGCGCTGAACAGGGAGAGAATTTATCGATAATGTATACCCACGAAACACATATCCGGGTCAGATACGCCGAAACCGACAAGATGGGTTTCGTGTATTACGGCAACTATCCTGCCTACTATGAAGTGGCCCGGGTGGAAGGCTTCCGCGCGCTGGGCTTCCCTTACAGCGAAATGGAAGATGCGGGGGTGGGCATGCCCGTACTGGATCTCTCCATTAAGTATCACGGCCCGGCCAAGTATGACGACCTGCTTACCATCAAGCTCATCATCCCGGAGATGCCAAGGGCCCGAATGCGATTTCTTTATGAAATACGAAATGAAGCCGGGGACCTGGTAAACACTGGAGAGACCATCCTTGCCTTCATGAATATGGAGACAGGCAGGCCGGTGAAAATGCCCGAACGGATGAAAGAATCAATTGCCCCTTTTTTCGAGTGAATTGAATTTGTCTCTTTCCTAAAAACCGCTACTTTTGCGATCCGATTTTCGCCGCTTCCAGCGGAGGAATTCTTCAAAGTAGGAAACTACTTACAATATTGTAGAATTGTCTGCCGGCAGGCTGGGAACACAGAGGAGTGGCAGAGTGGACTAGGCGTCCCCGTCGAATGCGGCGGAACCGCCTCGAAGAAATTAGAAGAGTAGGAAGCTGCTCAATAGAATATTGCAGAGATCACAGAGGCGTGGCAGAGTGGTCGAATGCGGCGGTCTTGAAAACCGTTGTACCGCGAGGTACCGGGGGTTCGAATCCCTCCGCCTCTGCAAGCGAAAGCCCGATGCGAAAGCATCGGGTTTTTTGTTTGCGAGCGAATCAAGCTCGCTTGAATGAGCAGAGCAAACAAAGAGAACCTTCTAGTGCAACGAGAAGGGCTTTCGCTTGACAATCCCCCACCGGGATCACGCCAGTAATCCCCAAGTGCTGACCTTTCAGCCTTTGTTGGTGTTGTCACCAACAAACATGCCTCAGAAAGATCTGATCTCCTACCCCAACTCAAACCCATCCGCATCTTCCTGAAAAGGGAAATCCCTGCGGTAGTTCTGCAGCTCCTCCGCTGAGAGTGTGGCGGTCAGAATCTCTTCTTTATTGTCAGAAAAAGCCAGCTCCTCTCCTTTGGGTGAATAAATGTCCGAATGACCATTGTAGTCCTTGGGGAATCCATCCGTCCCTATTCTATTCACCCCGGCACAGTATGCCAGGTTTTCAATCGCTCGCGCCTTGAGCAGGGTGTCCCACGCATTCACACGGGTATCGGGCCAGTTGGCTACATAAAGGAGCAGGTCATATTCGTACAGGTTTTCAGGTGTCCTTCGGGATCGCGCCCACACGGGAAACCGCAGATCATAGCAAATCATCGGATGGATCTTCCAGCCCTGATACTCCAAAATAATTCGCTCCGAGCCTGGCGTGTAGGTTTCTCCCTCTGCCGCCAGATTGAACAAATGCTTTTTATCATACTGCTTCGAAGATCCATCCGGGTAGACGAAATAGAGCCGGTTGAAATATTGGCCTCCTTCTTTCACGATGTAGCTCCCTGTTACTGCTACTTTTCTCTGGGCGGCCATCTGCCGCATCCACTTAAAAGTTTTTCCACCGGGTGGCTCGGCAAGTTTTTCGGCATTCATGGAGAAGCCTGTGGTAAACATCTCGGGAAGGACGATGAGATCAGATTTTTCAATCGACCAGATTTTTTCCTCAAACATGGCCAGGTTGGCGTCTATTTCTTCCCAGTGAAGGTCTGCTTGAATGAGTGAAATGGTCAGGTCTTTCATGGTTTAATAAGTTGGACTAATTAAAAATCTCAAAATTTTGTCATTTCGAGTGAAACAAGAAATCTACATTATTGATGAGTAGCAGTAAAAAGTTTAAAGATTTCTCCTGCCGTCGAAATGACAAGTACTTTGGAAGTTACTAGATCACCCCGGCACCTTCACCCGGTACTCCGCATCTGTCTTCCCTTTGCTGATGTTGGCCAGCTTCCCTTTCAGTAGTTTTTTCTTGAATGGACTTAGGTAATCGGTAAAGAGCTTTCCCTCAATGTGATCATACTCATGCTGGATCACCCGCGCTTTCATCCCATCAAAGGTTTCTTCATGCAGCTCCCAGTTCTCATCAAAGTACTCAATCGTGATTTTTGGCTTTCTGTTTACATCCGCCCGGATGCCCGGAATGCTCAAACAGCCCTCTTCAAACGCCCACTCTTCTCCCAGCTCTTCAATCATCACCGGATTGATAAAGGCCTGCTTCAGACCATCTTCCTCTTCATCTTCCATTGGGGCAGTGTCTATCACGAAGATCCGAAGTGACTCTCCCACCTGAGGAGCCGCCAGCCCCACACCCTGTGCGGCATACATGGTTTCATACAGGCTCTCGATGAATTCCTTTACCGACTCATCGCCTTCTTCTACCTCGCTTGCGCGCTTCTTCAGCACAGGGTCTCCATACAATACGATTGGAAAAATCATGGATTACTCTCTAAATATGATTGCAAAATTATCGTAGCGCTTATCTTGTCCACATTACCCTTATTCCTGCGGTCCTTTTTCTTCATCCCTCCAGCCAGCATCGCATCAAAGGCCATCTTGGAAGTAAAGCGCTCATCATGCAAAATTAATTCCATCGAAGGGAATACTTTTTTGAAACGATTGATAAACGCCTGCACCAGTGGAGTTGCATTCGTTGGACTTCCATCCGTATTTTTTGGCATCCCAATCACCACTTTGGTCACTTCCTCCTTCTGAAAGTAGGCTTTCAAAAAATCCTCAAGGGTATGGCTGGGGAAAACATCCAATGGCGAGGCAATAATCCCCAATGGATCAGTAACTGCCACGCCTGTACGCTTGGCACCATAGTCTATCGCCAGTATTCTGGGCATTAATTGAGGGTGCTTAGGCTTTTGATCTTCTTCCCAATGGTAGTTTCCAATTCGATGGCCTTAGGGAAAAAGATGTTGTTTTCGATCTCAGCGTGGTAGATCATCTCCCGATCAAAGGCTTTGATCTCATGGAGCAGCACCCGATCATGAAGGTCTATTGGCTCAAGGGAGGAAGCCAATGATCGAATCGCTCCAAATTCATCCTCGTCCAGGTGCTCCTCAAATTCTTCCTGCAGGGAATAGTTTCTGAAATTGATGAACAAATTAGATGGTGCTTTTGCGCATCCATTCTTGATATCGCAGAGTAGCTCAATGTATTTGAAAGTGGAGTCCTCCTCCTCATAAATGTGCTTTATGAAATCCTCCACAAATTCGGGAAGCAGGCTTTTGAGCTCACCGTCTTTGTTCCACTTTCTCACCAGGTGCACGATGTATGGCAGCTTATCCTTGATAAAAAGATGGTGAGCGTGTTTCAGATATTCAGTAAGAAGCTCAAGTGGATATTTTTCCAGCTCTTTAAAGCTGAATCTGTGACATGAATCAAACGAATAAAAGGTCTTGATTACACTTCGGCGATCCAGCCCTCTTTCTTCACAAATTTCCTTGAGCTTTTGGTTTGGCGTATCAAAAAAATCGATCCCGAGATAATGCAATGCCCGAGCATACACATAGTTCTCATCTACAACCTGACCGATGGTTTTTTCAAAGACCATACACAAAAATAACCTCTTCATCGACGCAAGTCAACAGTTTGATGCCCAATACGTTCCATTCCCCTTAAATAACCTTTATTTTTGACCTTTATCGTTGAATATGAGCACACATAAAAATTCGAACCGGGCAGTAAGACTTCCACTTTACATCGCTATCACTCTATGTGTTGGGGTCTTGATAGGTGCCAATATGGCTGGTTCTACCTCTGCACCCACTTCCAACTTTATGCAGAGCCTGAATAAATTTCGTCAGGTGCTTACACACATAGAAAATGACTATGTGGACGCAGTAGATAGCGAAGAACTGGTGGAAACGGCCATCACCAAAATGCTGGAAGACCTGGATCCGCATACTTCCTACATCCCAGCCAAAGAACTTGATCTTATCCAATCGCGACTGGAGGGAAACTATGAAGGGATTGGCGTAGAGTTCAATATTTTTAAAGACACCATCCACGTGGTGACGCCTCTAAGCGGTGGCCCCTCACAAAAGCTTGGAATAAGGTCTGGTGACAAAATTGTGAAAGTGGACAATGAAACAGTCGCGGGTGTTGGCATCACTAATCAGAAAGTAATTGAGTTGCTAAGGGGTCCGGGAGGATCAGAGGTTACTGTCAGCATCATGCGTGAGGGAGAGGATGAGCTTATCGATTTTACCATTGAGCGAGATGTGATCCCTCAGTATTCGGTGGACGTCTCATACATGGTCACCGACAACATCGGCTACATTAAAGTGGCCCGCTTCGCCAATTCTACATATCTCGAATTCAAAGAAGCTTTGCTCAAACTAAAAGATCAGGGCATGACCAAGCTTGTTCTTGACCTGACCGGGAATCCTGGCGGGTACCTCAATCGGGCCGTACAGATAGCTGATGAAGTGCTCTCGGGCAGGCAGCTAATCGTTTATACTGATGGAAAAGAAAAGAGGTATACGGAGGAGCATTTCTCCGGCGAGACAGGAGATTTTGAAAGCGGCTCCCTGGTAATCATGGTGGATGAAGGCTCAGCTTCGGCATCCGAAATTGTGGCTGGGGCAGTACAGGATCATGACCGTGGGTTGATCGTTGGGAGAAGGTCTTTTGGAAAAGGATTGGTGCAGCTGCCTATCGATTTGAATGATGGCTCGGAGCTTAGGCTTACCATTTCCCGCTACTACACCCCCAGCGGACGAAGTATCCAAAAGACCTATGCTGGTGGCAATCTGGAAGAATATTACATGGAAGCCTACCAGCGATATGAAAATGGAGAGCTTTACTCTTCCGACAGCATCAAGTTTAATGATTCGCTGGCTTTCAAAACGGATAAGGGGCGTATCGTTTATGGTGGTGGAGGTATTACTCCGGACTTCTTTGTTCCCTTGGATACGGCTCAGAATTCCAGATATCTCAACAGGCTTTTCAGCACCAATTCACTTCAGGAATACACCGTGACCTATGCGCAGGATCATAGAGATGAATTGGCCAATATGGGCTTTGATAAGTTTAGGCAATCTTTCAAAGTTTCGGATAAAATGCTGAAAGAGCTGACAGCAATTGCCGAAGGCAATGAGTTAAAATTCAATGAGAGGGAATTCAACAGATCCAAAGAGCTGATCAGGCTTCTGGCCAAAGCATATATAGCCCGTGGGATTTGGGACAATGAAGGATTCTACCCCATTTTCAATGAACAAGATGAAATTTTTCTTAGAGCCATCCAGCTTATGGATGAGGCAGACAAAATAGCACAGCGATAATATGGCATACTATCACAGATTGGGTGAAATTCCACCTAAAAGACATACTCAATTCCGACAACCAGACGGCAGTCTTTATGCCGAAGAGTTAGTTTCTTCACGAGGCTTTTCAGGAATCTATTCCAACCTCTACCACATCCATCCTCCCACACGGGTGGAAAAGGTAGGACCATCCAAACCCTGGAAAACAGAAATCGCCAAGGACTATACGCTGAAGCAAACGCACCTAAATACTTCAGGTGTAGAAACGACAGGTGACGACTTTTTGGAGGCCAGAAAAACGCTTTTGAAAAACAGAGACGTGAGCATGGCCATCTGCCATCCTACTTCCAGGAAGATGGATTACTACTACAAAAATGCTCAGGCAGACGAGGTGATCTTTATCCACGAGGGGAACGGATACCTCTATTCCCAATTTGGAAAGCTTAGGGTCAAGCAGGGTGACTATGTAGTGATCCCGCGAACGACCATCTACCGACTGGAGTGGAACAAAGGCCCATTGAAGCTCCTGATCATCGAATCGACCAATCCGGTAGAAACCCCTAAGCGCTACCGAAACGAGATGGGCCAGCTGTTGGAGCATGCTCCATTTTGCGAACGTGACATTCGTCCACCATCGGAAATGGTGACAGAAAGAGACGAAGGTGAGTACCTGGTGAAGATCAAACATGAAGACATGCTTCATGAATATCACTACAAGCACTCTCCGTTTGATCTGGTCGGTTGGGATGGCAACCTCTATCCATATGCACTATCAATTCACGACTTTGAGCCAATCACAGGCAGAATACATCAGCCGCCTCCCGTACACCAGACTTTTCAGTCGTACGGCTATGTGATCTGTTCATTTGTGCCACGATTGTTTGACTATCACCCTCAGGCCATTCCTGCACCTTACAATCACTCAAATATTGATTCGGATGAGGTGCTCTATTATGTGGAGGGAAATTTCATGAGTCGAAAAGGTATTGACCGTGGTTCTTTCACGCTTCACCCCGGAGGGCTGCCTCACGGACCACACCCGGGCACGGTGGAAGCAAGCATTGGGGCCAAAGAAACCCATGAGCTGGCGGTAATGCTTGATACTTTCGGGCCGATCTATGTGACAGAAGAAGGCTTGCAATATGTAGACACCAATTACCCGATGAGCTGGAAATAGTCATTTAAGTCCTTGTAACCTTTCAAACAATCCGGGGTACTTCCTGTACAATTCAGGTGATTGAATGCACCTTATAACATTTATTAACTGCATTTAACATTTGAATTGAGGATTTTTGGGATGTGATGCAACTTTTTCATAGCGGTACACATCTTTCAATCAAAGGTTAGGTTTTCAACACTAGAAGTGGAAGACGCTCATTTAGAAACAAGGACTAAAATGAACCCCAAGCTCAATAAACTCATAACGCTACTGCTGCTACTCGGCACTTTCGCTTTCTTGATGGAAGCGGAGGAAAGATTAACGGCGATGGCAAACAAAGAGCTTTCGAAGTGGGCGTCTTTACTTCCTGTGGAGGAAGAACCTCAACAAGTGCAGTCCCTCAACCCCTACGCCCAGAAGGTTTCACTCCTTCGTGTGCTTCTGCCCGACTCAACAAAAAAAGTTAATTCCGTAAACAATTAGGGAAGCGAAAATTCGTACTGTTTTTAATAAAGTATGGTGATTTTAGAAATCACTTATTTTTGTTAAAACTTGTCACCCGTATGAATGAAGAATTATATCTCGATTTTCTTGCCAAATGGCAGGAGATCGTCTCGATCCTCGTCTTTGTAGTGTTAGGCATTGGAGTCCTCAATTATATATTCTATAGGATCAATTTCTCACTCCAAAAGACCCTCAAAGAAAAGTTTGACCTTGCCAGTGAAAAAGAAACTAAGAAGCTTCTGAGCGGGCACATTTTAATTGCTATTGCCCTCTTCCTTTTTTGTAATACGCTGGAGTATGAAACGATGAAACTTGATTTCGTCTGGTTTTTCATTCGGTTGTTCGTTGCAATGTGTATCGGCGTGCTGTACGGATACATTGCGCAACTGATCCTGAAATTCTACTATCCAAGAATCCTTGAGAAGAAACTAAAGAAACTACGATTTACTCCTCGCATCAATCCGGAGAACGGAAATAAAATGAAGCTTCTGAGTGAAGCCGAGGAGGATGCGTATCTGGATGAAGGGATGCAGGCAGAAGAAAATGTATTCTCAGTGGATTATGATGTTTGGATAGATGAAGCAACGGGATATACCAAAATTGAAAAGTATAAAGGCCATCTAAGTGCGCTGGAGTGCGACAGGTGTGGTTTCCAAACCTTGAGATTAGAAAAAGAAGAAATCATCCGGGAAGCCACTGAGACAGAAGATGGAGAGCTGGAAAAGGAATACAAATGCTCTTATTGTAATAGAATAAAGCGCAAGACCGTAGTGCTTTCACATAAAATCAGGGACACCTCAGGTGGTGGCAGACTGATCGATGACCCTTTGACACATGATGCGCGTATTTCAATTGTCAAAATTGAGATTCACAGCTCAAAAGGCGAAGTGAGGGAATTTGACTTCCAAAACCTTGATCAGGCGAGAAATTTCCTAAATGAATTTGATTTTGAGAAATTAGAGGAAGAGTCATACTAAACCTCTTATGATCAGAAAAAGATTAGGGCTCGTGATCGGGCCCTTTTTATTTTGCATCGTTTTCTTCTTTGAGCCCTTTGCGGGACTCGACTCTTCTGCCAATGCCGTGTTGGCTTCCACACTCTGGGTGGCCAGTTGGTGGCTTTCGGAAGCACTGGCAATATCTGCTACAGCTTTGCTACCAATCGTACTTTTACCACTCACCGGAGGTGCTCCTATTGCACAAACTACAGCAGCCTATGGAGATAAGATGCTCTATCTATTCGTGGGCGGATTTATTATTGCCATCGCCATGCAACGATGGAATCTGCATCGGAGAATAGCCATCGAAATCATCTCAGCAGTGGGTACCAATGCCCGATTCATCGTCCTTGGTTTTATGTTGGCCTCCGGGCTTCTGTCCATGTGGATTTCTAATACAGCCACTACGCTGATGATGGTGACCATTGCAGCCGCTCTGATTGCTGAAATCAGAGAACTCACCGGGGAATCCGGTAAGCTGTTTTTCAAGGCCCTGCTCCTGGGGATTGCCTTCTCCGCTTCCATTGGTGGAGTAGCCACCCTGGTAGGCACCCCTACCAACCCAATTTTCGTCTCGATCGCGAATAAGCTTTATGGCCAGGAATTCAGCTTCGCTACCTGGATGGCCTTTGCCCTTCCTTTCTCCCTGATCATGCTGGTGTTTTGCTGGGTGGTACTGACCAGGCTCGTTTTTCCCCTTCACAAAGTGGACATGCCTATCGGGCGGGAATTGATTCAGAAAGAAAAAGAGGCATTAGGAAAAATGGGGCAGGAAGAACGTGCCGTAGCGACGGTTTTTATCATCACTGCAGTGCTGTGGATCACCCGCTCGTTTCTCCTCGATCAACTTATCCCTGGCATCAATGATACCGTGATTGCCATTGGTGCAGCGCTTACAATGTTTATCATTCCATCCAAAGAGAAAAAAGGAAAGCCACTTTTGACGTGGGAAGAAGCAGAGAGATTGCCCTGGGGTGTAATCATTCTATTCGGGGGTGGTCTTTCCATAGCAGCAGCCTTTCAGAGCTCCGGACTTGCAGAGTGGCTTGGCCATCAGCTCACCGGGGTTTCCGGTCTGCCCACCTTTGTCATCATCCTCATAGTGGCACTGGTGGTCAATTTCCTAACCGAGGTAACTTCGAATGTGGCCACAGCCTCCATTATGCTGCCTGTTCTTGCGGCACTGGCCGAAGCGATTGGTATTCATCCATTCCTACTGATGATCCCTGCCACCATGGCGGCATCCTGTGCATTTATGCTCCCAATTGCCACCGGGCCAAATGCAATCGTCTTTAGCTCAGGTGAACTGAAAATAAATGATATGGTTCGAGCGGGCGTCTGGCTAAATATCGTCTCCAGCCTGCTGATTAGTGTGCTGGTCTATTTTGTTTTACCCAGCTTTTTATAGGCTGCACGGTTGGAGTTGGCCACATAGACACCAATGCCCACGGCAATCATGCCGAAGTAATGCCAGAGGTAGAGCTTCTCCCCATCGATGACACCCCATATCACCGCAAAGACCGGAATAATATAGGTCACTGAAGAGGCAAAAAGTGCGTCTTTCATTTGGAGCACTTTATTGAAAATAATGAGCGCAATGGCTGTGCCCATGATGCCGAGAAGGCATACATAAAAGGTAGCCAGGCCTGTTCCCTCCACGGTCATGAGTTTGGGCCAGAAGTCAGTAAATCCAAACAAATGGATTGCAGCAACAGGCCCTACCAGAAATAAGGATACACTGGTCACGGTCACAGCATGCAGGTCGTTTAGTTTCTGTTTGATCAGGTTCAGGTTGGAGGCATAACAGATGGTAGCAAGTACCACTAAAAGCGCATAAGAATTTATTCCTGCCAAAGAGTTCCCTTCACCCGCAGTGATCAGAATGGCCGTGCCGATGAAACCGATCAAAACTCCAAGGTATACTTTGCTGGTTTGCTTCTGTTTGAAAAGGAGCAGGGCAATCAGGATCGTAAAAATCGGCACCAGCGCATTGAGTACCCCGGTGATGGAACTGGCCAGCTGTGTCTGCGCAATGGCAAACAAAAATGCCGGAATCAGGCTACCCAATAACCCGACAGAAACCAGATAGATGAGCCGCTTTCTCTCCACCCATTTGAATCGACGGATGGCGGATGGTAATAAAAAAAGTGAAGCTGCCACAATGCGGAGCGAACCCAACTCCTGGGGTGCCAAACCTACCAACCCTTTTTTGATGAGAATGAATGAACTCCCCCAGATTAACCCCAAAACAAGAAGTAAGACCCAGGCCAGGACGGAAGATTTTTGCATGTGTGTAAGTTAGTGTGAGTAGCAATAATTGCTTTCAAAAAGCAACCCTCTAATAAGCTTCAACCTCACTGAAAAGTTCAGGAATCTGCAGTAACGTTTCTTTCACCTCCTGATAAGACTCTGACTCCACAAGCGTTGTTCTCACCGGCTTAAAATTTGGGATGCCTCGAAAGTAATTGGTATAGTGGCGTCTCATCTCAAAAAGCCCCTGGCGCTCTCCTTTCCATTCGATGGAAAAATCAAGGTGCTGCACGGAAACTCTCACCCGCTCCTCCAGCGAAGGTGGATCGAGCTTTTCGCCCGTTTTTATGTAATGTTTGATCTCATTGAAAATCCACGGATAGCCAATGGCAGCCCTGCCAATCATGATCCCATCTACACCGTATCGGTTTTTGTATTCCAGTGCTCTTTCAGGCGAGTCTATGTCGCCGTTTCCAAAGATAGGGATGTGGATGCCCGGATCGTTTTTCACCTCAGCGATTGGCCCCCAGTCTGCCTCTCCCTTATACATCTGCACCCGTGTGCGTCCGTGGATGCTGAGTGCCTTGATCCCCACATCCTGAAGCCGATGAGCAACCTCTTGAATCTTGATGGTGGAGTCGTCCCAACCCAGTCGGGTTTTCACCGTCACGGGCTTATTCACCTGCTTTACAATCTCCTCAGTCATCTTCTGCATCTTAGGTAGGTCTAGCAGGATGCCTGCTCCTGCTCCTTTGCAGGCCACCTTTTTCACCGGGCAGCCATAGTTGATATCGATGATTTCCGGGTTGGCTTCTTCTGCAATGGCAGCTGCCTCCCGCATGGATTCGATCTTGTCGCCAAAAATCTGAATACCGATGGGGCGCTCGTAATCGTAGATGTCTAGCTTCTGCACGCTTTTCTCTGCATGCCGGATCAATCCCTCTGAGGAAATAAATTCCGTAAACATCAAATCCGCTCCATTTTGCTTGCACACAGCCCGAAATGGTGGATCACTTACATCCTCCATGGGTGCGAGTAACAATGGGAACTCCCCTATTTCTATGTCACTGATTTTAACCATCCCGAACGGTTATATTTGTCCGCAAAGTTAGCCATATGCAGGACATTCTAAGAAATTACCCGGAAGATAAGCAGCGGGCACGAGCCTGGGCCTTTGGCGTTGGCCTTACTGCCTATATCAGTATCGTGATGATGCTGGGGAGTGGCAGTACAGAAACAGACATGGAGATGGTGCTAGGAGTGGATCCAGTTCTGCTACTAGGTATTCAAGGAGTGGCATCCATTATCATGTTTATAGGGGTGCCCATCATCTTCATTGCGATAGCCCTCCAAACCCCCATCAAAGATTTTTTTCCTCGAGTATCCTTAACTACTGCTGGACTCACCCTTCTCATTTCCATATGCTTCATGGTGGTAAATAGTGCCATTGGTGAATGGAACATGAACCTTGATTTTGGCAGCTCTGACTTTGCGGAATGGGCCAAAAGGTCTGAGGAACAATTAAAAGTATTGACTGAGCACCTGACCAATTTCACATCCACAACACATTTCATTATAGCGCTGGTGGTGGTAGCAATCATCCCGGCGATTGGCGAGGAGTTACTTTTTCGGGGGCTTATTCAAAACTTTTTCTCCAAAGCATTTTCCAACCATCATGTGGCCATCTGGCTTACTGGGTTCATCTTCGCTGCTATTCACATGCAGTTTTTTGGTGTGATGCCTCGAATGTTTCTGGGTGTACTCTTTGGCTACCTCTATCATTGGAGTGGGAAACTGAGCGTGGCTATGATTGGGCACCTGGCTAACAATGGACTGGCACTGATAGCCCTCTACCTGGCGCAACAGGATGTGGTGGAGGTAACTCCCGAGCAAATGGAGCAATCAGCCCCATGGCCTGCGGTGCTTATTTTCGCCGTTATTTCATTCTTACTCATCAGAGTGTTTTATAAAAAATTCGAGCATGCGTGATTGGCAGGCGGTATTTAAGGACGGCCGGGAATACCGGGCTCAAATCGTGAGGGATGTGCTGGAGGAGCGGGACATGCACCCCGTGATGGTCAATAAAAAAGTTTCTGCCTACGGTTTCGGAAATTTTGAAATCTTTGTGGCTCCTGACCTGGTGATCAGGGCAATTAAAATCATTAAAGAAGAAATCAAGTTTGAGTAGATATCCCGACCTGGCCCCCCGTCTTTTTTCTGCCGTTATCGGCGGACTCATTATCATCCTTTCGCTGCTTTGGAGCAAATGGGGATTTTTTGCAGTATTTCTGTCCATTTCATGCTTCACCATCTGGGAATTTTACCGGCTGATGCGCCTGCAAAGCTACCTGCCCATCCGATTTTTGGGAGTAACCATTGGCGCTTTGCTCTTTACAATCACTTTTTTCATTGAGACAGATTTTCTTTCACATCAATACTACGTCCTGCTTTTTCCGCTGGCATCCTTCGTGTTTTTGATCAAACTGTACAAAAAAAGTGATGTGCACCCATTCATAAATATTGCCTTGTTCTATCTGGGCATTATGTATGTAGCCGTCCCCTTTGCACTCACCAATCTCCTAGTCTTCCACCATGGGGATTACTCGTATGAAATCATACTTGGTCTACTTTTTCTTACCTGGGCCAATGACGTGGGTGCCTACTTCAGCGGAATCCTTTTCGGAAGAAGAAAATTATTCGAACGTATCTCACCCAACAAGTCCTGGGAAGGAAGCATCGGTGGTGCGGTGACTGCTGTGTTGGTAGCTATTGTGATCGGGCTATATTTTACCGGGCTGAATGAAATCGAATGGATCAGCGTAGCAATTATTGTGGTGATTGCCGGAACTTACGGAGACCTTGTGGAGTCCCATTTTAAACGCTCCATTCAGATCAAAGATTCCGGCACCATCATCCCCGGTCATGGTGGCTTTCTAGACCGATTTGACAGCCTTTTAATTGCCGTTCCTTTTGTTGTAGTTTTCTTGAAATTATTCTAAAGAGAAGCAGATTTACGCTTAGCTTTGCGGTCAAAATAAACAACAGACCCCTTTTTTATTTACTCCTATGGCATATATAGAACCTGCGCCAATAAAGGACAGAGATAACCCTTTCGAATCCATGATGTCTCGTTTCCAGATTGCTGCCGAGCACCTCGGTTTGGATCAGGAAGTTTATGATGTGTTGAAAACCCCTGCCAAGCAGGTGATCGTTTCACTACCAGTGACAATGGACAATGGATCGATCAAAGTATTTGAAGGATACCGTGTGATCCACTCCACCATTTTGGGCCCTTCCAAAGGAGGTGTGAGATACGACATGGATGTAAACATTGATGAGGTGAAAGCGCTTGCGGCATGGATGACCTGGAAGTGTGCTGTGGTGGACATTCCATACGGTGGAGCCAAAGGCGGCATCAAATGTAATCCGCGCCAGATGTCTGCAGGAGAGGTAGAGCGTTTGACTAGAGCCTTTACCCAGGCAATGCATGACGTTTTTGGAAAAGACCGGGACATCCCTGCACCCGACATGGGAACAGGACCCAGGGAAATGGCCTGGATGATGGACCAATACTCCAGAAACCAAGGCATGACTGTAAACTCTGTAGTAACAGGCAAACCACTTGTGCTTGGAGGTTCTCTAGGTCGTGAAGAGGCTACTGGTAGAGGGGTGATGATCTCCGCGCTGGCTGCCATGGAAAAACAAAAAATCAATCCTTTCAAAGCTACCTGTGCTATTCAGGGATTTGGAAACGTAGGATCATGGGCGGCCACCCTCCTGGAAGAACGAGGTGTGAACGTAATTGCGATCAGTGACCTATCCGGTGCTTATTACAACAAGGAAGGTATCAACATAAAAAAAGCCATCGAATACCGAAACGCCAACAATGGAAGTTTGGAAGGTTTTTCCGGTGCAGAGAAAATGGATGCGGAAGAATTACTTCTTTTGGAAGTTGACGTGCTTGTGCCGGCAGCCATCGAAGATGTGATCACCAAGCAAAATGCAGACAAGATCAAAGCAAAAATGATCGTGGAGGGTGCCAATGGCCCTACCTCTGCCAAAGCGGATGCTATCCTGAATGAAAAAGGTATTTTGGCTGTTCCTGATATCTTAGCCAATGCTGGCGGTGTGACAGTTTCCTACTTTGAGTGGGTACAAAACCGACTTGGATATGGCTGGACTCGCGAGCGGGTGAGTCGCCGCTCTGATCGTATCATGAAGACAGCCTTTGATAAGGTGTATGCTACTTCGGAGGAGTATAACGTGAGCATGCGTATCGCAGCTTATATCGTAGCGATTGATAAAGTGGCCAAGACCTACAAATTCCGTGGCGGCTTTTAGCCGTGGGACGGCAGCCATTTTATTTGTGTCATTCTGAGCGCAGCGAAGAATCTGCTTTTTTTTGAAAATAGATCTTTCACTTCGTTCAAGATGACATTCTAAATTATTCAAACAATGAGGATACACAAAGAAGGTATAAAGATGATCCCTTTGATGGCGGTGCTTACTGGCGGACTGTATGCGCTGCTGTATTGGCTGATCCCAGTCTTTATCATTCAGATGATATTTGCTGCAGCAGCGCTTATCTTCATGACTCTTGTGGTTCGTTTCTTCCGAAACCCAAATGTGATCACCCCTCCTAAAGACGGAGTGGTGTATGCCCCGGCAGAGGGAAAAGTGGTAGTGATTGAAAAGACCTATGAAGGAGAATATCATAAAGAAGACCGGATTCAGGTTTCGATCTTCATGTCTCCGCTCAATGTGCACGTAAACAGAAGCCCGATCAAAGGTGTGGTGGATTTCTTCAAATACCATCCCGGTAAATTTTTAGTAGCCTGGCACCCAAAATCCAGTACGGATAACGAACGCACTTCTGTAGGATTCAAAACTGAAAATGGCGTCACCATCCTCATGCGGCAAATTGCCGGCGCAGTAGCCCGACGGATTGCTTTCTATCCAAAAGTTGGTGATGCGGTAGAGCAGGGAACCTCCGTAGGTTTCATTCGCTTTGGTAGCCGTGTAGACCTATTCCTTCCTCTGGATTCGGATATCAAAGTAAAGATTGGAGATTTGACGAAGGGTGGGGAGACTGAGGTGGCAGTTTTGAAGTAAAAATATTGAGTAGGCTATTTAAGCAGGTATTTGTAAATTTATCTGAAATAAATCGCCATGAAATTAATTTACCTGCTTTCCCTCTCATTTCTAATTGCATGTTCGCAAAATATCGATGATTCGAACTATTACAAAATATTAAAACAATTAGAATTGTACGAATCCATAAGGCCCAATACATTTGTCGATGCTGATGGCACCTACTCTGAGAGTTTTTGGGGTGATAAAATTAATCTAAACGTCAACATCACAAATAGTGCTAAAATTGCAAAATTTAAAGACATTAAAATTCGTGTTAGTTATTATAGTAAGACAGAATCCATAATTACATCTGAGGATCACATTATTTACGAAGTTGTTAACCCCCAACAAACCCTTACCAAAAAAATTCAGGTCAAGAATTACCAAGATACCAATAGCATTGGTTGGCATGTGGTTGATGCGGTTTCAAGCTATTAAAGGTCAATCTATCACTTCCTACTATAATTAGGCGCCTCTCTGGTAATATGAACATCATGCGGGTGGCTTTCTGCTACACCTGCTCCTGAGATTTTCACAAATTTGGCTTCCTGTAAAGCTTCTATGTTTCCAGCACCACAATAACCCATACCGGCTTTTAATCCTCCTACCATTTGGTAAAGGACTTCCTGCACTGAGCCCTTAAAAGGCACCCGTCCAACAATTCCTTCCGGCACTAGCTTTTTGATGTCATCCTCAGCATCCTGGAAGTAGCGGTCTTTGGAGCCTTCCTCCATCGCCTCTACAGAACCCATGCCCCGATATGACTTGAATTTTCTTCCTTCATATAGGATCACCTCGCCTGGTGCCTCTTCAGTACCCGCCAGCAATGACCCGATCATCACCGTATCAGCACCTCCCGCAAGCGCCTTCACCACATCGCCTGAGAAACGAATTCCTCCATCTGCGATTACCGGCACTCCTGATCCTTTGATTGCGTTCGCTGACTCATACACTGCAGAAAGCTGCGGTACTCCTACCCCGGCAATTACCCGAGTCGTGCAGATACTTCCGGGACCAACGCCTACTTTCACGGCATCAGCACCAGCTTCCACCAGAGCCTTTGCCGCATCCGGCGTTGCGATGTTTCCTACGATCGTTTCCAAATCAGGAAAAGCTTTCTTGATTCTTTTGGCCATGTCGATCACTCCCTTTGAGTGACCATGTGCTGTATCAATAGATACTAGATCCACTCCGGCTTTCACCAACGCAGCGATTCTATCTTCAATATCAGGGGTCACACCGACCGCAGCTCCTACTCTTAACCTACCATATTCGTCTTTACAGGCATTCGGACGATCTTTATTTTTCAGAATGTCTTTGTACGTAATCAGTCCAGTTAGCTTACCGTTTTTATCTACTATCGGCAATTTTTCGATTTTGTGCTTTTGAAGGATGGCCTCCGCTTCGTTCAACCCAACCTCAGCAGTGGCTGTGATCAGATTATCCTTCGTCATGATATCCTTCACTGGCTTCTTCGGTTTCTTTTCAAAACGCAAATCACGGTTGGTCACTATGCCAATCAGCTTATCGTCTTTATCCACAACCGGGATTCCGCCGATTTTATTTTCCTTCATGATCGCCTCTGCATCAGCTACCGTAGCGTCTACATGCAGGGTGATCGGATCGAGAATCATCCCACTTTGCGAACGCTTCACTTTTCGCACCTGGATGGCCTGCTGATCAATTGACATGTTTTTGTGAATGATTCCAATTCCACCTTCCAATGCCATCGCAATGGCCAATTTGGCTTCTGTTACCGTATCCATTGCTGCAGAAACCAAAGGAATATTCAATCGAATATTTCGAGTGATTTGAGCAGATGTGTCCGTGTCTCGGGGAAGTACTTCAGAATAACCGGGGAGGAGAAGCACATCGTCGTAGGTAAGTGCTTCGAAGAGGAATTTTTCGTTTGTCGTCATGGCAAATAATGCTGAACAGTTATGATTATTTGCCGTGCAAAATTATGTTGGTTCCATAGAATTCATACTATTGCAAGACATATTTTTACGCAATGGACGAGCATTATGCTCGACCTGGCCATTGAGACATGTCATCTCCCGATACTGATTGCATGCCATATAGCCTAATTTTAATTTTATAGCATGGAAATTTGGAATTCATTTTACGAACAACTACTTGAAACCACCTGGCTGGAATTCATTGCCGTGATTTGCGGGATACTGAGTGTCTGGTTTAGCAAACAGGAGAATATTCTGGTCTACCCCTTCGGGATTGTGAGCGTGGTGATCTTCATTTTCCTTACTTATGAATATGGGCTTTATGCTGAGACCGGAATCAATGTCTACTATTTTATGATGAGTGTATATGGCTGGTGGAACTGGAAAAACACGAAGGACATTGCGGCGAGCCAGATTCCCATTACCCGGAGTTCCTTTGGCGGTCATGTAGTGAACGTCTGCACGTTTCTCTTTGCTTCCGGCTTTATTTACATCATGCTGATAAAGTTTACAGACAGCACTGTACCTCTTGTGGATTCCATCACTACGGGATTGGCCATAACCGGGATGTATCTAATGGCGCTGAAAAAAATCGAGCACTGGCTATTCTGGATTGCTTGTGACCTCATTTCTATCCCTCTCTACATCTATAAGGGTCTTCCATTTACCAGCCTTCAGTTTATGGTATTCACTGCGCTGGCAATCATGGGTTGGGTTTCCTGGAAGCAGAAATTGATGATGGGCGAGAAATAATTATTATGTCATTCCAACGAAGGAGGAATCTTTACCATATTTTAGGAGATTTCACGCTTCACTCGAAACGACACAATTGATAATAGATGATCAAAAAAATAGCAATAGTGGGCCCTGAATCGACTGGAAAAAGTGAGCTATGTCAACACCTGGCCATGCATTATGATACAGAATGGGTGCCGGAGTACGCACGTTTTTATCTTGACCGATTGGATCGGAATTATGAGCAGCACGATCTAAAATCCATCGCCGAAGGGCAGCTTGCGTGGGAGGATGACAAAGCAGAGTATGCCAACAAATACCTGATCTGTGACACGAATCTAATCGTGATCAAAGTATGGAGCGACCACAAATACGGACATACGGATGCATGGATTGAGCAGCAGCTCGAGAAAAGGGAATATGCTTTTTACCTACTCAATAATATTGACATCCCCTGGACTCCTGATCCACAGCGGGAGCATCCTAAGTTGAGAAAGCACTTTTTTGAAGTATATAAAAACTATCTGGAAGACCGCAAGCTCCCATATGCCATCGTTTCAGGCATTGAGGGAGAGCGAAAAAAATGCGCAGTGGACGCGATTGATTCATATTTTACAGGTCTGGAAGATGCCGGATGAAAGTCCGGCATGACATTTCTAGTTTGACTTTAGGATATCCTTAAATTTTCTGGCCACCTTCTCGATTTTAGGTCGGGATACATTTCGGATGTACGGATTATCCGGATGGTTCACTTCATAGTCCTGGTGGTAATCCTCTGCCTTATAAAACCCATCGAGCTTGCTAAGTCTCGTTACGATCGGGTCTGAAAAATCTGCAGCCAGCTCCTCCATCTTAGCCTCCGCACGTTTCTTCTGCTCCTCATTGTGATAAAAAATTTCAGATCGATATTGTCTGCCGACATCAGGCCCTTGACGATTCAACTGTGTTGGGTCATGAGCTGTGAAAAAGATCTCCAATAAGGTCTCATAGCTAATGACAGAAGGATCATAATACACCTGCACTGCCTCTGCGTGATTGGTCCTCCCTGAACTCACCAGCTGATATTTTGCATTAGATGCCACTCCACCTGCATACCCAGAAACTGCCTCAGCGACTCCCTGAATTTGCTCGAAAGAAGCTTCTACGCACCAGAAACATCCACCGGCAAACGTGGCGGTATCGAGCTCTTGCCAATCGACTTCCTGAGCGACCGTTTTTGGATTGTTGCTATTGTTTCCCTGAGTCTGGCAGCTGAAAAGGAAGATGCCGACTGCTAATGCTACATATTTCATCATCTAGTTTTTTACGAATGTACGATTCCCTGCGGTGATGGGATGTCCGATCCTTCCAGAATGTAACCCGCATTACATTTTAGATGTTTGAAAATCGAGCTTCCATTAACTTTGAAGCCAATGCTCAAACCCTACTTTCAGAAGGAAAAAATTGAAGCCGGATGTGACGAGGCGGGTCGTGGATGCCTCGCCGGGCCTGTGGTGGCGGCAGCCGTAATACTCCCACGAGACTTTTCTCACAAAATCCTGAATGACTCTAAACAACTGACTGAAAAGCAGCGACTGGAAGTGAAAAAGGATGTGATCAAAGATGCCATCGCCTGGGGAATAGGAGTGGCCTCTCCGGGGGAGATTGATGAGATCAATATTCTCAATGCAAGCTATCTGGCCATGCATCGGGCTGTGGAAAAACTCAAGACCATCCCAGAACTGCTTTTGATTGATGGAAATAGATTTAAACCACAAAATGAAATTCCTTACGAATGTATTGTCAAAGGTGATGGTAAATATCTATCTATTGCGGCAGCCTCCATACTTGCCAAAACCTATCGCGATGACCTGATGCGCCAGCTGGCGATTGATTTTCCGGGCTATGGATGGGAAACAAATGTGGGATATCCCACGCAGGCACACAGAGATGGATTGAAAGAAATGGGCTCAACACCACATCACCGGATGACGTTTCAGTTGTTGCCTAGTCAGTTGGAGCTTTTCCCTGAGTGATCAGGACAGGGTAAAAGCAATTTTCTCCCTATCGAGTGGTTTTTCCAGCATAGAGGTGACGAATGGGTTTTCATCCGCCTTTCGCTGATCAGAGGGGTCTATGGATGAGGTGAGGACGTATAGATGTCCACCCTTGTTTTCTACACCGGGCAGGGCATCCAAAAATTCCCAGCCGTTCATCACCGGCATATTCAAATCCAAAAAAATCACATCCACGGATTGATTTTTCAAAAAGGCAATTGCCTCCTCTCCATTGGTAGCTTTGAAGATTTCCACCGATTGTTTCTCTTTCTTTATCGCTAGTTCTGCCAGTGTTAGAAAAATCGGATCGTCATCTACAAGTAATATTCTACTTGACTCACCCATTAAGATATACCTTAAACTTGGTTCCTTGGTTAATTTCGCTTTCTACTTCTATGCGACCATTGATCGCCTCCACTTGCTGTTTGGTCATATACAATCCCATGCCGTGCCCACTCTCTTCATCAGCATGAAATCTTGACCCAAGTCGAAACATCTTCTCCCTATATCGCTGCAAGTCAATCCCTCTACCCTGGTCTGCCACTGTTAAAAGTACTTCTTTTGATTCTTTTTTTGCACAAATTTTTATTTTTCGTCGATCGTCCACCACACCATACTTCATGGCGTTCGTAATCAGGTTGTGAAGGATGCTTTGTAAATATGCCGGTAAGATGCGAAGTGTGAGGTCTTGAGGGATGTCAACAACAAATTCTATGCTCTTCTCCATCGCTGATTTCTTGTTCAAAAGGATCACGTCATTCACTACCTGAAGTAGATTTATCTCATCTTTCTCCAGCATGGAGATGTCCTTTTCAAAATTTAAAAGGTCATTGATTGCATCTATGGCCAGATTTAGCTTTAGGGCTGTGGCCTTCAGCATTTCAAAGTATTCCTTGTTGCCGGGATCGTCTTCAATAATAGATAGCAGCCCGACAAGGTTTGCAACTGAAGACCTGAAATTGTGCGAAGTGATGTAGGAAAAGTCCTTCAGCCGCTGGTTTTGCTCGATGGTTTTGTTGAAGAGCTTTCTCAGTTCGCGCTCGTTGTAAGACCTGATCCTAATGTTGACCAGCATCTCCGAGAAGAGTTCCAGAAGTAGCACCTCTTTTTCACTTGCTTTGTGATACTTGCTCACCCAATCGAAACCGACAAAACCGACACACTCTTTGTTGTGGATCATCGGCATAGTCATGAGGCTTTTGATGCCCTGGGCTTCCAATAAACTTTTGAAATCCGGCTTAGTAACTTGAGACACATTTTCCACAATCATCGGATTGCCTTTTAAATGGGCATTCACCAACTCGGGCATGATATCGAGCGGCAGGTTTTGGTTGTTTTGGATCTCCGGGCTTATGCCATCGGCACACCACTCAAACGTATTGCTACAGATTCCCTTTTCTCTGTTGAAGTCGAATACATAGGAGCGATCCGCTCTCACAAACTCTCCCAGTTCTTTTAGCGAATCATTGATGGCACCCTCCACCTGCTCCAGCGGCAGATCAATATATTTGGTAGACAGGCCTATCAAGATTCGTTGCATCTCTGCATAGCGAATCAGCGCTTTCTCTGCCTCCTTCTCTTTGGTGATATTTCTTACTGCTCCATCAAAATAGATTTTACCATCCACACCATCCACCTTGATCGAATTGAGATACCCCCAGAAAGTACTGCCATCTTTTCTTCTAAATTCAACCTCCCGGTTTTCAATAGATCCCTTTTCGATAATTTCATCTCCAATAGAAGCGCGCTCTTCCGGGTTTTTGTAAAGATCCATGGGATCCATATCCATGATTTCCTTAGCAGAATCATACCCAAACATCTTCACAAACTCATCATTTACGTAGATGATGCCCTTGTTGCTTTCGCTGCGATAGATCGCCTCATTGATGTTTCGGTTGATACTTTCCAGCAGCTGCTCCCTTGAGCGGATTTTGTCCAGAAACTCCCGCTCCTTTGTCACATCCCTGATCGCCCCATCCCAAAATTGATTGCCGCTTTCATCCTCATGCATGATGGTGCTTACCAGGCCAACAAACTCCGTATGATCCTTCCTTAGGAAAGTGACTTCCTCATTTTCATAAGAGTGATCAGCATTGAGTTTATTGATGAGGCGGGTTCGATCCCGTGGATCCTTGTACATAGACACAATTGCAATCTTCTTCACTTCCTCATCGGAGGAAAATCCAAACATTCGCACAAACGCTTTGTTGACGTAAATCAAGCCGTTTTTATCGCTTCGAAAAACGGCTTCACTGATGTTCTGGTTTACTGATTCCAGAAGTTGATTAAAATCCATAAACTCGTGGGTGCTAGCTGGTTACCCTATTTTTGCTGAAAAAATAAAGGATTAGTTTTTGATCATAATGAACTCACCAATCACTCTTATTTCCTCATGGTTAATCTTAAAAATTTGTTGCCCGGAGTAATCAAGGATTCCCCAGGTTCCGTTCGAGGAGACTATCACCCGGTCTCCGCAATCTTCCAGATGATCGTAGGCCGGTCGTAAAATGAAGCTACCATCTCCATCTACCAAACCAACACGATCTTCCATATCCTGCACAATATAATTACCTGAATTCAATCGATAAACGGATTTCCAAATTAGTTCCAAAACTTCTTTGCCATTTACATCAATCAGGCCCATTCTATTTCCTAATCGAACAATTGAGGCCCCATCGCTAAAAGGCTCCACTTCATCATAATAGGGCTGAATCCGCAATGCTTCTGACTTGTCGATAAAGCCCCATTTGCCTCGAATCAACACAGGCGCCATCCCCTCATTAAACGCTCTTACCCTCTCGTAGCGGTTGCTGATCCTTAGCCGTCCTTTGTTGTCCACAAATCCCCAACGACCTTCCTTTTGCACTAGAAAATAGTCTTCTCCATAGCCTGCAACCTGCTGGTAGCCCTCTTCCTCACGCAGGATTCGCACACCAGTTGGGCTTACCAAAGAAACCCTTCCATCTCTGGAAAGCATAAAATGATCCGACCATCGCTGGATGGTATCATACTCCGGCGCAATGAACATTTCACCATATTCGTTAAGCAAGCCAAACTTCCCATTTTCGTCTTGCACAACCAGATGTGTACCCATCTCTGCCACAGGTCTGGCCGTGGTTTTATAGGTTTCCCTTCCGTTGTTAAAAATGGTATATCCCCTGCCTCTCCGTCCAATCAATAAATCTCGGAGGGAAATCATCTCATTGAACTCTGACCTGACCACCCACTCACCTCCAGTATTCATAGCCCCCCATCTATTCAGGTATGAAACAAGATAAACCCCGTTGATGGCTACCATGCTGTCGTACTTAAACGTGGTGAAATCAGATCCATCTAAGGCTAAGAGACCCCAGTGGTCATTTCTTTTCGCAATGAACTGACCATTGATTCCGGGCCCTAATTCCTGAAAAGCAAACCGGTTAGTGACATGGCCGTTTCTATCCAGAAGATGCCAGCCCTCTGCCTTATGGGCACCATAGTGATCTCCTACGGCATATATGGTATCATATTCATCGGTGAGTTGCTTTCCATCCGTCTCCAATACGGACCACTTTCTAGTCTTGCTGTTTTGAACAATGAGCTGATTGCCCGAAACTCCCCTAAGGATTAATTCATGGTTTTTGTTTAGCGATGTATTGTTGATGATGAAATGATGTGCCCCGTTTAAGTATGCGATCAACATCCCATTTTTGCTGACATCCAATGAATCACATTCCCATTTCATGAAGATTGAATCACTGCGATAGATCGTCCACTCGGGGAATCTGATAGGACTGAGCGATGAGGCAATTGTGACAAACTCTTTGTAGCTGAAGTCATGAATTATGTTTCCTAATTTGGAAAGCTGTCCCGCATATCCATCCCGATACGCAACCCATCCGTCAGCATATCTTAGTGAATCCAAACCTAACTGTAATGTGGTTCCCTTTCTGTCAAATAAGTCCAGCTTTTGTCCTCGTTGCTCACAAATAAAAATATCGTTTGATTCCCTGATGGTCTTGTAATTAGTTGGCACGATCAACTCATTCTCAAAAGAAACCACACCGTACTGCTGCCGATTATTGCTGAAGGCACTCACCAGCCAGTTGGCACCAAAGGGTTCTATTGAAAAGTAATTGAAGCTGATGGTGGTCTTGCCTTTGTCATCGAGGATTCCGTAGAACAGGTGGTTGCTGAATTTCCCTTTGATGGATGCCTTGAAATGACCGGAAGAGAGGGGCTCAATTGAATAGAATCTCTGACCTGTTAGTGCCTTGTTTCTCACGGTTATGAGTCCCCACAGGTTGTCCTTTCGAAAGCCAATCACTCCGCTGTAGACCTGAGAACTCCCATTGGACCATCCTAACCGCTCGTACACGGCTGGTACAGTCACGTTCCCCGTCTGGTCTTTTATACCAAAGTACCCATCCTTTTCAAAGACTGTAAAGTCCCCTGCAAAGACGGCAAAAAAATTAACAAACAATACGATGGATAAAAAGTTTCGCATACTCCCGCAAACAAATATACGGCGGGTTATTCCTTTTCTACATTAGCGGATTCAAGATTAAAGAGATCATTAAGCACCCCTACCAATGTTTCCGCTTCCCCACGCTTACATGCTGCCTTCAATTGCAATACCGGCAGCTTTATGACTTTCTGGATCATGGTTTTGGTTACTACTTCCAGAAGTTCCATTTCTTCATCGGATAGCTTCTTGTGCCTGGCCAGCTCTTCTTTTCGGATTTGTTCCAATGCGTTTTTCAATCGCTGGATGGTAGGCGATACGCCCATCTCACTCTTCCAGCTCTGGAAGTTTGCAAGTTCATCTTCTACGATTTTGCGGGCAGCTGGGATAGCTTGCTCCCTGATCTCCCTGGCTTTCAATGTTCGTTCCGTCAGCTGATCCACGTTGTAGAGGGAAACCCCAGGTACTCGCTCCAAATCAGTGTCCATGCTTCGGGGCACAGACAGATCGATCAGCAGCTTATGTACTGTACCTTTCCCGAAATTTGCAGATGAAAGTATTGGAGATGAGGTGGTCACTGCTGATATGATCACATCATTTTCTGAAACCACCTGATCCAAAGCGGATAGGTCACAAACCTTAATATTTTGGCCTTCTGCAAGCTTGTCTGCTTTCGACTTGGTTCGGTTTACCAATGTGATGCTGACTTCTTCACTGTTGAGATTTTCAAGCACATTCTGTCCTATCTCGCCCAATCCTATCAGGGCAATTCGAGGATCGCTGATATTTCGTATAAATCCGCTGATCAAATCCACAGCTACCGAGGCAACAGAGGCAGTACCATCCTGAAGACTTGTTTCCTGAACTACGCGCTTGTTTGCAAAAAAGATGGTGTGCATCAGCCTGTGAAGGTGTGGTCCGGCCAGGTTCAAATCAGCACTTTGCTGATAGGCCCTTTTTACCTGGTTGCTGATTTGGATATCTCCCAGCACCTGCGATTCCAATCCTAACGCAACCTCAAAAAGATGCTTCGGAGCTGCCTTTGAATCATAGGACTCGAAGTGATTCTCAAGTTGGTGAGAAGGTATTCCCTTGAAGGAAGAAATCAAACGAATAAGCTCACCTGTAAGGTTGGATGGTGAGGTGTAATAAAGTTCTGTTCGGTTGCAGGTGGATACCAGCAATGCTTCCTCCACACCGAACGTCTCTTTTAGATTGACCAAAAACTGACTAGCCTCAGCCTCACTAAAAGCTACTTTCTCCCTCACTTCTATTGGTGAGTTTTTATAAGATAGTCCTAATGCCTTAAATCCTTCCATCTCAATCTATTGCGGTAGCAAAAATAACAGCGCCTTGCGTATATTGGTTGTGATAAAAATCAGTCAATTCTTATTTAGAATTATTTTAAATAATGTTCAAATTCATCACTAATGCTATTTCCCGTGCCCTTGGATTCACCAGGACAGAATCCCGAGGCACGTTGGTACTGATTTTTATCATTTTTATTGCCATCCTGCTTTCCCATTACCGTATATCCATTCTCAAAAGCAAATCAACGATTGGCCCTGATAGCACTGCACTGGCATGGATTAACGAGGTGCAGGCTTCCTACGATGTGAAAGAGGATGGAGAGGATTTTGACAAGAGCGTCTTTTTCCCGGTAAAAAAAGATTTCGCAAAAAAGGAAACCCAGCCAAAACCCTGGAAGAAGGAAACCGAACCAGTGGAAAAAATCATCATAGCTGACCTGAATATGGCCTCAGTGGAGGACTTACAAAAAGTGAGGGGAATTGGTCCTGCTTATTCTGAGCGAATTGTCAAGTATCGTGATCTGCTGGGAGGTTTCAGCGATACCTCCCAGTTGAAGGAGGTTTACGGCCTTAAAAAAGAAACGATCGATGAGCTGGTAAAACATTTTCAAGTCCAATCTTCCGTGACTCCCCTGGACATCAACTCTGACTCCATAAAGGTCCTCGCTAAGCACCCGTATATTAACTATGACCTGGCCAGGGTTATCATCAACTACCGCAAAGTACATGGCGATATCACATCAGCAGAAGACCTGAAGAAAATAAAAGCGATAGACGAACGTACATTCCTGAGAATAAAGCCATATTTGAAATAGGCTATGCAGAAAATTCTCAAGTCATACCTTAGGCGATTGAGCAATCTTTCCGGCAACAATCGGTCCCTGCTACTTCTCCGATTGTTGCGGGACCAGTTTATCGATATCCATGATTTTGACTATGCAGAGAATGAGGCCAGCTTCGGCATCATCAAGCACCTGATTGAGCAGCGCAAAAGAATACCGCTCTGCAGTGAGATTGACAGCAGGAGCAAATCATCCAATGAACTGAGCAAGAGGCTGAGGAAAATCAAACGCATTGAGAAGTTTATTTTCGATGAGCGTGGCGCCAAGGATCTCTATATAGGATGGCCATTTATCAAAGGGAAATTTTCGGATGATACACTGGTGAGATGTCCGTTAATCTTCTTCCCCGTTTCGATAGAAAAGGATGGAAACGAATGGCACCTCTCCAGAAGGGACGATGTGAATATAACACTGAACAAAACCTTCCTGCTGGCTTATTCTTACTACAATGGGATCCCCCTGGATGAAGAGCTGATCGAAACAGTAATTGACGACTATGATCGGGATGCCACTGTCTTCCGAACACAGCTCTATGAGTTGCTAAAAAACAGCGGTGTGGAGATCAACTTCAATCAGGAAAACTTTGCTGACGAACTTAAAGCCTATCCCGATCTAAAAAAATCACAGCTGGAATCCAGTGAGAAAACAGGAGCACTGAAGATGCACCCTCACGCAGTGCTGGGCATTTTTCCACAAGCCGGGTCCTACCTGGTGCCGGACTATGTGAAGCTGATTGAAGATCAGCATGATACAGACCTGGAGGAATTTTTCGTAAAGAAAATTCAAAAGGAAAACGAGAACCAGCTAGCCTTGTTTGATCGGGTGAATGAGGAAAATACATTTACCCCTTTTCCCCTGGATGCCTATCAGGAGCATGCGCTCAAGGAAATAAAAAAGGGAAATTCGCTCGTGGTGCAAGGCCCCCCGGGTACCGGCAAGTCCCAGCTCATCAGCAACCTGATTTGCGACTTTATCGCACGGGGAAAAAATGTGCTGCTCGTTTGCCAGAAAAAAGCGGCCCTGGATGTGGTATACCAGCGGCTAAAGGAAAAAGAGATCCATGATTTTGTAGCGCTGGTCCATGATTTCAAGAATGACCGAAAACCGATCTATGAGCAGATTGATGAGCAGATTGAATCGGTAGAGGTCTATGAAAAGAAAAACAACAGTCTGGATGCTATCCAGCTTGAGCGTGGATTTCTTCAGGCCAGCCGAAGGATTGATCAAATTGTGGAAGAACTCCAGGAGTTTCGCGAGGCACTTTTTGATGAGTCTGAATGTGGCAAATCCGTGAAGGAACTTTACCTCACCAGCAGCCCCGATCGGCCCAGCTTCGGGATGAACCTGCAGTATCGATCCTTTCACTTTTCCAATCTGGACGAAACTGAAAGAAGGTTCAAATCTTACCTCACCTATTTTGATAAGTTTGAAAAGCGGACCCATTTTTGGGCCAAGGGCCCCTCATTCGCTTCCTTCCAGACCCAGGATCTTGTTCATCTCAAAAATGTTCTTCGGGAAGTTCCTGATTTTAATGAGATGCTCCTGGCCGCTTCAAAGAATTTCAGCTCTCAACCTGTTGATTTTGAAATAGCCGAATACCTCTCCAACAAATTCCCGGAATTGATGGAGCTTCTTGAGGGGCTAAAAGAAAGTGTGGTGTACAAAGTCTATCAGCAACTGCATGCAGACAAGCCAGACAAGGATCTAAACTGGCTTTCGCAAACGGAACGCACCATGATGGCCTGCTTCAGGGGGGTGGGCTTGGAAAGCTCCCTCAAATCAGAAAACCTTGGGCGTTTTCAGGAGGTGCTGAGATCAGCGATGAAAGCCAGAAAAAATCCGTTCAGCTGGCTGAAGTGGAGCCTCTTTTCGAAAGAAAAAACCTTTCTGAAAAGGGTGATGGTGGCAAATGACCTGAAAAACAATAAGAGAGGGTTTAATGTGCTGGTGGAGCGGATCGACAACCGGTTAAACTTTGAGCATATATTATCCCAAATTGCTGAAAATGACTGGCTGCACAATTTTCCAAAGAGCTTCCGAAAAATAGACTTGCAGGATTGGTTTTATTGGCAAAAGATGGGGCTGAATATGTTCACAGTGGCACAAACTGTGCGCTCACTCAATGAATACCTCCCCGTGGGCAAGCTCGATCATGCCAGTTATTCGAAGAGGCTTGACCAACTCATTAGCCTTGTTCATAAAGTGCCTCAGCAGCTAGCGCTCTGGGGCCGATATGTAAATATTCACCAGATCAGGGCAATCATCCTGAAAAAGGAGGATCCGCATCGGCTTGAAAAGCTTCTCAAAAAGGATTTTGATGCCATTTGTGAATACCACAAGCTAAAAGCCGATCTCACATCCGAGGAAATGAAAGTGCTGGCTGAAATCACCGATCAAAACAATGGAACCATAGAGGAGGGTCTGGAGCTTTTCCGAAACAGCCTGGCCCTGGCCTGGATTGACCACATCGAATCCAAATATCCGGATTTGAGGTATGTTTCGTCAGGAAAACTGGATGATCTTGCGGCAGAACTAAGAGATCAGATTGAAGCTAAAAGAGAGGCCAGCAAAGAAATTTTACTCCTAAAGTCAAGGGAGAAAACCTATGAAAACATCGAATACAATCGATTGAAAAACCGGGTAACCTACCGCGATCTTCAGCATCAGGTCACCAAGAAGCGAAGGATCTGGCCCATCCGAAAAGTGATCTCTGAGTTTTCTGACGAGCTTTTCACGTTGCTTCCCTGCTGGATGTGTTCGCCGGAAAGTGCCTCTGCTATTTTTCCCATGCGCGAAACGTTTGACCTGGTGATTTTTGATGAAGCTTCTCAGTGCTTTGCCGAGCGAGGCATCCCGGCCATGTATCGGGGCAAGCAGATTGTGGTCACTGGTGACAGCATGCAGCTCCAGCCAAGCGATCTGTACCGGGTGCGGTGGGACGATGAAGATGATGATACCCCTGAACTGTCCATCGATTCGCTACTCGACCTGACCAAACACTACCTGCCAGAGGTGAGCCTGGCGGGGCACTACCGCAGCAAGTCACTCGAACTGATCGATTTTTCCAACGAACATTTTTACAAGGGAAAACTGCGCCTGCTTCCAGATTATGCGTATGTGAACAAGCGGGAGCCTGCCATCGAATTTGTACAAACTAAAGGAATCTGGGATGATGGCGTCAATGAAATTGAGGCAGCTGAGGTGGTGACGCAGGCGTTGAAGTTTCTCGAAACTGAACCCGAAAAGGAAATTGGCATTGTGACTTTCAACTACCGGCAGCAAGGCCTGATCATGGACATGCTGGAAGAGCGGGCCGCAGAGCAAAGTCTCCTGATCCCTGACTCTCTGTTCGTAAAAAACATTGAAAACGTTCAGGGCGATGAGCGTGACATTATCATTTTCAGCATTACCTATGCCCCGGATAAAAAAGGCAAGATCAAGCTGCAATTTGGGAGCCTGAATGCAGAAGGTGGGGAAAACAGACTCAATGTGGCGGTGACCCGGGCAAGGGAGAAAGTGATGATTGTGAGCAGCATTCTCCCTCAACTACTCAAGACAGACGATACCAAAAATGAAGGCCCCAAGCTATTGAAGAAATATCTGGAGTATGCCTGGGACGTGAGCATTGGAAAATGGACACCTCATATTCCAGAGTATGATGAGCACCATGTGGACTGGTTTCTGAGAAACAAAATCCAGGATCCATCTTTCCATGAGTTTTCAGAATTCAAACTAGCCAAGGAGCTCCCCTTTGCGGACCTCTCAGTGAAGAAAGGAAAAATATATACCGGGTTGATTTTGACAGATGATGAGCGCTATCATCAGGCACTATCTCCCAAGCAGATTTATGCATTCCAACACTTCCATTTGCTCATGAAAAACTGGCCCCATGTGAGGTTTCACAGCCGCGAGCTGTGGCTAGACTCAGATGCCGCCAAGGAAAAAATGAAGAAGTTTTTGTTTGCTAATTAACCTTGGCGAATTCAACTCTCGCCCCCACTGCCAGGATAAAAGGGAGCGTATCTCTCCGCATGTATTGCTCAAATGAGAGAGAGTAGTTACCTGCGCCTTCAAAGGTGTAGCCCTCTTCCAAAACAAAAGAATGGTCAAACAAATCTCCCAGGCCGCTCCCCTGCGGCTCGCCAGTTTTAGCATCAAATAGCTGAACCTCCTTGAGTTGCTCTACCAAAACATTTCCAGCAGAATCCTTTAAGGTGTATTGAAAGTACAGGTTATAAAATGGATATGAAGATGCGTTTCTAAAAGTCGCCAGCAGGTTATAGGATTTTGTGGTATCCTGAATCTCAAATGGGAAGGTCTGAATGGAATCCAGATGCCAGAAAGCTTCCTCAAGATCGTTGTAATCCTCGTAAACCCGACTGGAGTCGCAGGATGCCAAGCCAATAAAAACCGCAAGTAATGTGACGTATCTCATAGTTAAGATTTTTCTTGTGACTTTTGCTGAGGTGTCTTCCCCCGAAATCTGTTTTTCTTCTTTTTCTTCTTCTTTTTACCCTTGTCGCTAAACTTCCTATCCATCGCTTCCAGGTCGCTATTGATGGATGAGGTATCCAGATCATCGATTGCCAACTGATCCTCCTGCAATGACGATGGTTTCTTGCCTTTTTTGTTCAGCTCCAAAATCTCCTTCACACGCTGCACATCTACAGCGTGCCAGTTGTTGTCATCGTCATAGCCAAACCACATGATCTTTCGGAAGATATCGGTCTTTTGAAGTTTGGCGGCACCACGTTGTGTTTGCAGTGGAGACTCCACTTCGGGAATGTCCTTAAGGGCTTCTATGTATGTATCCAGCTCATAGTTGAGGCAGCATTTCAACCTTCCGCACTGGCCGGAGAGTTTGCTGGGATTAAGAGATAAATTTTGATATCGGGCTGCCGAGGTGGATACATTTTTAAAATCCGTGAGCCAGGTAGAGCAGCATAGTTCCCTTCCGCATACTCCAAGGCCACCGATCCTTCCGGCTTCCTGTCGCACGCTTATCTGGCGCATCTCTACTCGAATTCGAAATTCGCCTGCCAGCACTTTAATCAGCTCCCTGAAATCGACCCTTCCTTCGGCAGAATAGAAGAAAGTGGCCTTTGCTCCGTCCGCCTGAAATTCCACGTCGGTCAGCTTCATTTCCAGCTTTGTTTGCTGGATAATCTCCTTGGTTCGGTACATCACCGCTTCTTCCCGATTCCTGGCCTCCTCCCAGCGTTCCAAATCACGGGTTGTAGATTTCCGATAGATTTCCCTCACTTCTTCATTATCCTTGACTCCCTTTTTGGTCATTTGCAGGCGCACCAGCTCGCCCTGAAGGGAGATGTATCCAATGTGGTGACCGTTTGGCACATCCACTACTACCGGATCTCCGGTCACAATATCAAGTCGGTTGGCATTGCGAAAGAATTCCTTACGCCCGTTTTTGAATCGAACCTCTACCACATCGAAACGGTGCATGGCTGGCACGTCCATGTTTGAAAGCCAATCAAACACATTGAGTTTGTTGCAACCTCCTGAGCTGCAATGGCCGTTGTTTTGACATCCGGCCGACCCTCCCGTACCACAGCTTGCGCATCCCATATTTCTGTAATCTAATGGATATCTTCAGGAAATAGAAGTGGTGAATTTATTGACCCAGCGCTTTAAGATCAAATCCAATATCTTCCCGAAATTTCTTTCCTTCCCAGTTTATTTCCCTGCCTCCGGCATACGCTTTGCTCAGGGCTTCTCCCAGATTTTTCCCCAGCCCGGTCAGAGCGATCACCCGGCCGCCATTGGTCACCAGCTTGCCATCCTGGAGTTTGGTGCCTGCATGAAAGGGCAACACGGTCTTGAGATCACCCACTGAAATTTCGTGTCCCTTTTCATAAAATTCAGGATACCCACGGCTCACGTACATGACTGTTGAGGCTGTGAATCGTTCATACTCTATCTCCGTGTCAACGAGGTTATTGTCAGCGGCAGCCAGTAGCAACTCGAGAAAATCCGTTTTGATACGAGGTAGCACCACCTCAGTTTCCGGGTCACCCATTCGCACATTGTATTCGATCACATATGGGTCTCCTCCTACATTGATCAACCCAAAGAAGATAAACCCACAGTAATCAATTTTCTCCTTTTTCAGTCCTTGAACTGTCGGCCGAATGATTCGCTCATTTACTTTTTCCTTAAACGCCCTATCTGCAAACACCACTGGTGACACGGCACCCATTCCTCCGGTATTCAGGCCGGTATCTCTTTCCCCGATCCGCTTATAGTCCTTGGCCTCCGGCAAAATCCGATAATCCTTCCCGTCAGTAATCACGAAAAATGACACTTCAATCCCCTTAAGGAATTGCTCCAGCAAAACTTTTTCACTTGCCTGCCCAAATTTTCTGTCTTCGATCAGGTTTCTCAGGGACTTTCGGGCCTCCTCCAGCTCCTCTGTGATAATTACACCCTTTCCCCCTGCCAGGCCATCGGCTTTCAGCACATACGGAGGATCCAGGCGCTCCATGTATTTGAGGGTTTCCTCCAGGTTTTCCTTGGTCACGGTTCGGGCATCCGCAGTGGGGATGTTGTGCCGTTTCATAAATTCCTTTGCGTACTCTTTGCTCCCTTCCAGCATGGCCCCCTTTGCAGTCGGCCCTATGATCTTTAGTTTCTTAAAGTCCTTATCTGCCCGAAAGTGATCCACGATCCCCTCCACCAGTGGATCTTCGGGACCAACCACCAGCATGTCAATTTCATGGGCTTTGATGGCCTCCCCCACCTTGTCAAAATTCTTTATATCCAGATCCAGGTTGGTAGCCACTTTGTGCGTTCCACCATTTCCGGGAGCAATAAAAATCTTTCCGCTTTTTGGGCTCTGCTTGATTTTCCAGGCAAGTGCGTGTTCCCGTCCTCCGGAACCAAGAATTAGTATGTTCATGTGGGTGTGACTTTGCTAAACAGGGGGCTAAGTTCTGCGTATTCGAGCTTTTTTCAAAGCGAATACCTCACTTCCGGCTAGTGTGCATATTCAGACATGAATTTCACACGCATGAGGCGAACTTCATCTTCCGAGTAATATTCACCCAACTCTTCCATCGCCACGGAAAGTTCATCTGTTTCTGCATTCAGGAAATAGTCATAGATATCGTCCTGTCGCTCATCGTCTAGCAACTGATCGATGTAATAATCAATATTGAGCTTGGTGCCGGAGTAGCAAATGTTTTCCACTTCAGTGATCACGTCTTCATACTTCATCCCCCGTGCCTCAGCGATCTCTTCAAAATCCATCTTCTGGTCGATGTGCTGGATGATGTAAATCTTGTTTTTGGATTTGGTGCCAGAGGTTTTCACCAATACGTCAGAGGCAGTCACAATGTCATTTTCTTCCACATATTCCTCGATTAGCTGGAGGAATGGCTCACCGAATTTCCTTGCTTTGCTTTCACCAACCCCAACAATCTGTTTCAGGTCATCCATAGTGGTAGGATATACTGTGCACATTTCCTCCATGGATGGATCGCTGAAAATCACGTATGGAGGGATATCTTCCTGGTGTGCAATATCCTTGCGAAGTGCCTTGAGCATTCCAAAAAGAACCTTGTCATAGGCACTCACATTGATAGGTACCCTATCCATATCCTCTTCCTCATCACCATTGGAGGTATACTCGTGATCTTTTGAAAGCATACGGGAATACGGCGATTTTAAAAACTCCTCTCCCTTCTTCGATACTTTGAATACCGCTGGGTTTTCAATGTCCTTTTTTAGGAATTCATGTAGGAGCGTCTGCCGGATCACCGACCTCCAGAAGTTCTCATCATCGTTGATCGATTTGCCCTTCCCGTAAACATCCAGCTTATCATGATCGTAGCTCTTCACATGCTGGGTAGCCTTGCCAACAATCAATGCAGCCAAATGATTGATTTCAAATCGCTCATTGGTTTGTTTCACTGCCTGGATAACCAGTTGAATAATGTCCTTACCTTCAAATTGTTCTTTTGGGTGGACACAATTGTCGCATTGCCCACAATTATCTTCCGTATATTCTTCACCAAAATAATGGAGTAGCTGCTTTCTTCGGCAGATGGCAGAATCAGCGTAGGATGCCATTTCTTCTAAGAGAAACCGGGCATTTTCACGTTCGGTTACTGCCTTGTCTTTGTTGAATTTTTCGAGCTTAAGAATGTCATTGTAGGAATAAAACATGAGGCAATTGCTGCTAATGCCATCTCTTCCGGCCCTGCCTGTTTCCTGATAGTATCCCTCGATTGATTTGGGTGCATCATAGTGAACCACGAAGCGAACGTCGGGTTTGTCTATCCCCATGCCGAAAGCGATGGTGGCCACAATCACGTCTACATCTTCATTTAGGAATCCGTCCTGATTTTTCATGCGCTCCTTGGATTCCATACCGGCATGGTACGGCGCAGCGTTGATGTCATTTACCCGGAGAAACTCCGCTATCTCCTCCACTTTTTTTCTGCTGAGGCAATAGACGATTCCACTATCTCCCTTATGATCCTTTATGAATTTTATGAGTTGCTTTTTAGCGTTCTTCTTAGGTCTTACCTCATAATACAGGTTAGTTCTGTTGAAGGAAGATTTGAAAAGCTTTGCCCCGTCCATAGACAGGTTTTTCTGTATATCTAACTGAACCTTTGGGGTGGCTGTAGCTGTCAGGGCAATCATCGAGATATCGCCCAGTTTGGCTATGATGTCTTTGATTCTGCGGTATTCGGGGCGAAAATCATGGCCCCATTCCGAAATACAATGTGCCTCATCGATGGCTACAAATGAGATTTTTGCCTGCTTCAGGAATTCCACGTTTTCCTCCTTGGTCAAAGATTCCGGAGCTACATAAAGTAGTTTGACAATCCCTGAGATGGTATCTTTTTTGACCCGGTTGCTTTCCGACTTGGTGAGGGTAGAGTTGAGAAACCTTGCGTGAATGCCTACTGCATTCATCTGATCAACCTGATTTTTCATCAGGGCAATCAAAGGTGAAATAACAATGGCAGTCCCCTCCTGCACGATAGCCGGTAGCTGATAGCAAAGCGATTTGCCAGCACCCGTGGGCATGATCACGAACGTATTTTTCCCATCGAGAATATTGTTAATAATATCCTCTTGCTTACCTCTAAACTGGTCATATCCAAATACGCGTTTGAGGCTTTCCTTAAGACTCACTTCGGAAGTTGTCTCCATCTCTCCTGATTGATGTAAAGTAAAAAGTTAATCAAATCCTTTATGGCAAACAAATTGTTTGATTCGGGTGTGAGCGTTGCAACGCTTAGGGATGAGTTATATTTGCCACGACTAATTCTTACGGCGAATTTCTCACCAAAATCTTATGAGTACAAATATTTATGTAGTGATTATGGCCGGCGGAAGCGGCACTCGCTTTTGGCCTTATAGTAGGGATGCCAAGCCCAAGCAATTTTTGGATGTATTGGGCACAGGAAGGTCACTTCTTCAAATGACTTTTGATCGCTTCAAGGAGATCACTTCAGAAGATAAGATTTGGGTTGTTTCCAACGAGAAATATGAAAAACTGATTGAGGATCAGCTGCCGGAGCTTGCGCCACATCAGATCCTTTTGGAGACAGAAAAAAGAAACACTGCACCATGCATTGCCTATGCGGCTTACAAGATCATGAAAAAGGACCCTAATGCGGTGCTTGTGGTTAGTCCTTCCGATCATGCCATTTTCAAAGAAAAGGAATTTCTGCAGGTTATATCCACATCAGTAGATGCTGCTTCCAAAGATGAAAAGCTCATCACCATCGGCATTCGTCCGAATCGGCCTGAGACAGGATACGGATATATTCAATATATAAGTGATCCTGGCGTGCCTGTGAAGAAGGTGAAAACATTTACGGAAAAGCCGGAAGCAGATCTGGCAGAAAAATTTATCGAGAGCGGAGAGTTTCTCTGGAACTCTGGCATTTTTGTCTGGTCCATCGATTCGATTATCAAAGCATTTGAAACCCATGATGAGGAGATTGCCAGTCTTTTTGCTGACGGGCTAAATGAATATTATACGGAAAATGAACGTGCCTTTATCAAGAAAGCTTACAGCCAGTGCAAGAATATCTCCATTGACTATGCGATCATGGAGAAAGCCAAAAATGTGTATGTGGTGCCCGGAGAGTTTGGCTGGTCTGACCTGGGGTCTTGGAATGCTCTGCATGAGATCAAAGCCAAGGACGAAAACGAAAATGTGATTGAGGGCTCTGTGATGACGTATGATTCCAAAGACAACTACATCAAATCAAAAAAGGGAAAAATCACTGTGGTGCAGGGATGTGAAGGGATGCTCATTGCAGATTTTGACGATGTATTGCTTGTCTGCAAGAAGGAAGATTCGTCCCTTTTTCGAGACTTCACCACCGATGTAAAAGCTGAAAAAGGAGATAAGTACGTTTAGTCCTTTCGCTGGCGCTGCACTTCGTACAGTGCCATGCCGGCAGCCACACCTACATTTAGTGACTCAATGGAGCCTGTCATAGGCACTTTTGCAATCTCATTGGAAAGGTCTATCAATTCCGGAGAGATGCCTACATCCTCAGAGCCAATGATGATGGCAGTGGGTAAGGTGAAGTTGATTTCATCCAGGGTATTATCCGTTTTCTCCGAGCAGGCAATCACGTTGATCCCTGACTCCTGCAGGTACCTCACAGCATCCAGCAAACTTCGCTCTCTGCATACGGGCAGATAGTTAAAAGCCCCCGCAGAGGTCTTTACTGCATCTTCATTGATTTGCGCCCCACCTCTTGAAGGGATCACAAGCCCGTGAACCCCAAGGCACTCACTTGTGCGGGCGATAGCACCAAAATTTCGTATATCTGTTATTTCATCCAGCACCAGAATCAACGGGTTTTTGCCCTCCTCATAGAGCTTGGGAATGAGGTGCTCCAGCGTATGATATTGCACCGGGGAAATAAGCGCCACTACCCCCTGGTGGTTTTTGCTTGTAAACTTATTGATGCGCTCTACTGGCACTTTGGAGATTGGCGTGGACGTATTGTGCAGGGCGAGCATCAGTTCCTTATAAAGATCGCCCTTCAGGTTTTTTTGAATGAAAACACGCTCGAGGTGCTGCCCGGATTTCACAGCCTCTATGACTGTGCGAATGCCGTAAATAATGTCGGATTTTTTATTCATTGATCCCGCTACGAATCGCAGCAATTTGGGTATACCACTGCTCTTCAAAATCAATTTTACGTCGCAGTGAATATGTTTTGGGTGCAAAAAAAGTCGAGATTATTGTGAACTCAAAGGCCGAGCCGTCATCATAGTACCATTCTTCTGAGCTTCCTGTCCGGTACACTTCATCCGGTTTGCCAAAAACAATGTACATCATGCCTCGATCCGTCTTCCAGCCGGGCTTAAAATCCGTGAAAAGGATGTTTGCATTTTCGACCCAGTTGTAATATTTACGAATGGCATTTCGTGCCCTGGACTTGGTAGAAAATGTATTCATCCAAAACGAATCGAACGACTGCTTGGGGTTTTTTGACGCTAGCATGGCTTTTCTCTCCGGTTCGCTGGTCAGGTAGAGCATGGATTCGATCAACTCTCCTAGCTGACGATACTCAGGAAAATAAGGGGGAATGCGAAGCATGGTCACACCTGAGGTGGCCAGCGAATCCTTTCGTACCACATAGAAATTATTTTCTTCAAACACCACTCCCTCACCAAAAGCGAATGCAGTATCCATATTCACCTGAGGTGCCAGAGGTTTCATGTCGGCCATAGGCGGATCTGCGGGAGGAAATGCCTCCACATATTTCATGGCCAAAAAGGAATCATTCCCTTTCCATGAAAAGCCTGATCGGTTGATGTATTTCTCGAGGATTGGTAACCCATTTTCATCTACGGGGTAGATAGCAGGGTATGATAGTACCCCAATTTGTAAGCTGATGTCATAGTAGTAGAAATTCTCCGGCTTAGAAAATTTGACGATCAGCAGTTTTTCCTTCATCTCCGGTATCTCAATCTTCAGTACAGTCTGATTTTTCACATCCAGCAAACTATCAATTGTGATCCTTTGCAGGGTACGGTGTGCTTCCGTCTCAAATCCATCCTGAACCAGAAATTCATACTCCCAACTTCGTAGCGAATCGGCAGATACCCTAAGAAATATAATTGTCCCTTTCTCAGTGTCGACCACCCGATGAGCCATTTTCACAGGGAAGTTCACATCATACTGCCAGGCCACATTTACACGGGAAAAATTGATCGCACAGGTCGAAAAACTGATTAAAACTGAAAATACACTCAATATCAGGACTTGCTTCCTCATAGGTTCCAAATTAGCTATATAATTGATTTTCTTTGTGCTCTTTAAACAAAAATCATACGACACTTCCATTACTCATGAGCGTATACACCACGGAAATTGCCTCGGATAAAATCCCATCGGATAATGTGATCCACCAGCGCCTGCTTTCTGCTTATTATCAGGCTAAGCCATACATAAAAGGGAATCTTCTGGAACTCGGGTGCGGTGAAGGGCGAGGGGTGGAGCTTCTTGCACCCTTGGCAGATTCTTATATTGGTATTGATAAAATTGAATTGGTGATCGATCGCTTGAAGGAAAAATATCCCAATTACGAGTTTATGAGTGGGGTCTTTCCTCCATTCCCTTTTGAGGATGATTCATTTGATACCATAGTTACCTTTCAGGTAATAGAGCATGTGAAAGATGATGAGGGTTTTATCAAAGAAATCCATCGAGTGCTAAAGCCGGGCGGTACGGCACTCATCACCACCCCCAATATCAAGATGACCCTCTCGCGAAACCCGTGGCACGAGCGGGAATACACCGGAGATGAGCTTACCAAGCTTTGCAAGCGTTACTTTGAAAATGTAGCAATGAAGGGCATAGGGGGCAATGAAAAAGTGCTGGAGTATCATGAGCGAAACCGTGCCTCCGTCAATCGTATAATGCGCTTCGACTTCTTAGATCTGCAGCATAAACTGCCTGCAGGTCTATTGAGAATTCCTTATGACATTCTGAACCGGATGAACCGAAATAAGCTGAAAGAGACCGGGGATGAGCTGGTGAAATCAATCACTCATGAAGACTTTAGCCTGAATGTTCAGGATGAACAAAACCTTGATTTGTTCTGTTTATTAAATAAATAGCAGTTGAATCAAAATAATATTCTGAAAATGAACGATAAATTAATAAAAGAGTTAAACCAATTGCTCTCAGACTTCCACGTTTACTATCAAAACACGAGAGGAGCCCACTGGAACATCAAAGGGCCAAGGTTTTTTGAATTGCATGTGAAATTTGAGGAGCTATACACCGAAGCACTGACCAACATTGATGAGATTGCTGAGCGGATTTTGACGATAGGCGGACGTCCTGATCATGCTCTGGAAACTTACCTGGAGAAATCCAACATTAAATCAGTAAGAGATGAGTCTAACGATGAGAAGCTGGTGAAAATGATTGTGAACAACCTGACCACTCTGTTAGCCCAGGAAAATAAAGTAAAGGAGCTGGCCGTTGAAGCCGGTGACAATGAGACGGAGGACATGATGATTGGGCTGGTGAATGCACAAGAGAAAACCCAATGGATGTTCAATTCGTGGTTAGGTAAGTGAAAGAACATTATACACCTTATTTGAAGTGCCTGCTTTCGATTCTTTTGATGGCAGGTATTTTTATTTCGGCCCCAGCACAGAAGAAGAAAAAGCGCCGGGCTCAGACCATTGAGTTGGTGATTTCTACCGGACGCTCCTACATGGGTACACCATATAAGTGGGGCGGCATGTCCCGATCGGGGATTGACTGCTCCGGGCTCATCTATCAGTCCTACAAGACTATTGGCATAAACCTGCCACGCACAGCCAGAGAACAATCCAAAACCGGAAAGAAGCGTGGGTGGGAAGGCATCCGGGAGGGGGATCTGGTTTATTTCAAATTCAAAAAGAAAGGAGACAAGTGGTATCACAGCGGTATGATCACCCATGTGGGCGAGGACAAGATACTGTTTGTGCATGCCTCCTCCTCGAAGGGGGTGGTGGAATCTAACCTGCTGGCTGACTATTATAAGAATAGTGTGCGGAATTTCAGGCGGGTTATTAATTAGCTTTTATGTATTTTCGCTCCGTATTTGGGGCTATAGCTCAGTTGGCTAGAGCGCTACACTGGCAGTGTAGAGGTCATGGGTTCGAATCCCATTAGCTCCACTTTTCCTTTTCCCGCCTTTCCATCATTTTCCCGCTTCCCACTACCTTTGCCTGAAATGGAAATATTCAAGCAGTTTACGTTCGATTCAGCTCATTTTTTGCCAAACGTGCCTGATGGTCACAAGTGCAAAAATATTCACGGGCACACCTATCATTTGAAAGTTGTTTTTGATGGCCCGCTTGATGCGCACCTAGGATGGGTCATGGACTTTGCTGAAATCAAAAAAGTGGTGAAACCGATTGTTGATGCTTTGGACCATAAGCTGATGAATGAGATTGAAGGTTTAGAAAATCCTACGTGTGAGCACATCGCTGTGTGGCTTTGGGATAGGATAAAGCCGGAGATCCCTATGCTATGCCGAATAGAGCTGAACGAGACCCCTACTTCAGGGGCTGTGTATCGCGGCGAGCACTCACCGAAATAGCTGCATAATTTCTTCCGGCACTCGCTTGAGTTTTTGGGTGGATCGTTCAATCAGGCACCAATTGGATTTTACTTCTACCAACAACTCATCGTCCTTGTAAATTTTAACAACTCGATCTGAAAAAGGTCCTCTGTAGCCTTCTACGTACGTCTTAACTAAAATTTCATCTCCCAGGAAAGCTTGCTTTCTATATTCAACATGATGAGTCCGCACCATCCAAAAATAGTTTTTATCGATTTCTTCTGTAATCTCCGAAAGCCAATGCTCTCGTGAGATATCCAAAGCCCATTGCATATACACCAGATTGTTTACATGCTCATTGAAATCGAGGTGGTCTTTGATGACGGTGATTTTCTTTTGATAAATTTTCACTCCTCAAAATTTACCACTCCACGATCACCATCAAATTGGGGGCAAAACCTACAGCATCACGATCCACAAATCCATCTCTGCTTCTATAAACCCTGTCTGTAAGGTTGGTTTGATTAAGCGCATTGACGAGGGATACCCCAAAGGAAGCACTCCATTTTCGTTGGTCTGTTTGGGGAATTTTGTAGGAAGCAGATAAATCCAATGAATGCACACTCGGGTACCGATTCGGTAAATCCTCAAAAGGATTTCGTGGTGGCGGTGCTCCTGGAGGTGGAGGTGGTGCGTCAGGTGGCGGCCCAGCCTTAAAGATGGACTCAGCAAATGCGATATCCAGTGAGTAGGCATTGAGGCCGGAGGCGTATCTCCAGCCAGCAGAGAGTTTCCAGCGATTTTTCTTGAATGCTCCTCCTACGTACCACACGTGCGGCTGCACGTACTTCGATTTATAGGACACCTGGTCAGTGGTATCAATCGTAATCTTTGAATCATGATATGAATAGCCCGTCCAGATGGAGGTGGCCTCCGAGAGCTGCTTTTTCAACAAAATATCCAATCCATAAGTCACCTGATCCATGGTGTAAAAATCACTGCCCGGCCTCAATATCCGATCCTCATAGATTGTGATGTCATTAGCTGTCTTGTGAAATCCTTCAATGTCAAAGATCCAGTTGTTGGTATTGATCACTGCACCAAACATTGATTGCGTACCCCTAATGATATAGCCGGAATCATCATCTGCCAGTGTCCATAGTTCATTGTCAAATCCCCCGCTGGAATATTCCAGGTTCTTCACCTGGCTCAGGAACTGATTGTACCACCCATAGGAGGCTTTCAAAGTAGCCCAGTCTGTCAGGTCATAGTTAATCAGCACCCTGGGAGAAATGCTAAAATCGTCCAATGCACTGTAGTAGGCACTTCTAAACCCTGCCTGCAAATACCATCTCTGCCAGCCATAATATTCATAGTTTGCAAATGGGGCTAGAGTGTTCGAAGAAACGGATTTTTCAAACTCAAACAACTCAGCTGTTGGTGTTTCATTTCGATAGTCAGCTGAAACATTTTGCCATTTATAATCTATGCCAAACTGAAGGTTAGCGTATTTATTCTCCTTAGAAAATTCCTGGATCACATTGAAATCCTCAATGCCATTGTTGGATCTATTGGATGGGATTCCTGATGCAAGTGTGTTGATGGTAAATTCAAAGTCATAGCTAGAGAATGTAGTGGTTAGTCCTGAGCCCCACCCATTTCCCAATTGAGATTTCCAGGACAGACTGACTCCTGAATTTTCGTACCTGTTGTCGTTTGATCGGCCGGGGACATTCGCTGGAGTGACAGGCATAAAAGTGATATCCGAAAACGTGTGGAGCGCCGAGAGTCCAATGCTATTCTTTTCATTCATTTGATAGAATAGCTTTCCATTGTAATCATTAAATAACACCTCTACTCGATCGGTCAAGAAACCTCCCGGACCTATTAGCGAAGTGCCATCAAAAACCGACTCTGAGATTGCTTCCAGCTTCGGTGATTTGAATTTTCTGGAGTACGAATTTCTGGCACTCAGCGTACCGCTCAGCTTATCAGAAATACGGAATTTGCCATACCCCATTCCAAACAGAGAATTGGCACCTAACCCGAAGTTGGAAGTCTCCCCTGCTTGATCAGAATTTATCACTATTGCACCACCAACCCGATCTCCCAGCCTGGGATGAAAGCCGCTCCGATAGACTTCTACATCGTCGACGATTTTGGGGTTGTAAGGCGAAATGGTGCCATAATAGTGCCCCCGATGATACACCGGAATGTTGTCAAACAGGATCAGCGTCTGATCTGTTTCGCTTCCCCTAATGAGTAGATTTCCGGCTCTCCCATCAGGACTGGTGATACCTGGAAGTGCGGCTATCGATGTGAAAATGTCCCCGTCCGTTTCCCCCGGGAGTAGCGGCAGGTCATTCACATCTATCTGGATTTGCTGTCGAGAAGGCATCAGGTTGATTCCCTTGGTGAGGTAGTCTTCCACCACCACGGTGCTTAACCTACGAGTGGGAAGTCCAAGCCCGACTTCCAAAGACTTCCGGTTAAACAGGTGTTTTACTTCGAGCACCGTGGGCTTGTAGCCCTGGCTAAAAACACTTACCTGATCACGATGATCCGGTTTATAGCTAAACTCCCAGACACCATCATTAAAGGTGGTGGGGATGGGGGCGTCATTGACCACCACCTGCACACCAAAAGATTCGGTGATGGTAGCCCCATCCACTGAATCCCTTACGGCAAGATTATAGACGACTTCAGTTACACTGATAGTATAGTATTTATCATCAATTTGATCAATGTCCAATGGGAATCGGGTCTCAACTTCGGTTACAAACTTGGATAAATCATCAGTAGTGAATACAGACTCTTCATCCATGAGTTGCATTAGTTCAGCGTCGTATGAAAATGTAATATCTAAGGCCTTTTCATATTCCTTGACAGCATCAAAAAAAGATTTGGATGCAGATTGAGCAGCTACTGACAGGGACGCCAGCAGGGTAAGGAAGGTAACTAAGGCGCGCATGGATTTATATTTTACTCAGACAGAGTGATCTTCTTTCCCTGTTGAGCGTACTCGATTTTAAAAGGTGAAAAAACAATTTTCAGAGCCACGTCCAGATTGTCATTCGGAATTGCCCCGGTGAAGCGTCTGGAAGTATCGACACTACCTTTGTCGATGGTGATACCATATAGCTTTTCCATTGATTTGATTACCTGTGTAAGTGGCGCCCTTTCAAATTTCGTCTGATTTTGAAGCCATTCAGGTTTGGAAACAGAAATATCCTTCTTGTCTCCCCAGTCCCCTTTAAAGAAAAGGTATCCCTCACCTCCATTAATAGTGACAGATTTGGACCCTGTTTTCGGCTTGGCAAATACTTTGCCTTCAAAGCATATTACGTTCAATCCCTCTTCAAAATCATCAACCTCAAAGGTGGTTCCAAGTACCTCTACAGAACCTGTCTCCGATTCAACCTTGAATGGCACTCCCTTTTCCACCTCAAATAGCGCCTTTCCTCGTAACCGTACATTTCGGCTAGCTTTTTTGGCTTTGAGTCTTTTTTCTTTTAGCGCAATCGCTTGCTTCCACTCATCTTCTTCCCAGGATATCTCCGAGTTTGGAGCAAGCGTGACTTTAGACTTTCCATCCGGCAACAACACTTCCCTCACCTCGCCAATTTGGGAGGAATACGTCACTGTGCTGTCACTCATGGCAACCCAGAAGTATGAGCCAATAAATATCAACACGGCTGCAGCCGCGGCATAGCCCCACCATGGACGCATGGAACGAGCCAGGGCCTTGGGTTTCTCTGTGATTTCTTTGGGGTCAAAGAGGCGCTCGGAATGATCCGGTACCCAATTGTCCACCTCGCCCACGATCTGGATGTACTTTATGGCTTCTTCCTTCCCGATGCGCTCGATAAGCTCCTCGTCGGTCAGTTCACCATTCAGCCATTTTGATAAATTTTCGTCCATGATTTTTTCCCTTTTAATATGTAAAGGGATTATTGCCCTAAACCCTACTCAGAGTTTTAAATTATCCAGTTCGTCTAAGTTATTCTTCAGTGTTTTCACTGCGGCGCTGATGTGCTTCTCCACGGTTTTTATTGAGATATCCATAACTTCTGCTATCTCCCTATTCTTGTATTTATCGATGCGGCTCATGAGAAAAACCACGCGCTGCTTTTCCGGCAGATCTGAAACGGCGGATTCCAGTCTGGATTTAAATTCTTCTCCCTGGTATAAAAATTCAGGATTTTGCTCCATGTGCTCCTCCGACCTATCCATCCGGTATTCAAATTTTAACACCACCTTCTGGTGGTCATAGTGATCCAGGAATAGTCGATTGGCTGTGGTGAATAAAAAACCCTTTACTTTATCGATAGCCACCTTCGCACAATTATTCCATAATCGTATAAAGGCTTCCTGCGTAAAATCCCTCGCCTTTTCGATATCTCCCAGCTTATAAAAAAGGAAATTCCTGACTTTCAGCTCATGGCTGATATATTCCTGATGGAATACCTGCTCCTCACATAATGATTGACTCACCCTAAATCTGGTTTTGGCTTAATCTACCAGCAAATGTAATTCATGGCTCACTTATCTGACGGGAAATGAGGCTTCTGACTTTTGGTAGGGTAATTCATCAACTCTCCGTTTTTTCAATTAACAGGAGATTCTCACTGATTCCCTGGAAGTGATGAACATTAAAAGGGGCTCTGCTGGTTGAGATTTGAACAAGGTGGTACCCTCCCGGGTGCGGCTGAACGGTCCGTCGTGAGGTGGATCGTTCTTTTTATCTACAAATCAAGAAATTTGGTGTTATCTGCTCGGTGGATACTGCGGACTGCTTGTTTCTGAGGACATCCGAAACCAATTTGATCTCACCTCCTCCAATTTTCTTGTTGGTATGGATATAGTCATGTGAATGGAATGGGTCACACTCCACGGCAAAATCTTCCGGATTCTGATGAACGATGAGGATTTTGTCCAGGATGTCCTTTTCATCGCCACTGTTTATGCTCCAAAGATCCGTATGCAAGGTGAATTCCCCTCGTCCATCGGCACCTATTGGCACATTGCCTACATCGCCAATAAATAACTTCTGCCACTGGCTGCCCAGGCTCTCTTCGCCACATGCAGCTACAAATCTGCCAGCATTCCAGTGTCTGCCGGGTGCCTCCAAGGTGCCGTCGTGAATATGAACTGCCCTGGAAGTATTAGGCTCCATCCCCTTCAAGGAAATACTGATTGTGACCACATCTCCTGTTTGCGTGAAGGTGGCCTTCCCAACGGGAGTAGAAAGCACCTCATACTCCGAATCAGTAAGCTGATTGATGGAGAAAATTTTTGCTTCCGCTACGATTTCCGGCTCGGCAACTTGATTTGAATCCTGAGCGCTACAAGCCAATAAAAATACAAGTGGAATGATGAGGAGCTTTTTCATTTATTAAAAGTAATCAATCAGATAACAATTTTATAAACGCAACTCCCTACAAAGAAGTGCGAGGATTCACAAATTTTAAGTTCATCCATTGCCTTATCTTTCATGATCAGAAAAACTACTTGTGAAAAAGGAAACCCAGCTACTCTTTGAAACAACCTTCGGGCAATACCTCACCATTTCTGAGGAGGCATACCAGTTTCTCCATGCGCATTTCGTGGAGCTATCTTATGCCCCACGGGAGATTGTGGTGGAGGGCGGAGGACCGGCTAAGTTTTTTTACCTGGTGCTTGATGGAGTGCAGGCGATTTATCTGATTGATTCGAAGGGTGAGAAAGTAGTGCTCGGCTTTTCCTTTGCTGGAAATGTGTCCGGGGTGTATGATGCCTTCCTTTCCGGCAAATCCTCCAGCCTGTTTTTGGAATCGATCACTGCTTCCAAAATGATCGGAATTACTCGATTAAATTACCTGAAGTTGTTCGAATTGTTCCCGGAATTTCACCAGTGGCGTACCCACTTTATCGAAGGGATTTTGTTTGGCCGGTTATCCCGGGAGGTAGAGATCATGACCCTTTCAGCCAAAGAACGATTTGATGCTTTTGTGTCCAGGTGCCCGGAGGAGCTGCATCAGATTCCTCAAAAATACCTGGCCAGCTACCTAAATATGAAGCCTGAAACTTTCAGCAGGTTGCGGGCCATGCGCGATTAATTGATCCGGATCAATTTTTCATTGATCCATTTGCCAGAGATTTGGCCATAAATTGAACCCCATGGAAGTAAACTTTGAGCAACTCCTCCAGCAATCCAATCAGATTAAAAACTACATCCAATCGGAAGTACTACCGCTTCCAGATGATGTGCTGAATCGAAAAAAAACGGAAAAAAACTGGTCTGCCCTTGAGGTCGTCGATCACCTAAACAAAGTGTATGACATCTATCTCCCGCTTTTTACACAAGCCCTGACTGGTGCCCCAGAGTTGGGCGATTATTCTGCCAGCAAAAAACAGTCAACTCTTTTGGGCCGCCTATCTATTTATTCTATGAGGCCCAAGGGTGCCAAAAGAAAGTTTAAGATGAAGACCTTCGATTTCTTCCGTCCATCAGAGCATACAAAAAAGGAAACCATCGAGACATTTCTCAAAAACAAGGAGACATATAACCAACTGATCAAGCAGGCACGAACCAAAAATCTGACAGGCATCAAGATGCCTACCTCGCTGGGCAAGCGGGTCAAATTCTATGTTCCTGAATGCTTCGAATTCATCCTGGCGCATGAGCAGCGGCACATGGTTCAGATTGCTGAGGCGGTGGAATAGATTTTCCAGGGATCTTTACGCAAAGTCCGCCTCCTCAATTTTTCTTTTTTCCTTTCCTGCCATATAGGAATACAGCGCCGGAATTATATAGAGGGTAAGAACAAGCGAGAGCAGCAAACCCCCAATGATGGCCTGCCCCATAGGAATCCGACTTGTGGAAGAATCTCCAAGCGCCAGGGCGATGGGAAGAGCACCCAGCACGGTGGATAGGCTGGTCATCAGGATCGGACGAAATCGCTGGGAAGCTGCCTCAATAGCCGCCTCTTTCAGTGAAAGACCGGCATCTCTTTTCTGGTTTGCAAACTCTACAATGAGGATACCATTCTTCGTTACAATCCCCACCAACACGATCATCCCAATCTGACTAAACACATTGAGGGTCTGCCCAAAAATCCAAAGGGTAAGGATTGCCCCAGCCAATGCCAGCGGCACGGTGAGCAAGATGGTGAGTGGATCGCGAAAGCTCTCAAACTGTGCTGCCAGCGTGAGATAAACCAGTATCAACGCGAAGACAAAGATGATGGTGGTACTGTTTGAGCTCTCCGCAAAGTCTGATGCGCTCCCTGCCAGTTCGGTGCTGAATGACTCATCAAGCACTTCAGCAGCTATTCTTCTCATCTCATTGATTCCATCGCCCAGCGAATACCCCGGCGCTGGTGCTGCATCCACTGTGGCAGACGTGTACCTGTTATACCTCAACAGGGAAGGAGGGCGACTTACAAAATCTATATCCACCAGGTTGTCAAGCGTGATCATTTTACCCTCCTTATTGCGGACGGTGATGTTGTACAAATCCAGCGGTTCATTCTTTTTTTCTGAAATAGCTTCGGTAAGTATTGCATATTGCTTTCCCTCCCGGATGAAATATCCCAGTCGCTGTTCGCTCAGGTACATCTGCAAAGTCAGCGCGATATCCTGAATGCTCACACCCATGAGCTGAGCCTTGTTTCTGTTGATCTCAACGGTGATTTCAGGTTTGGAAAATTTGAGGTCCACCTGAGACACTGAAAACACCGGGCTACTCTGCACCCGATCCATAAATGAAGGAAGTGCCGCTCTGAGCCGCTCCATGTCTGGTGCCTGAATGACAAACTGGATCGGTAGCCCACCACCTCCGCTGGTTGCTATAGTAGGTTCTTGTATTACTATCGATTTTGCAAAGGTTGCCTTCTTGAGTTCTTCAGTGATTGCATTGGCAATTTCGTCCTGGGATCTTTCACGCTCCGAGGGATCCACCAGGGTTATCCGCAGAAATGAGGAGTTGGCTGAGGTGGATGCCCGAAACGTAGGGGCAGTTACACCAAGCAAAAAAGCTTTTTCCGGCAGAGTGTCCATCCAATGCATAATCTGTAGTTGGTATGCATCCATGGCTTCATAGGATGTGCCCTCCGGTGCGGTGGATGAGATTCTCAGTAGACTTTTGTCTTCGATGGGTGCCAGCTCGGATTGTAGCTGAGAACCCACATAAAAGATGATCCCCAACATGAGCGCCACGATAGGAAACGCCAGCCATCGCCGCATCATGAAGGCATTTAGTGACTGGGAATACTTTACGATCAGGAAGTTGATAATCCTCCCAAAGGCACGCATGAGGGCATTTTCCCGCTTGCTTTTTTTCAGCATCCTGGAGCTCATCATAGGGGTGAGGGAGAGGGTTACAAACGTGGAAATGGCGATGGCTCCCACTACGACCATAGCAAATTCCCTAAATAGCTGCCCGGTGAGTCCCGGCATGAAAAAGATGGGAAGGAACACGCAAATCAGCGTGATGGAAGTGGCCAAAACAGCAAAGAAAACCTCCCTGGAGCCTTCAAAAGCGGCTTTCATCGGGTGCATACCGGCTTCAATTTTTGCATAAATATTTTCCATCACCACGATGGCATCATCCACCACAAGGCCAGTAGCAAGCACCAGACCTAAAAGCGACAGAATGTTGATGGAAAAGCCAGCAGCACTCAATGCACCAAAACTTCCAATGAGTGCTATCGGTATCAAAATGACCGGAATGAGCGTGGTTCGCCAGTTTCTCAGGAAAAAGAAGATCACCATAAGCACCAGGATGAAGGCTAGAATGATGGTGAATTTCACCTCACTAATGGCCTTGCGGATCGAAACGGTGCGATCAAGTGCCACATCCAACTGGATGTCTTCCGGGAGCTCTCGCTTCATGATTTCAATTCGCCGGAAGGCTTCATCTACAATGTCGATGTAGTTGGAGCCAGGCTGAGGCTGCAAAGCAATTCCTACCATCGGGATCACACCATTTCCTCGCAGAATGGTTCGCTCGGTTTCGGCACCCAGCCTCACAGATCCCACATCTTTCACTCGTATCAGTGTGTTTCCTTCCTGCCGGATGATCATGTTCTCAAAATCCTCCACGGTATACAGTAATCCTACAGTTCGCACGGTGAGTTCGGTCTCGGTACCTTCCACTCTGCCCGAAGGCAGCTCCACATTTTGTCGCCTCAGGGCATCTCTCAAATCCACCGGTGTAATGTTAAATTCCCGCATTTTTGTTGGGTCCAGTTCCAGGCGCATGGCGTATTTCTTTTCACCCCAGATCCGAATACTGCTTACGCCGGGGATGGTCTGCAAGCGCTCCTTAAACATGTTGTTTCCAATCTGGCTTAGTTCCAGCAGCCCTCGTTTGTTGCTTTGAACTGTAATGGACAGAATGGTTTGTGCGTCTGCATCTGCCTTATTTATCCTGGGTGGGTCTGCTTCAGGTGGCAGGTTGCCAATGGCTCTGGATACCTTATCCCGCACATCATTGGCCGCATCGTTCAGGTCAATATTTGGGAGAAACTCTACCGTGATGGTGCTTCTGCCATCTGTACTGTTGGATCGCAGGATTTTCACACCGTCTATGCTATTGATCTGCTCCTCCAGGGGCTCAGTGATCTGTGATTCTATGATTTCCGCGTTGGCGCCCGTGTAGTTGGTCTGTACTGTTACGATCGGTGGATCCACACTTGGATATTCCCTTACCCCCAGGCTGATGTAGCCCACTGTTCCGACCAGAATGAAGACGATGGCAAAAACCATTGCCAGCACGGGTCTTTTAATACTTATTTCTGATAAGGTCATCGCTCTACTAGTTTACCGATTGAAAAATCAGATCCATCCCCTCTTTGACTGAGAGAAGTCCGGTGGTAAGTACCGTATCACCTGCTTCTATTCCATCCAATACATGCACCATTTCAGCCGTCCGGTTGCCCAACTGGATGACTCGCCGTTCAGCTACTCCACCATTGCTGATGTAGACTGTCTGCTCTGTAATGGATTGTACCACTGCCTGGGTGGGGATCATAAGTGCATCTTTCAGGTAGTTTGTGGTTACAAGCACTTCGGCAAAGGTTCCCGGCATAATCTTCTTTTCACCTCTTTGCTCTAGCAGTGCCCTGGCGTTGATGGTTCGGGTTTGTGCATCAATGACAGGATTGATGGCGTAAATAGTGGCTTCAAGTGTGTCTGTGCCAATCAATATCCAAACCCTGGTGCCCACTTCAATGCTCTGACCATGATTTTGAGACACAGTAAAATCTACTTTGAGCTTATTGATTTCAGTAAGTGTGCTGATAATATCGCCCTGACTTAGAAATGCTCCCTTGCTGAAGTTTCGCATGCCAAGCTGTCCCGAGAATGGTGCAGTTACTTTTGCCAGATCGATGTTGACTTTGAGTTGTTGAATTCTAGATTTTAGCGTTTCCACCAGGGAGATGGCCTGATCAATCTCTACCTGGCTGCTTCCACCAATTTTTGACAAGGCCTTTTTCCGTTCCAGATCCTTTTCTGCCGCCTCCAGCTCGGCTGCCACACCGATCATCTCGGCCTTCCAGGTTCTATCATCCAGTTGTACGAGCACTTTACCCTCCGAAACGGACTGTCCTTCTTTGAAGAATATGTCCATCACCTGACCGGACATGGGTGCTTTCAGCTCCACCTGCTCATTGGCCATGATATCGGCAGTAGTCTTCAATTCATTTTGGAATGGCTGTTCGGTTACGCGATATCCTTTTACCTGGAGTGTATTACTTGTCGAATCTTCGGTGGTTTTGACCGTGCATGCTACCACAAACATGAGTATGATAAAAGCCACCAAAGTGTTTTGAACTTCTCTCTTCATAAAAATGATTGAATAATGTCCTAACCAGAAAACTGAACTGCTAATTCCTTTTTGTGTTGGCTGGATTCAAAAAATCTTCCCTTAATCCACCTAATTTAAATAGAGAATGGGGTGAAATCTGATGAGCTTTTACAGACGGTAAACTATGTGTAGCTACGGTTAAATGGATCATCCAATAAAAAAGGCCCACCCCAGGCAGACCTCTTTTGTGTTTTTCAAACTGAGATTCCAGCTCCTAAAGCTCAAACTTGATCCCTTGTGCAAGTGGGAGCTCCGTAGAATAGTTAATCGTATTGGTTTGGCGTCTCATATATGCTTTCCAGGCATCCGATCCGGACTCACGCCCTCCACCGGTTTCTTTCTCACCACCAAAAGCTCCGCCAATCTCAGCACCGGAAGTTCCAATGTTTACATTGGCAATGCCACAATCAGACCCTGCGTGAGAAAGGAATAGCTCAGACTCACGAATATTTGTAGTCATGATGGCCGATGAAAGCCCTTGCGGAACTGCATTCTGCATCTCGATGGCTTCTTCAATGTCCGAATATTTGATCAGGTATAAGATTGGGGCAAATGTCTCATTGCATACGATATCGTAATCGTTTTGCACTTCATAAATTGCAGGCTTCACGTAGCAGCCAGACTCATATCCCGCTCCTGAAAGTACCTCTCCTTCAATCACTGTTTTTCCACCTTCGGCTTTCACTTTCTCAATGGCATTCAGGTACATTTTTACGGCATCCGTATCGATGAGTGGCCCCACGTGATTGTTTTGATCCAATGGATTTCCAATTCGCAACTGCCCATAAGCATTTTTCAATTTCTCCTTCACCTCCTCGTACAGGCTCTCATGAATAATTAGCCTTCTGGTGGAGGTACATCTCTGTCCGGCTGTGCCCACTGCTCCGAAAACGGCCCCTGGTACCACAATATTCAGGTCCGCATGCTTGGAAATGATGATGGCATTATTTCCGCCAAGCTCCAGGATGTGCTTTCCAAGTCTGGCACCCACAACTTCGCCCACTGCTTTACCCATTCTGGTAGAGCCCGTTGCTGAAATTAGAGGAATTCGTGTGTCAGCAGCCAGTTTCTTTCCGATCTCCACATCACCAATGACCAGCCCACAAACACCCGGGTGAATATCATTTTTCTCGAACACCCGTTGTGCGATTTTCTGACAAGCGATTGCTGATAGTGGCACTTTTTCTGAGGGCTTCCATACACACACATCGCCACACACCCAGGCCAGGGCGGCATTCCAAGACCAAACAGCTACCGGGAAGTTGAAGGCTGAAATAATCCCCACAATGCCCAGCGGATGCCACTGCTCATACATTCTGTGGGCGGCTCTTTCCGAGTGCATGGTTAATCCATAAAGCTGGCGGGAAAGGCCAACGGCAAAGTCACAGATGTCGATCATCTCCTGCACTTCTCCAAGTCCCTCCTGAAGGGACTTCCCCATTTCGTAAGAAACCAATGCGCCTAATTCCTGCTTGTATTCTCGCAATTCATTTCCAAGCTGACGCACGATCTCGCCCCTCTTTGGAGCCGGGATCAGTCTCCACTCCTTAAAAGCTGCCTGAGCTTCAGTGATCACCTGATCGTAGGCCTTAGCATCAGCCAGGGTGACGTTCGCAATCACACTTCCGTCTACCGGAGAATAGGATGAAATTTTTTCACCGCTGGTATTCAGCCACTTATGGCCAATTGCAGCTCCTTGGTTATTTTCTTCTACTTGTAGTTTCTTTAGAATCGCTTGAATATCCTGAGACATGTTATTTTGTTATTAATAATTGGATCGCAAAGCTAAGAAATGCATGGAAGGGTGGAAATATTTTTATAAATTGTGATCAGTTAAAATGGGGAGTTTAGCCACCACATCGCCCAAAAGTCCCCGATCTGTTTTTTCAGAGACACAAAAGAGAAAGATTCATCACCTCTTCAACGTACTGGATATTGATCGGAACGGACAACTACAGCCCAATGACTTTGTCAATGTTGGACGGAAGATTGTTGTCCAGCTGAAGCTTAAACAAAGCTCCAGAAGCGCACGATTGATTCTTTTAAAATCGCACAGATTATTTGTGCAATTGCTTGCCGACCTGCACAATCCAGAGCTTAGCCTCACTTTATGGGATTGGATCGCATTTTTCAGGGATCAGATCGAGTCAGGTGACGATCGGATTTTGAGGCATTACATTCAGCGTACTTCCAGGCATATTTTTGACTTGTTTGATATGAACAAGGATCGGCTGATTTCAAGAGAGGAATATGCCAATATGCTTACTATCTATAATATCTCTCACAAAGTAGCGATTCAGGGTTTTGAGGAATTAGACACAAATAGTGACAACTTTATCTCTGCTGATGAGATGGTGGAAGGGCTGACTAACTTTTTCCGATCCGAGGATTCGGAAGCAAAGGGCAACCTGATTTTTGGCGAATGGAAGTAGGTTAGAAGATTAATTTCCAGCGAAAGGCCCATTTCCAGCTAAGCTCATACTTCTCAATTCCTGCATTTCTCATTATTTCCTCAATTTCCTTTTTCTTAAATCCGCGCGCTACCGAGATAGCTGCATCATTTTGTACCATGGAAGACCGTGAAAAAAGAGTAGTGAGCAGCGAGATGCTCCAATAAGCCAATGGATGGCGATGGAGGTCATTGATGATCACGCCAATCCTTGACTGCCTTTTGAACTGTCCAAAGAGCTTACTCAACTGCGCTGAGGTGAAATGATGGGTGAAAAGACAGCAATGAATGATATCGTAGGATTCCTTTGCAAAAGCCCTATCCAGTATATTCATCGAGGAATAGGCTATTTCAGGAAAGTCCCTGGTATTTTCTTTCGCATACTCCACAATGTGCTCATTGGCATCTATCCCTATGAATTTGGCTTTTAATCCTTTTCTGCGGGCCCAACTGGCCATCTCCGCCATGATGTCTCCACCACCACAACCGAGATCGGCTAGCGTGATGTTTTGATGCCCATGCGCAAGTTTCCTGAAAGCACTCACACTAATTTGGTTTCCTCCCAGCCGCCTATTAATTGTATTTAGCTCGCGCAATGTTTGCCCAATGATCTCTCCTGAGATGGTGAGATCATCCATGATTTCCTGCTCTTCCGAACGGTGCTCAAGCATGGACGTGTGTTTTTAGCACGGCACTTTCCATCGTCAATCCCGGACCAAAAGCAAAGCTGAGCAAGTACTTTTGATCATCCTCAACAGTGAGGGCATCCATGATGGATTTGATCACAAACAACACCGTAGGGGAAGACATATTGCCATGCGATTGGAGAATATCCCTGGCGGGTTTATTCTGCTCACGGCTGATTTCCAGCTTTTCCTCTATGACTTCTAGTATTCGTTTTCCGCCGGGATGGATGGCAAAAAAGTCAATGTCTGAAACCCGCAGCTTGATCTCATCCAGCAAACGATGGGTTAGCTGACCAATTCCATCTTTTATTACATCCGGCACCCTGCTGGTCAGGTGCATTTCGAATCCATGATCGCCAATGTACCAGCCCATCTCATCTTTGGCCTCAGGGGCCAGGTCGCTATAAAAATTCGTCAATTCCAGTGATCGTACCAAGGGCCTGGCAGACACTAGCATGGCTGCTGCGCCATCACCAAAAATGGCATTAGCCAGTAGGTTTTCATCGTCCTTCTTTTCCTGAAGGTGGATGCTGCACAGCTCCACACAAACGATCAGGACGTTGGCCGCCGGATCAGCAGCGATAATGTGCCGTGCCACTTTCATAGCATTAAAAGCAGCATAACATCCCATGAAATTGATGGAAGTGCGCTGCGTGGAAGTAGCCAGCCCAAGTTGGTTGATTAACTCTATGTCAAGACCCGGAGCGTACATGCCTGTGCAGCTCACAGCAATTAGATGAGAGATTTCTTTTTTCTCAATTTCTGAAGATGAGATTGCCTCTTCACACGCCTTTCTGGCAAGTTTGATGGCATGCTGCTGATAAATCAGCATTCGTGGCTTGGCGGAAGGAAAGGTCTCATTTTCTTTAAAAAAACTCTGTCCATTCAGATTTTTGCTAAAGTCCCGAAGCACAGAATAGCGCTGCTTGATGCCGCTGGCTCGATAGAGTACCCGAAGTTTCCTTTCTTCCTCTTCGTTCAGGTGCAGATGGTTGACCATAAAATCAGCTATCTGGCTCTGGCTGGCCAGATTGGCGGGTACGGCCGTTCCTATAGAGTTTATAAATGCGGGCATCTGCTTGTAGTTCATTAATATTAACCAACTTTTGGTCGAGAAGATTAATTAAGCTTGAAAAAATCCACAATCCTTCACTTGCGTATTCCGTTCTCCTTTTTTCTTTTACCGGTCTTTCTGCTGGCACTGGCTGTTTCGAATGAAGTAGACCTAACCAATACAGCTCTTACTTTCTTTATCCTGCACTTTTTGGTCTATCCGGCTAGCAACGGGTACAATTCCTATTTTGATAAGGATGAGGGAAGTATTGGTGGATTGAAAAATCCCCCCAGGGTAAGTAAGGAATTGTATTATGTTTCCCTGTTTCTCGACTTGGTGGGGCTTGCCCTTGGGTTTCTTATTTCTGTGGAATTTGTAGTTATGATTCTGATTTACGGGTTGGTTTCTAAAGCATATAGTCATCCATCCATCCGCCTAAAAAAATATCCGATCTTGGGCTGGTTAGCTGCCGGGGTTTTTCAGGGCTACTTCACTTTTCTATTAAGCTATATTGCTATTAATAGTACTACCATTTTGGACACCAATGTTTTTCAGATTCAATTTCCAGGGATTTTGAGTAGCATCCTTCTGCTTGGGTCATACCCCATGACACAAATATATCAGCATGAAGAAGACGCGAAAAGAGGTGATATCACCATTAGTCAAAGACTTGGCATTATTGGTACTTTCCATTTTACAGCGCTGACTTTTCTAGTAGCAACCTCCGGATTTACCTATTACTTTTTGAGTCAGTATTCATGGAACCAAGTACTGGTTTTCTTAGGGGCTATGCTTCCGATTTTGGGATACTTCGGATGGTGGTATCTCAGGGTTCGGCAGGATAAAAGCCACGCCGATTATGAATCCACGATGCGACTGAATTTCATTTCATCGCTGATGCTGAATGGCTTTTTCACATACCTGTGGCTCAGCTGAATGGAGAGCCGTGCGTCTGCTTCATTAGGAACTTGGCGAAAATGCCTGAGCCTTTTCCCATACTTACTGCCACTTCAGAAGTAAACGACGCTCCGAACAGTCTTTGAATGTGCCGGCCTGCCCACAATCGCTTTGCAAAGTGTTTGTTCCACTGATTTTCATATTCTTTTTCAAGCTGGGATCGATCGAATCCATTTCTGAGGTTTAGTGTAATCAACTCGCTTAAAATCTTAGCTGAGTGGATCGCCATGGCCATTCCATTGCCACAGAGGGGTGTGATCATCCCGGCCGAGTCACCGGACATCAGAATGTGATTAAAAATCGGCTCTTTCTTTTCGAAGGTGATTTCATTGATCACTTCCGGTTTATCAAACAAGGACTCTGCATTATTCAAAATATCCTTTAGCTGAGGATTCTTCCTCAAAACCTCAGCCTCCATTGCTTCTATGGATTTGTGCTTTTTGAGGTTGGACCGGTGGGAGAGGTAGCACAAATTGAACTTGTCGTTTTCTATCCGGCTCACCCCACAGTAGCCTCCATGAAAATTGTGAAGAGCGATCACATCGTTGGCCACCACGTCAGTCCTGATGTGATACTTAACCCCGACATAGGGTGATCTTTTCTGAATAAAATTCCTGCTTAGATTCTTATCCAAAAAGCTCCGCTTCCCGAAAGCCCCTATGACCAGCCTGGCCTGATGGAGCGTGCCGGAGTTGCTTTGAAGCTCAAAGGAATCCGAAAGAAAATTTACCTGGGTGACTCGATCATGAACGACATCTACTCCTTCACGCATGGCGATTTTTACCAGCCATTCATCCAGTGCATGCCGACTAATTCCAAAGCCCCCCAGATCCAGAGGCATGTGCAGGCTTTTGCCTGAGATGGAGCTTAGCTGAAATTTGTTGATCGGTACGGGCTCCAGTTCTTCCGGATAAAGTTGATGCTTCTTTAGAAAAGGAATCACTTCATTGGAGATGTATTCGCCGCATACGCGATGAAACGGATACCTTTTCTCTTCAAAAAGCTGGACAGAAAGTCCTTCCCGATTCAGCAAAATGGCGTTTATGAGTCCGGCCAGTCCCCCTCCAATGACGATTACATCTTTCACTTCCCTAAAATATGGAATAAAAAAAATCCGTCTGCGAGACGGACTTGAAATAATCAGATTTACCTAACCTATAAACCTAAACCATAGTGTGCTTTGCTGCCATCCGGATAGACACCCTCGATGAGGATGCCGTCTGTCCTTGGCCGCTTAAAGTAATCTTCCAGGTCCCGGATGTTGTTGATTTTCACATTATCGATCCCTGTAATGATGAATCCTTCTTTCATTCGAACCTCTCTCCATTTGCCATCTCCCAGTTCTTTGATCTGTACGCCACCGTCAAGGTCAAGTTTGTCTTTTAGCGCATCGGAAACGTTCACGAAAGTGGCACCTTCCACGCGAAAGTCTGAAGCAAGCTCTACTACATCAAGGGTGCCTTCCTCATTTCTTAGTTTAGCGATGGTGATTTTTTCCTTGCCATCACGGATGAATTTCACTTCCACTTCATCGCCAGGTCGTTTGATCGCTATTTGTTCCTGAAGTTGTGCCACATTGTTTACAGGTTTATCGTCAATTGCCACAATCACATCACCTTGCTGCATACCTGCTTTGTCAGCGGCCTTATTGGCCATTACTCCACTCACGTAAACCCCTCGCAGGACATTCAGGTCAAATTGTTCAGCTACCTGCGCATTCACATCTCCAATTTGAATGCCGAGAAGGGCCCGCTGAACGGTACCGTATTCGATCAGGTCACTCACCACTTTTTTCACCAGCGAAACGGGCACAGCAAATGAATACCCGGCAAATGCGCCGGATGGTGATGCGATGGCTGTATTGATGCCTACCAGCTCGCCATTTAGGTTTACGAGTGCTCCTCCGCTGTTCCCCGGGTTTACCGCTGCATCGGTTTGGATGAATGACTCTATGCGATAATCGCCGTTTAGAATATTGATGTTTCTTCCTTTGGCACTAACGATCCCGGCTGTAACAGTAGATCTGAATTCATAGGGGTTGCCAATGGCCAGTACCCATTCGCCGATGTTGATTTTGTCTGAATCCCCATACCTCACTGCTACCAAGTTTTTTTCATTCACTTTCAGTACAGCCAGATCTGTATCTTCATCCACCCCCACTACTTTGGCTCGGTAGCTTCGATTGTCATTCAGCACCACCTCAATCTCGTCTGCTCCCTCGATCACATGGTTGTTGGTAACGATGTATCCGTCTGCTGAAATCACAACGCCTGATCCTGCTCCTCGTGCTGGTCCACCCCTGCGTTCATACCTTTCCCCGAAGTAGTCTTTGAAAAATTCATTGAACGGACTGTTTGCTCGCATGCCATTGGCATAGGTGGTTCTGATATGCACCACGGAGGGTGTTGCATTTTTCGCTGCGAAGACAAAATTCAGCCCTTCCGGAACAACAAAGTCGGAAGAGTCAAACACATAATTTGTTAGGCTTACGGGGTTTGCATTTCCATTGGTCGATTGAACAATTCGTTCTTTTGGCACAATGAGTGTGTAACCTGTCACTGCCACGATTCCTCCGAACAGGGAGGAAAAAATCATTGCCATCATTAAGCTTCTTTTACTCATCATCGCTTCTAGTTTATGCTTATCCTTATATCGTAAAAATGCATATTTGGTTTTGCATCATCACTCGGCAGTAATGATGATTAACCAATCTTAACAAAAAAAGGGCATCTACCAGTTGGCAGACACCCCTAATCACCTACTCAAAACACTTACTTAACTGCTATTTGCTTCTTGGTTGATTTCTTCTCGTCTTTAGGAAGAACTATGGTCAAAACTCCATCTTGGTAAGAAGCATCCACTTTTTCTTTGTTGATTACATCCGGCAGATAGAAAGTCCGGTTGAACGTACCATAGTAGCTTTCCACGCTATGGAAGTTTTTCTCCTTTTTCTCGTTCTCAAACTTTCTTTCTCCACTGACGGTGATTTGATCGTCATTTAAGTCGATGTTAAAATCACCTTTCTTCATGCCTGGCACATGCAGCTGAATCTCAAATTCCTTTTCCGTTTCAGCAATGTCCACTTTTGGTGAAAATGTTGGCAAGGATCCACCAACAAATTCATCATTGAAAAACCTGTCTACCAAACTTCTAAAGCTTGCAGGTCTGTAATCGTTTGTGTTGTACTTTATAAGTCCCATTTCCTTAAGTTTTATGTTTTACAAAATGCTTTTTAGTGTTGGAGTGATCTAATTCTGTACCAATGCAGAAATCAAAAACTAATGGTGACATTATGTCTTATTTGTGGCGCACAATAGAAAAACATACTGTCATTATGTCTTGATGTGATTTACAATTCAATGTGTGAAAATTTTTAGTTGTGTGCATTGAGAATTGTAATTTGGATGTTTACATTTGCACTCCTTTTTAAAGACATTCCTCCTTAGCTCAGCTGGTTAGAGCATCTGACTGTTAATCAGAGGGTCCTTGGTTCGAGCCCAAGAGGAGGAGCAAAGCCTGGCAAAACGCCGGGCTTTTTGTTTCCCAGCTTCTACCAACTAAAGTTAATCGAATACTTTCTGGAAATTTCTTATGCTAAAATCAGAATTTCATAGTGCTTTCTTAACTTTATACCCAAACCATCAATAATCCTTGAAAACATTTAGAAAGGTACTTCTTGTTGACGATGACGATATCGTCAATTCAATCAACTCGGTAATCATCAAGCATGCAAAATTTGCAAATGAAGTAGAGTCTATTAATAATGTCTCTCATGCCATTGAGTTTCTTAGCCAAACGAAAAATTCCGACGAGAAGCCTGATGTTGTCTTTCTTGATCTGAATATGCCTGAAAAGGATGGTTGGGATTTTATCGAGGAGTACGAAAAACTGAACATGAATGGGGCTACCAAAATTATCATGCTGACTTCCTCTATTTCAGCCAAAGACGAGGAGCGGGCGTCTTCTTCCAGCCAAATTACGGCCTTCATTTCCAAGCCCTTGTCGCCAGAACTGCTTGAAACCATCTACGACCAGCATCTGGCCAACTAGTTCAATCGAATGGCGATCGTTGCGCCGTTTCTAGGCTCACTTTCCACACGGATGCCTCCACGGTGATAATCTATGATTGTCTTGATCACATACAATCCAAGTCCGGCACCATCCACATGCGAATGAAGTCTCGTATAAGGCCTGAATATCTCATCCTTATATTTTATTGAATCAAAGCCCAGCCCATTGTCCTTAAAAATGATGGTGGTGTAGCCATTCACCCTCTTTGATTTCACCTTAATCTGAAGCGGCTTTTCCGGGTCCCGGTATGCAAGAGAGTTGGCAAGCAGATGCTTGAAGATGACCCTGAGCTGGGACTTGGGATACTCAACCATTGGGCACTCGGAAAAATCCTTTTTTATAGTTGCATTGGAGCTTTTGATTTTGGTGATCGTGTTGGCTACTACCTCCTTCAAGACCTCATCGACGATCAGTTCCTCCTTGTCCGATGGCAGCTCTTCCCTGACTTTATTAACTTCTACAAGTGCATTGACGGACTTTTCGAGTTGCTGATTGGTCTTCTTCGCATTGTTAAGGATAGCCTTGAAATTAGAGGCGTTTAAATTATCCTTGCTAAGCATATCCAACAATGAGCCAAGGTTGGTAATTGGTGCCTTAAGGTCGTCAGCGGTGCTATAGGAGAAGTGGATAAACTGATCGATTTCCTTTTGGGAATAGCTTAGTCGATCAGCCATTTCATTAAACGATTCTACAATATCACTGGTGATGCTATTAGAGCTGAGCTTGATCCGTGTGCTCAGGTTGCCCTTACCTATCCGCTCTGCACCGGTTCGGATATCTTCCAGCGGCCTCCATATTTTATAGCTAAATGTATACACCGCAAGTAAGGATAGGATGATAAAAAGCAGAGTGAGGGTCACGATCCATTTCATGGAAAGCACCTCTTCCTGCTCCACAATTTTTACCAAAGCCTCTGTAAACATCTCATGGCGCATGAGAACACCTTCCACTTGTTTATTGAATTGATCTTCCTCAGATTCTACCCTCTCGGATGCAAAAACTGCTTCCTCCAGCCTGCCCTCCTCCAGCAAATCCATGACCTCAAGAGCATGGTCTTCGTAGCTTGTATGGTCACTTTCCAGCTTCTTGATGGACAGAAGTAAACCTTTCAATTTGATCCGCTGAGCCTCCTGATTTGTCATCTTTAATGCATCAGTCACGGCTTGCTCTGCTTCGAGCAAATCCACATCAACCAATTGAGCCAGGTACCTGAAAGTGCTGTCTGCCTCGGCAAATCCATGAATGGCTACTTCATTGCCTGGACTCATCTCCTCCGCATACCGAATTGCCCGCTCGAAAGAAATGGCCTGCTCCAATTGATTGGTCTCTACCTGGGTCAGTATTTCGATGATGGGAAGGTCTATGTTGGCTACATCGTCAATGTCTTTGTGCGTTGTGACGATTCGCAGCAGGCCGAAAGCACCCAGGATCAGTATCAGAAATATGATGAAAGTGCTGCGGCGGAGTATTACCTCCTTTATTCGGTTAGGTCGCTTGGTCATTTAGGGTGATGGTTGGCGCAGTTCTTAAAAACCGGGACTAATCTAATTCAATTTTTGCGGTCATCACACGGATTGCATCGTCCAGGTTCATGGTTTCAATTTTCAATTGTTGCAATAACTCTTCATAGGCCTCCCTGTTTTCCCAATTAAGTTTAATCAAATCGATCAATGCCAAAATGGTGGACAAAGGATGGCGGATACTGTGAGAGGTGTAAAAGGCGTGATCAGAAAGCTTTCTGGCAAGTTTCTCCTTCTCCTTCTCCTCACCCTTCAGTGAGCTTAGCTCTGATCTGTGCAAAAAATCCTCCTTCAATCTCAACAGTGCATCATAACACCGACTGATCAAAGAGGCAGCAGTCACCATGATCATTTGATCCACCTCGGTGAAGTCCTTATTTGCTTTCCATTCCACCGCTAAAATTCCGAACAGATTGTGCTCATTCCAGATTTGGATACTAGCCCAGGATCGTAGCTTATTTTTCAGCAGATGATCCACCACAAATTCTTCCAATTCCTTTGATTCATTGGTGCTCTCGATATGTAAGAAAGGCTCACTTTTTAAAGTCTGACAAAACTGAGGAAAAGTGGATTTGTCTAATGCTTCACCATTGCATGCTTCTCTACTTTCCATATCAAAGCATTGAATACTTTCAAACTCGTCACGCTCTGTTCGATGAAGCCAAAAGGATACCCGAAAAGCATTCAGGCTATTGCAAACCACGGGGATCAATTCGGAAATGAAATCTTTAAATTTTCCACTCTGCAAAGCCTCCGACATGGTCAGCTTCATGATGGCATCAATCCTATTTTCCTTTGGCACACTCATTGGCTTTTAGAAACAAAACTGAATGTAGAGAAGATTTGGCTAAAAAAGAACGGTTTGGCCTATTTAGCAAAGATTTCAGAATCATTTTTAAACGCCTTAAACTCTAGCGCATTCCCGGACGGATCAAGGAAAAACATGGTGGCCTGCTCACCTACTTGTCCTTCAAATCGAATGTAAGGTTCAATGATAAACTTAACATTTGCGGCTTTTAACTTTTCGGAAAGTTCTTGCCAATCCTCCCAGTAAAGCACCACTCCAAAATGAGGAACCGGTACCGCATGACCATCCACCGGGTTCGTCTCCAGTTCTACCTTTTCATCAACCATGTGGATCACAAACTGGTGGCCATATAAATTAAAGTCTACCCATCGATCGGATGAACGACCCTCTTCAAAACCCATGATGTCCCTGTAAAAGGCCCGGGTCTCGTTCAGGTCTTTTACGGGGACAGCCAGATGAAACGGTCTAAGGCCCGCCATTATCCTAAAAATGGGTATCTGTAATCTGTAGGGGAAACGAACGTCTCCTTGATTGTTCGCGCGCTCACCCATCGCATCAGGTTCATCATCGCTCCGGCTTTGTCATTTGTACCAGAGCCTCGGGCTCCTCCAAATGGCTGCTGACCAACTACTGCACCTGTAGGCTTATCGTTTATATAGAAATTGCCCGCAGCATTTCTAAGTTTATAGGTGGCAAGATCCACAGCATATCTATCCTTGCTGAAAATAGCTCCTGTCAGCGCATATGGTGATGTATTGTCAACGACATCCAATATCTCTTCAAATTTCTCTGCGTCGTATACATGGATAGTCAGCACCGGCCCGAATATTTCCTCACACATGGTTCGGTACTTTGGATCCTTCGCCAGAAAAACGGTTGGCTCAATGAACCATCCTTTTGAGTCGTCGTAGTTACCTCCGGCGATCAACTCCACGTCTTTGGCTGCTTTTGCATCGTCTATGTAGGCTGCAATTTTCTTGAATGCTATTCCGTCGATAACAGCATTCACAAAGTTGGATGGATCTTCCGGTGAGCCCATTTTGATTGACCTCAGATCCTCCACCATGAATTTTTTCACATCGTCCCATAAGTTAGACGGAATGTAGGCCCTGGATGCAGCGCTGCATTTCTGACCCTGGTATTCAAACGCCCCCCTCACCAGGCCTGTAGCCACTTCTTTTGCATCTGCAGATTTGTGAGCTACCACGAAATCCTTTCCGCCTGTCTCGCCCACAATCCGCGGGTATGTTTTATAAGTGTCGAGATTAGCACCAATAGTTTTCCAAAGATTTTTAAATACCCCAGTACTGCCTGTAAAGTGTAATCCGGCAAAATCCGGATGATTGAAAACCACTTCACCAGCCACAGGGCCATCTACATAGATCAGGTTGATCACGCCATCGGGAAGGCCGGCTTTCTTAAATACTTCCATGATCACATTGGCAGAGTATACCTGGGTATAGCTAGGCTTCCATACTACCGTGTTGCCCATCATTGCGGGTGCGGCGGGTAGGTTTCCAGAGATAGCGGTGAAATTGAATGGGGTGATAGCAAAAACAAATCCTTCAAGAGGACGATACTCCATGCGGTTCCATACCCCTTCTGATGATATGGGTTGCTGCATATACAGCTCCTGCATGAAGGTTACGTTAAACCGTAAGAAGTCGATCAGCTCACATGCCGCATCGATCTCGGCCTGATGTACATTCTTACCTTGCCCCAGCATGGTGGCGGCATTGATTTTGGCACGGTATGGACCAGCGATCAGGTCAGCGGCTTTCAAGAAAATGCTGGCCCGATTCTCCCATATCATGCCTTCCCATGCTTCCTTGGTTTTTAGTGCCGCATTGATGGCATCTTTCACATGAGCAGAAGATCCTTCTGAAAAGTGACCCAAAATATGCTGGTGCTCATGAGGGCACGTCATTGGAATTTTTCTATCCGTGTGTACTTCCTTTCCACCAATGTACATTGGCACTTCGATTTGCTGGCTGTACATTTCCTTGTATTTGCTCAGCAACACGTCTCGCTCGGCTGTGCCGGGTGCGTAACTTAAAACAGGCTCATTGATGGAATCGGGGGTAAAAAAATTTCCTTTTGGCATCTCTTTTCTCGTTTATTTATGGAGCGCAAAAGTAACCCGAATAGTTCAAAAATATCCCCGGAATGACTGAGTGTAAAAATGGGGTGAATCAAAAGAGCTTGAGGAGCTCCATGTGTGACTGGATGGTAAAATCGGCAAGTGACTTTTTCCTTCCGGACGGATTATAAAAGACTGTTTTCATTCCGAACTCTCTGGCCCCATGGATATCGGTTTTGGGATTGTCCCCAATCATAATGCTATTTTCTTTTGAGGCACCTGCTTCCCTGAGTGAATACTCAAAAATCTCCGGGCTGGGCTTTCTGTGATTTGCGCATTCGGAGGTCACCATCACATTGAAATACCTGGTGATGCCGGAATTACTGAGTTTTCTGTTTTGGGCATCAAGAAACCCATTGGTGATGATGTGAAGTTCGTATTTAGCAGACAAGTAATTCAAGGCTGTGCGTGCATCCGGCATGAGGTATGGCTTCTGCGAGCAATTGTCCAAAAAGTAGGAAGAAGCCATTTTTGAGTGAATCACATCAAGGCCGGAGGTCAGAAACACTTCATTGAACCGTTCATTTTTAATGTATTCCCGATCAATCTCACCATTGTTATATTTTACCCAGAGTTTGTCGTTTACCTCGTAAAATGTGTTGACAAACTTCTTTTCTGAGATGCCCGAAGCGGACAGCTCTAGCTGTGTATAGATTTCCAACAATGTTTCCTGAGCGCTTCGATCATAGTCCCAAAGTGTGTGGTCCAGATCGAAGAAAATGTGCCTGATTCCTTTCACCTATTGTACTTTTTCGCCTCTATCTTGTTTTTGGCCAACGCAAGGTTTGCGTTCATGGTTTTATACACTTCCAAATCCTTGCGCAAGATGGGGTCTTTGCTAAGAAACTCAAAAATCTGGCTCACCATATCATAGCCTTCTTCCTTGATGCTGTAAAACACCCACTGATCATATTTTCTGTATGTGACCAAACCAGCATTTTTTAAGTACGTTATATGTCTGGAAGTCTTGGTTTGGGTGAAGTCCAAAATTGCTTCAAGGTCTGAGATGCAAAGCTCCTCCTGCCTGTATAGCAAATGAATGATGCGCGTGCGAGACTCGTCTGAAAATGACTTGAAAATCTGGGTGCCGTAAGACAGATTGAAATTCTTTAGCCTCATTTTTTCACTACTTTTACCGAAGTTAAACTTTTATTGGCTAAAACCCTTTTAAATAGATAAAGGAACTTGATTTGAGATATTTACTGATTCTTTCTTTCTTTCTTTTTTCACTTGCTGAGGTAAATGCTCAGGAGTCTTCCAAAAAGGTTATCCAGTTTACCGGGGTGGTCTTTGGCTCTGACAGCATCTCTGTAGTGCCGGGCACGCACGTGTATATCCCAAAGTCCGGGCGTGGTACTACCACAAACCCCTACGGATTCTTTTCCCTGCCGGTGCTGGAGGGTGATAGCGTGATTTTTAGTGCGGTAGGTTATAAAAGGGCTTACTTCATTGTACCCAGACATGATGGCGAATCCAGTCTTCGAGTAATCATTGCTTTGCAGGATGACATCACTTTTTTGGAGGAAGTTGAGATACGACCATATCCCACCGAGAGTATGTTTAAGGAGGCATTGATCACAATGGAACTGCCTGATCAAAAACAATATGCGAACATCTACCAGTGGCTGAATGCACAATATATGTCCGATGCTTACTTGAACGTCCCTGCATCGCCAAATGCGAATCACCAGGCCTACATGCAGCTGCAAAGACAATCTTATATCAATCGTTATTCCCCACCTCAGAACCAACTGCTAAATCCTTTCGCCTGGGCGAATTTTATCAACTCGCTCAAGCGAAAGAAATAATCAAAAAAATTACACCTCTGACTGTAGCTCCTTAGCTACCTCCTGCACTTTTCTCCAAACTCGGAACGTGTTCTTCGAGCAGATTTTCTCAATATCCTCTGGCATATACCCTCTTTTCAACAGCTCCTTGATCAGGTTTGGATAGGTGGATACATCCTTCATTCCTTTGGGAAGGCTGTCCCCCACGCCATCATAGTCGGATCCTAGTGCCACATAGTCTATACCTACCAGGTTTACCACATGATCGATGTGGTCGGCCACTTTTTGGATGTCTTCGAATACGTCATTGTCAGTTGCATACTGTTTAGCATAAGCTGTATACACCGAGTCCTCAGAAGAAAGGCCATTCTCCGCACGGTAATTAGTGAGATCTTCCCTCATCTTCTCAAACTTGTCTTGAGACTCCTTTGAAAGGAATGTTGACCCAAAATTGATATGAATTACTCCACCATTTGCTGCCAATGCCTTGATGAGCGTATCGGGCATGTTGCGCTCAAAACCTGGAGTGAATTTCCTGCATGAAGAGTGAGAGGCAATCACAGGTACCTTTGTCAATCGCAAAGCATCAAATGCGGCACTGTCTGTCACATGAGAAATATCTACCATGATGCCCCATTTATTCATTTCACTTATCACCTGCTCTCCAAACGGGCTCACACCATTCCAGGTGTATGCAGTATCGTAAGATGAATCGCAGATTTGGTTATCCTTTGAGTGCGTAAGGGTAATGTATCTGATGCCTCTGTCGAAGAAATACTTCACATTGCTGATGTCATCTCCAATTGGTGCACCATTCTCCATCCCCATAGGCAAAGAGATCAATCCCTGTGCAAAATTCACTTCAATGTCAGCGGGTGTATTGGCCATGGCAAATTTTTCAGGGAAGGTAGCTGGCACTCTGGACACCATGTCAATAAGCGAATCGGCAAATTCTTTTGCACCGCCTGTTTCCTGATACCTGGATGGCACATAGATCGACATAAATGGTGCATCAAGTCCTCCTCTCCTTGCTTTAGGATAGTCAAAGTTTCCGGTGGTTTCCACAGACACATCCTCCACGGTCTTGGTGATCATGAAGCCTTTCACGTTCATTCGGTAAGGCAAATCCACGTGCCCATCCACGATGATGAATTTCTGGGCGAGCGAATCTGCCAGTGCACCCAGCTCTTCATCAGACATTTCGCTGATGCTTTTGGTCTCTTTCTGAGTGGGAGTACAGCCAATGACCAGAGCTGCCAAAAAGAATAATGAGAATAGTTTTTTAGTTAAAAAATCCATATTGTGTTTCAGATTGATTGATTTCAACAAAAATACCGAATAGATACCAGACCCCTGTTGCATAAAATAGCATTGCTCGTGTTACATTTTTTTGATATTTTACAAGAAAATTAGAAGGTTTTAGCACCTTCTTATTTTAGATTTGATTCGTTGAGTTTTTAAAAAAATGTGACATTTTTGTATACGGAGCATTTTCCGATTTAATAAACAGACGCTATGACTGACCCTATTTCACCTGAACTACTAAATAATTGGAACACTTACGGAGGTTATCTGGCCATGGCTGTGGCTGGAGTTGGAGTGTTGATTTTGCTAGGCCACTATTTAAAGCTGCTGGCAACAGGAGATTACAAAACCAGATATGACTACATCAATATGCATGAAATCAACATGCTGTGGAATGGAGCATTGCTTATCATCATAGGTGCTACGCTTTTCTTCAATACCATTTTTGATGAATCAACCTGGTTATGGTTCTTCGTGAGACTCTTTATGAGTTCAATGTTCGCTGTGATTCTTGGTGTAATCATCCAAAACGTTTTGAAGTTTTACTACCCGTTTTTCATAGAAAAGCGATTGAAAAAACTCAGATATACTCCAAGAACATCCCCTGATGGAAGAAAAATGAAACTTCTGAGTGAAGAAGAAGAGGATGTTTACCTTGATGAAGGTATGCAGGCAGAGGAAGATGCATTCTCAGTGGATTATGATGTGTGGATAGACGAGGAGTCTGGTTTCACTAAAATTGAGAAATACAACGGTAGACTGCATGCTTTGCAGTGTAGCAACTGTAACTATCAGACATTGAAAGTGGACAGGGAGGAAGTGATACAAACAGCATCCGAAACTGAAGAGGGTGAATTGATGAAGTATTACGCTTGTGGGTACTGTGGTCACAAGGAAAGAAAATCTTTCAAAATTGCCAGATTGAAAGCTGGAGAAACAGCATAATTTGAAAACCGAATAGAACTCGAAACCCTGACAACTGTCAGGGTTTTTTTATGCCTAAAGTTTGATGCAGATGTTTTGAGGCTCGGAGAAAAAACGAAGGGCTTCATCTCCCCCTTCTCTTCCAATACCTGAATCCTTCATTCCTCCAAAAGGTGTTCTGAGATCTCTCACAAGCCAGCAATTCACCCAGATAATGCCAGATTGCACGGCATGTGCTACCCGATGAGCCCTTTGGAGGTTTGATGTCCAGATAGTACATGACAACCCATATCTTGTTGAGTTGGCTACTTCAATAGCCTCTTCTTCGGATTTAAATTTGTTCAGTGTGACTACAGGGCCAAATATTTCCTCCTGATTGGTTCTGCAATTTTCATCCAACCCCTCAATGACTGTTGGCTCGTAATAAAACCCTTCCCTGTCAAGCTTCTTGCCCCCAGTCAGAATTGTGCCTCCTTCTTCCCTTGCCAGCTGAACGTAAGAATCCACCTTGTTGAGGTGTGCTTCTGAAACCAGGGCGCCAGTTGTGGTTTTGGGATCCATAGGATCTCCTACCACAAGCTTTTCGCACTCCTCTAGAAATTGCCTCTTGAATTCCTCATAAATGGATTCTTCAATGAGGATTCGGGATCCGCATAGACATATTTCCCCCTGATTGGTAAAGGAGCTTTTCACACTGGTCTTCACAGCTTCATCCAAATCACAATCCGCAAAAATGATATTTGGGTTTTTGCCCCCCAGCTCCAGCGATACTTTTTTGAATTGCTGTGATGCCGTAGCTCCCACGATTTTTCCCGTTGCTGTTCCTCCCGTGAAGGAGATCGCTTTTGTTGCCTCATGCTCTACGATGGCCTGCCCGATCCCTTTTCCCTCTCCATGAAGAATATTAAGAACACCGGCAGGCATTTCGGCTTCATTGGCCAGTTTACCAAGCAGGTAGGCGGTCATCGGCGTAAGCTCGGACGGCTTTGCAATCACACAGTTTCCCATGGCGAGAGCAGGAGCAATCTTCCAGGAAAAAAGATATAAAGGAAGATTCCATGGTGAGATACATCCCACAATCCCAACGGGCGCCCTTCGGGTGTAATTGACCATGAAGCCCTCCGAAACCTGTGCCTCGGTAGAAAAATTAACAATGGCTGATGCATAAAATCTGAAATTGGTGCTGGCACGTGGGATGTCCACCGCTTTGGCCAGCCACAGCGGCTTGCCATTGTCCCGGCTCTCCATGAGTGCATAGTCATCCAGATTCTGCTCGATTAGGTCTGCCAGCTTGTGTAGAATTCTACTCCGCTTGTCCACTGACATTGTACTCCAAGCTGGAAAGGCTGCCTGAGCTGCGTCAATCGCAAGTTCCAAATCCTCAATGCTGGAGTTTGGTACCTGGGCAAACGCTTTTCCTGTTGCTGGTTCTACATTATCAATGTATTCTCCCTTGACAGGGTCTACATATTTTCCATTGATGAAATTCTGAATTTTCTGCATGGTATTAAATTGATCCGGTCCGTCCACCGTCTATTCTTAAACTTGTTCCATTGATGTAGGCTCCACTCTTGCTACATAAGAGTCCGGCATATGCAGCGATCTCCTCCGGCTCTCCAAACCTGCCTGCGGGAATGGACTTTTTCATCTCAGCTTCAACCTCAGCTTCAGATACGCCCAGCTTTTTCGATTTTCCAGATACGAGGCTTTCAATGCGAGCGGTATTGATAAAGCCCGGCAAGATGTTGTTTACAGTAATTCCGAATTCACCCAGCTCGTTGGACAGGGTTTTGGCCCAGGAAGCCATCGCTCCCCTCACGGTATTGCTCACGCCCAAGCCTGCAATGGGGATCTTTACCGAGGTAGAAATGATATTCACAATACGACCGTAGTTGGCCTCCTTCATGCCCGGAAGCAACTCCTGCACCAGCGTGTGGCTTACATGGAGATGCCGCTTCATTGCGATTTCAAAGTCCGATAGACTGGCATCTGCCAATGGGCCTGGTGCAGGTCCTCCTGAATTGTTGATCAATATCTGATAGGTGCCCTTTTTCAGACCTACCCTTACCGCCTCTTTCACAGCTTCCAGATCATCAAAATCTGCAACTAGATAGTCATGATCTCCCGGTGAGAGTCTGCTCAACGCCGCTCGAAGAGAAGATTCATTTCTGGCAAAAAGTGTGACATTGGCCCTCATTTCGCTCAGCTCCTGTGCTATGGCCAATCCCATGCCCTGCGAACTACCACAAACCAAAGCTCTTCGTCCTTTCAGGTCTAAATCCATAAATTTTTTCTAACTTTTCTTCAAAAATAAACATCTCTGACATGGCGATAAAAAGACCTTTCAACCTGCAAAAATGGATTGATGAAAACCGAGACCTTCTCAAGCCTCCTGTTGGCAACAAAAACCTTTATGCCGATGCAGGAGACTACATTGTGATGATCGTAGGCGGACCCAATGCCCGTAAGGACTATCACTACAATGAAACGGAAGAGCTATTCTACCAGCTGGAAGGAGATATCGAAGTGACCATACAAGAGGATGGAAAAGCCGTGAAGGTGCCAATAAAAGCCGGAGAAATGTATCTGCACCCTGCGAAAGTACCTCACTCGCCTGCCCGACCGGCAAACTCAGTCGGGCTCGTCATCGAGCGAAAAAGGGAGTCTGGGCATAAGGATGGGCTTATGTGGTTTTGCGATCATTGCAACCACAAGCTTCATGATACCTATTTCCACCTCACCAACATTGAAAAGGACTTTCTTCCAAGATTTAAGGAGTTTTTCAATTCCGAAGAACTGAGAACTTGCGATAATTGCGGTGAAGTAATGGAAACCGATCCGAGGTTCACTGACAACTAGTATTTTGAAGGAAGAAGTAGTACAAAAAGCCAGACAGCTCGATGCTGAAGATTCGTTGGCTTCATTCAGGTCTCAATTTTATTTCCCGCAAAAGAACGGAAAAGACTGCATCTACCTATGCGGAAACTCACTGGGTTTGCAACCAAAAACCACGAGTAGGTACCTTGACGAGGAACTGAAGAAATGGAAGGAACATGGTGTAGAGGGGCATTTCACCGGAGATAAGCCATGGGTGAGCTATCACAAAAATTCTAAAGCTCCTCTCGCGAAAATTGTAGGAGCACATGAGCATGAAGTGGTGGCGATGAATAACCTGACCACCAACCTGCACCTGGCGATGGCATCATTCTATCAGCCTAAAGGGAAGCGAACCAAGATACTGATAGAAAGAGGGGCTTTCCCATCAGATTTTTATGCGGTTCACTCACGCATTCAGGTGAGTGGATTAGATCCAAAAGAGCATTTGATAGAGCTCAATCCAGCAGATGGGTCTGACTATCTGAGCACGGAAGAAATCTTAAAAAAGATCAACTTACTAGGGGACGAGCTGGCACTGGTCATGTTCCCGGGAGTACAGTATTACACGGGGCAATTTTTCAATATTCAAAAGATCACCGCAGCAGCTCATCAAACAGGTGCCTATGCCGGGTTTGACCTGGCACATGCGGTTGGAAATATTCCCATGAAGCTCCATGAACATGAAGTTGATTTTGCGGTTTGGTGCACGTATAAATATCTGAACTCGGGCCCGGGTGGTGTTGGCGGGCTTTATATCCATGAAAAACATGGTGCCAATAAAGCAATGCCACGATTATCGGGCTGGTGGGGGCACGATTCGGATTCCAGGTTTAAAATGGCCAATCAAATCAATCCGATCCCGACTGTGGACGGCTGGCAACTTAGTAACGTGAATATCCTCTCTTATGCGGCTCACCTGGCCTCACTTCAGCTGTTTGATGAGGCTGGAATTGGGAATTTGAGGGCAAAAAGCCTGAAGCTAACAAACCTGATGGAAGAGCTCATCCTGAACTCTGCGGTACTTTCCGGTCAGATCAAAATCCTCACACCCTCCACTCCGGAAGAACGTGGTGCGCAACTTTCATTGTACCTGACCAACCACGGAAAAAGCGTTTTCGAATATCTCATTGAGCAAGGTGTTATTCTTGATTGGAGAGAGCCGAATGTGATCCGAGTAGCCCCGGTACCTCTTTACAACACATTTGAAGATGTGGTCAATTTTGTTTCGATTTTAGAAGATGCTATCGCCCATGAAGGATAAAATTACCATTGTCGGGGCAGGTTTAGTTGGCTCGCTCCTGGCCGTCATTTTAAAGAAAAAAGGATTTGATGTGCAGATCTTCGAGAAAAGGAAAGACCCACGGAAATCCGAAATAGCTGAAGGTAGGTCTATTAACCTGGCGCTCAGCCATAGGGGGATTCGCCCACTGAAAATGGCCGGAGTTTTTGAAACCATCGAGCCATATCTAATCCCGATGAAAGGTCGGATGATGCACGACCAGGCTGGAGAGCTTACTTTTCAGCCCTATGGAAAAGAGGGACAGTTTATCAACTCCGTTTCCAGGGCTCAGCTAAACGAACTGCTCATCGAAAGTGCAGAGCAGGCCGGAGTGGACGTCTACTTTGATCACAAGTGCACAGATGTGGATTTTGAGGCAAGCACCCTTACCTTCGAAAATGGCAAAACTATTCAGGCTGATCTGATTGTGGGAACGGACGGGGCATTTTCTGCGATCCGTAAACAAATGCAATTCACCGATCGCTTCAATTTTTCGCAACATTACATTGAGCACGGCTACAAAGAGCTTTGTATTGAGCCTGTTGATGGTAAATTCCTCATGGAGCCAAACTATCTCCATATTTGGCCCAGGGGTAATTTCATGCTGATTGCCCTGCCCAATGCTGACAAAACATTTACCTGCACGCTGTTCTTCCCATTTGAAGGCACTCCGTCTTTCAGTACATTAAAATCCCGAGAGGATATCGACTCTTTCTTTGATCAATATTTTAAAGATGCGAAGGATTTGATGCCAGATTTGGTGGATCAGTTTTTCCATAATCCTACTTCATCGCTGGTGACGACCAAGTGTGAGCCATGGCATAAAAACCGAAGCATCCTGCTGGGTGATGCTGCTCATGCGATTGTGCCATTCTATGGCCAGGGAATGAATTCCGGATTTGAAGATGTACGATTGTTTGCAGAAATGGCTGAGGCAATGAATTGGGACTGGGACAAAATCCTACCTGAATTTTCAAATAGACGAAAGAAGGATGCGGATGCGATACTGGACCTTGCACTTCACAACTTCATTGAGATGCGTGACCATGTGGGTGATCCGAATTTCCTGAGAAGAAAGAAACTGGAGTCTAAAATTCAGGAGCAATACCCAAAAGAGTGGATACCGCTTTACAGCATGGTGACTTTCTCAGACATGCCCTATTCTGAGGCATTGAGATTGGGAAAAATCCAAAAGCAAGTCATGGATGAATTCCTCCAGCAAGAGGAGGATGAAATTAATTTCAGTAAAGTGATGGAGCGATTTAATGCTCTAAAGCAAGGCGGCTGGAAAGCTGGTCAATGATCCGCTGCTCCTCATGGCCTATTCCATCCGCAGCATTCGCAAATAAATACATGGCCTCAAAAACGAATTCCTTTTCGTCAGGATGCTCCTCCAAATAGCTCTTAAGGGTATTCAGGAATTTCTTTTCCCATTTGTCGATATTTTCCAGTAAGTACCTGAATTCAGTCCTGAAAAGCGTCTCGACTTTTTCTGCGTTTGTATTTGGGGTTTGGTCTAAGTATAAAAGCGCCAGGCCCTTAGAAATATTTAGCACCCCGTCCCATTCTTCAGGATCCAGCTTGCCATCGCTCATACACACCAGCAGGGATGGGTAGATTTTCAAAATATAGGTAAACTGATCAATTGAGAGATCGGATTTACGAACCTTTCCGTATTCCTCTAACAGGGTTTCGTGCTGATTTTTCATATCAGGGTGGGTATTAAAATCCTAAATATAGGACTGTTTCCATAGATACCCGACATTATTTGGAAGTAACCCTCGACTTTATGACCATTTATTGTACCATGGGCTCGGGTTGGCTCTCCCGTTGCAGGATTTCCTTATAGTTTTGATAGATATCAAAGATGAGATCTACATACTCTACCGGCTCAGAGCCCCTGCAATAGCCAAATTCCACCACGGGATCGTTGAAGTATTTTGATCTGGACTTCTTGATCAGGTATTCGCTCACTTCCTGCCAACTCTGGGTATTTCCGTCGTATTTTTCAGTCAGGCGAACGGCATCCTGCAGGTGCCCTAGTCCCACGTTGTACGAGGCGAGCACAAACTTCATTCGCTCTTCCCTGTCAGCAATTTTATCTTCCCATTGATTTTGCAACCACTCCAGGTGCTTCGTCCCGGCATAAATGTTTTGAGTCGGATCGTACAGGTTGTCTACTCCGTATTCCCGTCCGGTTCGCGGCATCACCTGCATCAATCCTATGGCTCCTGCCCAGGACTCTGCCCTCTCATCAAATTTTGACTCACGAAAAATCTGGGCTGAAAGCAGTAGCCAGTCCCATCCCAGCTGGTCAGCAGCGTTTTGAATCAAAGAGTCATATGGAGAAATGTGACCACCGCTCAGAGAAGAATATTTGCTTCTTGATCGCCTTAAAGCCGATTTGGAGCTGCGAAAATATTTATCATAGATCACATAGTAATCCGTCGTTTTCCTCATTCGCAGAATCCAGCTGTTCAATGCTTTGAGCAATCCATCGGCATTTTTTCTAACGCCCCATGCAATCTGAGTGGAGAAACTAACAGGTGTCTTGATATCCAGATTGGGATAGTAGGTAGAGTTTACGAGGGCAATGTCTTCTTCTGCAACTGTATAGTCAATTTTTCCCTCCGCCACATGCCTTATCAATTGCTCGGTCTCAGTATTGGTATCTCCCGGCACGATCAGGATATCCCCTCCTATTTCTTCGGAAAGATTAACCATCCGGTCATAATAGGATGAGTGCGGGCGTACCACTACTTCTTTGCCGATTAAATCCACCGGATCTCTGATCAACTCAGCCTCTATCTCATGGAGTTTCATTTGCCGCCAGTTTCTCGGCTTTCTTTGAACCAGCACCTGTCGTTGCAGGTTGTGGTAATGTGTGAATGCGATCCGTTTTTTTCGCTCCTTAGTCACAGTAAGGTTATAGGCCATGATATCCCCCTCACCCGTATTCAACTTGTTGAAGGCTTCCTCCAGGTTTTGAGTAATATTTATGCGAAGCTGAAGGCCCTGCTCCTCACAAAACATTTTCAGGAGCTCGTATTCATAGCCCATGGTTTTGCCTTTGTAGACGAACAAGCCTGTAGAGCTATTGTCCATGATGGCGGTGATATACCCCCGTTCTTTGATTTTGCCCAGGTCAAGATCGATGACAAATTCGTCTCGTTCAGGATAGTCGTCTTTGGCCTGGCTGGAGGATGATTGCTTACAGGAGAAGACTCCCAGGCATAGGACAACATAAAGGATGGCGGTCGTTGAATAAACCTTCATATCATCTCTTAAAATACTCAAAATATTCCAATGAGGGTTTGGATTGAAGTAGAGAAGAGCCTGATTTAGACGATCAAGCTTTTATTGGAGACAAACTCCATTGCCGCTTTTCTGATTGCCTCAGCATCGTAATTGCACTCTCTGTGTAGCTCCGGTTGCTCGCCGTGCTCCACTATTCGGTCGGGTATACCCAAACGCTTCACTGATGAATGGTAGTCATGATCCGATGCAAATTCCAGCACGGCAGATCCAAAGCCACCCATCAGGCAGCCGTCTTCCACTGTGATGATGAAGTGGTGATTTTGGAATATCTCATGCAGCAATTCCTCATCCAAAGGTTTCACAAATCGCATGTCGTAAACGGATGGATTTAGGCCTTCCCTTTGGAGTGCTTCCGCTGCATCCAGTGCATAATTCCCTACTGGTCCCAACGATAAAATGGCTATGTCTGCTCCTTGAATCAGCTTCCTTCCTTTTCCGATTTCGACTTTCTCCAACGGGGTACGCCATTTCGGCATCACTCCAGCTCCACGTGGGTATCGGATAGAGAAAGGGCCATCGTGCTCACTGGCTGTTAACATCAGGTTCCGTAGTTCCGATTCATTCATCGGTGCTGACACCACCATGTTTGGTATACACCTCATGTAGGCGACATCATATGCTCCATGGTGTGTAGGCCCGTCTGCACCTGCTACTCCTGCCCTATCCATGCAGAAAACTACATGCAGGTTTTGAATGCAGACATCATGGATCACCTGATCGTAAGCGCGCTGCATAAAAGAGCTATAAATATTGCAAAAGGGAACCATGCCCTGAGTGGCAAGTCCGGCGGAAAAGGTCACGGCGTGCTGCTCTGCAATGCCCACATCATACGACCGATCCGGAAAGGCATCCATCATAATTTTCATGGAAGAACCAGAAGGCATAGCAGGGGTGATCCCTACAATTTTTTCATTTCTTTCCGCCAGCTCAACCAGGGTATGACCGAAGACATCCTGAAATTTCGGTGGCTGAGGCGTATCATATTTTTTCTTATTGATCGCTCCGGTGATTTTATCGAACGTGCCGGGGGCATGCCACAGGGTTTGATCCTTTTCGGCCAGATCATACCCCTTTCCTTTCACAGTAAGGCAGTGCAAAATCTTGGGGCCGGGGATTTTTTTCAAATCCTCCATCACATCCACAAGGTGATTCACATCATGGCCGTCAATAGGGCCAAAGTACCTGAGGTTGAGTGACTCGAAGAGGTTGCTTTGTTTCAGCAGAAAGCTTTTCATGGAGTTTTCCACTTTGGCGGCTATGTCCTGCGCATTGGGGCCAAACTTGCTGATTTTACCCAACAGTTTCCAGATTTCATCCCTTACCCTGTTGTAGGTCTGGCTTGTGGTGATGTCTGTGAGGTAGTCCTTCAGTGCCCCTACATTTGGGTCGATGGACATGCAATTATCATTTAGCACTATGAGCAGGTTAGAATTACTCACTCCGGCATGATTCATCGCCTCAAAAGCCATCCCGCCTGTCATGGCTCCATCGCCAATCACTGCAATGTGATGCTTATCTTTCTCATCATTCAGCCTGGAGGCTTCTGCCATACCCAGCGCTGCTGAGATGGAGGTGGATGAGTGCCCAACTCCAAACGTGTCGTATTCGCTTTCACTTCGTTTGGGGAACCCTGAGATGCCCTTGTACTTTCGATTGGTATGGAATACGCTTTTCCTGCCGGTGAGAATTTTATGCCCATACGCCTGATGTCCTACATCCCATACCAACTGATCCTTTGGTGTATTGAAAACATAGTGAAGCGCCACGGTGAGCTCAGTCACACCCAGGCTGGCGCCAAAGTGACCTCCATACACAGAGACATTGTCGATGATGAAGTCCCTAAGTTCCTGGCAAACCTGAGTCAATTCTCTCACATCCAGCTTTTTCAGGTCATCTGGTGAGTCTATGTTGGATAAAAGAGGTCCCGGTTTAATCTCCATGTTTTTACAGTATTTCTTCCAAACGCTCTCAGGCTTAGATTGTTTGAATTATCCTACTTACGAAAAAAGATAGTTTGCAAAACTAAGCATTAGACAGAAAGGTAAATTAAACAAAGTTGAAATTCCATAATGTCGGTAATTTTGAACCGTGGCTACAGAGCAGACATTTGAAATAAAACTGCCCCTTTTTGAGGGGCCATTTGACCTATTACTCTTCTTCATTGAGCGGGATGAGCTGGATATTTATGATATCCCAATCTCCAAAATTACCGAAGACTTCCTCCACTATTTAGAGCATCTGGAAAAGCTGAATGTAGAAGTGGCCAGTGAGTTTATACTGGTAGCAGCTACTTTGATGCGGATCAAGGCAAAAATGTTACTTCCCCGACCAGTCATTGATGAGGAAGGCAATGAAATAGACCCTCGGGAAGAACTGGTAAAGCATCTACTTGAGTACAAAAAATATAAGTCTGTGGTGGCGACCCTGGCTAAGATGGAGGCTGACCGTCTGGATCGTGAGAAGCGAGGTAATCTGAAGAAAGAAATCAAAAAGCTTTCAGAGACCATCAACGTGGAAGCTGAGATGCAGGATCTCGATTTGTACAAGATGATGAAGGTGTTTCAGAAAGTAATGAAACGCTACGAATTTGAGCAGAACAAGCCTGTGCATCAAGTAATACAATATCCATATACCATTGAGAAGCAAAAGGCTAAATTGATGGAGCGACTGGTGTATGGGAAAAAGCTATCTTTTGTAGATATGATCCAGGAGAAACCAGACAAAATTCTTGTCATCTATAATTTCCTCTCCATCCTGGAGCTACTTCAGCTCAAGCAAATTGTTATATCCCTCGGAGAAGGATTTAATAATTTCTGGATAGAGCGCCGGGACGAGACCACCATGGTGGATGCCAAATAAAAAGCCTGCGAATAATCACAGGCTTTCATTTTTTTTAACCAAATATTCTTAGAATCGCTCCATTGCTGAGAAGAAAAAGCTCGCCTCGATCGCGGCATTTTCATCCGAATCTGATCCATGGATTGCATTTGCTTCGATGGACGTTGCGAATAAATTTCTGATCGTTCCCTCAGCAGCCTCCGCTGGGTTAGTGGCACCAATCAGGTTTCTGAAGTCTTCCACCGCATTGTCTTTTTCAAGCACCATCGCAATGATTGCTCCTGACGACATATAAGAAACAAGGTCATTGTAGAAAGGTCGCTCCTTGTGAACTTCATAAAATTGACCAGCACGCTCTGCAGACAGTTTTGTCAGCTTTGCTGCTTCAATTCTAAATCCAGCCTCCTCAATAATTTTAATGATCGCACCGGCATTACCAGCTGCATAGGCATCCGGCTTAATCATAGTAAAAGTCTTTTTTCCAGCCATTATTTGTTTTGTTTTTTACGCTTTTTAAATCGCCCGCAAAAATAAAGGAATCAGAAAGAGTTTACTCAGCATTATTGGGTTTTATAAATGTTACTAATTTTGCCGTTCACATTTGCCCGTTCAGGGCATTTTTTATGAAGGACACACAGGCGCTCAAGGACTTCTTACAAACCCCCAGAAAGATCGTTATAACCACCCATGCAAATCCGGATGCGGATGCATTAGGGTCTTCGTTGGGTTTGCATCATTTTCTGGTCAGGCTTGGTCAGGAGGTGAGCACCATTGTTCCCAATAGCTATCCTGACTTTCTGGAATGGATGCCAGGAAATCCCTTAGTGATCAATTATGAAAAGAATAAGGAAAAATCAGATGAATTGATTTTCTCTGCCGATCTGCTATTTTGCCTGGACTATTCCGGTTTTGGCAGGATCAAGGATATGAAAGAAGTGGCAGAGGGCACGAAAGCAAAAATTGCACTGGTGGATCATCACCTTAATCCGGAGATAAATCCGGACTTCAACTTTTGGGATGACCATGCGGCAGCCACCGCAGAGCTTATTTATGATCTGATTGTGGATTATAGTGGGAAAGAAGTCATAGACAAAGGAATAGCTGAATGCCTTTACGCCGGGATCATGACAGATACGGGATCTTTTAAGCACCCTTCCACAACCTCCAAGATTCATCGAATGGTGGCGGAGCTAATTGATCTTGGAGCAGATGTCAACAAGGTGAGCCGGCTTATTTATGATACTAATTCGTTGCACCGGCTGAAGTTTCTAGGTCATGCGCTGGCAGAAAAGCTTAAGGTGAATGAAGAGGCCCGAATCGCGTACTTTGTGATCGGTGAAGAAGATTTCAAAGATTTCCGTCTGAAGCAAGGTGATACGGAAGGGTTGGTAAATTACGCCCTTTCCATCAAGGGTATAGTTGTTGCAGCCATTATTATTCAGCGAGAAAACGAAATAAAACTTTCTTTTAGGAGCATCGGGGACTTTGCTGTTAATAAATTCGCGGAGGAATATTTCAGAGGCGGAGGGCACAAGAATGCCTCCGGTGGAATGTCGGAGCTTTCACTGAAAGAAACGGAGGAGAAATTCAAAAAATTAATCGAAGAAGATATTTTAAAAACACACGTTAAATGAAAAAATTAGGATACATCATACTCGCAATCAGCTTAGCTGCATGCGGTTCAAATTCATTTGAAACAGAAGCAGGAACGAAGGTGACTTATCTTCGGAAAGGGGGTGGAGATTCTCCAGTTGACAGCCTGGTTTCAATGCTTCGTATCAAGTATACGACAGAAGAAGGTGAAATCATGATGGATGCGGGTGAACCCATTCCTTTAAAAGTTGAGCCAAACGAAGGCCTTTTGGACCAGGGAGAATTATTTGAAGTTTTAGTCAGACTTAAAGTAGGAGACAGTGTTAGTTTTGAACTTCCTGCCTCCGATCTATTTCAAAAAACCTTCCGGGCTCCCAGGCCAGACTCGATAGCTGCTGATAGCAAAATCAAATTTCAGATTGCCTACATTGATCAGTTAACTGAACAAGGTTACTTTGATATGGTGGCTAAAAAAGCGGAGGAAGCAGCCGCAAAGCAAATTACCATTGATAATGAAATCATTGACAATTACTTAACGGAAAACAATATCGATGCACAAAAAACTGAAAGCGGACTGAGGTACGTTATCACTGAGGAAGGAAATGGCCCAAAACCGGAAGTTGGCCAAAAGGTGACTGTAGACTACACAGGATGGGTTCTGGACGGAGAATATTTTGATTCCAGCAATAAGGATATGGCAATGGAAAAGGGTCTTTATGATGAAAGAAGAGAACCGTATGAGCCATATACATTTCCATTGGGAAGAGGTCAGGTAATCAAGGGGTGGGACGAAGGTATCGCTTTGCTTAATGAAGGAGCCAAAGCGCGACTTTATATTCCAAGTACCCTTGCATATGGAAGTAGGGATAGAAGTCCCATTATTAAAGCAAACTCCATCCTGGTATTTGACGTAGAGTTGGTCAAAGTAGGGGAATAAGAAACGAATATGAAAAGAGTTCTTTATCTAATTCTTTCTGTGTTATTTATGTCTTCCTGCGGTGATGGTAACGTGTTGATTCAAGAAGATCCTTCTATTCAAAAGGCCATTGATATAGATCTGATTGAAGACTATCTGGCCGATAAAGGATATAATGATTTTGATACCACTCTATCCGGAGTAAGATATATCATCCTAGACCAAGGATCTGGTCAAGCCATTGACGAAAGTGATCATGTTGAATTTCACTATACTGGATTTACTCTCTCAGATACCATTTTTGATACATCCATCAAAGAAGTGGGTGACTCCTTAAAGGCTCATTATACAGAAAATCCAATCATTATAGATGGGAAAGGGTTTACCGTTTTTGGGAATATCTCTTATACACCAACAAAAATCACATACTCCAAATCTGGATGGACCTTGCCAAAAGCCACAAGTACTACCCCAGGATTTATTCCAGGGTATGTTGATGGAATCGTTGCAACTTTTAAGCATCTGAATGTTGGAGGATCTTCCTTGATTTTGATTCCTTCAAATCTTGCATACGGGCAAAATGGAGAAGGCTACTTCATAGCTCCTAACACACCCATAGCTTTCGAACTCTATCCCATAAAAGTCACCAAACAATAAATGCAAATCTGCTTTGCCTCGCATAATGAAAACAAGGTGAAGGAAATCGGACAAATGGTCCCTGACGGTTTATCTGTCGTTGGTCTCTACGAATTAGGGATTACTGAGGAGATAGCAGAAACCGGGACTTCTATTGAAGAAAACTCTCAAATCAAAGCTTCATATGTTTTCGAGAGAAAACATATTCCCGTATTTGCAGATGATAGTGGGCTTGTCGTAAAATCGCTGGGTGGGGAGCCCGGCGTTTACTCTGCAAGATATGCCGGTGAACAACGAGACGATGATGCGAACATGGATCTGTTGCTCAGCAAACTACAAGACAAAGCAGATCGGTCGGCTGAGTTCCAGACCGTCATCACTCTGATTGACCAAAGGGGGGATTCTCATCAATTTAAGGGAGTTATTGAGGGCACAATTCATAATACCAAAAGAGGCACGAACGGGTTTGGCTATGATCCGATATTTATCCCAAAGGGATATGATAAAACCTTTGCCGAGCTACCTTTAGAAGAGAAAAACAGAATTTCCCATCGGGCTAAAGCGGTTCAGAAACTCCTAGAATACCTTCATCAAATAAATGAATAAGCCAATAGTAGTAGGAATCACCGGAGGTAGTGGCTCTGGCAAAACACTCTTCATGAAAGAACTCATGAAACTATTGCCCGACTCCACCCTCCATTCGATGGACAACTACTACATCGATAAAGAGCACCAGCCTAAAGACAAAAGGGGCATTGAAAATTTCGACACTCCTCAGTCCATAGATGAAGCAAAGTTCACTTCAGACTTAACACAGCTTATTGCGGGAGAGTCCATCGAACTAAAGGAATATACCTACAACAATGACAGGGAGAATCAGAACCCTCGATTCATCAAAGTAGAAAGCAAGCCAGTCATACTTGTGGAGGGTATTTTCGTCTTTCACATGAAGGGTGTCCGCGATCTGCTAGACCTCAAACTCTACATTGAAGCGCCTGATTACCTCATGATGAAACGAAGGATCATAAGGGATGCAAAAGAGCGAGGGTATGATCTGGAAGATGTTTTATACAGGTACGAACACCATGTGACCCCAGCATATAAAAAATACATCGAGCCCTCACGGGATTGTGCCGATCTCATCATTCCCAATCATGAAAATTTTGATGTCGCATTAAAAGTGATCACCGCTTTTCTAAATCCGTGATTTTACTACATTTGCCCCGCTTTGAACATTACTGAAAAAATATCGAAGAAATTTTTGCACACTACTTTCGGAGTGGTTTTGGGGATCTTTGTGCTTACGCAGGCTTCCATCGTTCCGGAATCAGTCTATCAAAAAAATCAAGATGCTTCTGAGCAGTCTGATTCTGACAAAGATGAAGTACTTCAGATTTCAGAAAGCCCTGCAGTCCCTTCTTCAAACCTGCAAATCAACCTCGATTATCAATCCTATCTGGTAACTGAGGTTATTCATCAAGAGGAAGAGAAGGATAAAGTGCAGGAAGAAAAACTTCTTCTCCCAGCAGCACAAAAGGCCTTAAAAGTACTTTTCAGGAGAATTATCTCTCCAAATGCTCCTTAATTCTGGAGATCGATTTTTACCAATTCTTATCTAAAATTTTAAACACAAATGCTGCAAATAACCCTTGCAGCAAAACCATATAACCATGAAAAACAAAGGATTTATCGTTTTCCTGACAATATTGATATCACTACTGTGTATCTATTATTTGTCATTTACTTACATCTCTCAAAACATTCAAAAACAGGCTACTGAAGCCACCAGCCTAAGTGATGGCTCGGTGAATGTTTCTGAAAAGCAGCGATACCTGGACTCAATCTGGAATGAGCCAGTCTACGACCTTTTCGGCATTGAGTACACATATAAAGAAATCAAAGAAACAGAGCTTAACCTTGGACTTGACCTTCAAGGTGGTATGCACGTGACCCTGGAGGTTTCTCCAATTGATATCATCAAAGGACTGAGTGGCAATAGCGGAGATGCTGATTTTCTCGCTGCATTGGCGCAAGCTAAGGAAAATGTGAAAGGCACTCAGCTAAATTTCGTTGATGAGTTTTACAGTGAATTCAAAGAAATAGCACCCCAGAAAGAGCTGGCCCAAATTTTCGCCACAGCAGCAAACCGAGGCAGGATAAGCCTGCAAAGCACCGATGCTGAAATTTTGGATATCATAAATACCGAGGTAGAAAGTGCGATCGATCGTTCATTCAACATTCTCAGGACCAGAATTGACCGATTTGGTACTTCTCAGCCAAACATCCAGCGACTTCAGGGCACTGGAAGAATTCAGATAGAGCTGCCGGGCGTAGATAATCCACAGCGGGTAAGAAAGCTGCTTCAGGGAGTTGCAAAACTGGAATTTTGGGAGGTATATCAGCAGCAGGAAATTGCCCCTGTCCTGGTTTCCATCAACTCTCTCATCTCTGCAGAAATGAAGAAAAACCCAGGCTCGCTTACGGAGGAAGAACAACAGAATAAGGACGACATCACCGCATTGCTTGGAGGGGATACTGAAGGAGATTCTCTTGCAACAAGTGAGGAAGATTCTTTGAGAAAACAACAGCTTGACTCCCTGATCAATCCCAAAAGTTCACCATTATTCGAGCTCTTGGTAAATGCCCCTCAATATGGTGGATTGATTTACAATGCAAAGGATACTGCTAAAATCAACCGAATCCTGGAAAGAGACGATGTGCAGGCTTTGATCCCTGCCACTATGAAATTCCTTTGGGATGTGCAGCCAAAGGATAAAGGAGAGGAATTGACAGGCCCAGATCTTTTAGAGCTATACCCCATCAGAACAAACAGAAATGGAAGGGCTACTCTTACCGGGGAAACCATCTCCAGCGCCACGGCTTCCCTGAATGAGCGGGCAGAGCCGGAGGTTACCATGCAAATGAATGCCACCGGTTCAAGAACGTGGGCAAAAATGACCCGTGAAAATGTAGGTCAGCGAATTGCGATCGTGCTTGATAACTATGTGTTTTCAGCTCCATGGGTAAGAGGAGAAATCCCTAACGGAAGCTCCTCCATCTCGGGCGGCTTCCAGACTATCGAAGAAGCGAAAGACCTTGCAAATATTCTTAAAGCCGGATCACTTCCTGCCCCCACAACAATTGTTGAGGACGTAGTTGTTGGCCCAACACTTGGTAAGGTCGCCCAGAGTCAGGGGCTGAATTCGATCATGCTCGGTCTAGTGATTGTAATCGTCTTCATGGTAGCCTACTATGCCAAAGGTGGTCTCATTGCCAACCTGGCCCTGTTCTTCAATGTGTTCTTTATCATGGGTATACTTGCCCAGTTTGGTACGTCATTGACATTACCGGGTATTGCAGGTATTGTACTTACCATTGGTATGGCCATAGATGCCAACGTACTGATTTTTGAAAGAATCAAGGAAGAATTAAGAAATGGCGCAGGCTTAAAAGCTGCTATTTCTTCGGGTTATTCTAAAGCATACTGGTCAATTTTTGATGCAAACGTTACCACACTCATTGTAGGCATCATTCTTTTCACCCTTGGACAAGGGCCAGTTAAAGGTTTTGCCATCACATTGATGATTGGTATTGTGTGCTCATTCTTTAGTGCGGTATTCATTACCCGGGTAATTGTTGAGGCATTTTCCAAAAAAGGAGATAATGCGAAAATCTCATTTGCGAATGCCTTCTCTAAGAATGCCCTTACAAACCTCAACATTGACTTCCTAAGCAAGCGAAAACTGGCATACACATTTAGCTCCATTTTCATTGCGATCGGGATTGTGGCATTAGTTGTAAAAGGCATCACCTTAGGTGTTGATTTCAAAGGAGGCCGCTCGTATGTGATCACTTTTGATGAAGCTCAGACCCCAACGGAAATCAAGACTTCACTTAGCAATTATTTTGAAAATGCCGGAACGGAAGTAAAAACTTTTGGGGCCGACAATGTGCTGAAAATTACAACCTCTTACAAAATAGATGATGAGACAGATGAGGCCGATGCTGAGGTGAGGGATGTGCTAATTAATGGACTTTCCGAAACAACCGGTCTGACCTACATCGTGGATGGTTCTCAGCTAAGCGACGGAAACTTTACGATCTCAAGTTCATCTAAAGTGAGTGCTACCATAGCCGATGATATCAAGAACTCTTCTTATCAGTCGGCAATCATTGCGTTGATTTGTATCTTCATCTACATCGTTTTCAGATTCAGAAAGTGGCAGTTTGGACTTGGAGCAATCGTGGCACTCTTCCACGATACCTTATTCGTACTGTCAGCATTTGCAATTGCAAATATGTTTGGTATTTCATTCGAAGCTGATCAGGTATTTGTAGCGGCGATCCTAACCATCATCGGTTACTCAATCAATGATACGGTGGTTGTGTTTGACAGAATACGCGAAAATATGGGCATCAAATCAGGCTCTGAGCTGATCCCTGTTTTCAACGAATCATTAAACAATACAGTTAGCAGAACATTGATCACTTCACTTACCACTTTGATCGTAGTGATTGTGTTGTTCCTGTTTGGCGGAGCGGTACTTCAAGGATTCTCATTTGCCTTGTTGGTAGGTATCATCGTGGGTACCTATTCATCTATTTTCATCGCAACTCCTATTGTGATTGATCTGAACAAAAAGACGAAATAGGTATTTAGCCTGACTGAAAAATCAGGATTTGCCCCCATTTGCACTAATAGCAATTGGGGGCTTTTTTGTGCTCATTGAGTATTTTCTGTAAATTCAGGTGACCAAATCACAAATAATCCATGGCGAAACATCTTACCTATGCCACCACGGCACTCATCCTGATCGCACTAGCCAAACTGCTTCAGGTTTTCGTATACGATGAGGCGAGCCATGTAAGAAAGGAAGACAAAGTGTATTATGACGAAGTGAAGGACACTTACATCTTGATTGATTCGCTGGCCAGAGACGAGGAAAGCCTGGATTCCGAAAGTGAAGTTACCTCATACCCCCCAGGAGATTCTATAGGTTTTAACACAGAACCTAAGGAAGTTGAAACAGGGGAGGCAGGAGGCTTTGAGGAGCGTCCCGCAAATGAAAAAAATCCTAGTGAAGTAGTGGAAGATCCGGTGGCTGAAGTTGAATCAAAACCTGTGGCGTCATCCTACCCCACACTTGATGATTTGATCAAAAACTACCTAAGCATTAAAAATGTCGGCCTTGAGGAGGGGCGTTCCAGAGAGGATGTAGTGATTCGGTATTATCGGCACGATAAGGATGAAAATAAGGTTGACAAGCTCAAATCTCTGAAGTACTACATCCATGAAAAGCAGGCTACCGAGACCAGGGGGCTGGGTAGTAACATGATCTATTATGGAGAAAATGTTGCTGTTGAAGACATTCAAATTGTGGCCTTTACCTTGCTCAAGAATGGAATACCATTAAAATCCATCCAGCCATCCAGCTACGAATGGAAGTCCAATGCGATTGAAATCGGGACAGATTCTGATCTCATTGGAGCCAAAAACCTGACTGAGGAAGATATCCGAAACTTTTCTAAGTGATTTACCCCTTTTAGGGTATTGAAAATAAAAGAGGTAATGGTGAACTTTATTAAAAAGTTAATACCATGATTACTCACTACATCTCCTGGTGGAACCTCGAAAATCTTTTTGACGAGCAAAATGCTCCATTCTCCCGACGACCCGAAGACCTTGCAAGAAAAATTAAGGCCGATTTGAAGAATTGGACACCAGAAGTACTGGCGAAGAAAATCGAAAAGCTGGCCTGGGTCATTTCTCAAATGAACGATGGGGATGGCCCTGATATACTGGGAGTTTGCGAGGTAGAAAATGCGCATGTCCTCAACCTCCTAAAATCCCAGATAAATTCCACTCGAGACTATCGGCTTATCCACCACGATATGAGTGATAATCGCGGAATTGATGTCGCTTTCATTTACGACCACAACAAATATGAATTCCTTGAAAACGAATTCTTCAACCACACAGTGGTGAAGCGATACCCAACCCGCGAGATTGTGCAGGCTACCGTGAAAAGTAGAGCAACAGGAAATGAGTTGATACTTGTAGGCAACCACTGGCCATCCCGGTCGGGAGGACAATATGAGTCTGAGCCGTATAGAATAATTACCGGAGAAACACTCAGCTACTTCATCGAACGGATACAGCAGGTAAAAGGTGATGAAGCTGCCATTGTGGTGATGGGTGATTTCAATGACGAGCCATTCAATCGATCACTTACTGATTATGCTCAAAGCGTGATGGATCGTGACAAGGTGGTTTATGGTCGAAATCCGTATCTCTACAACCTGATGTGGCCACTTTTGGGCATTAGGCGGGCAAGCTATGTCTACGGCGGCACCCCGATGATGATCGATCAATTCATGGTGGCCAAAGGAATTGCGAAGAAATCAGGGAAGTATTCGCTTGATGAGAATATGGTGAGTCTGGAAGTGTTTGATGGGATGGTTTCCGGGCGATATGATACCCCCGTGAGGTTTGGTCAGGAAGATCTGGATTTTGATGGATTTAGTGACCATCTTCCGATTTCTTTCATCCTTGGAGAAAAAGACTAGTAAGCCACTTCAAAATTTCCATGTCCAACAACCGGGATTAATTCAAAATCAACATTTTGAACGTCAGAAAGAGGTGGCCCCTGCTTGCACCATTCAATAAGTTTGCTTAGGCTATCCACCTCCCCTTCAGCCTCTATTAGCACTGACCCATCATGCTGATTCATCACCCAACCTTTTAATCCCAAACTAGTGGCTTTCTCCCGGGTAGAAGCTCTGAAGAAAACACCCTGCACTCTGCCTACAACATGAATTCGATACGCAATCATATGGACTCCTTCGCCAGCCTTTTATGCATATCTCCTACTTGCATCAAGGCCGCACTACCGTACCAGGGGTGCAATTCCATGATCAACCTGCCCGCCTGGATTGCCGGGTCTGTCTTAGTCAACTCCTCCGCTTCCTCCACAGTTTCCACCGCAAAAATGTAAATCCCTTTCACGTCCCAATTATCAAAAAATGGCCCTGCTAATACGAGCTTCCCTTCCTCAGCCATTCTGGTGATATTATCCAAATGTGCCCTTTGTAGTTGCGCCGCTTCAGTGGAATCCTGATCCCTGTTTGGGCCGGCCTTCAAAAGCGCCATTACGTATCGGCGCATGCCATAGTCGTCTGCCCCCATTTTGGCGGCTAGCAGTGAATCATAGCCACTTATTTCCTGAGACTCTTCTGACACGTGTTTTTGAGCAGGCTCACATGCCGCAAACAAAATGATTAAAACCGGGAGGAAGCTGAAATTTTTCATGAGAGATTGATTTTTCCACCCTAATTTCAGAAAATCAGCCTTCTTCTGCAACTACCTCTTTCACCTCAGGCACCATTCGCTTTAGCAAGTTTTCGATACCATTTTTGAGGGTAATGGTAGATGAAGGACATCCACTGCACGAACCCTGAAGGGTCACTGTCACAATGCCATCTTTATAGGATGATAGCTTAATGGCCCCTCCGTCCATCTCTACGGCAGGTTTTATGTATTCTTCCAGCACACCTTTGATCTTTGCCTCCGCATCATCACCTGTCAGATCCGCATCAATATCATCCTTGATTTCTTCTGTAAGAATATCCTTGCCTTCCACCAAAAAATCCTTGATGAACTGCTGAACCTGAGCTTTCACCTCGAACCATTCGGTCTCTTCCTTTTTGGTAACAGTAATGAAATTGTTCATGTAAAACACCCCAGTCACAAAATCAAATGTCTCGAAGAGTGCCTTAGCTAAAGGCGCTTCTTTAGTTGATTCCGCATTTGGATAGTCCCTGCTTATACCCTCTGGCATCAGCATGAAGTTTACCACAAACTTCAGGGAATTGGGGTTTGGATTAGATTCTGTGTAAATATTGACCACTCTTGGCTGTTCTGTCGTCTGCATAGTTCGGAGGTTTAGCAATACAATTGTAAAGTTCGTAGAAAAGTTCGAAAGCAGGGTGAGGGCTCTGCGTTATCTAGTTACCATACTTACTGAATCGTTTATTTATCACCCTAAATCACAAAGTCATGGTCACTAAAAAATTGCAAATTTCGCTCATTGCATTTCTCACTCTTGCAGCACTTGGACTGTGCCTGCTCGTTTCCTATCTGATGCTTGCTTAGCTCTCCGGCTCCAGGTCACCTTCAGATTTTGCAATCAATGTAGCAACAGTAGCATCTCCGGTTACATTCACGACAGTCCTGCACATATCCAGGAACCGGTCTACCGGGAAGATGATAGCTACCCAGGCAGGATTCAGCCCCACAGACTGAAGCACTACAATCATCATAATAAGCCCTGCACTAGGCACGGCCGCCGCTCCAATGGATGCTAGTGAGGCCGTCAGCACAATAGTCAACTGCTGACTGATGCTGAGGTCTACAAAATGCAGCTGGGCCATGAAAATGACTGCCACTGCCTGATGAAGGCTGGTGCCATCCATGTTTACGGTGGCTCCTATCGGAAGCACAAAGCTGGAAATCTTCTTAGGAACCCCCATCCCTTTTTCCACACACTCCATGGTTACCGGAAGGGTGGCTGCACTGGAGCTGGTAGAAAAAGCCAGGAATTGGGCAGGGCTCATCTTTTGGAAGAACCCGGTATAGGAAAAGTCCTTTACAAAAATTTTAAGGATCAGTGGGTACATGATAAACACCACAAAAAACAGCCCACCAAGTAAGGTCAGGGAGTAAGAGCCCAACCCGATAAAAATCTCGAATACTTCTGCAGGTGTGTCGGCCATTTTTGCCACAACCCCTGCCAGCAATGCGAAAACGAAGAAAGGGGCAGCCTTCATCACCAAATCCACCATCTTGAGAAAGATGGCGTTGATGCTATCAATAAAAGCCACCACAGGTGCCACCGAATCCCGTGGCAGGAGCACAATGGTGATGCCAAAGAAGATAGCGAAGAAAATCACCTGGAGCATCAGCTGATTGTTGGAAATAGAAAGAATGATGTTTTCAGGCACCATATCTACCACAAACTGTAGCGGAGAGCTCTCTTTGGTTTTCTCGGCACGTTCCATTTTAGCCTCGAGATCCCTTTTTTCCTTCTCAGACATTTCACGTTCTGCCTGGGCTTCCGTCAGGTACTGGTTGTACTTAGGGTCAGACAAAAATGATTTGCCATCCCGCGGTATGTCCATACCATTATCCTGCCTCCAGATTTCATAGGAAAGCCTGTTTTTTATGCGCTGTGTTTCATCGATGTGTGATCCAGGTTTGATCACATTGACAAACAATAACCCGATCCCAATAGCCATAAATGTGGTGATCATGTACGCTGTGATGGTCTTTGCCCCCAATCTTCCCAAACTGGAAACATCACTGAGCCCTGAGATTCCGTTGATGATGGAAAAGAGTACAAGCGGAACTGCAATAAATTTTAGCAACCGGATGAAGATGGTCCCGAATGGATCGATCCAGTTGATGGTGAACTCATTCCATCCAAGATAGCTGGAAGCAAACGCCCAAATGGTGCCAAGAACCAGGCCTATTACAATTTTGGTATGTAAGGGTAATTTTTTCATTTTTAGTCATTTACATGCTCTCTCAGCACACTTTCGTCTATCGCATTTTCTGTGGAAGCAACAACCACGGAAACTGCCGCATCGCCACTAATGTTTACCATCGTCCTGATCATATCAAGTATCCGCTCGGGGGCCATGATCAAAGCAATACCTGCGGCTGGAATCCCAACGGCTTCAAGCACAATCACAAGCATGACCAACCCTGCGCCCGGTACTCCGGCTGTCCCAACTGCCGCCAAAGTAGCTGTCAAAACGATCATTAACTGGGAACTAAGTGACAAATCCAAACCCAATGCCTGAGCGATGAAAATAGCGGAAACTCCTTGATAAAGACTGGTTCCGTTCATATTGATGGTAGCACCCAGTGGCAACACGAAACTGCTCACTTCCTCTGAGACACCTAAGTGCTTTTCTACCCGATCCATAGTGACTGGAAGCGTGGCAGTGCTGGAGCTTGTACTAAAGCCCAAGAGCATCGCTGGTCTCATCCCTCTAAAAAAATCCAGGACATTGACTTTTGAAAACATGCGAAGAAGCAAGGGATAAATTACCACCATCATGATGAGCATACCGGCCACTACCGTCATGGAATACCAAAGAAGCGCGTAAAGCAGTTCCCAGGCCTTGGTGGGATCATCACCTGCAATTTCTATCATCAAAGATGCGATCAACCCAAAAACACCATAGGGGGCGATGAGCATGATAAACTCCACAACCTTCACGATTACGTCATTCAGACCATCAAAAAAAGCGATCACCGGCGCTCCTTTTTCTTTTGGAACTTTCAGCAGGGCTATGCCGATGATGATAGCGAAAAACACCACCTGTAGCATGGCACTATTACTCGTAGCTGCCAGAAAAATATTGTCAGGAACCATGTCTACCAATGGCTGAAGTGGCCCTCGGGATTTTACCTGCTCGGCAAAGTCGATCTTGCCTTCTGCGTTGGAATTGTACAGTTCCATCAGGTTTGTACGGGTCTCTTCCGGAAGCTTATGCCCGGGCTTCACAATTGCCACAATGGAAAGGCCGATGGTAATGGAGATCACTGTAGTTACGATGAAGATGAGCAGGGTCTTTCCGCCCATTCGGGTCAGCTTGGAGATATCCCCGATATTGGCCACCCCGATGATCAACGATGCAAGGACGAGTGGCACGGCGATCATTTTTAACCCGCGGATGAAGATGGTGCCAATTGGTTTGATGTAATCAATGGTGAAGCCGGAGAGCGACGGGAACTGTATGCAGATCATTCCGAATACAAGTCCCAGCGTCATGCCAATCAGGATTTTGGTATGAAGGGGTAGCTTTTTAATCATTTGTGAAGCTGATTATTGAGTTAGGTCAATGTTGTCTTAGCCTCGCAATTTATTGGTTTGAGCCAATAAATAGAAATCTGCCATGACAAGTGCTGACATTGCTTCCACGATTGGAACAGCTCGAGGCACCACACATGGATCGTGGCGTCCTTTTCCTTTCACAGTCACTTCATTTCCATCCTTATCCACTGAGGATTGATCCTGCATAATGGTGGCTACCGGCTTGAAGGCTACATTGAAATAAATATCCTGACCGTTGGAGATACCTCCCTGAATACCGCCAGAGTGATTGGTTTTTGTTTCAACTTTTTCTCCTGATTTTACGAACGCATCGTTGTGCGCCGAACCTTTCATTTTTACTCCCTCAAATCCACTCCCCAGCTCAAATCCTTTTACTGCGTTGATGGATAGCATGGCATGACCCAACGCTGCATTCAGCTTTCCAAAAAGTGGCTCTCCCAGCCCAACCGGGACATTGGAAATCACCCCTGTCACCACCCCTCCAATCGTATCCCTATCTTTTCTTGTTTGGTCAATCAGCTCGAACATTTCTTTTGCCATCTCCTCGTCCGGACATCTCACCTCATTGGAATCGATTTTGCCCAGATCAAGCTCTTCATAATTCTTTTGGAGCTTCAATTCTCCTACCTGAGAAACATAGGCCTGACATTTCACACCCGTCTGATCAAGTATCAGCTTAGCCACAGCCCCCGCAGCGACCCATCCCGCAGTAATTCGAGCAGAACTTCGGCCTCCTCCCCGGTAGTCCCGTATTCCATACTTTTCCTGGTAAGTGAAATCCGCGTGAGACGGCCGATAGACCTCTTTGATATGATCGTAATCTTTGCTCTTCTGATCTTGATTCTTGATAAGAATGGTAATTGGTGCGCCTGTTGATTTTCCTTCAAAAACCCCGGAAAAAAACTCAAATTCATCGCCCTCATTTCGCTGGGTGGTGATACGGGACTGGCCCGGTTTTCTTCGATCCAGTTCTGATTGGATAAAAGTTTGATCCAATGAAATACCTGCCGGACATCCGTCAATGACCACACCCACACCAGGCCCATGCGACTCGCCAAAGGAGGTGATTTTAAAAATATTGCCGAATGAGTTGCTCATTAAGATCAGGATGCCTTTTTAAACAGCATGTATGCTGTGAAGGCCAAGGTTAAAGCAATAAAGATATTAACAATGATGATAACCCAGTCATTGCCATCGATCGTCCTTAGATCATTATCGGCTGTGGCGATCTGATCATAAAAATCTCCCAGATCATTTGAGGCGATGGATAAATTCTTTCTGCTCTCACCTCCTACCAAAACCGAATATTCGGATTTCAGCGTATCATAGGAGTCTGTTGACGGATTGAAATAAATCCATGAGAAAAAGTCTGATAGCTTGTACTCGCCAGGCTCATTTGGAATCGCATAGAAATCATAGCTTTTGATGCCTCGCACCTTTCCATTTGCTCGATTCACCTGCTGGGTCACGTTTGGCGCATAGAAATCAAATTCATCGCCTTTGTTTGGGTCTGGCGCTTCAATGGCGCTTACATTCCCTTCGCCCACAATGTTGAATTTATAGTTGAAGCTCTGGCCTGTTTCCAATTGGGTTTTGCTCACTTCCTCTTCCAGACGATAATTTCCCACAGCCACCTGCTCTTTTAATGGGTGCGGTGGCAAGTCCATTACCTTCACCTTTCGCTCTTTTGAATAAAAGGTCTCGTAATCTTCCTGCCTGTTTCTGCCAAAAAAAGACGGGTTCTTAGCCACCCTGTATTTGATCATTTTCAAACCGATGGACGGAAAATCAATGTCCTGAATGGTCAAGGGGTAATAGGCTGTTTGATAGATTTTGTACCGGGTGTAGTTTCTTCCTCCGATAGAGACCGGATCACCGGAAATCTGATCGATACTGAAATTTTCCTCCCAGCAATTTGGTGGCTTAACCGTTTTGACAATTTCTGTGATCTGATTGGCCAGATCATAAAACCTCATCTCTGCCCGGTTGGACTCTGCCACGTAAAAGGCGAGGGTCGCAGTAAATCCTTCTCCGACATACACTTCCTCTTTGTCCACCGAGAGGGCTACAAATGCATCGGCCTTGATATCTACAAATTCTTCCGGTTCTGACCGGTTGTTAAAAAGATCTTCAAATGGATCCCGTCCAAATGCGCTTCGTCTTAATTGCCGTTGTACAGCCTCTCCCACCACGATCTGCGTGCCTTCAGACTTTGCATCGTCCCCATTGATAGACATGGAAAAGGGCTGTAAAGTGAAGGTTCCTTGTTCAGTAGCCTGATAGTTTTGAGTGAGGCTTTGGGTGGATGACATTCTGCCATTCACATAGTTTGTCGTGGTGGATGATGAGGTACCTCGTTTGATAAATCCCTGAATTTCAGGGAACTCACTGTATTGCTTCAATCGGTCGTTTTCCACCTGAATAGTTACGGTAAAATACTGATTGATTCCAATTTCGTTTTGACCTAACTTAATGGAAACATCCTGAGCTAAGACGTTTGCCGCAGATACTAAGATGAGAGCACAACCTATCCAGAACTTGTTCGTTAATTTCATGTGTATTGTCTATTCAATGCAATCAGTAAATCGTATGATTCAATCGCGCTTGTTTCTTGTACGGTTCGATCTATTTAATCAACTAAATGCTATAATCAATCATTCGTCAGACCCAACGCCAAATTTAAGGTGAGGGTTTGATCATTAACAATTATTCACATGCTAGAGTACTTCAAAACTATTTTATCGAAAGTAAGCTTTGATAAGCGGCTGTTCGAGAAGGAACTCCGAAAGGCAATCAAAGCGCTGATCCCTGACGAGGTTCTTTTGTTGAAGGAATGGTGTTATGAAAAGTTTGGCAGAAGGTACAGGCCCATCCTTGCGGCTTGTTTTGCAGGATAATAAAAAGCCCCAATTCGTTTTGAACCGGGGCTTTATTTTTCAGGTTGGTCGGTTTTTATTTTTTTCCTTGTAGTCTTTTCAGGATTTGCTCCATGTGCTTGCCGGCGGCCTCTCTACCTCCCAATCCATATGATAATGCTACCGCAACCGCAATGGATCCCAGGGTAAGGCCAAAGGCCAGTTCCACAATACTATTAGCGATACCCATGGTGCGCAGCGCAATAGCAAGAAAGAGGCCAATGATTGCCACACGGGCTATGCCAGCTACGAACGTATTTTCACCTGTCGCATTCATGGATTTATGAATGACTGATCCAAGGAAGTTGCCCATCACCAAAATAATCAATCCAAAAAGCACATTTCCGGAAAGGTTCAGGATGGTATGCAACACTTCTGCCAGACGATCCAGCCCAAGCATCTCTACTCCCGAGATCACTCCAAAGAAGACCATGAAATAGAAAATGATGTTGGCCACAATGGTTGAAAGTTTTTGCTTGCCAAGCACTGACTTTAGCTGAAGTTTATCCACCAGCTTATCGATACCAATATTTGCCAGCAGGTCTTTCACAAAGGAAGTAATGAAGCGACCTCCCACCACGAAAATGGAGATAATGAGGATAGCGCCAATGATGTTTGGAACAGAGTCCAGCATCTGGTGAAGTACATTGTTCGCCGGATTAGTAATCGCCTCCAGATGAAGCGCATTCAAGCCTTGAATAATGAATGGAATAAATATGACAATGAAAACCACTTGCTGGATAAAATGCACCAGCTTGTCGGTCTCTTTAAAGCCCATATTATTGGCCAGCCGATCGAAGAAACTACCCGCCATTTTCACCAAATTGGAAATAAACTTGGCAATGATGTAGCCAATGAAAATGATGGCCATACCGGCAAGGATGTTCGGAATGAATCCAAGGAATTCATTAAGCATGTTTCTGATCGGATCCAGTACGTAGCTTACCCCGAGCATCTCCAACACGATCAGCAGGATGATGAGCATGAGGATGTAGTAGACCAGGTTGGCGATGAACTTGTTGGTATCCAAAATAGTATTACCAAGCAAGCGCTCGTCCCACTCGGTCTTTTTCATCAGGCCATGCACCACTTTTCTCATCAGTATTGCAAACAGCCATCCAATGATCAGTACAATTACTGCTCCCACTACGCCTGGTAGTGAATCACTTATTGTGTGGATCAATCGCTCTAAATAATCGGGCATATTCATGGTTAGATAGGTTTCGTTAAAAATAATCTTCTCTTAATCCAAATATAAGGATTAAAAACCCATCTAGCCATATTGGGCTAGTCCATTACCCTGCCATCCTCCAGCTGGATAATTCGGGAGCCGTATCCTGCAAATTTTTCGTTGTGGGTTACTTGAATGATAGTCATACCGTCTGCATGGAGCTGCTTTAGCACGTCCATCACCTCTTCGCCCTGACCTGAGTGAAGATTTCCTGTTGGCTCATCAGCAAGGAGTAATTGCGGTTTGCCGATAATCGCCCTAACCACTCCCACCAGCTGCTGCTGACCGCCGGAAAGTTGCTCTGGAAAGAGATCCTTTTTTGCTACCATGTTGAATTTATCGAGCATTTCGGCAATCATGCTTGCACGCTCTTTCCCCTTTACACCTCTGTAGATGAGTGGTGTTTCGATGTTTTCGTATACAGTAAGTTCATCGATCAGGTGGTAGGCCTGGAAAATGAAGCCGATATGCTCTTTGTGGATTCTTGAAATTCGCTTTTCCCTAAGCTTATGCACAGGCTCATCCATGAAGTAATATTCTCCTTCGGATGGCTTATCCAGCATTCCAATAATATTAAGCAAAGTGGACTTTCCTGAACCGGAAGGCCCCATAATGCTCACAAATTCACCTTCCTTAATTTCCAGATCTACGCCTTTTAAAATGAAGGTTCGCTGATACTTGGATTCGATGAATTTGCTAACGTCTTTTAGATTAATCATTGATTTGAGTTTTTTGACAAACTAAACCTAACGAATCCCATCAATTTTTGATGCATCTACTGAAAATTTCCCTTACAAAAGCTCATTGGCCAGGTTTGCCAGCTCTGATCTTTCTCCTTTTTCCAGAGTGACGTGGGCAAACATCGGGTGATCCTTGATCCGGTCAATCAAATAGGAAAGTCCATTCGACTGTGAATCCAGATACGGGGTGTCAATCTGATAAATATCTCCGGTAAAAATGATCTTTGTATTCTCCCCTGCCCTGGTGATGATCGTCTTCACCTCATGTGGAGTTAGGTTTTGAGCCTCATCCACGATGAAAAAGATGTTTGACAAACTTCGACCTCTGATGTAGGCGAGTGGTGTGATCATGAGCTTTTCCTGATTTACCATGTCTGTAATGCGGGTAAACTCCTTATCATTTTCTTTAAACTGATGCTGTATAAATTTCAAGTTGTCCCACAATGGCTCCATGTAAGGATTCAGTTTTGATTTAATATCGCCTGGCAGGTATCCAATGTCTTTGTTGCTAAGCGGCACAATCGGTCGTGCCAGGTAAATCTGCTTGAAGTTTCGTCGCTGCTCCAGGGCGGAGGCCAGCGCAAGGAGTGTCTTCCCGGTTCCTGCCACTCCATTGATACTTACCAGCCTAATCTCTGGATTAAGCATAGCATGCATGGCAAAGGTTTGCTCTGCATTTTTTGGTTTGATCCCGTACACCGTTTGCTTTTCTACCTTCTCTACCAAATCTTCCTGAGGATTGTAGTACCCAAGCACAGAGTTTTTCTCACTTTTTAGAATAAAGTAGTTGTTGGCCGGGAATTTTTTCCGCTTCAAAATCTTCTTCCGATCGATGCGGTTCTTCTGAAAAAGCTCGTCGATATGTTCGGAATTGATATCCTCCAGCTCTGTTTTGCCGGTGGTGAGTGTATTGACATTTTTAATTTTGCCGGTCTCGTAATCCTCAGCCGTCAGCTCTAATGACTTGGCTTTCAATCGCAGGTTGATGTCCTTGGAAACCAGGATCACTTTTCGGTTTGGCTCCTGTTCCTTTACCGTAAGTGCTGCATTGAGAATGCGGTGATCATTCTTGCGGTCATTGAAAATCTGGGTAGCATCTATTGTGCTATCGGAATCCATAATCACTTTAAAGCAGCCCTTGGTTTTTCCATTCAATGGAATCCAGTCCTGTAGGCTGTGATCCTTGGCCAATCGATCCAGCAGACGGATAAATTCCCTGGCTTCAAAGTTTTTGGTGTCGTTTCCTTTCTTAAATTGATCAAGCTCCTCTAGCACTGTGATGGGCAATCCCACATCGTGCTCTGCGAAGTTGAGGATGGAATCATGAGAAAATAAAATGACAGAGGTGTCCAGAACAAAAATCTTCTTCGAAGAGGATTTAGCCATGCCGATGTGTGGTTTACAGTTCCAAAAAGGATTGACTGTAATATTGGAGTTTCGCCTGAAAAAAAGAAGTGAATAGGAAGGAATTTGACGAAAATTATTCCACTGGCATAAAGATATCACCGCCCTCCTTAGGCTCAATTTTTAAAGCACCGGATAAAGCCAAATGAATTAACTTGTTAGAAGCTAGCTTTTTATTCAGACCGCTCAGCTGTGCATATTCCTCAAGGGTAATTCCTGGTTGGCTTTCGAAATATTTAAAGAGCTCTCGGGTCTTTTCTTCAAACTCAATTGGGCTATAGTTGGTATTGGTTCGCTTCAAAATTTGCCTTACTTCATAGCTGGCCTGGATGGAGTGATCGGCTGACCGTACAAACGCTTTTCCGTACCTGTGGCGCTTGTCCAGAAATGCGAAATGGGGTTTGTTTTTGCTTTCCAAAATATGGTAGTGGAGAATCTCAATATCTTCTTTTACCTGAATAAACTCGACCTTAAAATCAATAGCCGGACGACACAACTCCCGGATGGCTTTGGTCAGCACGTACTCTTCATCTTCGGGGTATTTTAGGCCGGCGAGTGAGCCATCATCATTTACACCTATGAAAAGATGTCCTCCGAGCGTATTGGCAAATGCCACTACCTCCCGAATAATTTTTTCCGGGTGGTTGGCCTTCTTTTTGAATTCTACTATCTGGCCTTCTCCACCACGAATTAATTTAAGTATCTCTTTGACCTGCTCATTCATCATCCCCCATTTCCGGCATGGAAAACATACTTGTGAATAAATCTTTAAACTGCATGCCTTGCTGCAACTGATGCCTGCTCAGCAGGCTATATTCTGCCAATCCAAATAGCGCAAACTCCATCAAAAAGTACTTAAATCCTTCGTGGGAAGTCTTCTGATACTTGCTTACCAAGTCCTCCAAGCCCGGAATATTTTTCAACTCCTTCCGGTATTCTCTCTCGTCTGCATCGAAGGTGAGATCCACCATGTTTCCCTTTTCAAACCAGTCTTTAATCGGCTCATATGGATTGCCTTTTTCTTTCTTTCGCTCCTTTTCAGGATCAGGAAAATAATTGATAAACTGAGACCGAATGGCCTTCCCTACCAGATTATTGGCTACAATTCCCGGGCCCTCTTGCTCACCCTCATACACCAGCTCTACTTTTCCGGTGATAGATGGAATCACTCCGATGAAATCGGTAACCCGAACACTGGTTTTATTGTCACCACTTATAAGCATTCTCCGCTCACAGGCACTTACCAGATTTTCATAAGCTGAAATAGTTAGTCTGGCAGAGACCCCACTCTTCGCATCTACATACTCACTATCTCGAGCTTCAATAGCAATCTGCTCGATGAGGTCTTTCGCCAAGTCATAAATCTCGACTCCTTCTTCTTGTTCTTTAGCTATTCTTGCCTCCTGCTTAGTGATCTTTTTCCCAATTTCAATCGAAGATGGGTAATGCGTGATAATCTGGCTATCAATCCTGTCTTTAAGTGGTGTCACAATAGACCCTCTATTTGTATAATCCTCTGGGTTAGCCGTAAAAACAAACTGCACGTCCAATGGCATCCTCAATTTAAAACCGCGAATCTGGATGTCTCCTTCCTGTAGAATATTAAACAGGGCCACTTGAATTCTCGCTTGAAGGTCGGGCAGTTCGTTGATGACGAAAATGCCCCGGTGGGATCGTGGCACCAGTCCAAAATGGATCACTCGTTCGTCTGAATAGGGTAGTTTCAGGCTCGCTGCTTTAATGGGGTCTACATCCCCGATGAGGTCGGCGATAGTCACATCCGGGGTGGCCAGCTTCTCGGTGTACCGCTCATCCCGGTGCATCCAGCCAACCGGCACATCATCCCCAAGCTCGGCCACTTTTTCCCTGGCAAATTTGGAGATCGGATGAAGTGGGTCGTCATTGAGGGGAGCACCCTCTATTACCGGAATGTACTCATCCAAAAGCAATGTCATCATGCGGGCCATACGGGTCTTGGCCTGACCTCTGAGACCCAGAAAATTAATGTTATGCCGGGAGAGGATGGCACGCTCCACATCCGGTATCACCGTGTCTTCATATCCCCAAATCCCCTCGAAAATATTTCTTCCTTCCTTTTTGGCCTGAATCAAATTGGCTCTCAATTCCTCCTTGATGGATTGAGGGCTATACCCGGACTTTTTCAATTCGCCGAGCGTGCGGATCTTCCGCTTTTCTTCGGTGCTTAATTTCTGGTAGTGCATCAAAAGTTCTTTCTTCTATTTCTTCGATAATCTTCAAAAATGAGGTTGCCCAAGCCCTGTAAACTGCTGTAGTAGGCATTGCCATTATTTACCTCCGTAAACTCCCGCACAAATTGCTGTAAGTACGGATCAGAGGCAATCATAAATGTGGTGATAGGAATGTTGATCCGGCGGCATTGTGCAGCCAGGTTCATGGTTTTATTTAAAATCTTCGGATCAAGCCCAAAGCTGTTTTTGTAGTATTTGATCCCTTCTTTTAGGCAGGTGGGTTTGCCATCGGTGATCATGAATATCTGCTTGTTCTTATTCTTGCGTCTCCTCAGCAGGTCCATTGCCAACTCCAGTCCTGCTACCGTATTCGTGTGGTAGGGACCTACATTGAGATATGGTAAATCTTTGACTTCTATTTGCCAGGCGTCATTGCCAAACACAATCACATCAAGGGTATCCTTAGGATATTTTCGCCGAATCAGCTCTGCCAGTGCCATAGCCACTTTCTTGGCCGGAGTGATCCGGTCTTCGCCATAAAGAATCATAGAGTGACTGATGTCGATCATGAGCACTGTGGAGGTCTGCGTCTTGTACTCCTGCTCGCGAATCTCCAGATCATTTTCAGTGAGCATCAAGTCATTCAACCCGTGGTTGATCTGGGCATTTCTGAGACTCTCTGTCATCTCTATCTGCTCGATAGAATCCCCAAACTGGAACTCCCGATAGTCCGAAGTGATTTCATCACCGGCACCAGTATAATTTGTTCTATGGCTTCCCTTTCCTGATTTTTTCAGCTTACCGAAAATTTCCTCAAGCGCACTTTTTCGGATTTCCTGCTCACTCTTTGCCGTAATTCTAAACTCCCCCTTTTCGTTTTTATCGTCGATGTAGCCCTTTGCCCTGAGATCGTCGATAAAATTTCCAATGCCATATTCTGCATTGGAAATCCCATGCTCCCGATCCAGGTTAGTCAGCCAGCTCAGGGCCTCATTCACATCTCCCGAGGTGATTACAAGTAGCTGAAGAAAAATATTGAGCAGGTTATCAAACGTGCTTTGCTCCTTATTTTTCTCAGGAATGAATTCAGTAAATCGGTATCCGATCATAGCATTAACTTAACCAAAAACCTCAAAGAATGATTTCCAATCTTGGCAGAATAATGAAATGAGAATTTTTTGAGTTAAATTAACAGACAATAATCATCAGATTAATGCCTGGTAGAAGACCCATACTCGCATCATTGATCACCAATTTGTTTTGGGGAACAAGGGATTTCTTATTCAAAGCTACGTTGGAGCCGGCTTCTCCCGAAAAGCGGAAACAAAAGGAAGCTGCCAAAAAGGCCAAAGAAGAAAAGGGTAAAAAAAGCTAAATCCTACTTTCTTGGCATGGTACGAAACACCACATCCCAGAGTGGGGATGATACGCCAAATGCACTCTCTGGCTCCTTATAATGGTGGATACCGTGATGCACCCAAAGAATCTTCCAAAAGTTTTTAGGTGGCTGGAATGCATGCACCATGTAATGAACCCAAAGATATGCTGCGTATCCGATCAGGAATCCAGGTAGGAATGCAAACACCAGGTTACCCATGAATAGCTTGAAGAAGAAGAAAAATCCTGTAGCCAAAGTGATGCTCAATGGGATGGGCATAGCCAATCGGTCCTTATCCTTGGGATAGTCGTGATGTACCCCATGTACTGTATAGGCGAATTTCTCAGCCTTCTCAGTAGTGGGTGGGAGGTGAAAAAGAAATCTATGCATGATGTATTCCACTAAAGTGAAAGACAACAGTCCGGCAAAAAACAAGCCTATCGCTGTTAAAGTAGTCAGGTAGGATTTATCGAATCCATAGATCATCAAACCGGTAGAAATAATCGTAAACACAACAAGCGGAATCGCAATATGAGTTCGTGTAAGCCTTTCCATGAACTTGTTCCTGAAAAGTGCTTTCGTTCCTTTTGCGTGTGGCTTATTCTTTAATTCCATTGCTTAGTTTTCTTGAGGGCAAAATTAGGGAAAAACAACCCTAAATTTTTATAAACTCTCTGATAAAGACTTTTGATGTTTTTCTAAAACAGACTGATAAAACGTCTCGTATTTTGGTAAAATATTTTTGATGTCAAATTCTTTGGCACGGGCTAGTGCGCCTTGCTTGAAAGACTCCAGATTTTCATTGTCTAAAATGTGGATTGCGCGTTTCACCATCGCATCAATATCCCCAACTTCACACACATAGCCAGACTTTCCCTCGAGGTTTAGTTCAGGAAGACCACCGGCATTAGAAGATACCACTGGTACTTCGCAGGCCATTGCCTCCAGGGCAGCCAAACCAAAACTTTCTTTTTCGGAAGTCATAAGGAAAAGATCGCTTACAGAAAGCACTTCCTCCACGGCTTCCAGTTTACCTAAAAACCGGATGTCCTCTGTGCAAATCTCCCTCGCCATATCTTCCATCCTTTTGCGCTCAGGGCCGTCACCAATCAACAAAAGTTTAGACGGAACTACTTTTCTGAGTTCGCAAAAAACCTTCAAAACATCATCGACCCGCTTCACTTTTCGGAAATTGGAGGTATGTACCACAAGCTTCTCATCGTTTGGACAAATGGCCTTTTTGAAATGTTCCTTGGGCTGCTTCTTAAATCGATCCAGGTCAATGAAGTTGGGTATTACCTCAATCGGGACGCTAATGTCAAAATGCTCCAGCGTATCCTTCTTCAGGTCTTCTGAAACTGCCGTCACCCCATCCGACTGGTTGATAGAAAAAGTGACCACTGGTTCGTTTGTGGCATCCTTTCCCACAATTGTGATGTCTGTGCCGTGCAGTGTGGTGATGAATGGAATTTCATATCCTTTGGTCTTCAAAATCTGCTGAGCCATATAGGCCGCTGAAGCATGAGGCACTGCATAGTGTACGTGCAGTAGATCCAGCTTCTCATTGAGTACCACATCTACCATTTTGCTGGCCAGTGCCAGCTCATACGGTGCATATTGAAATAACGGGTAAGATTTTACACTTACTTCGTGATAGTAAAGGTTGGGGTTGAAGAAATCGAGACGGGTGGGCTGGGAGTAGGTGATGAAGTGGATTTCATGGCCCTCCTTGGCCAATGCCTTTCCGAGCTCTGTGGCTACCACACCACTGCCCCCATACGTGGGATAACATACAATTCCTACCTTCATCTATTTGATCAATTTCTTCAAGGGTGTTTAACCACCACTTTCACGAATAAGTTTCATTGGTTGAGATTTCATCAATTGACGCTTCGAATGGATTGGTAAATCACATCATGAATGGTCGTCCGGGTGTTGAGTTCGCCAAGCTTCCAATTGTTCGCATCAGGATAGATTCGGTTGGAAAGAAAGACATAGATAAGGTCTTCTTCCGGGTCGGCCCAGACCATCGTACCAGTAAATCCTGTATGGCCAAAGCTTTGATCACTTGCCAGCCTGGAGGCCGAGTCTTTCTTGCCGTCCTTTTTGTCCCACGCAAGTCCACGGCGATTGTTTTCGAAGTACCGGAAATTGAACTGATCAAGTGTCTCTTTTGATATGTATTGTCTGCCTCCATAATATCCATCATTTAGGAACATGGACATCATTTTGGCCATATCCAGTGCGGTGGAAAATAAACCGGCATGACCTGCCACTCCTCCAAAAACCAGGGCATTGCGATCGTGCACCTCTCCCCATACCTGGTAGTTTCTGTACCGCTGATCGTATTCTGTCGGAGCAATATCACGAGGTGAAATACCGTTTCGAATAGGGTTAAATGCAGTGTGTTTCAAACCCATCGGCTGGTAGAAATTCTCAATCACAAACTGATCAAACGGCACACCAGAAACCCTCTCCACCAGAAGGTGCAGGATCATGAAGCCCAGATCGCTATAATTATATTCCGAAGGATTTTTAATCAGCTTGGAACGAACGATGAAGCTTTTCAGTGAATCGAGCATAATCGGATCTGGCTCCAATCCATAGGTTCGGATGTCCTTCGCCTCATCCTCAGGAGTTTTGTAGTAAAAGGCATCCAGCCGATCGCCATCCATCATCATACTCCAGAATGGCACGTAGGAAAGCAAGCCAGCATTATGCGCAAGTAGCTGCCTAATGGTCACCTGGGATTTATTGGATTTGCTAAATTCTTTCAAATAGCTGCTGAGGGAATCGTCAAGATGGATTTTTTCCTGATCCACTAAGAGTGCAATCGCAGGAAGGGTGGCCACTACTTTTGTGACGGAAGCAATATCATAAATGGTTTTTTTTGAAACTGGCTGCAGGCTATCGTAGGTGAAATGTCCGTATTCCTTTTCCAGCACCACTGATCCGTTTTTCACCACTGCCACCTGCATTCCCGGGGTTGCAAATTTCTTAATTGCATCATTAGCCAGTGAATCGATCCATTGAAGGTGATACGAATCAAGACCTGACCACTCTGGACCTGCGTATCCGAGATATCCGTAATTTCTGATCTGTCGTGCCCCTTTCAGAGAGCTTCTCCCCTTGATGCCATTAGCCCCAAAAAGCATTTTTCCGACCAATACATCTTGATCAGCTATCTCTAACTTGGGCAATAGCAGTGTGGTGACATCTGAATTTTGCGGCTCGTATCCAATCACAATGTCACCTTCCATGACCTTCTCCTTTTCATTCCTCAAATCCACAATACACGGCACTCCTGAAACCCGATAACCGAGGACCGTGGTATACTGGCTTAGCCTTCTCTTTAGCGGCTGATCCGTCCCGATGTAGGAAATCCGGTGATCCTGCAAGGGGAATCTTTCATGGGGGTCAATGGCAATTGTGCTGGCTGTGAAAATGGAATTGGTCAACGAAGGGGGGAGTTCGAAAGCAGGTATAAACTCCACCAACTTTGCTGCTCTTAACCTGGTATAAAAAGATAGCCGTTCATCATCGTCCAGTTTGTCGCTCCACTTGCTCAGTTTCTTTGTACTCTCATCCTGAGCTGTCACCCAGATGGTTGGAGTAGCGTCTGCCTCACTCTCAAATTCGCGCCTGGTATCAGGCAAAGAATAAGAAAGCGAAGATTTGTGCAAAAAGTAAAAAGGTGAGTGCTTGTTGGCCTCCCGAATTACCTCTTTCTCAAACAGTGAGAGACTGATAGTGTCCGGCAATACCATGTGATTGATGCCATACGTGCGACCAAAACTTTCCAGGAAACCATAATAATCCTGTCTTAGCTGAGGCTCCCCGATTGCTGCCAGAGTGGTGAGATTGGGAAGGTCAATGTTATCGTCCGGTAGTGGATCAAATGCCTTATCCAACTGGATAGCAACAAAATAATCTTCGTCTTCAAGGAATTGGCGGGCGTAAGGAGCCCACTCCCTGAAGTAGAGTGTGGAGTTTTTCCTGTGTTTGATTGCCTTATAAAAGGAGCTACCGTCGATCCAGACCTCCTCGTTGGGTTCTGTATCGAGTGCATAACCGGAGATGCATATGAGAATGAATACTATTTGGAGATAACCTCTCATAAACGCTATTATGACATTAAATTTGAACAATTTTTCATTCATGTCGTGTTCTATAACACAACATTCGACAATTATTATACCCAATGCGATTTCCTTCTCTTTTTCGTCTACCAAAGCATCAGCAGTTTCGAATACAGCCAAGGTATTACGATCCCGTGAAGGAGGAGATCAGGGAGCGAACTGAACGAATCAAAGAAAGGATGGATGGGAGCGAACCGAATGAATACCATTCTTCTAAAATCTCTTTCAAAAGAAAAACGCAATCAGCACCTGCCACTTCCATGATACAGCTGGGGATTGCTGCACTGCTTGGCGCAATGGTGCTAGGATGGCTCCAGTTTGGTAATGATGTATTTTATTACCTCCTCTGGCTGCTGGTACCGATTTACCTGATTTACAGACTCAAATCTTTCAGGAGACGCAAATGAGTGACATTATTCACTTATTGCCCGATAGCATTGCCAACCAGATTGCTGCTGGTGAGGTAGTACAACGCCCTGCATCAGTGGTGAAGGAGATGCTGGAAAACAGCGTGGATGCCGGCGCTACATCTATTAAGCTAATTGTGAAAGATGCAGGGAAATCACTCATCCAGGTAGTGGACAATGGATGCGGGATGAGTGGAACGGATGCACGTATGAGTTTTGAGCGGCATGCTACTTCCAAGATCCGGACCTCAGAAGATCTTTTTAAGATTAGAACCTTGGGATTTCGAGGCGAGGCGATGGCTTCTATTGCTGCGGTGGCGCAGGTGGAACTGAAAACACGTCAGGCAGAAGATGAACTTGGCACCCAGCTTATCATCGAGTCTTCTGAGGTAAAAAGCCAGGAGCCAATTGCTTACAACCAAGGCACGTCCATTTGTGTAAAGAATCTTTTCTACAATGTGCCGGCTAGAAGAAATTTCCTAAAATCAAACCCTGTTGAACTTCGTCACATCAATGATGAATTTCAACGGGTAGCGCTTTCTAATCCGGAAATTGCATTCAGTATGGTGCAAAATGATCTGGAAACATACAAGCTGGATGCCGGGAAGCTGAGCAAGCGAATTGTCCAGCTTTTTGGAAAAATCTATCAGCAGCAGCTGGTGCCATGCAGCGAAGAAACGGATTTGGTAAAGGTCACAGGGTATGTTGGTAAACCGGAAAACGCCAAGAAAACCCGAGGTGAGCAATTCTTTTTTATCAACAATCGGTTTATCAAAAACAGCTACCTCAACCACGCTGTGACCCGTGCGTATGAAGGGCTTCTAAAAGAAGACTACTTTCCTTTTTATGTACTCTTCATCGAGATTGATCCGGTGCATGTGGATATCAATGTGCATCCCACCAAGACCGAAGTAAAATTTGATGATGACCGGATGCTTTATGGAGTGATCAACTCTGCTGTGCGTCAGGCGTTGGCTTCCTTCAATGTCACTCCCTCTTTAGATTTCTCTTCGGATGTCAGTTTTGAGCATCTCAACTTCCAGCGGGAAAATCAGTCAGCAACCTCAAAGAAAGACCGGGACTACAGCTCATTCCGGTCGCTGGAGAGCAACCAGGAGCGGCTGGACAAGCTGAATGAACTGTATGCTTCAGCTTCTCAGGAGGAGATCGCCACCATTGAAGAGGCTGAGAAAGAGCGGGTGGTACAGACCACCTTCACCAGCTCCATGAACCAGCCGGTGGAGCAGGAGGAAAAAAAGCCAACTTATCACCTCCATGGACGTTATTTGCTGAGGCAAGTGAAGAGCGGGATGGTGGTGTTGGACAAAGTTTCGGCGCTGGAGCGAATCCTTTTTGAGCAGTATCAGCGCTCCATGAAGTCCGGATCGGGCACTTCTCAGTCGTGCATGTTTCCACAGCAGGTTGCGCTTAACCCCTCGGATTTTGCGCTTACGATGGAACTAAAGGAGGAGATCAACCAGTTGGGGTTTGAGTTTGAACAGATGGGCGAGAGCATGGTGATGATCCAGGGCATCCCTGCTGAGCTGGCACCCTGCAACGAAAAGGAGGTGTTTGAAGGTCTCATAGAGCAATACAAATTCAACGCTGAAAAGCTGAACCTGCCCAGGAATGAAAGCCTGGCACGAGCCCTGGCTAAGAGGACAGCCGGAAGCAGATGCAACAAGCTCAAGGAAGAAGAGATGGATCACCTGATGGATCGGCTCTTTGCCTGTGAGCAGCCAAATTATACCCCGGATGGCAATCCTACGTATGTTTTGGTTAGCTTAGAGCAAATAAATGAATGGTTTAGGAAAAGCTAGAAGTTGGAGGTAAGAAGCTCAAAAGTTGTATGATTTGCTTCAACTTTGAAACCAAAAAATATTAAAACTAAGAGATAAATAACGTGTTTAGAAGACTCACCCCCGTAGCAAAAAATATCCTGATCATCAATGTGGCAATCCTGCTGCTTTCCTCGCTTTTGAGGCTCCCAATCAATGACTGGTTTGGTTTGAGGGTGGTCTATTCAGCAGAGTTTGCCCCTTACCAGTTTCTCACCTACATGTGGCTGCATGGCGGCATGTGGCACTTGTTTGGAAACATGATCGCAGTGCTGGTTTTTGGCCCCATGCTGGAAATGGTGTGGGGATCCAAGCGATTCCTGATCTTTTATCTGGTATGCGGCATTGGTGCCGGAGTACTCTATGGCGTGGCTGATGCGGTGGAAAAGCTGCCATTAAAAAATGCGGCAGAGGCATACATGGAAAACCCCAGTCCGGAAGCATTTGAGAAATTTATTATCAAGAATAAATCCTTTATCAATGTCGCTCGAGGTGGAGAATTACTTGACCTTTATTACGAAAATCCGGCTTATGAATCTGAGACTGTAGCTGCTGTTAAAAGCATATATCAAGGTGTAATCACCAATGGAAATATGGTTGGGGCGTCCGGTGCTGTATTTGGAATCTTGTTTGCCTTTGCCTTTCTGTTTCCCAATACGGAACTGTTTCTGCTCTTTCCTCCTATCCCTATTAAGGCCAAGTATCTGGTGTTTTTCTATGCCATGTATGAGCTTTATGCAGAGTTTAACCGAATGCCGGGAGACAATGTGGCACATCTAGCCCACCTGAGTGGAATGCTGATTGCATTTATTTTGTTGAAATTCTGGAAAAACGACACCCGAAGATTTTACTAGACGATGAACGGAGGAATAAAGGAAGAATTTTCGAACGCCTGGAGCAAGCCAAACAATGCGGTGGTCCAGATCATTTTGATCAACGCGATTGTGTTTGTGGCCGCTCGTGTGTTCAAGGTGTTCTTTGACCTAAGCGGTGCAACGGATACCTTCTTTTGGATTTTCAGAAAGCTGCAGTTGCCAGCGGATGTAGGCGCACTGCTCCTGCAGCCATGGAGCCTGGTTACCTATTTTTTCACCCATTATGATTTCTTTCATGTCCTTTTTAATATGTTGTTCCTCTTTTGGTTCGGGCGAATCATTCAGGAGTTTTTGAATAGTAAGCGAGTGATCGCGCTCTATGTGCTGGGAGGACTGGCCGGCGGACTGCTTTATATTTTCATATACAATTTCCTCCCGTTCTATGCGGATCGTGTAACCGAATCGATGATGCTGGGAGCCTCTGCCGGGGTTTATGCGATTGTGGTAGGAGCAGCCGTATTCATGCCCAACTATACGTTTTTCTTGCTTTTCATCGGCCCGGTCAAGATCAAGTACATTGCAATTTTCTATGTGTTCATGTCGTTCATCGGGACTACCGGATCAAATGCAGGAGGCGAGATCGCTCACATGGGCGGAGCGCTAGTCGGCTGGGTGTACATCTCACAGCTCAACAAAGGAACCGACCTGGGTAGCTGGGTGATCTCATTCATTCACTTTGTGAAAAGTATGTTTAAGCCTCAGCCAAAAATCAAAGTGACCCACCGGTCCGGCAATAGAAGGCCAAGTCAAGAGACAGCTTCCCAATCATCCGGTGGGGACAAGACTCCTCAAGCTGAAATCGACGCAATTCTGGATAAGATTTCGGAGAAAGGATACGAAAGCCTCACCAAAGATGAAAAGCAAAAGCTTTTCAATGCAAGCAAGAAGTAGCACAGATTTTGCTATTGCCTTGATAAATAAAAAACTATGAGCCGGTATTTATTGATCCTTCCGCTCCTATTCGTGTTGAGCTGTAAGGAAGACACTCCTACTTCAGATGATTTGCTAAGCCAGATGAATGGCATTTATGATGAGATTGAAGAGCTGATCATTACATCGTGTGAGTCCTCCGATGCATGTATCGCAAGCCCTATTGGCGTGAAGCCTTGCGGTGGGCCTACAAAATTCATTGTTCACTCAAGTGCCACGGATCAGCAAAAGCTGGACGACCTGATAGAGGAATACAATGAGCTAAACTCCCAATACAACGAACAAACAGGTATTGGCTCAGATTGTGCTCTTGAGACCCCTCCAAGCATGGATTGCATTTCTGGAGAATGTGCTGTGATTACGGATTAACCTAAGCCACTTTGCTCTTATTGGCCAGCTGCCCACAAGCCGCATCAATGTCTTTTCCTCTACTTCTGCGCACACTGGTGTGAATGCCTCCTTTGATCAAATGATTTGCAAAGCGATCAATGGTTTCAGGATCAGCCTTGGTGAATGACGCTTCGGAAATAGGGTTGTACTCGATGATATTGATTCGGACACCCGGCACTTTGCGCGCATACTTCAACAGCTTTTCTGCATCCTCAATGGAGTCGTTGAAGTCATAAAACAGGATGTACTCAAACGTGATGCGGTTGCCGGTTTTGTCATAGAAATAATTGAGCGACTGAAGCAGGGCCTCCAGGGTATTCGTCTCATTGATCGGCATGATCGTGTCGCGCTTTTTATCATCAGCCGCATGCAGTGAAAGTGCCAGGTTGAATTTCACTTCATCGTCTCCCAGCTTCCGGATCATTTTTTCAATACCAGCGGTAGAGACGGTGATGCGTTTGGGAGACATGTTCAGCCCGTCCTCTGCCGTGATCCGGTCGATTCCTTCCATCATGCCTTTATAGTTGAGCAATGGTTCGCCCATCCCCATAAAGACAATATTTGAAAGTGGCTTTTGGTAATGCTCCTCCGCCTGATCCCGAATCGCCACCACCTGATCATAAATTTCTCCGGCATCCAGATTTCGTTCGCGTTTCATATACCCGGTAGCACAAAACTTGCAGCTCAGCGAGCAGCCTACCTGGGAAGAAACACAGGCGGTCATCCGGTCATCAGCCGGAATCAAAACCCCTTCAATCAAGTGCTTGTCGTGCAGTCTGAATGCGGACTTGATCGTGCCATCATTGGACAGCTGCGAATTGTCGATGGTGATGTGATTGATGACAAATTCATCTTTGAGTTTATCCCGCAGTGCTTTGGAGAGGTTGGACATCTCATCGAAAGACTTGGCGGATTTCACCCAGAGCCATTCCCATACCTGTTTCGCCCGAAATTTCTTTTCCCCCTGGCTTTCAAACCAGGCAATTAACCCATCCAACGACTCTTTCCTGATGTCCTTCATGCTGCAAAGGTAGATTGATTTTCAGGAGCTTATCAAACAAGTGCTTTTTGATATTAACATCTTTTAAGGGTTGGGGGTACAACTATTTATTCTAAAATTCATCTATAGTACAAATAGCCACTACCATTGAAGAAGCAAATCATCAAAGATGACGAACTGATCCGTGTAACCCAGACACACTATGAGAAAGGGCTCCACATGCCACCACATACACATGAGTTTTCTGCTATCAGCCTGATCCTGAAAGGTGGATTTCAGGAACTAATAGACGGTGATTCAAGAGAAGTATGTCGGGCCAAGACACTTATTAAACCTGCTCATGTCCTTCATAGTGATCATTACGATGACGATTGCTCAATACTCTGCATTTACCTGAAGGATGAATCCATCATCGATACAAAAGCCAGAGATGTGCTGAAAGAATGGACGGGGATGTACGGGATCAACTGGAATACTTTTCAACCATATTTTAATACAGAAAGCTTGAAGGAACGCAAGCAAATCATCAATTCCTTTTTGGCACACCTGGGTACATCAAAAAATGCCTCCGATGAAATTCCCGAATGGATTTATCATATCAAATCCTATCTGGATTTGAACTTCACTCAAAACATCCAGACTTCTGAGCTGGCCGACAAATACGGGATACATCCGGTGTATCTGGCTCGTGTTTTCAGGAAGTACTACGGGTTAAGTATCAAAGACTATATCAAAAGTCTACGCATCAGAAACTCCATCGCTTCCATTTTTGAAAAAAAACAATCTCTTAGTCAGATCGCAGTTGGAAACGGATTTGCCGATCAGAGCCACTTTATCCGAAACTTTAAGCAGGAAGTAGGCACCACCCCAAAAGGTTTTAAAAAAATAATTGCCTGAGGTTTCATTCGTTCAATTTTTTCCTGCTGATAGGCCTTTCCTTTGGCCATAAACTTAAAATAAAGACTATGAAAAGAATCTTAACACTCTTTGTGCTGGCTGCTTTCTTCATCAAGCCTATTTCTGCGCAGGAGAAAAAACTGTTTGATGATTTTATCGAAAAAGCCATGGAAGCTGCACCCATGGTTCCCAGTATTGGGATTGCCGTGGTGAAGGATGGAAAAGTGGCCTACCTCAGCGCATACGGGGATGCGGATCCTGAGATGGGATTGAAGGCAACACCGGAAACAGCCTATTACATTGCTTCCATCACAAAATCATTTACCGGATTGCTTGGCCAGATGCTTGCAGATGAGGGAGTGATTAATTTGGATGCACCATTAACGACCTACAAACCATTCAGCAAAGTGAAGAACCGGGAGCTTTTTGAGGAGTTGACCATCCGGCATTTGCTGAATCATACCAGCGGATTGGAAAATGGCTACATCGTTTTCAGAGAAGCATACACTGGCGATAAGTCTAAGGAAATCCTGACAATGCTACTCGAAGAAAAAACGGAAAAAGGAAAAGTGGGTGAGTATGAATACAGCAACCTCGGCTACAATCTCTTTGCCCTACTCCTGGAAGCTGAGTTTGGCTGGAAGTGGCAGGACCTGCTCCAGGAAAAGATTTTTGGTCCACTAAATATGGAGCATACTTCGGCGTATGTTTCCAAGTCGGACAGGGAAAAGTGGAGCATGGCCTGGCCATATGTTGGCTATAGAAGCAACACTCCTGAGCGCTCCTACCTGATGAAAAATGATGCCATGATGCAATCGGCCGGTGGCCTGCTGTGCAGCCCTAAAGATGCCGCCAACTGGATGATGGCCTTCCTGAATGGAGGAAAACTCGACGGTGAGCAGGTGATCCCAAAATCACAAATTGAGGCTGTACTAAAGCCATCCGCAACATACGATCGGGAGGGTGATATTTTCAAAGACAGAGGCTATGGACTTGGCTGGGTCAATGCTGAATTTGGAGGAGAGCGAATCAACTATCATTTTGGCGGATACAATGGTTTTTTCTCTCATATTTCCATCATGCCGGAAAAGAATATAGGCATAGCAGTCTTTGCTAATGAGCCTGCATTTGGAGATAATGTTTCCAACTTAATTGCTTCGTATATCTATGATTATTACCTGGGGAATGTGGATGATGTCAATGATTACGATGAAAGAATCGAGGCGCTGAAGAAACGAATAACGGATGTTCAAACCAGTATAAATGCTCACTATGAAAAGATCAATGCAAGAGAGTGGCAACTCGAACTACCTAAATCTGAATACGCTGGCACCTATGAAAATAAGTACTTAGGCACGGTGAAAATCGAGGAGAAGAACGGAGATCTTCATGTGACCATGGGGCCTCTCAAAACCGTGGCAACACCATTTACAGATAAGAACTCCATTCGGATCGAATTTGCGGGCTCGGGAAATGTGTGCTCATTCAATGTGAAAAAGAACAAGGTAGTGAATATGAATTACGACGGAGATGTATTCGAACGGGTAAACTAACCCCTCAATTCTATTTATGAAATAGCGAATCCAAGTCTTTTGGATTCGCTATTTTCGTTTTTGTGAGAATCATCGACCAAGCCATATCACTCATCGGGAGAGCCACCTCATGGCTTACGGTGCTGCTGGTTTTGGTCATTGTCATAGATGTTTTTCTCCGCTACGTTTTCAACGCTACTTCCGCCGCTTCCTTTGAGCTGGAGTGGCATTTGTTTGCGGTCATCTTTCTGCTGGGTGCCGCCTGGACACTCCAGGAGGATAAGCATGTGAGAGTGGATGTTTTTTACCACAGTTTTTCAGAAAGCAAAAAGGCCTGGGTCAATTTGATTGGGACTCTGCTCCTGCTATTGCCATTTTGTGCGGTTGGGTTTTGGGAGTCTTTATCTTTCGTAGAGAGCTCCTATTCATTGGGGGAAACCAGCCCCCAACCTGGCGGGCTGCCTGCACGCTGGATCATCAAATCCACCATTCCTGTAGGTTTTTTTCTCCTTGGATTGCAAGGAATTTCCCTGATCTTAAAGGCCATAAATATTATAAGAAATGGAAGAAGGCAAGAAGTCACAAAAAGCTGAACAAACACCTAAGTGGCTAAAGACGATCCAGCTAAATAGCTGGGAAGCCGAGTTGCTCATCTCTGCGCTTGTGCTCTATGCATTGTATCAGGTGCCAGACTACATCGACAGAACCTCCCTTCAGCATTTTGAGCGGGGCAGCCAAATACACAACCTGGCCTCACTGATCAAAAATGCCGTCCGGCTCCTGAGTTTCGGATACATCCTCCACATTTTGGTCAGGGGTGTGTGGGTAGCATCTGTGGGGCTTAGCTATGTATTTCCTGGTGGAGTAAATCAGGAGTCGCTAAAATTTAAAGGTAAATTCAGGAAAGAGCTATCCAAATCAGGTTCGCTGGTAAAAATGGTGCTAAGACTGGAAGAACTGTCTTCGATCATTTATGGTATTTCATTCATCTTTTTTGGTACACTTGTTGGTTTTGGGGGATTTATTTTCTCATTCATTTTTGCTTTCGAACTGATCCAGCCCCTGATGGAAAGCAACTCCTACTTTGCAGGGGTTGTAGGAATTTTGATCCTTTTCTACTTCTTCCTTGCGTTATTGGTATTTATCGACTTTTTGACAAACGGCTGGTTTAGAAGAATGAACTGGTCGGCAGACTGGTTTTATTATGTGGCGCTCTTTTTCAGGGTTGTTACGCTTTCATTTCTCTACCGCAGGTCGCTTTTGGTGCTTATTTCCAATACGAAGGGCTGGAAATCCTATCTCATCCCAATTATCGTTTTAGGTATTACGGGTGGATACATGTGGTTAAAAAATAACTTCACAGATGCTGCAAGAGACCGATACTATATGTCAGCAAAATCGGGAGATTACAATTCGGCAAACTACGAATCAACAAGAGACGCCAATGACTTTCTAGCTGCCACCATCCAATCGGATATTATCAATGACAATACATTGAAAATATTCCTAAAAGATATGGGCTCCTTCGGGGGAATCTATTTTGCAGAAGGAAAAAGCCGTGATAAAAATGAATGGCATCAGCTTCCGTCAGATTCTGTCAGTGCCCTTTTTGATGAGTGGCTAAATGTCCAAATCGACGATAATCAGGTCAAAAACGTCAATTGGTTCAAAACCCAACATCCCACAAATTTTCAATTTGGGTTTACGGCCTTCATTGATATCAAGGAATTGGAAAGAGGACCTCATTTCCTGAGGATTGGTATAGATACGACAGGCATGAAGGAGCTATCACAGAAGATAATAGAGAAGGACAATTATTCGCTGCAGACGATCAGCAACATTTACTTTATCTACGATAAGCCCTGATGGAATACCTGCCCCTCATATTGTTTGGTGTGATTTTCCTGGCCATTCTTTTTGGCTATCCGGTGGCCTTTACGTTGGGAGGCTTGTCCGTGATTGTGGGGCTAATTGTCTTTGATTCAGACTTCTTTTACCTCCTCTCGCTCAGGATTTTTGGCACCATGCAAAACTTCGTTTTGCTGGCCGTGCCGCTCTTTATCTTCATGGGCATGATGCTGGAAAAGTCCGGCATTGCAGAAAGGTTGCTGCACACCATGAGCATGCTTTTTGGAAACATCAGAGGGGGTTTGGCCATAGCAGTGGTGGTGGTAGGGGCGATGCTCGCGGCATCTACCGGAATCGTCGGAGCGACGGTGGTCACGATGGGGCTAATCAGCTTGCCAACCATGCTGAAGAAAGGCTACTCACCAAAACTCAGCACCGGAGTGATCGCCTCATCGGGCACCTTGGGCCAGATCATTCCACCTTCGGTGGTTTTGGTGTTGCTTGGGAGTGTGCTGAATGTTTCGGTGGGCGATTTGTTTTTAGCCGCTGTGGTGCCCGGCGTTGGGTTGGTGGTCGTTTATCTCCTCTACATTCTGGCGATGGGTCAGCTCAAGCCGGCTCTTGTTCCTGCTGTGCCGAGAGAAGAAATTCAGGCTTTCAGGGATGCGGGCTTTTCTAAGGAAGTGTTTAAATCGTTTCTGTTTCCATTTCTGCTGATTGTCATCGTATTGGGATCCATTTTCGCAGGCATTGCCTCGCCCACAGAAGCAGCCGGTGTGGGGGCATTCGGCGCAATGATCCTGGCAGTTGTGAGTAAGAAATTTAACCTTTCCATGCTGAAAGAGGTGATGAAAGAAACCACCATGCTCACTTCTATGGTCTTTATGATCCTGGTAGGTGCCACCGCATTTTCTCTTGTGTTCAGAGGGTTGGAAGGAGACAAATTTTTGCTCGCACTTATTGAAAGCGCTAACCTTGACGCCACCAGCTTTCTGATTGTGGTCATGATCATTGTTTTCATCTCCGGCTTTTTCATTGATTTCATCGAGATTGTTTTCATCATTGTGCCGGTAGTGGCCCCCATTTTTGTGGCACTGGAGGTGGACTTAATTTGGATTGGGATCTTACTAGCGGTTAACCTTCAAACTTCTTTCCTCACACCACCATTTGGATTCGCGCTTTTCTACCTCAAAGGTGTAGCACCACCAGAAGTGAAGACCAGTCACCTCTACCGGGGCATCATTCCCTTCGTGATCATCCAGTTGTTATTCCTCATTTTATTGATTGTATTCCCGGGGTTGGTTAAATTGGTTGGATGAAGCCACTTTTCATATTTGTACTCTTTTCAATTATTATCCATCCTGTGCAAGCCCAAAGTACGTCAGACCTGAAACAACAGATTGATACGTGCTCAAGTGATTCAGTTAAATCCTTGCTATATGGCAAGTTGGCCATGCAATTTGGACGCTCCAATCCCGACTCTGCATTTTATTATATATCAAAGGGCAAATCAATCGCTCTAGAAATAGGTAACTTAACCTGCCTTGCCTCTATGGATAATGGAATGGGAAATATTCATTTCTTTCAATCAAATTATGATTCCTGCATATTCTACTTTTCATCCTGTTTGAAGACGTCTATGAAGTTGAATGACAGCACAAGGATGGGGGCGATGTTCAACAATATCGGACTAGTCTATTCCTATCAAGCCAAATATGATACGGCCCTTGAACTTCTTCATAAATCATATGAAATACGAAAGAATCTGGAAGACGAGGGCATTACTAGTTCGGTGAACAATATTGGTATTGTATATCAAAAAATGGAATTATGGGAAAAAGCATTGGAGTACTACAAGGAAGCAGCCAAGCTCAAAGAACAATATGACCAAAAGCTTTCTTTAAGTAATACACTGAATAACATTGGGATAGTACTTAAAAACATGGGCAAATACTCAGAAGCAATTCCGTACTATGAACAATCACTTGGTATCGCTATTGAGTTCAATGACAAAATCAAAGAAGCTAATGCACACAACAACCTCGCCTCAGTATATCATGACACACCGGATATGATACACCTGGCCGGACCTCACTATGAGAAGTCAATTGCTCTCAAGGAAGAAATGGGGGATAAGGCTGGCCTGGCAAATACGTTTGGCAATTATGCTGAATGGATGATGGATACCGGCAAACCCTCTAAAGCCATTGAATACATTAAAAAGGCCGAGGCTTTAAATGAAGAACTGGGCAAAAACCTTTATTCTTCCAAGATCAGCAGATTTAAAGCAGATATTTATAACCAGCTTGGGAATCCTGAAGAAGCATACAAGGCACTTCAAGAAGCTTACAGATTAAGAGAAGAAGAGCTTAATGAAGACCTGAATAATAAAGTTGCCGATCTTGAAGTCCAGTTTGAAACGGCAAGAAAAGAATCTGAGATTGAACGGCTTTCACTAGAGACTGATCTTCAAAAGGCAGAACTTCAAAATACGAGAATCATCATCCTCGTAGGCGGTGGTAGTGCCATTTTGATTGTCATTTTATTAGTACTTTTTTATCGTCAGCGGACACGAAAAATGAAGGCAGAACAAGAAGCCCAGGACCTTCAAATAGAGGCTTTAAAAAAGCGATTAATTGACCTGAATATTAGTCCGTCTGAACCTAAGGTTGATGCCGATCAACTAAATGAGAAAATAAACACTCCCCTTTCAGAAAGGGAATTTGAAGTCCTGAAGCTAACATTGGAAGGCAAATCCAATGGTGAAATAGCTGATTTGCTTTTTGTTTCTGTAAGCACAGTCAAGTTTCATTTGAGAAATACCTATGGTAAATTAGGCGTGAACAATCGCAAAGAAGCCTTAGACTATGTGGTTAAAACATCTTAAGTGTTTTATTCTCATTCTTTTATCTCTAAATGCTGCCTCTCAAACCTCCATCGACAGTCTGGAGAATGAGTTGAGCAACCTGAAGGAGTCAGACCCATTATATTTAATTAACCTGACCAAACTAGCCAAGGAATATGCAGAAACGCACCCGGATACTGCCTTAATTATCTGTAATCGAGCACTTAGGATTAGCGAATTACTCCAAATGAATAAGGAGAAAGGCCAAATCTATGTTGCACTTTCAACTAGCTATAGTTTTCTCGCAGACTATGATAAATCAACCGCTTTTTCTTTTAAAGCAATAGAAGTCGCAGAAGAATTTATGGATACCGTCACGCTCATTGATGCCTTCAATAATCTTGGGATTGATTACATGATGCAGGAGGATGATCAAAAAGCTGTAGCATACTTTCAGAAAGTAGAGGTGCTTTCCAGACAATTCAATGACACGCTACGCTGGGGTCATGCGCTCAACAATTTGGGTATGATGGCCGGATACAATGATGATGCTCAAGCCGAATTACGCTTTTACGAACAAGCCGCAGCACTATTCCGTGCCATTAACGAAAAAGAAGGATATGCCAATACGTTACTGAACTCAGGAACCGTATACACACTTTATCTGGAGCAATACCAAAAAGCCAATGAGCTTTATGACGAAGCTCTGGCAGTTTTCAAAGAAATTGATATGTCCTCAGGCATTCAGAATACGTTGCAAAGCAAAGCGGAAAACCTTATGTACATGGGTCGGCTGAGCGATGCACAAACAATGGCTGAAGAAGCATTGGCAATAGCCAAGGAATTTCAATTTGCCCAAGATGAAATATATACTTATGAACTTCTGAGTCAGATATCACTGGAGACAGGTGATTACCGTTCTGCATTAAGCTATCTCCGATCGAAGAATGAGATTGAAGGGGAGGTATTTACAGAAGAAAAATCCAGACAAATAGCTGAGCTGGAAACAAAATACCAGACCGAAAAAAAGGAGCAGGAATTGGCTATTGCTTCATTGCGATTATTGCAGCAGCAAAGAGAAAAGTATTTCCTGATAGGTGCTTTGATTTTCAGTGTGACTGTGGGTGGGTTTATCATCCTCTCACTCAAACAAAAAGCACAACTAAAACAAAAGCTGCTTGCAGAAGAAATTGAAAATTTACGACTTAAAATAAATTCCTTGCTTGGAGATAGCAGTGCCATAAAGCTTAGCCTTGAGGAGCTAAATGAACAGCTTCATCAACCACTAAGTGAGCGGGAGTTTGAAATTCTAAACCTGACAGCCTCAGATAAAACCAATCAGGAAATTGCAGAGGAAGTCTTTGTTTCTGTTAATACAGTAAAGTATCACCTTAAGAATATTTACGATAAGTTGGGTGTTAACAATAGAAAAGAAGCGCTTCATCTTATTGTTGGTCGTTCCTGATAATCGTCAATTATAGCCTCTATTCGATGATTTTTAAAAAACTACCCGCGCGGGTAGTCAAAACCTAGCCCATTAGGTCAGGAGAATTCTTATGGTATTGCGAGAAGTTTGAGTCAAACAAAATCGCAATGCCATGAAAAGAATCTTAGTTAACAAAATTTCGTTGCTCGCCTTCATGCTCCTCATGATGGGCGTGGCGAGTGCTCAAATAGCCGGTGGCGTCTATTCTGTAGGCTCTGGAGGAGCCTATGAAACATTAGCAGATGCTATTACGGAGCTCAACTCTACAGGTATCTCCGGGAATGTTACATTGGAGTTTATGGATGGCCATGTAGAAGATGGCTATAATATCATTGGCAATTATGACGGAAACGCAGACTATGAACTGGTCATACGGCCGGAAGCAGGTGCCGCTTCTGTAGAGATCATAAATTCAGCTAATGGGAAAATTCTGGATTTCACAGGGGCCAGAAATGTGACTCTTGATGGTAGAGCAGGGGGGATAGGATCACCAGTTTTAACGCTCACTAATAATTCCACTTCAGGAGCTTTGGCGGGGATCAGCTTTGAAGGTCAAACCGAAAACGTCACTGTTTCTCACTGCAATATTGTATTCAAAGTGCAAGGAATAAGAACAATTGGTGGGGGCATCAATGATCCTGAAGAGTTGATCATTGAGAACTGTAGGTTCTCAACATCAGTAATTGATACAGCAATTCCCTATATGCTCGCCATCAACCATGACAACACAAAGGCATCAAGTGTTACTATTAGAAACAACATTTTCGAAAGTCCAAATGTGAGCACAGGAAGCATTGGTACTTACACCGCTATAAGTTCCAGAAGCGGACTGAATGCTTATAACAATGTGATCGCTGTAGGGGACATTGATGTAGAAAAAATATATGGTATTTACGTTGATTATGGTATCGGCGGAGAAATAAGCCACAATACGATCGCATTTGATGGTGGGTCAACTTCCAACGCCACTACTGAAGTTTACCCCTTGTATTTCAATCATTCCGGAACCGCTACTGTAAGCAACAACATTATTTACAATAGCTTTGATTGTGGCTCAGGATGCACCAGAGGAGCCATAAAGCAATTCATTTCTTATGGAGGCAGCCTTACTGCTGAAAATAATGCGTTCGGTCTTAGCTTTAGCACGGCCGCACTAAACGCTTACTACCTTTACAACAATGAAGTTGGAAATGTCGTATCCGAGTTCCCCGATAACAAATTCCTCGGCTACACCCTATTCAATTTTGTTGATTTCGCAAATAATGACTTGAGTCTTACCGAATCTGCGCTTTTGAACGAGCCAGGATTCAGGACTCTGAACCCAAGCCAAACCACTGATATCAATGGAGACGCAAGAAATGCTGGCCTAGCCACCAGAGGAGCGGTAGAATCTCCGTTTTCGGACGCAGATAATAACATTTACAATGTAACCGCTCCGGAATTTTCCGGGGTAACAATCCAACGATTTACCACCACGGGCAGCTTTACTGTTCGGGTTGAAAACCCAACGGCCAACCTTACCTTTTCACCGGTTTTCACCTTAGCACCAGGTGCAACTATTTCACCTGAAAGTGGACAGCCTTTTGATTTTGGTGAAACCATTCAGTTCTCCCCGTACTTCACCGTAACTGCTGCCAATGGAACAGATTCTTTCATTTGGTTTGCAAACATTACCGGGGAAAACCCATGGTCGGGTGGCACCTACAGCATTGGCACAGGAGGAGATTTTGCAAGCATAACTGAAGCATCAAATGCCTTTGCAATATTCGGAATTGACAATGATGTCATTCTTGAACTGGAAGACGGATATAATGGTGAATGGACTTCATTTTTTACAGGATCGGGCCTTGTAGATCATACAATTACTATAAGACCGGAGGCTGGAGCTACAGAAATCACCCAGTCTTTTCACGGCACTGGTGGATACAATATCATACTGGATGGACGACCCGGAGGTGTGGGGGAATCCGTACTTACCTTCAAAAGTTTGAGCTTCGCAGTATTTAACGGCGGTTCCATTGCAGAAATCAGACATGTTAAATTTTTGAACCTAACTGGTATCAACGGCCAAAATCTGTATGGACTAAGGGTAATCGGCAACACAGCCAATGTGGTTGTTGAAAATTGCGACTTCACAACAAATGGCTTTGAACAACGCGGCATTCTACAAGGGGTTTTCATTAATGGTGCTGAGAGTGTAAGCATCTCCAACAATAAATTTTACGACATTACGCACAGGCCAAGCTCATCCGTTTCATACCTTGCGGCGATCGATATTGGAGGCACTGTGGAGGGCACTGTGGATGTATTCAATAATAGCATCTCGTTAGCTCCGGAACGGGCCGGAGCAAATTTTGGGATTCGGTTACAAGAGCAAGTTTCAGGATCAGTCAAAGTATTTCACAATACTATCAATATCGAAGATTCAGGTAGTGGCAATGCTACCGGTATTTACACGGGGATTGAGGTTTTAGGAGATCCTTCAGATTTGCAAATCAAGAACAACATCATTGCCAATACAAGTCCTGGGACCAGACGGGGATTTCAGTGGACTACAGGTACTGGTGCAAGGGATGTAGATTATAATAATGTGTCCGGCACACTACCTCTTCAGTTTACCACAGGCATTACCTCTACTACTGATTTTAAGTCAACGTATATCAATTCAAGTGCAGAGGATGTAAGTTTTAATGATCCATCAGTTGGTGATTTGTCGCTCAATAGCAGCCTCAATAACAATTCGCAAATCCGTACCATCCTTGATGCCGGCATACCAAACGACATCAATGGTATTGCCAGAGGTTCTTTCCCGATGAAAGGAGCCTATGAAGTCCCGGGAAGTGGATTCAATGATATACTTCGACTTACTTTTGAAAATTCAGCTGATCTGGTCATCGACGCTGAGAATGCCACTGTGTCGGCAAGTGCTCATCCGGACACAGATTTATCAAGCCTGGCAGTTGATATTCTCGTTCCTCCTGGCGCTAGTATCACCCCCGACCCTACGATAGCCCGAGACTACACAAGCCCTGTTGCGTATACGGTTACATCGGAAGATGACATTGACAAAGTATGGTCTGTTACTATCTCAGAAAGAAATGTTGCCCCGGAAGGACTGACCTTGTCCAGCCCGGAGGTGGACGAAAATGCCGGTAATGATGCCATCGTGAGTGTGCTACTTCCGTACGATCCTAATAGTGCTGATACTCATGATTTCGATCTTGTATCCGGTGACGGTGACGATGACAATAATTCATTTAGCATTACTGACAATATCATTTATGCCAGATTTTCCCTCAACCATGAGGGAAAAGCCACTCGTTCTGTGAGGATTCGAGTGACGGATCAGGGAGGATTATCAACTGAATTCATTCGTGAAATTGCGATCAATGATCTCAATGAAGCACCGGATGGTTTGGATGTTGATGAAAATGAGTTTGATGAAGGAGTAGAAACAGGCACTATGTTCACCACCCTTTATATCGATGATGAAGATGATGGTGATACATTCTCATTAGCATTTGTCGCCGGTGAAGGAGATGATGACAATGGCAAATTTGAGTTTGGTTTTGATGAAATTGATGAGGAATATTTCCTTATTACGTTAGTCGATTTTGATTTCGAATCTCAAAGTGAATTTTCAGTACGAATGAGAGTCACAGACGCTGGAGGTTTATTAAATGAGTTCGTTGTTCAAATTTTTGTCTATGACGTAGATGAAGCACCAGAGTTTGCCGATCAGATTTTTGAGATTAATGAGAACTCATCAAACGGAACTTTGATTGGTCAAATTGCTGCCAATGACCCTGAGGAGGGCACTCTTACCTTCTCGGATCTAGCCGGAGAAATCGGCGCAGTATTCCAAATTTCATCGGATGGGCAATTGACCGTGGAAGACGGCTCATTCCTGAATTTTGAAGAATCTGATTTCTTTGAATTTGAAGCGGAGGTCACTGATGGTGAATTTGTAGAGACAGCAACCATTCGGGTGAATGTTCTGGATGTGAACGAAGCACCTACGGATGTTTTTCTTTCAAACCTCACTATCAATGAAAGTAATCCAACAGGATCAATCGTTGGTAACCTTTCTCCACAAGACGAAGATCAAGTGGATACCCACACCTACGCTTTAAAAGAAGGCAACACAGACAATGAAGCCTTCGACATCAGCGGTGACCAGCTGGTGACGGCTGAATTACTTGATTTCGAAACAAAATCAACGTACAATCTCGAGATCATCGTAACCGATCAAGGAGGCTTAACTTTCGAGCAGGAATTTGCAATTTCTGTAAATGACCTGCCTGCTCAAATCACTGCTATTGAATTGGATAACTCCTCAATCAATGAAAATGAGAATGCCGGAACATTGGTGGGCAACTTGAGCACCTTCGGGGAAGACCTGTCTGGTAGCTTTACTTATGACTTGGTAGACGGTTCAGGTAGTGATGATAATGCTTCATTTTCGATTTCGAATGATCAACTGTTGACTAGTGAAAGTTTCGATTTCGAAATAAAGAACAGCTACAGCATACGAGTGATGGTGGACGATGGAAGTTTGACGAGTGAGGAAATATTCACCATTTCAATCACCAATGTTAATGAAGCTCCAATAGTGATTGCATCTCTTAATGATGAAAGCGCAGAAGAAGGTTTTGGCTCTACATCCATCAGCTATGCTGGTGTATTTTCGGATCCTGATGGCGATGACTTAAATATTTCTGTCTCCAGCAGTAGCGAAAGTGTAGTAACTGCATCGGTTATCAGTGGAAATCAAATTCAAATTTTAGAGGTCGGTGTTGGTGTGAGCACGATTACCGTTACTGCGAACGATGGCAATGGAGGCACAATATCTGATGATTTCACTTTCACAGTGACGGAGGCTCCACTTGGATTAACTGAAGATTTAAATCTCAAGGTTTATCCAAATCCAACAGCTGATTTTATCAACATTGGAGCAAACAAATCATTGAACGTGCAGCTGATTGATCTCAATGGAAGAATCCTGCAAATCGCCAATGGTCAGCATATTCAACTAGACCTGGGAGCAGTTAAGGCCGGCATCTATCTGTTAAAAATCAGTGATGGTAACTCAACCGAAACTAAGCGAATCATAAAGGCAAACTAAGGCAGCATTAGCTATGGCTATTGCGATGGGGCGGCTCCAGGAGTCGCCTTTTTTTATTTTGCGTCTTTTCTATCCAGGAAATAAACTTCCTGAATTTTTCCTTCAGCCACTTTATACATCACGATAGCATAAATTTTTCTCCCTTCTCCAAATGTTACTTCCTCATGCTCAATGACTGTGTTATTCACTGCAATTCGATTAAGGAGATTACAATTCAATTCCGGTGTGCGTGCAAACATATTTCCATACTGTACTCGCATAGTTTCCTTGCCCTGATAGAGTAGTTCTCTTTTATCATTGTAAACCTTCACCGAATCAGAATAGGGTTTGAGAAAGGCCTCAATGTCCCGATTGTTGTAGGCTTCAAGTTGCTCATTGGCAAGCTCCTCGGGTGTCTGAGCAAATAGCAGGTTGGCACATACAATGGCCAGCATGGTAAAAACTGCTTTTTTCATAACTACATGATTCGTTCGTAAAACATTCGCTCACTCACATTCATCCACACGCTCACATCTTTTCGGAATTTATCGAAGGCCTCATACACCTTTTTGCTAGGCGCATCCTTTTCACACAGCTCAGTCAATGCCTCCTTGGTGTATCCCTTCAATGCCTCCAGCACTTCCACTGGAAAAGGCGCTACTTCCACATCAGTTTCATTAATAATTTTCTGCAAATACTGACCGTTCTTTGCGTCAAACTCCGCCCCCATCCATCGGTTCGTACGATAGCAGGCGGTGCGAATGATCTCTTGTAAATCAGATGGCAATGCATCAAACTTGGGTTTGTTGATCATCATCTCTAAAGCGGGTCCTGGCTCATGCCATCCAGGATAATAGTAGTATTTAGCCACATTGTAAAAGCCCATCAGATAATCGTGAAACGGACCAATCCATTCTGTGGCATCAATCACGCCTCGCTCCAGATTGGTATAAATCTCACCCCCTGAAACCAATACCGGCGTTCCCCCTGCTTTTTCCAACACCTTCGCTCCCAGTCCCGGAATACGCATTTTCAATCCCTGAAGATCTTCAATCGTTTTAATCTCTTTCTTGAACCATCCAGCCATCTGAACACCCGTGTTTCCACAAAGGATTGGCTGAATATTGAACGGCTCATAAAGCTCTTCCCAAAGCTGCGCACCTCCGCCCGAAATAATCCACGATCCCATCTGCTGGGCATTCATTCCAAAAGGAACTGCTGCGAAAAACTGTGCAGCAGGCACCTTTCCTGCCCAGTAATACGCTGCACCATGATTCATCTCCACTGCTCCATTGCTCACCGCATCAAACCCTTCCAGCGCCGGAATCAATTCACCTCCACCGTACACGGTGATTTCCATTCGTCCTCCCGACATTTTTTTTACCCACTCCGCAAGGAGCTTGCAACCCTCTCCCACGACCGGGAAATTAGGTGGCCAGGTGGTGGTCATCTTCCACCGATAGGTGTTGTTGAAATTAATGTAGGGACCCTGGCTTTTTTCTTCGGGTTCTATGCAGGATGCCAATGTGGTAGCGCCTGCTGCAGCCAGAGCAGATTTGGTGAGAAAGTTGCGACGTTTCATGGCACTAAAGCTAATAAGAACCATTAAACCGATTACTTCGAGTAATCGGTTTAATATTCTATTCGAAGCAACTCCTTCTCCATATTCACATATTGCAGCTTCTCCATCTTGGTCACTTCCAGGGAGTAAAAATCAAACTCTTCTACCACCTTACCCTGAAGACGATACACGCCTGATCCCCGAAATGGCCAGGCCGCTGCTGATGGCGGAAAGTGTACCGTGTCAATAAACTGACCCTCCCGGTCTACAAACGTGCCGAAGTTCATCCGCTTACCATTTGATGTGCCTGTATTTTTAACAGCCACCAGATAGCCCAGCATGGTTACGTTCTGCCCCAGAAAATCAGGCAGCTGCCGTGAAAGGATGCCTCTTTCGTCCGCCTCCAGTAAATCAAAAGGATTACACAGCGGAAACCCCAGCAGATCCATTTCATCGAAAGCACTTTCCCTGGGGTCCTGATGCAGGTTTGGTAGCTTCCAGGATTTCATTGGTGTGTGAAATAGCTGGTTCTTTTCTCTCGACACACCAGACCCTAACTGGAAATGCACTTGCCAAAGCGTCTCCTTTTTTGAAAGCCCACAAAAGCGAAGTGCTCCTACTCTCACCAGTAGCTTGATCTGCTCAAGCGAAACATCCACGCGCTCAATGAAATCACCCAAATCCAGGTACTGCCCGTTGATCTCACGCTCCATCAATATCTTTTCAATCACCTCGGTATTCAACCCCTTGACCATTCCTAACCCCAGGTAAATCGTCTTACCCAAAATAACTGTCAGTCCTTCGCTATGATTGACACAAGGCGCCTCAATTTCTGCACCTTGCATCCGTGCCTCGTGCACATAAAACTCCACCCGGTAAAAACCTCCACCGTTATTAATCACCGCCACCATGTACTCGAGCGGATAGTAGGTCTTGAGAAATAACGCTTGATAACTCTCCACGGCGTAGGATGCTGAGTGCCCTTTGGCAAATGCATACCCGGCAAAGCTTTCAATCTGCCGCCAGACATCTGCTGCCAGCTCGTACGGGTGACCCAGATCTTTGCAGTTTTCAAAATATCGATCACGTGCCTTTTGAAACTCATCCCTCGACCGGTACTTTCCCGACATCCCCCGACGCAGCACGTCTGCCTCACCAAGCGTTAGTTTAGCAAAATAGTGCGCCACCTTGATCACATCTTCCTGGTACACCATCACACCGTACGTGTCGGGCATGATTTCCCACAACACCGGATGTGCTTCTTTTCTTCGCTCGGGATAGCGATAGCGGAGGATGTATTCCCGCATCATTCCTGACTTAGCTACGCCCGGACGAATGATGGAGCTGGCGGCTACCAATCCCATGTACTCCTGCACCTGCAGCTTTTTTAGCAACATCCGCATGGCTGGTGACTCAATGTAAAAGCATCCAATCGCGTCTGCATTTTTCAACCGCTCACGAATGACCGGATCATCCTTAAATCGTTTAAAATCATGAATGTCAATATCACCTACATCCGGACAATTCCTTGCAATCACCTCCAGTGTGTCTTTGATCTTGCCCAACCCACGTTGACTTAGGATATCAAACTTATAAAGTCCCACATCCTCTGCGATGATCATGTCAAAATGGGTGAGCGGATAGCCCTTTGGCGGAAGGCTGGTCGCCGTGAAGTAGTGAATGGGTCTGTCAGAAATCAAGATGCCGCCCGCATGTATACTCAGGTGGCTGGGAAAATCCTTCAGCCGGGCACTATACCGGTGAATCAGACGACCGATATGATCCAGCTTGGATTGGTCGGTTTCTGTGGCAATTTTATCAATCTCATACCCAGGCAATCCAAATACTTTCCCCAGCTCCCGCATTACTGCCCGATGCTGAAAGGTGCTGTAAGTCGCAAGAAGCGCCACCTTCAATCCGTTCTCAGACTGACCAAAACGTTCAAAGATGTAGCGGGTGATGTCGTCCCGATCCTTCCAGGAAAAGTCAATATCGAAATCCGGTGGATTCTGACGAAACAGGTTGATGAAACGCTCAAAATACAGATCCAGACTCACCGGATCTACATCTGTGATTCGAAGTAGATATGCTACGATGCTATTCGCCCCACTCCCGCGTCCTACGTAATAATATCCCATCTTCCGGGCATAATTCAGAATGTCCCAGTTCACCAGAAAGTAAGAGATAAACCCCTTGGTTTTGATCAGGTCAAGCTCTTTTTTCAGTCGTTCGTGAATTTCCGATTCGGGATGATCCCCATATCGATAGGGTAGCCCTTTCTCGCATAGATCCACCAACAACTTCCAATCTTCCTCATCCGATCCGGTATACGTTTTGATGTTTTGGTGCCGCTCAAAATTTCCAAACTCAAAATCGATTGCACATTGGTCAAACAACCGCTTGGTGTTCACGATAATCTCGGGATAGTCTCGATAACACTCGAGCAATTTTCCAAGTGGATACATCACATCATCAGGATTACCCTCCTGTGTTTTCGAAAGCTTGCTCAGCAAGGTGTTTTGATCCATCGCGCGAAGCAGACGGTGCATATTGAAGCTGACTTTTTCCTCCCGAAAAGAAACCGTCTGTAACACCACCAGCTTGTCGAGTTGCTTGCTCCACTTTGTCATGGTAAACTTCACCATGTCCCGGGGACGCACGCCCAAATATTCATGCGACTCCAGCTCCCGGTCAAAATCAAATTGAAATGGATAGATAATAAATGCCTGCTCAAATACCGGCGCCCGATCTGGAAAGTCTCTCTCTTTATGAAGATGCTCAGACAGATACTCATTCAGCTCCTGAAATCCTTCATTGCTCTTTGCGATCCCGATAAATTTCTGCTCGTTCCCATTTCGAAAATCAATTCCGAGAACAGGTTTGATTTCCTGTTCCTTGGCTAATCGAACGAAGTTGAGACTGCCTGCAGTGGAGTTGATATCGGTTAGTGCCAGCTCATTAATTCCACACCTTTTAGCCTCTGCCAGCAGATCCTCCTCGGAGAGGGTGCCGAACTTAAAGCTGTAATATGAATGGGTGTTGAGGTACATGATCAATTACTCACCTAGCAATCTCCCCCTCTGGAGGGGGTAAGGGGGAGGAAAACACTTCGGCTTTAAAGTTTTGTTGTATTCGTAGTTGTTTTGGCTAGATATTTTCATAGTTCATATTTAAATCCCCGACACAATGCCATTACGCTAAGCAGTTCTCTTCTGTCCTCTCCCTTCACCCTCTCCGAGAGAGGGACATTTTGCAGCTTAGCCTAATAGCATTGGCTCCCCGCCACGGGGGATACTTTCACCCCGTTTTGGAAATCCTCAAATCCCCTTTGAACGGATTAAAAGTACGTAGGGCTTTCACATTCATTGTCTTTGCCCGGACCACCGAGCGGTCACCATGTTTCATCCGCATCTGATCTACGGCCTGGTAGAGATTGATGATCTCGCCCGTGTCTTCAAACAGGTTGATCTGATAGTTACCATGCACCAGACTACTGAAACGCACACCGACTAATCGCACTCGTAAGCGTCGATCATAGAGCTTATCGAACAGTTCCAAAATTCGAGGGATCAGGATATGATCCGCCGACGTGTAGGGCACCCTGATCTGCTGCGTGTACGTGTTGAAGTCGGCATACCGGATCTTCACCGCCACACACGAGGTGAGCTTGTTTTCTGATCGAAGCTGAAAGGCCAGGTGTTCCGTCATGGCCAGTATGATTTCTCTGAGCCTGACAACATCAGTCGTATCCTGATCGAAGGTGCGCTCAGTAGAGATCGACTTTCGCTCGGAGTATGGGATCACCGGGGAGTTGTCAATCCCGTTTGCTTTCTCCCACATGGCAACCCCATTTTTACCAAAGATCTGCGCCAACAAATCACGGGGCATTTCCTGAAGGGTTTGTACCAAACGCACACCCAGACCAATCAAGGTCTGATGGGTTTTTTCACCGATCATCGGAATTTTATTCACCGGAAGAGGCGCCAGAAAATTTCGCTCCCTGCCCGTCTCGATCCACAGCTTATTGTTTGGTTTGGCTTCTCCGGTAGCTACCTTGGAAACCGTCTTGTTGATTGATAAGCCAAAAGAAATTGGAAGACTCGTTTCTTTGATCACTTTTTCCCTCAGCTCACTGGCCATTTTGTAGCAGCCAAAAAACCGATCCATCCCCGACAGGTCCGCATAGAACTCATCGATAGACGTCTTCTCGAAAACAGGTACATTTTCACTGATGATCTCTGTTACCTCGTTAGAAAACTTGGTGTAGTCTTCGTGGCTACCCTTGATCACGATAGCCTCCGGGCACAGCTGCATGGCCAGCTTCATCGGCATAGCCGAATGAATGCCAAACTTGCGCGCCTCATAACTACAGGCCGCAACTACCCCCCGGTCGCTGGACCCACCGATGAGAATAGGCTTTTTCTCCAGCCGACTGTCTCTCAACCGCTCTACAGACACGAAAAACGTGTCCAAATCCATGTGAAGAATTGACCGCTCCATATCGTAAATTTAGCTACTTATTTTGGTAATACTAAAATTATTAGTAATTGTTAGCGGTCTTTTTCCCGTAGATTTTTATCAGATAAAATGGGATCAGCTCTTCACCTCTTCCCTGCCATCGGCATGGAGGGCGAAGCGACCTTTCTCTCTGGGATGCACAAACTCATCTTTCGGCCATGGCCATCCACCAAACTGGGTACGCTGAAACTCACGGATGGTATCATAAATTTCTTCCTGACTGTTCATCACGAAAGGTCCCTGCTGCACTACTGGTTCGCCAATTGGTTTGCCCTGCAGTAAAAGAAGATGTGCTTCTTTGCTTCCGTTTTTCAGTACCACTTTTTGATCGGCATGCAGGTCTGCCCCTTGTTGCTCATTGAGGGTTTGATCATCTACATCCAATGTTTCCCCTTTATAGAAATAGATGGATCGATTTACTGCTGCGTCAGCGATTGGTAGCTCTAACTGGCCATTCGGCTTGATCTTGATAAGCCACACGGCCACTCCATTTTCGGGATCTGCCGCCCAGGAATCCGGCGTGGTGTCCAGTGATTTGGTTTCGTTGAAATCACCCGCCACAATTGTTACTTCCGCATCCTCGGTTTTGTGAACCGGAATGTCTTCCGCCCAGAGCATTTTGTAATGAGGCTCCACAAACTTGCTTCTTCGCGGTAAGTTCAGCCAAATCTGGAACAGCAACATGGGATTGTCTTTGTCAGCGTTAATCAACGGAAACATTTCTGAATGGAGCACTCCCTTTCCTGCGGTCATCCACTGTACGTCTCCCTGACCAAACCGTCCGGTCGCGCCCATGGAATCGGAGTGATCCACCAGGCCTTCAGGCACTACAGTGATCGTTTCAAATCCACGATGCGGATGCTGTGGAAAGCCTGGCACTTTGCTGCCATGGTACATACGCCAGCCATCTTTGATGGTAAAATCCTGCCCAATCATACGACCTCTCAAATGTTCCGGATCAGGGCCCATTTCATCGTTTCCTTTTGGAAAAAGATCTCGATGGTACACACAAAACAGGAACGGATCTTGGGTCTCCCATGGAAAGCCGAGCGGCTTAATTTGTTTGATTGCTGACATGTTGTTTGATGTTTTTGATATTAGATAAGCATCGACAATAGATTCAAAATGACACTTTTAGTCTCCTCCCCTGGAGGAGGAAGAGGTGGGTTAACAGAAAGAGCATTTTGAATCATATTGGTGGTTAAAAGAAACATTTATTTTTACTGACCTACCCCTCCGAAGAGGGGAATAATGCTGTTTCTTTTAACCTTATTCGATATTCACGTTACTTTAATGATTAACTCAGAACGGATAGGTAGAGTTCAGCGCAGTAAACCGATTACTTGGAGTAATCGGTTTACTATTTTTACTCTATGAAACGAATCGCCATTTTCTGTGGGTCTAAAATGGGTAATGAGCCGGTCTATGAACAAGCAGCACGGGAGCTGACCGAAGCATTGGTGAAAAAAGGAATCGAGATTGTGTATGGTGGCGGAGATGTGGGGCTGATGGGCGTAGTTGCTGAAACCGCTTTGGAAAACAATGGCATCATCACTGGAGTAATCCCCGATAAACTTTATGAAATGGAGGTTGCTCATACGGGCATCACTAAACTATACCGTGTGAAAGATATGCATGAACGTAAAGCTCTAATGGCTGATCTATCAGATGGGTTCATTGCTTTACCGGGGGGTGTGGGTACGCTGGAAGAAATGACTGAAGTGATGACCTGGGCACAGATCGGTTACCACAACAAACCCTGTGCGTTCCTCAATACCAAAGGCTATTACGATCACTTCATTGCCTTTTTTGATCACATGGAAGCCGAGGGCTTTTTGTATAAATCTTTGAGTGATCAAGCGATAGTAGAGAGTGAGCCTGTCGAATTGATCGCACGGTTGGTTGCTAAGAGCTAAAGGGCTAGCCACTCCTCAATTTTCTCCTTATTCTCTTCAAAAAGCTGCTGACCGAATGCTTTGAGTTTGCTCATGTTTTCCTGTGTGGCACAGTCCATATCAGGATCGATATCAGTGGATTTTAAATCTCCATCTATGCGTAGATACTGATCAGGATTATCAATGGTACCATAAATTTTGTCCAACTGGTAATGCGCTACATCCGCAGAGCCGGACATCATGATGTCGATCACTGGTTGCACCCATTCGGCCATCCCCCAGTTTTTGGCTTTGGAGTACTTGTATGATTTGCGGTTGTGGCCTGTGCCAATGGATAAGATCTTCATGTCTTTGGCAGTGGCCTCATCACCATCCATCTCGAAGATGGTTCTGCCCTCCGCATAAGCGACTAGTGCGGGGTTATTTACAAAAACTCCTCCGTCTATGAGGGTAAAAGAGTTACCAGCTTCTGAGGTCACCTGCTCACACTCAAAATAGGTAGGTGCTGCCGAGGTAGCGCGTGCCACATCTTTCACTTTGAAGTTGTAATCCGGGTCATTCTTAGCCTTATGCTGACCAAAGAAGTGGCCCTTTCGGTTTTCAATATCGTAGGTGGTAATGACACAGGGTTTGAGCAAGTCCTTTAGCCAAGCATCTCCAAAGTAATCGTTGAGGGCATTTTCAATTCCTTTGGCCGGATACTTCTCATCAAGAATCCCAGCCACTGTCCTGATCTTATGAAAGAATGGAACGTCAAAGATTTTATCTCCCCGCTCAAAGTAGAGGCCTACGACCTCCTTAGCAGAAAATTTCGGATTTGTTGGCGATGTTTGGCCCGGCAAAAGGAAAGCGCATGCCAAGATGCCTCCCGTGCTGGTGCCTGAAACCAGGTCAAAGTCTCTGGCAACCTGAACACCAAACTCTCTTTCCATTTCTACCAGAATCTGACCGGGAATGATCCCGCGAATGCCTCCACCATCGATGGATAAAATTCTTTTTAGTTCTGCCATAGGTTAGTTTTTATTCACTCGTACTTTTTTGAATCCGAAGAGGGCTAAAAGGAGCGCTAATGCGATAAATACCAGGCGGGTTAACTTTTTCATAATAGTGATGTTTAAATGTTCCATAAAGATCGACAGGTATGTGCCTGTATATCAATACCCTAAATTGGGTAATCTGGCAAATCACGCTCCCATTCACCGATTGAAATCATCTGTATATCGAAAGCTAAAAGTGGGCCTTCAAAAACTGATGTGCATTCTCGAAACATATACCTCTTACTGCCGTCTCAACTGCCGCTTCATCTTGTAAGTGATATTTCGCTCCGTCTATTTCGCTTAGTGTTTTCATTCGTTGGAAAAGATCATGCTCAAAATCATCGAATAGTAGGGAGTTTCCATAATCTTGCGTGGGGTCAATGTATCCTTCAAAGTCCGTCCCCAGCGTGAAGATGCTCCAGCATTTCGCTTTTTGATTTAAGTCTAGCTGATCACTAGCCAAAATCTCATCCACCATGGCTTTCAGGTTTTTCCAGATCAGATCGATGCTGTTGACCTTGTCTTTGGGGTCTCCCAGGATGCGCTGATCAAAACATATCCCAATCAATCCGCTGGTTTTAGCCGCCCAAACGACATCCTCCCCACAGGCATTGATATTCCAGGGGTAGAAGCCATCCTTGTTGTCAAAGTCATTTTCCCTGTCTGCATAGGCGATGGTCTCATCGAGCGTCTGCCATCCGCTATATCCCACATGACTTAAAATCACAGGGATCGTGTCACCTTTATCCATACATGGTGCTACGATTTTTTCATAATACCATTTCCTCGATTTGGCGGCTGTATGTTTCAGGTCGATCAGTATTCTTCTGCCCAGGGAACTCTCCTTTTGAAGTTGATCATTCAATCCCAATAAATGCTTAAGGGCCTTTTCCCCTTCGGGCCTCATTCCTTCGTTCATTCCGTCTGTCTGATCAGATAGGATTCGGAGCGCATCCGGCATGCTGTGTGCATGGCCTCCCAGAAAATTGTTGAAATGATGCGCGAAGGTGATGAATAAAACCGACTTGGGCCATTTTTTTAAAGCTGCAATCCGATCGTTGACTTTGTCCAGATTGGTATCAGTTCCTAAAGCATGCATCCCTTCAATGGTCAGCACCATCGCAATTTCGTTGCTGTCAAGTGTAGATTTTACTTCCGCATAATCCGAGCAAACCACATACTTTCCAGTGGCATCCAGGGATTCGGGGTAAGTCTTCCGGAGCTTGGTTGTGCGCTTCCAGAGCCTCCGAATGCCGGGTATGTAAATATTGTTTTGCTTCTTCGCTCCACTCTTGCTGAGCAGAAAGTCACGCTCAAGGATCAGCTCGTCATAGTAGTCATAATCTTTTGAAATAAAGAACTTGATCCGTCGGATGGGCATGCGCATTAGTAGAGACTGCAAAAAAGCCCTGGCTATTTTCAGGATGGTGGGTGCACCTGTGACCAGCGCAAAGATGGCCTGAACCCATTTGAGTGGATTTAAAAAACCCAGCCCTGAGGTAGAAAGTACATCAAGGAGTCTGATGAGCTTGTTCTGATCAATCTGGCCACCTTTATAAAAGCCTTTTTCAAATGGATAGAGCGAGGCAAATACCAGCTTGGTTTTCCCGTTCCAGAGCTTTACAGGGTCACATTGTGAATAGCTAAAGGCCCTCTTGCCTTTTTCCTGTTTTTTGAAGTTGCTCAGGACAATATTCCAGGGGTGGTACTTATCCGCTCTTTTTTCACTCTTTGTGTGGCGCATCCAGTGAAATGCACGCGAATGAGGGTGACAGTGTAGGTCAGCGTATTTTTTCATAGTGAGTAGGTAGAGGCTAAGTTCCTCATTCCTCACTTCAAACTCAATACCTAAAAACTGGTAAGTTTTCTACCCAAAAAGTTGCTTCGATTTTTTCCTTACCCTGTAACCAAACGTGATCATAACCGGAGGATACAGCATGTAGATGAACCCTGCAACAGCAAAGTTCAATGCACCCTGACCGAATGGGTGAAAAAACGCTGTGATAGTAGAAAGAAAAGGAATAGCACTCATCAGCACATTTTGCCACAGGCTTACCTTGGTGGCAAAAGATTCATAGTCGTCCAGTTCCAATTCATCCCGCTTTTTGTAAGCATGGCGGTAAAGCCAGGCCATAGTCATGAAGATCAGCGTGGCACCTGCTCCATAGGCAGTCATCAGCAGAGTCATGTTTTCCCCATTCATCTCCCCACCAAAATCATTCATGAAATTGTCCGGCTTCCCAAAAATCAACCCTCCGTATAGCTCCACAAGAAATCTTGCCAGAAACTTCAAGGGATAAACGTAGATCAGAAGCGTAAAAAGCAATAAGGTATTTACGGTGACGGTTTTGGTGTTTTGCAGCCCATATCTAATGAAAAAGACATAATGTTGGTACCAAATCACTACGATGAGCACAATGCAAATGAACGAGGGGATGATGTCCTCAATCGATTTTCTGAGCTCGTCAAATGTCTCCGGGACAGTAGAGGATAACACCACCAACGTAAAGGCTACCGCAAAAACTGCATCACTAAAAGTTTCTATTCGTGTCTGGTTCAACCCCCGATATTCGAATCGTGAATCGAGTCCCACAAGTTGATTTTTGATATTTCTCATCGATGGCTCAGTTGGCTATTCAAGATAACCATTCATCTCTAAAATAGCCCCCTGATAGAAAATAAAAAGGCTTGGCAGATACTGATCGTTTTTGAGACTACAAGAAAACCAACTCTCAAATACTATGAAAAACAACAGAAAATTAATGGGAATGCTAATCCTCTCCTTCGTGAGCTTTGCAGGATTGGCACAGTTGAGCACACCTCCGGGGGGAGGTAGTCAAAAGTCGTATGTAAAACAGCACATCGGCGGGGTAGGAAGTGTAGCCATTTCCTACAGCAGCCCGGGCGCACGTGGCAGGACTATCTATGGTAATGTGGTGCCATACGGATTTAACAATCTTGGTTTTGGGCTGAGCACTGCGGAGAATCCCTCCCCCTGGCGAGCAGGTGCAGATCAGAATACTACGTTTACCTTTTCTCACGACGTGAAGATTGAAGGAAAGGAATTGCCCGCAGGCAAGTACGGCTTCTTTGTGGCTCCAGCTGCTGAGGGAGCATGGACGGTGATTTTCTCGAAAGACAACAACCACTGGGGAAGCTTTTACTACAAAGCGGAGAATGATGCGCTTCGGGTGGAGGTTACACCTGAAGATGTAGGCTTCCATGAATGGTTGACGTATGAGTTTATTGATCGGCAAAACACTTCCACCACTGTGGCGCTTATCTGGGGTGATAAAAAGCTTCCGGTCAAAATCGAGCTGGCCGATCCGGTGGGCGCACACATTGCACAACTGACCGCCGAGCTGAATAACCAGCAGGGTTTCAACTATCAAAACTTCACTGCAGCTGCCGGATATGCCTCCAGTGTAGGTGAGCATGAAAAAGCAATCGAGTGGGCTGATGCGGCTATCAATGCCCCGTTCTTTGGTCAAAAAAACTGGGCAACCATGTCTACCAAAGGAGCGGTATTGGCAGCTGCCGGAAAATCAGAAGAATCTGCACAGGTAATGGATGAAGCGATCAGACTTCCAGGAGCAACCGCTGGGGCTATTCACCAATATGGACGTCAATTGATTGCAGCTGGTCAAAAGGATAAAGCCCTCGAAATATTCAAATACAACCACAAAACAAATAATGGTGCCTGGCCTACCAATTATGGATTAGCTCGTGGCTATTCTGCAGTTGGCAACTACAAGCAAGCCCTCAAGTATATGAAGCTGGCCAAAGAGAATATTCCTGCCGGGGATACCTTAAACGGGCCGATCATTGATCAAAACATTGCTAAATTGGAAAAAGGAGAAGACATCAACTAATTCATTAGCAACGCAACTGAGAAGCCTGCCAATATCTGGTGGGCTTTTTTCTTCCAAACCCAAAAAAGGGAAAGCCGTTATTAAGTTGAATAAAAAAAATAACCCATGCGACCAATCTTAACCCTATTATTGATTTTCACTATTTCTCTCGTTTCAGCCAAAGAACCCGGAATGAAAATAGGTACTCCGGACATTATCTCACTGTCAGTTTTGGAGTTCAATAGTGATGGAATTCTTTTTATTGGTGATTCCAAAGGAGGCGCCATCTATGCTGTAGACTTAAATGACAATGAGGCTAGCAGCAATGAAGAAGGACTGGTGATCCCTGATTTGGAAGACAAAATATCAGCCATGCTGGGAACTACTGCTGAGAATGTGATGATCCATGATTTAGCAGTAAATCCTATTTCTCAAAATGCATACGTAAGTGTATCACGTGGCAGGGCAAAGTGGGCATCAAGGTGGGAAACACCAAATGATTTGGAAGATGCCAGCGTTCTGCTCCGAATTTCTCCTTCCGGTGATATATCCGAAGTGAGCCTTGAAAATGTTGAGTTTTCGAGTGTGCAGATCCCAAACCCTGTGGACCCTGGTGTAGATCATGAATGGATAAAGGGGGCAAAGCTTAGAGCTAATGCCATTACTGATATTGGCTTTGATGGTGGCACAGTCTACGTTTCTGGCTTATCCAATGAAGAATTTAGGGCTTCCATGTGGACAGCTTCATATCCATTTACCGATGATGTAAAAGCCAACACGCTTGAGATATATCATGGAGCTCATGGAGAATGGGAAACCGCCTCACCTGTTCGCGCATTTCTTCCATACGAACTAAACAATCAAAAGCAATTGCTGGCAGCATATCTATGCACCCCTCTGGTTACCATTGACGCCAGCAACCTAGTGGATGGAAAGCATGTGAAAGGAAGAACAGTTGCCGAGTTCGGTTCCGGGAATTTCCCAATCGATATGATCAAATATCAGAACAATGGAAAGGATTATATACTCATGTCAAATAGCGCTCTTCCCTTGCTATTATTCGATCCTGAGGACGTAGCAAATTATGAGGGAGAGATTACTGAAAAGGTAGAAGGATACCTCGCTGGAGTGAAGTATACCCCTCGTTCCGGTTCGGGCATTCAGCAGCTTGCCGATTTCAACGCAAAGTATATTCTTGCCACCCAAAGACTCCCAAATGGGAAACTTGCATTAATTTCATTGCCTAAATCGTGGCTATATCCCTAATCAAATTATGAAACCAACTATAACAAAGGGAGGTGCAATTGGCCTCCTTTATTTTTTTCTTATCTCCAGCACCGCACTAGGCCAGAGTTTCTTTACCGCCAAAACACTCCCAAAGTCTGAAAATTATGGAACCATAACCACCCGCTTGGTCCCGGAGGATCTTGTCAGGCTCATTGAAAAGGAAAATTTCACTTTTGAGCAGTGGTCTAGCTTTTTCTTTGTCCAGACCACTCCCGGAGCACCTCCCGTTCTAGGTGAGTATGGTATTGTCAATAATCACCTATCCTTTAGCCCAAAGTTTCTACCAGACCCTAAAGTCCAGTACTTTGTGACTTTCTCATACCCAAAGCTCGGAGAGCTGATCTCCCAAAATATCGAAGACCAAAATGAGTATACAGATGTGGCCTCTTTTGAGCCCCCTGAAACCACTCAACCTGAAGTCACTTCATTTATACCTACCCTCAATGAAGTCCCGGCGAACCTCCTAAGATTTTACGTGTATTTCTCGGCTCCAATGAGCCTTCAGAATCCTTATGATTTCATAACTATAGAAGATAAAAGCGGCAAGGCACTCGTTGATCCCTTTGTGGTTATCCCGGAGGGGCTATGGAACATTAATCATACACGGCTAACCCTTCTTTTGCATCCCGGAAGAATCAAGCAAGGTGTTGGACCAAATATGACAATGGGGGATGTATTGATGGCTGGAAATAACTATACTTTGAAAATTAGCAAGGATTGGAAGGGAGCTAGCGGAGAGCCATTGAAGGCAACCTTTACCCAAACAATCAATGCAACTAACCCCTTGGAAAGAGCGATGAATATCAATAGCTGGGCGTTGCGCGCCGAGCGAAAAAATATTGGCATTTTGCATGTGGTGTCAGACCATCCACTCGATCAGCCCCTGGCCAAACGAATGCTGTTTATCAGAGGAAAGGATGGGCAAATTTTGCCTTCAAGGGTAGAGTTCGATAACCCCGAAAAGTTTCGGATATTATGGAAACTTGACGATTCAGACGAGTTGGAACTTGTCATTGATCCTCGCCTTGAAGACGTTTGCGGCAATACTCCCCACTACGCATTCGATCTGGCAGGAACAGAGCGAACCCCTTCAAAAGAGGAGCTTAAGCTAAAATTCAGGTTGGAATAGGCACAAAAAAAGGGAGCACCTTCGTACTCCCATAGCCGATCCCAATGTGCTGGTTGGATCGAACTTTCGATCCGGCAAAAGCCGAATCTAATCACCGCCTAATTTACTCGCCTGTAAATGTAGACAGTAAATATAATCATAAGTAACCACTATCTGACAAGATTGTACATTTTTTATCGAGGAATTTTTTGAGGCCTTATTGCCGGGCAGGGTTATAATTTGATGCGTTAATTTGCCAATTGTATGGTGAGGCAGCTAGTATGTTTTCTGATTTTTCCACAGTTACTGGTATTCGGTACACTTGACCGAATACAAAAGGCGATGGAGAAAAAGGAATATGACAAAGCTCATGAATTGATACTGAAGGGGCTTGAAAAGGAGCCGGATAATCCTGGAATCAGCTACTACAAGGCTTTATTATTCTTTGATCAATCCTTCACCGGATATAGCATTGATACCGCCAGAACGGCAATAAAAAAAGCTAAAAAAGACTTTGACAATGCTAACGCTGAGCTAAAACAAGAGGTGAAAGATGATGGTATCACACCTGAAATGATCGAAGTGCTCTACGACAAAATTAGGGATCTTGCCTTTCAAAACACGCTCACAGATTTGTCCCCTTCTGGCATATCCGATTTTCAAAGCAAGTTTCCAAACTCAATCTATGAAGACATCCTTACCTATAAGTTGGACAGTATGGAGTTCCAATCGGCCAGGGCAGTCAACGCTCAGTCCGCTTTGCAAACCTTCATAGAAACACACCCAACCTCAGTTTTTAAGCCCCGGGCAGACTCCCTTTTGGATAATTTACGGGTAGAAGATTTGGAGAAAACCGGCTCGCTCAAAGACTATTATAATTTTCTGGACCAATACCCTTTTACCAAACACAGGAAAAAACTGGAGCGGTACATTTTGCGCGTATCCACCGCATCGCATGATGCAGATGCCTACAGGGCATTTGTCCAGTTTGCGTCAAACCAGGCACTTAAAAAACAGGCAGCAGATATACTTTTTTACCTTGACGATCAGCAAGATTTTGTCTTCCATCCGTTACGAGATTCTTTGAGAGAGGTGATCGAAATCTCTAAGACCGCATTGTTTCCGGTGATAGAAAGAGGCCGATATGGATTTCATGATCAGTCGGGACAGCTTCAGATTGACTATCAATACACTGAAATTCAGGAAGACATCAAATGCCATCTCAGTGATGATAGCTGGGTTTATGGAAAAGGGGAAGCGGGGAAAATTCTGAGAAAAGACGGTAAACTCCTATTTCAAAATGTGGAGGATTACCGAAGCATCAGCCGGGACGTTGGGCTGATAAAAAAAACAGGATTCTGGTACCTTTTTCACAAGAGTGGATTCAAAATACTCTCTAAACCCGCAGAGGATGCCGAGGTGATTTCGGGCAAATGGATAAAAGTGAAGCAAGGAGGGAAATGGGGACTTGTGAGCTTCACGGGGCTTACCATTGCTGAAAGCATTTACGATGATATTTTCAGGGAGGGTACCTTTTGGGTGTTTGAGAAAAATGGATTGCTGGCAGTATACACCGAGCGATTGATCCTACAAGAAATCGAAGAGCGTGGGCTTTCCCTTGAATTCAAGTTTGACGATATCGAATTGGTAAATTCAAATGCGCTTATTGGGTTTCGTGATGGCCGTGAATGCCTCCTGGACTCTACCCTGAGCTTCCTAATCCCCTGGGGAAATCATGAAGTATACCCCGAAGAATCCGGCTGGTATCTGAAATCTGATTCAGGCTACCGGCTATATAATGAAGCGGAGGAAGACGTGATGGATCGGCACTATCCCTACCTTGAATCCAATGCAGGATGGCTGGCTTTAAAAATCGAAACCGATTGGATGCTGATCCCACGAAAAAAAGGATTATTACCATCTCGAGGATATGATTCCATCAAGCTTGTGAATGATTACGCTGCTATCCTACTTAAAGAAAACAAAAAGAAGTTGCTCTTCTCTTCCGGTTTGGAACTGGAATTAACTGATCAGCTGGTGGCTACTTTCCCTGGAAGAAAGGAATACACTACCCTCTCATCCGCATCAGAAACTACCATCTACAATTCAGATGGAGAGCCTGTAGTATCCGGCAAATTCGAAAGCACGATGTTCTTCAACGACTCGCTGATTCGTGTGCAAACCCGTGGCAAACAAGGGCTGATCAAAACAAATGGCGATTGGGTGTTGAATCCGGTTTTTGATGCTATCGACGAGAAAGATGGCTTAATCCTAACCCTCATCAATGGTAAAATCGGATGCTATGACCCTGTCATTAATCAACTGATCAGGACAGAATATGAAGCCCGAATTGAGCGGATAGGAAAATATTATCTGGCTAAAAAAGATGGCAAGTATGGAGTCATCGATTTTGCTAAATCGGAAATCATATCGTTCGACTATGAAGAAATTAGTCAGTGGAATGACACCTCCTATTTGGTGAAGCAGGATGGAGAATATCTGATTATCAACGGAAAGGAAGAATCCGTCTTTGAGCAGATGGAAAGCGTGAAGCTTCTCGTCCAAAATGATCGCCATAAAATGTATCAGTATATCAAAGACGGAAGATATGGGCTAATGAGCAGTGAATACGGACAGCTACTAGGCCCAGAGTTTACCGATGTATTCAATATCGGATCGCGGCAAGATCCTTTATTTTTTGCGGATCAGCACCTGGACAAGGCCGGATTTCATGTGGTTAGTTACATCAATCAAGTCGGGGAGTTAATTCTCTCCAAGGCGTATACCAGGGAAGAGTTTGATCGGATTTTGTGCGACAACTAGCTGTTGATACACGGTCATCACTTGTTTGATCAGCGATTTCTTTCCATCATTTTCGATAACAAAATCAGCCAGGCCGGCTTTTTCTTTATCACTCATTTGCTTTGCGATGATGTCTTTGACATCCTTCTCGGTTCGGTGCGTATCCCTTGTCACCACTCGTTTGATCCTCACATCTTCAGGAGCAGTGACCAGAATGGTTTGATCCAGCAACTTGTAGGAGCCAGTTTCAAAAATTAAAGCCGCCTCTTTTAACAAAAGTCTAGCTTCAAGGTTCTCATTAACCCAGCCCTCAAAATCACGACCCACGGCAGGATGAACTACTGCATTTAGCTTTTCCAGTAACCCCTCATCCCTGAATGCCACCCCCGCAATGTGCTTACGATCCAGCTTCCCATCAGTATAAGCCTCCTCACCAAAAAGCTGCTTGACCTCCTTTATCAGAGGAGCATCATTTTCCATGAGCCATTTCGCCCGATCATCCGCATAATAGGTGCCTGCGCCAAGCGTCTCAAAGATTTTGCATACGGTAGTCTTGCCTGAGCCGATACCCCCGGTAATCCCGACCAATGGAGGTCTATTTTTCATAGGTGATGGATAAGGAATCAGGGATGGTCTCCACCTCAATCACATTTTCCGGGTGAAACACCACAATGGCAGGAGCAGTAGAGTCCGCTTTGTTGATCAGGTTGTAATCCACCACCACTTTAAAGTCATCGGCAAAGTACTCTTCCCGCAACTCCCGCTGAACGACAAATCTAACTGTGACCTCAGGGTTGGTCACATATACTGAAGAATCACGTGGAAAATTTTGCATCTCCACTTTTGCCATCAAATCCAGCCGATCAAACTGATCCACTTCAAACTTGACATTGACAGTAGGCGGGTTGGATTGGATCCCGAAATCTTCGGGAAGACCCAACTTGACAAATCGATCGAATGTTTTATCAATATTTTCTGCATCCAGCTTGATGGCATAATCCCTTCTGATAGTATCCAGAAAACTGGTAGGCCCCACGATTGTGGCCGTATCTGGAGTAAGTGTGATGGGAGAAGTAATCCGATGATCGGCATCCATACTGATCGAGGATGAATCCACCCTGAGTTTTACCTTCTTCGAAATCTTTCGGTCAATGTTTACAAATAAGGTATCTGTAAAAAGAAAATTGATCCGGTACTCATTCAACTGCTCGGTGATGATGGGCAGGATAGTTGGGCGTGTAAGGTACCGAATGGCTGCTGGATTATCCAGCTCTATTACGATAGGGTCACCCCCAAACCAGAATGACTCACGAAAAAGGTCCCAGCCTCCCCCAGACACATCAATATCCACATACTCCGGAAGTGGCTTGATGGCCACCAAGCTGTCTTTGTTGTAAATGAACTCGATCGGGTATTTGATCCGGGAATTGTAGTCTTTGCCCAAGGCACTAAAAAACCAAAAGGTAGTGGCCCCCAAAAATGAGAGCAGCACCACCTTCCAGTTTCCTAATATGTTGGGTATTCCCATGCTGAATACGTATTATTTCTTTTCTTTCTTCTCGCCTTTTTCATTCAGGCGCTTGCTTGCTTCCAGGGAAATTGAGGCTTTTTCCACTAGCAATTTGGTGCCCCGATCCACATCGATGAGAACCGTGGTATCGGATACTTCCATGATTTTTCCATGAATTCCCCCAACGGTCACTACCATTTCACCTTTTTTGATTTCTTCCAGGTATTTTTTGGTCTCCTTTTGTTTCCGCTGCTGTGGACGAATGAAGAAGAAATAGAAAATGGCGATCATACCGATGATCGGCAAAAAAGAAGTGAAGTCACTGCCTCCTGCTTGCAATAAAACTGTATTCATGTTGTATTTAGTTGAAATAAAAAGTCCCGCATTAAATGCGGGACAATGTTAATAAAATTTGATGTGCAAAGTGGGTTCTTACTCTCCCTCCTTCACAACATTTGCCTTAATTCTTACTCGCTGAGTAGTAGGCCATGTGTTTGCTGTAAGAGTCACAGTTTTATTCTGAACACCTGGCTTGTTTTTGCTGTTGAACCGCACTTTGATTTCGCCAGATCCACCTACCGGGATCGGCTCTTTTGGCCACTCTGGCACAGTACATCCGCACGTTGCTTTTGCATCAGAGATGATAAGCGGAGCTTCTCCATCATTTACGAATGAGAAAACGTGCTCTACTACATCACCATCCTTAATGGTACCAAAATCGTGAAGTTCCTCTTCGAACTTAATTGCCGGAAGTGGCCCCTCTGGCTTCTCTGCCGGAGCAGATTCTGCGGGGTTGTTTACCGCCAAGGGCTGTGCAGTAGGATTAGCTTTTGCAAGTCCGCCTTTTCCTTCCAGCGCTGCTACTCTTCCTTCCAGTTTTGTAATTCTGGATTCTAGCTCGCTATTGCCGCAGCTAGTGATCCCTGCTGCCACAATCACTCCTAATAAAATCTTTGCTATTTTCATTGTTACTCGTTTTTATTTTGTCCCCGCCGGGACTTCACTACTCTACTATGTTTAAAAACAATTGAACCACAAATCTATGAAAGATATGTTTTCAATATTCTTAATGAATTGTTAAAGGTGGATTAGTTCTTTTTGATCTGACTGATCAACCCGTTTACATCGTCAAGCAAGCGCTCCGCTTTGTCTTTGGCATCTTTTACAATCTTCTCTCCCTGGTTTTTGGCGTCATTGTTGAATACCGCCTTTCCATCTGCCACTTCATCCACAAACCCTTCGAGTTGCTTTTTGAGCTTGTCCAGTTGAAAAGTAAGCTTATCTCGCGTGTTTATTCCTTTATCCGGGGCATATAAAATACCTAAGACCCCACCGGTAACAACACCTAAAAGAAATGCGAAAAAAGAACCACCTGATCTGCTCATTGTACTTTGTATTTAAGGAAAGTAGCGATAAATGTCTTTGCGATGCAAAACCCTGGAAAAAATCAGCGTTTCATTATCTGCTACCAAACCAACTCTATAATTTCCTATTCTAATTCTATAAAAATTCTGATAACCTTTCAACTTTTTGAGGTTAGAAATCTCCTCAATCGATTCACATGATTTCACTGTGTCCACCAGTTCTTCCAGCCTTTTTCTAACCTTCTGGTCTTTTACTTTTCTTGCATCCTTAAGAAACCCTGATCGAAAAGCAACCTTCATTTACCGAAGCGCATTTCTTACCTCTTCCTCAGAAACAAAACCAGTTTTCTCTCCCTCCACTATTGCAGCTCCCAAAGCCTCCTCCTCCATTTCTTCAAGAAACTTCGCATCCAGATTTCGAAAGCTCAGACCCATCTTCCTAGCCAGCTTTTCAAAAAGAGCCTTTGTTTCCTTGGAATCCGCCTGAATTACAATACTTTCCATCACTTGTTATCGATAAGACCTCTACCGCTCTTACGAATTTTACCACTCGAAGTTAATTCGTTTGAGAGTACATCCAAAACCCCATTCACAAATTGTTTACTCTTGGGCGTGCTATATATTTTGGAGATTTCGATGGCTTCATTGATAGTCACTTTTACGGGAATGCTCGGAGAATTCATCATTTCCACCAATGCCAGCTTCAATATCACCCGGTCCGTTAATGCGATCCGGTCTACGTCCCAATTCAGTGTTTTACTTTGAATGATCTCTTCCAAAAATTCATTCTGGTTGATTACGTCCATAAACAGGCGCTCCAAAAACTTAAAGTCATCCTCTCCATTTTTGGTGAGTTCGGCCAGCTCCAGCTCTTCGCCATCCTGCAAGGCCTTGATGGTTTTCACCACCATACTTTTCAAGATCGGTTGGTTTTCTTCCCATTGCAGGTGATTGCCCTCCAGATATGAAGCGATTGCCTCGTTTTTAAAAACAATGCGTTTGAATAGCTCAAGAACAATATCATTGTCTGAAGTATCTTCCGATTTCTGACCACCAAAAAAATGTGCTAATGGCTCTGCTGTGCGGATTTGCTCCCGATACCACGCTTTGATTTCATTTTGCTCAGTATCCCAGCTGATGGATGATCTGGCCACTTCCTTGCGGAGCAAGTCCGATTCCTTCAGATGTTGAACAATCTTATTTCCAATAAAGGGATATTTCTTCTTTTCCTTCGCGATATAGGCTTTGTCTTCCTTTTCGCTATCCAGCTTCTCTCGCTGCTCTATTTCAATGGGAAGAAGTAAAAGCTTCAAATACGTATCCTGAATCCGTTCAGCCTCTCTCATCATGTCGTTCTTCCTCACGCGCGCCTCCTTTTGAACCTGATTTTCATATTCAGATAAAGCAGCATTCACGTTCACAACTACCTCTTCTTCTGCATCACCCGGATTATCCACTTTTCCGGAAAGTAGATTTTGGTTAAACAATTTAACCGCTTCCTTCTTTCTTGCTTCGAAGAGTGCCTTGTCAGCAAAATCATGCTTAGCAGGATCCAGCGCATGCATCTCTTCAAGCTCATTTCTTTTCACTTCTTTCAGTGATTCTACGGCCGTAAAGTGACCGTAAAGTGCCTGCATGGCTTTAACCCTTAGTATTCGTCTGTTTAGCATGGTTGTTGGCTTTTCGCCTTACTTCTTCCTTTATTTCAAATATACCAGTCGTCCGCTTTCGGATGCTGAAGATGTGGGATAATTCGTTATTGTCCAAGTTTTACTTTTCCCACGGTCTCAATTCGCTTAAGCGCCAGCTCCAAAGCGGCTTCATGTGATCCCATCTTGTTTTCTTCTGCATGATTCAATACATCCAAGCATACGTCAAAGATATGCTCAGTGGATGCAAGCACCCTGTCCTTGTTGTAGTTGCCCAGATATTCGTGATATACGTTTGCAATACCCCCGGAATTTATAAGGAAATCCGGGCAATAGATGATCCCTTGATCGTTGAGCATCGCGCTGTGCTTTTGCTCTTCCGCCAATTGGTTATTTGCTGCTCCTGCCACCACTGCGCATTTCAGCTCGGGAATGGTTTCGTCATTAAGCGTAGCGCCCATTGCGCATGGAGCGTAAATGTCCATCTCCATCTGGAATACCTTATTTGGATCAACTACAGATACTTTGGAATGCTTATCAGTGATCACCTTGATTTTGTCTTCGAAAATATCAGCGATAAATACGTTCGCATTTTCTTCGATCAGGTGATCAATAAGGTATTTACCTACCTGGCCCGCGCCTTGTACAAGGATATTTTTTCCACCTAGTGAATCGAGTCCGTAAGCTTTCTTCGCTCCGGCCTTCATGCCCATGTACACCCCATAAGCAGTCATCGGGCTGGGGTCTCCCGATCCACCCATGTATTCCGGCTTGCCCACCACGTAAGGAGTTTCCATGCTCATATACTCGATATCACGCATGGTGATGTTCATGTCCTCAGCAGTATAATATTTTCCGTTCAGGCTGTGCACAAACTTCCCGAATCGTCTCATCAATCCTTCGTTCTTGATCTTTCTGGCATCACCGATAATGACCGCCTTTCCTCCACCGATGTTGAGTCCTGCCAGGGCCGACTTGAACGTCATCCCCCGGGATAATCTCAGCACATCTCTCAGCGCCTCTTCCTCTGTGGCGTAGTTCCACATTCTCGTTCCTCCCATGGATGGGCCCAATACAGTGTTGTGAATGGCAATGATTGCCTTAAGTCCGGTATGCTCGTCTCTGCAGAATACCACCTGCTCATGCTGAAGGTTGGCCATCTGATCGAACACGCTGTTCGATTTTACTTCGGGTTGTGTGTCTATCATTGTAAATGAACTTTATTCTAACTTTAAACCTTCTTTCCCGGGTGCAGTTGCACTACAGTAGAAAAGGGGCTGCAAAAATATTCCATTTTAACTAAAACACACTGGCTATCAGGCCTTTATAAAATTTTGTGAAAGACCTAGGATACCTAAATAAATACCTGCTCAAATATAAGTTTCACCTAATTTTTGGTGCCTTATTTATCATTATTGCAAATTTTTTTGCGATTGTTCCTGCAGTAATTGTTCGATATGCTTTCGATATTTTGCAACGGAGCTACGGTATATTCTCTTCGTTTGAGGGGTTTGAACTGCAGGCTGAAACGGTGGGAATCATTGGCTCTAGTATCATTATTTTGGCCATCCTGATTTTAGCATCAGCACTACTGAGAGGGGTGTTTCTTTTTTTTATGCGCCAGACCATTATTGTGATGTCTCGTCACATAGAATATGATTTGAAAAACGAGATTTTCGAACACTACCAAACGCTTCCGTTAAGTTTCTACCGAAGGAATAATACAGGAGACCTAATGGCCAGGATCTCCGAAGATGTAAGCAAGGTGAGAATGTACATAGGCCCAGCCATCATGTACGGCATCAATCTTTTCACACTTTTCCTGATGGTGATTCCTTACATGATTACCATCAATCCTACGCTAACGTTTTATTCATTGCTCCCTCTGCCCGTACTTTCACTCAGCATCTATTTTGTGAGCAACATCATCAACAAACGATCTACGGAAATACAGGAAAGCTTGTCCGGGCTCTCCACCTACGTGCAGGAAGCTTTTTCCGGTATCCGGGTGATCAAGGCTTTTGTGCGGGAAGAGGAAGTCGCAAAGAATTTTGAGACAGAGAGCATCGAATACCGGGATCGCTCTCTTAAACTCTCGTTTGTGCAAGCGTTGTTTATGCCACTGATCATGGGGCTGATCGGATTGAGTGTGATCCTGACTGTGTGGGTTGGCTCCATACAGGTGTTCAATGGAGAAGTGAGCACTGGTAATATCGCAGAGTTTATCATCTATGTAAACATGCTGACCTGGCCGGTGACGGCTCTAGGGTGGATTACCTCCATTATACAAAGAGCCGCTGCTTCGCAGCGGAGAATCAATGAATTTCTGGACACCAAAACAGACATCATCTCAGAGAAGAATATCGAAAGGGAAATCGAAGGCCATCTTGTTTTCGACAATGTCAGTTTTACCTATCCTGATTCGGGCATTCAGGCGTTGAAAAATGTATCTTTTGAAGTGCGTCCTGGGGAATCAATTGCTATTGTGGGTACCACCGGTTCCGGGAAAAGCACAATTGCTAACATGGTTTGCAGGTTGTATGACATTGATCAGGGTGCGCTAACGATAGACGGACTTGGGGTGGAAGATTACAATATTTCTTCGCTAAGAAGCCAGATAGGCTATGTGCCTCAGGATGTGTTTTTATTCTCTGATACTATTGAGAACAACATCGCTTTCGGAAACCGGTCGATGAGTAAAGAGGAAATCGAGCGGGCAGCCGAGGATGCGGATTTGCTCAACAATATCAAAGATTTCAAAGACGGCTTTCAGACCCGCCTTGGTGAGCGAGGGATCACGCTTTCCGGTGGTCAAAAGCAGCGGGTATCTATAGCCAGGGCCATTGCCAGGGAACCCAAGATTCTGATTCTGGACGATGCTCTGTCCGCAGTGGACACCAAAACGGAAAACGCCATTTTGAATGCGATGCAAAGAATCATGCGGGGCAGGACTTCCATCGTGATTTCACACCGGGTATCTTCTGCTAAACTGGCTGATAAAGTGGTGATGCTGGATGATGGTGTGGTCGTGGAGCAAGGAACCCATGATGAGTTGCTTTCGAAAGGGGGAGCGTATAAAGAGCTCCATGACAAACAGCTAGCCGGAGAAGAAGTAGCCTGATTACTTTGCCCAGTATTCCACGCTTAAGCTTTCATCCTGATAGTACAACTCAAACCAATAGGGCTTAAGCAATGTACCTTCTTCGATTGCCTTGACCTCCATTAGTCTAGCCACCTCCTCAGGATTTGGCCTTACCAGCGTATGCTGAGTCATAAAAATCTTAAATACTTTAGGTGTGCTAAACTCTCTATAGGAATATCCGGCAGGCAACCTCAGCACGTCTTTTATTTCATCAATGGACGCTCCCATGAAGTAGTGAATTGAATCTTCTCCAATACTTTCATTTTTGAAAAATACAACAGTCAGCATTCCCTTCAACTTGCCTGAGTCGATGGCAGCCCTTGTTTCTTTCATCCGCTTGTCAAATGTGGTGTAATCGTACTTTTCGATGTACTCATTTCCAATAACCGTACGCCCCTTTCCCGCCATCACATAGACCTCCACCGGATCAAAGCCTCCCAGCGAATAATAGGTACTTAAAATTATTGTGACCAAACACAGGACGATGATGATCGAATAGAAGATCTTGGCTCGCTTCATGAGGTCAAATATAATCGGGAATCAGACGGCTTTTGCAACTTCCTTGTATTGCATCCGGTGCAGCTGTGCGTAGTAGCCATCCTTCTCCAGAAGGGTGTCATGATCACCACGCTCAACGATTTTACCTTTATCCAGCACCAGAATCTGGTTGGCATTCTGAATGGTAGAAAGTCGGTGTGCAATGACAATAGAAGTACGCCCATGCATCATCTTCTGGATTGCCGACTGAATTAGCTCCTCCGTTTCGGTATCCACAGATGAGGTGGCTTCATCCAGCACAATGATTTTAGGATCGTAAACCATCGCTCGTACAAAGGAGATTAACTGGCGCTGACCAACTGAAAGCGTGGCTCCACGCTCCATCACATTATAATCAAATCCGCCCGGCAATTTTTCTATGAATGATAGTGCACCTACCATCTCAGCCGCTTCCCGTACTTTCTCGCGGGAGATCTCCGGATTTTTCAGGGTGATGTTATTGAAGATCGAATCGGAAAAGAGGAAAACATCCTGAAGCACCACGGCAATATGATTGCGAAGATTGGACAGGTTGTACTCCCGCACATCCGTTTCATCCACATAAATGTTTCCCTTATTTATCTCGTAAAACCGGCTCAGCAGATTGATGATGGATGACTTGCCTGCTCCGGTTGCACCCACCAGTGCAATGGTCTCTCCGGTATTCACCTCAAATGAAATGTCCTTCAGCACATAGTCATCGTCATTGTAGGCAAACCATACCATTTCAAATTTCACATCGCCTTTTACATGTTCCGGTGAATACGTGCCATTGTCCTGGATGTGATCGTTGTTGTCCAGCAGATCGAGAATACGGTTGGAAGAAACAATACCCATCTGAAGCGTATTGAACCGGTCGGCGATCATTCGGATGGGACGAAAGAACATTTGCAAATACAGGATAAAGGCGATCAACATACCAAACTCTACATTTCCCTGCACCAGCTGACCTCCTCCATACCAGACGATCAAACCAATGCCTGCCGCCTGGATGACCTCAGAAACCGGGAAGTAAATGGCGTAGTAAAGCACCGAGTTGATGTTTGCCTTGCGGTGCTCTTTATTGATCTCTTTGAACTTCTCAAACTCCCGTTTCTCGCTGTTGAATATCTGCACAATATTCATCCCGGTGATGTGCTCTTGCACAAATGAATTAAGGTTGGAAACGGCTGCCCGTACCTCGTTGAACGCTACCTTGATTTTCTCCTTAAAGACATAAGTGGCCAAAATAAGAATCGGCAGTAGCGACAAACTCACCAACGTGAGTGACCAGTTCATCCAAAACATGAAGCCGAGAATGACTAACAGCTGCATCACATCGGCAATGATCCCGGCTATCCCGGTACTGAAAACTTCGGCAAGCGTTTCAATATCTGATACATTTCGCGTAACAAGCCTTCCAATCGGGGTTTTGTCAAAGAAGGTCAGCTTCAGGCTCTGTATGTGCCGGTAGAGCTTGATTCGGATATCCTTGATGATGTTTTGACCGAGCCATCCGGAATAAAACGTGTGCAGGTACTGAACGATAGACTGCACCACCAGCAAACCGATCAACAATAAAATCATATTGACCAGACCGGGGTAGTCGCCTGCAGCCACATTATTGTCAATTGCCTTTTGAATAAGCCATGGACGAAGTGGCCCTACCACACTCAAAGCGATGGTGAGGAAAACCAGAAAATAGAAAATGCCAATGTAAGGTTTTGCAAAGACGAACAGCCTTTTCAGAACCGTCAGGTCTACGATATTTCCACTTGCTTTTTCTTTTTCCAAGGTATCTCTAGTCTAAATAGATGTCTGGCGGGTAAACGACTTCCTGCAAAAAAAGTCCTTCGGCGGGAACGGCTCTTCCAGCCCTGCTTCGGTCATTGCTTTCCAGAATTTTTTTCACCTCCTCAAGAGAGGTTTTCTCCAACCCCACGTCAATCAACGTCCCCACAATGGCCCTGACCATCCCGCGCAAAAAACGATTGGCCGTGATCACAAACAGGTGATTGGTTCCCTCCTGCTTCCATTCCGCATGAAAGATGTCGCAGTTGAAATGGTTTACCTCGGTATGAACCTTACTAAAGCACTCAAAGTTCTGCCAATCCTTAATTATTTCGCAAGCCTGTTTAATTAACGCTACATTAAGTATGGGGCGGAAGTAGTATGACACTCCGTTTTTGAACGGATCCTTCTCCTGGTGAATGTGGTAGTGATACTTCCGGGAGACCGCCTCAAATCTCGCACTCACATCGTCCTTTACCAGCCTGATCCCATGTACAGCAATATCTTCACCCAGGAAAGAATTTAGCTTAAAAATCAGCTGATCAGGGTCAATGCTCTCTGCATCAAAGTGGGCAATCTGCCGCGCTGCATGAACGCCTGCATCGGTGCGGCCGCTCCCCGTGATAGGCGTCTCCTTTTGCAGCAGGATGCCCAGCGCCTTTTCGATCTCTGCCTGCACCGTCACACCATTGGGCTGGATCTGCCACCCGCTGAAATGCGTGCCCCGGTAACTGATGTCCATGAAATACCTCACGGCGACAAAAATGTAGGATTCCTTCCATTTGATAGGTGTTTCCATTCATATTTGCAGATACTATGTTAATTAAGGTCATGCTGAATTTATTTCAGCATCTTTCATCATTTGTTTATATAGATTCTGAAACAAGTTCAGAATGACCCCCTTAATTGAGATGCCCTAACAAGAAAATTATGCTACAACGAGTACAGACCATCTTCATGACTATTGCTGCGATTTCAATGGTGTTGGTACTTTTCTTTCCTATTTGGGAAATGTCCAAGTATACCGAGGGAGATGTGCAAGGTGAATATCTAATTCTGAATGCACGTGAACTTAGACATGAACTAAGAAATCCCAATAATGATATACTTGAAGTTAAAGCTGTCAAGTCAACAATCCCAATTTCAATTGGAGCGGTTCTGAGCGCTTTAGTTATGTTTTGGTCCATCACGAGATATAAAAGCCGCATGACACAGATCAAACTAAATTCACTCTTCTCCTTACTAATTTCTGGGATTTTGGTTGGAATAATTATTTACATAAGGAAGTTTGATCCCCAATTAACTGGCTCTCCACTATTTGGTGGAATCTTAATTATAGTTGCAATGATCAACAACATGATCGCCAACCGCTTCATCAGAAAAGACGAGCAGCTGGTGAGAAGTGCGGATAGGATTAGGTGAGGTCAAGGACTTGTCTAAGCTTCTGATTCAACATGGATTGTTTTTCAATGGAAAGTGTACCTAATTTCCGAATCAATTTGTCGTTATTCAGTGCTCTTAGCTGATCCATGAATATTACCGAATCGTGAAGTAGTCCAGATTCCCCCCCTTCAATTTGAATTTGTAAAGGGGTTATTTCCCAGGGGGAAGAACTGATAGGACAAACAATCGTTGAATTGAGGGCACTCAATATGTCTGATTGCACTATAACAACAGGCCTCACCTTTCCCATTTCTGTCCCCGCCTTCACCCCCAAATCCGCAAGCCAAAGATCGAACTTATTCCTTTTCAACGCCATAATACTTTTCGTAATCAAAGATGGCGTTATCCCAGTCCTTCAGTTCATCCTTCATCTTTTCATATTGTCGTGCTGTTTTCTTTGAAGCCTCTCGAAGTTGTTCTTCCAACTCTTCACGTTCCAACTTTTTGGTATACTCAACCACCGCCTCCATTACATAGCCACTTCGGTTTTTGTCCATTGCCTTCCGATATTTCTCAACTTTCTCATAGATTTCCTCGGGCATTTTCAAACTAATCGTTTTCATGTCGTATTCTAATTGGTAATACAAAAGGCAATACGAATATATTACTTTAAAAGTTCTTCTGCCAACCTGTCAGTTTTCTGCCTCTGGAATAGAATTTGAGTTTATCCGGTCTGAGTATTAACAAAAAAATTGTAATCAGACGATGGCAGAGAAAGGTACAATCTCAATACACACGGAAAACATCTTTCCGATTATTAAAAAATTCCTGTATTCCGATCACGAGATCTTCCTTCGGGAGTTGGTTTCTAATGCAGCAGATGCAACACAGAAAATCAAACAGCTGGCACAACTTGGAGAATACACCGGTGAGCTTGGTGATCTAACTGTCGAAGTGTCATTCGACAAGGCGAAGAAAACCATCACCATTTCCGACAATGGGATCGGGATGACGGCTGATGAGATCAAGAAATACATCAACCAGATCGCCTTCTCCGGCGCTACCGAGTTTGTAGAGAAATATAAAGACAAGGCTGACAACCAGCAGATCATCGGCCACTTTGGTCTTGGGTTCTATTCTGCATTTATGGTGGCTAAGAAAGTGGAGATCGATACACTCTCTCACCAGGAAGGTGCCGAGCCGGCACTCTGGAGCTGCACTGGAGAGACAGACTTTGAGATCAAGAAAGGAAAGCGAAAAACCCGAGGTACGGACATTATTCTTCACGTGGCAGATGACTCAGGAGAGTTTCTGGAAGAGCACAGACTGCAAGGCATCCTCGACAAATATTCGAAGTTCCTTCCAATCCCAATCAAGTTTGGTCAGAAGGAAAAGCAGATAGAGGATGGTAAAGACAAGGACGGTAAGCCTAAATACAAAACAGAGAAGGTTGACAATATCATCAACGATACCGACCCGATCTGGACGAAATCTCCAAGTGACCTGAAAGACGAGGATTACCTCGCTTTCTATAAGTCGCTGTATCCGTTCAGTGAAGATCCGCTTTTCTGGATCCACCTGAATGTAGACTATCCGTTCAACCTTACCGGAGTGCTTTACTTCCCGAAGCTAAAAAAGGATTTCGACCTGCAGAAAAACAAGATTCAATTGTTCTCTCGTCAGGTATTCATCACCGATGAGGTGAAAGATATCGTGCCGGAATTCCTGCAATTGCTGCATGGAGTGATTGACTCTCCGGATATTCCATTGAACGTATCCAGAAGCTACCTTCAGTCGGATTCGAACGTGAAAAAGATCAACGGATACATCACCAAAAAGGTGGCGGATAAGTTGGGTGAGCTTTTCAAAAATGACCGAAAAGGATACGAAGAGAAGTGGGAAGACATTGGCGTATTTGTGAAGTACGGCATGATCTCCGAGGAGAAGTTTGACGAAAAAGCAAAGGATTTTGCGTTAGTGAAAAATCTTGACAGCAAGCACTTCACCATTGAGGAGTACAAGAAGCACATCGAGGCAAATCAGACGAACAAGGACAAAAATGTGGTGGCACTTTACACCACCAACAAAGACAAGCAGCACAGCTACATCGAAACGGCGAAGAAGCGCAGCTACGATGTGATTGAGCTGAGTGGCCCGATCGACAGTCACTTCATCAGTCACATGGAGCAGAAGAATGAAAATTTCCAACTGCAGCGTGTAGATGCGGACGTGATCGACAAGCTGATCGACAAGGACGAGAAGAAAGAGTCGGTGCTTTCTAATAAGGAGCAGGAGACACTCAAAGAGATCTTTGAGAAGGCGATCAATAACAAAAACAACAACGTGGCAGTACAGCCTATGGCAACTGACGACATGCCTGTGACGATCACTTTGTCAGAGTTTATCCGCAGGATGAAAGATATGCAAGCGACCGGTGGTGGTCCGATGATGTTTGGTGACTTCCCGATGACACTTTCAGTAGCGGTGAACGCTAACCACGCGATGACGAAGAAGATTTTGGAAGCAGACTCAGACGAAGCAAAACAGAAGCTGGCAAAACAGGCCTACGACCTGGCATTGCTCTCTCAAGGAATGCTGGAAGGTAAAGACCTGACAGACTTTGTGAACCGAAGCGTGGAGTTGAGTCTCGCTTAGTCGCTACGCGACACGAAATCAAATGAAAACCCGCTTAGATGAGCGGGTTTTTTTAATTTAACTTGATGGATCAAATAACAACTTTAGTAGTTGGTGCTGGTGCAAACGTTCCATATGGATTTCCAACAGCTGCGGGATTGCGTCATTCTATTATAGGAAATGAACAATTCTCAGATTTCATGCATGAGATGCCACTTGAATTACAGTCCCAATTAAACAGATACCAAGAGTATAGAGAAATTTTTGAAAAATCCTCATTAAGCTCAATTGACAATCATTTGACAAAGAACCCACAGTACTTAGAAATAGGAAAGTATTGTATTGCAGGATCACTCTTGACTTATGAGAGCTCATCTAGATTTAGAGAAAAATCTAATTATCCAAAAGAGGATTGGTATTCTTTCTTATTTAACGTTCTCAATAAAGGAACGGAAACATTCGACGATTTTGTGGAGAATTGTAACAATCTCAATGTTATCACTTTTAACTATGATCGTTCATTTGAGATGTTTTTCCTCGAAAGTATATGGCATACTTTCACAAAGGAATTTCCCGTTGATAAACGTTCAGTGGAAGATATACCATTCACAATTCATCATGTATATGGAAGTCTTGGGGACTTGCAACTAGTCAATGGCTCAATTTCTAACTACGGCACTGTCAACCCAGAATACAGAATTTCGAGAGCAATACAAGAAATCAAGATAATTGATGAAGATAGAGAATATGACCATGACGCATTCTCGCTAATTGACACAGCTGATGATGTGTTTTTTCTTGGTTTTGGTTTTGATGATCAAAATTTGGAAAGATTAGGACTAGATTCTAAAACACTAAATGGGGTTAACGTTTATGCTTCAATTTATTCTCAGAAGAAAAATGATATAAATAGAATCAGGAACCTTTTTCGAGGTTCTACAAGTTTGCATCATACTAAAACGTGTCTAGAATTATTGGAAAACCATTTTAATCCAAACTCTGAGCCTAATTTTTGGTTAGAAGTTGAATCATTCTAGCCCGCAAGAATCTTCATCCATTGTTTGTACGGCCTTACACATCCTAGAAGACACCATGTCTATGTTTCGACAAGCTCAACATGACATTGAAAAAATCCACCCGGTTGAGTGGGTTTTTTGTTTCCATAACCACCCATCAAACCTTCCTTTCATCTCCCTGTTCATTTTCTTAGATTTAGTGATCCTAAAAAATCCAAGATATGAAGAAGAACCTCACCTTACTATTAACCATTCTATCCTTTTGGTCTTTTGCACAGGTTGATATGACTTATTACCTCCCTGAAGGCCTTTCTTACAATCCGGACATCCCCACTCCCTACGAAGTGCTGGGCTATCACCCGGGAGAGTGGCACGTGAGCCATGATCAACTACTTTATTACATGCGGGAAGTTTCTGAAGCTTCTGACCGTATGATCATGCAAGAAATTGGCCGAACGTATGAAGGTCGTCCTTTGGTGCAGCTGACGGTGAGCTCCCCAGTTAATCTTGCCAATCTGGACCAGATCAAAGCTGATCACAAAAAATTGACAGATCCATCCTCTTCCGGTTCAATGAATACCGATGATATGCCGATAGTAATGTGGCTTGGTTATTCTATCCATGGAAATGAAGCGAGTGGATCTAATGCGTCATTGATCACCGCCTACTATCTGGCTGCCGCGATCGGAGCAGAAATCGACGAGATGCTTGAAAATTCCATCATCATTCTTGATCCATCTTACAATCCCGACGGGCTGCATCGTTTTTCTACTTGGGTAAACATGCACCGCGCAGACATCATCAATCCAGATCCAAATGATAGAGAATATGATGAAGCCTGGCCCGGTGGTCGTACCAACCACTACTGGTTTGACCTGAATAGAGACTGGTTGCCGCTAGCTCACCCGGAATCACGGGCCAGAATTGCTCGATTTCATGAATGGAAGCCAAATATCCTAACCGACCATCATGAGATGGGAACAAACTCGACCTTCTTTTTCCAGCCGGGAATTCCTTCACGAAAATTCCCGTGGACCCCAGATAAAAACGTGGATCTAACACACAAAATGGCAGCTTTCCATGCCAGGTACTTGGATGAAATTGGTTCGCTCTATTACAGTGAAGAAAGCTTTGATGATTTCTATATTGGAAAAGGATCGACCTATCCGGATGTGAATGGAAGTGTAGGCATACTGTTTGAGCAGGCCAGCTCAAGAGGGCATGCCCAGGAAAATGATTTTGGTATTTTGACCTTCCCCATGGCAGTAAGAAATCACTTCACCACTTCGCTTTCCACACTCGCATCAGGCATAGCGCACCGCAAAGAGTTTCTGGATTATCAGCGGGAGTTTTACCAGGGTGCATCTAACCTTGCCTCCAGAGACGCAGTGAAGGCGTATGTCTTCGGCTCCACCAAAGACGCTTATCGAAATTATGAGCTTGCCAACATGCTTGTTCAGCATGAAATTGAAGTTTATCCGCTAAACAGGGACTTAAGCAAAAACGGAAAGTCATTTCAAAAAGACAATGCCTTCATAGTCCCGATGAACCAGAAGCAATACCGTCTTGCGAAGGCAATCTTTGAAACCCGCACCATCTTCGAAGACAGTCTTTTTTATGATGTTTCTACCTGGACTATGCCGCTGGCTTTTAATCTTCCGTATGCCGAGCTGGGGAGCAAAGATTTTAACATAAGCATGCTTGGTGAAAAACTTGACTATGCAACCATGCCTATCGGGGAACTGATCGGCGAAAAAGGCGCCTATGCCTACGCCATTGAACCTTATGGCTACCTATCATTCCGTGCAATCAACCGGCTATTGACAAAAAAAGTAGTGGTGCAAATGCTGCACGAAACACATAGCGATGGCAACAGAACCCTGCCTCGCGGCACCATGGTGATTCCTGTGGGTGTGCAAGAAAATAAGCGAGCATGGATAGAGCAAACAATTGATAAGATCGTGAAAGAAGATGGGGTGAATGTCTATGCACTGAATACAGGCCTGGCCAAAACCGGGGTGGACCTGGGTAGCCGCAGCAACACCACCATGAAAGAACCAAAGGTTGCTGTATTGGTAGAGGGCGGAGTGAGCAGCTATGAAGCCGGTGAGGTGTGGCACCTGCTCGATCAGCGATATCAAATGAAAGTGACCAAGCTGCCGGTAGATCGCCTGAGCCGCGATCTTTCCAGATATAATCGCATCATCATTCCTCACATGTGGGGATCGCTCAGTGATGGACAAAAGAAAAGCCTGAAAGAGTGGATTTCACAGGGAGGCATTGTGATTGCCTGGAAAAATGGTGGAAAGTGGCTGGCGGATGCGGAAATAACCGGGGTGAAATATGCGAAAGAAGACGAAGAAGATAAGGAAGAAGAGGATGCCTTTAGAACCTATGAAAATCTGGAAGAAGATCAGGGAGCCCAGGTAACAGGAGGTTCCATCTTTGAGGCCAAGGTTGACCTGACCCACCCACTGGCCTATGGTATGGAGAGCGACCGGATGCCGCTATTCCGAAACCACAACCTGGTGATGGAAAAATCTAAGAATGCCTACGCCAATCCATTCGTGTACACAGAGAATCCTTTGATATCGGGGTATGTCTCGGAAGAGAATCTGGAGCGGTTCAAAAATTCTGCGGCTGTCACAGTTTCTAATGTAGGTCGGGGGAAAGTGATTACATTAGCGGACAATCCAAACTTCAGGGCATTCTGGTATGGCACCAATAAAATCTTTATGAATGCGTTGTTTTTTGGAGAGTCGATCAGCCGGGGTGCCGGAGAATAAAAGAAAAAACTACTGGATGAAAATTCAGCTAAAACCAATATTGACATTGAGCCTCATTTTCATGGGGCTTTCTGTTTTTTCTCAAGACGGAGAGTCTCTTGAAGACCTCTTCAAGGTAAACTATGACACTCCCCTCACATTGGATCTGGAAGAGGAAAAAGAAGGAGATGGTGAAGTGGGGCCCGTCAAAGAGAAGAAGAAAAAGAAAAAGCGCAATGTCTACTTTGGCATCAAAACCCGAAAGGCCTTTACCCGAACCGGGTTTGGCAATGACGTGGTGTTCGAAATCTTCAACGTGCTAAAAGAATACGAGGGGCCACCTGAGTACGCCGCTGATTTTTATTGGTTTGACTACAAGAAAAAGAAGATCATGAACTCCCTAAAGGTGGATAAGAAAAATGCCGGAGTGCTGCATGGTCCATACAAAAAAATGCTGGGTGAGCAAGTGGTAGAAGAAGGGTGGTACTACAAGGGAATGAAGCATCGGCGGTGGGTTCGATTCAACCGTCATGACATCCTGCAAGACAAAAACTACTGGTGGAAAGGCTGGCCACAGGAGTCCAGGTTGGCATATTATGATTTCAAAAAAACCAGACTGAGAGAAGTAATCCCCATCCACTTTGGTGAGAAAAACGGTGAGTACTGGGCGTTTCACGAAGATGGCTCGCTAGCGGTGAGAGGTGAGTACAAGTTTGGCCACAAGGTGGGATTGTGGAGGGAATACTACGACGGGGGTCGTGTGAAAAGGGAGGTGATCTACCCGGACGATCCTTTTGATTTCAAATTCAACCCCTACATCTCCAGGGAATGGGATGACAAGGGAGTGTTGATTTATGATCGGGCTAAGTTTCTCAAAGGACGGAATTAGAGCGTGATTTCCATCTGCACATTGCAGCGGGCATAGGGCGAACAATACCCTTCGGTATCCTTAAAGCCTAGCTTTTTGTAAAGATTAATGGCAGGAGTCAAAACACTATTTGTCTCCAAATAAACCTTGCTGGCACGCATCTCCCTGGCCTTTTCCAATGTGGCTACACCCATCTTCCACCCGATCTTTTGTCCCTGTGCCTCCGGGGAAACCGCCATCTTGGCCAACTCAAATACACCTTCTTCCTTTTTGATCAGCGCGCAGGTGCCCACCGGCTTCCCGTCCATGGTGGCAATGAGTATCGCCCCTCCTTTGTCCAGGATATACCCCTGAGGATCCCCAAGCATTTTGCGATCAGAATCCTCCATTTCAAAGTATTGGTTGATCCATGCTTCGTTGAGTTCCTTGAACGCCTGTGCATGGTCAGGTTGGTAGTTGACAATCTCGATCATCGCTGATAGCTAAAGAATAATCCCAGGATCATTACTATAACAGCTAATAACGCAATTTTCACCCCCACGGTAAAAGAAAAAATCAAAAAGACCATCGCCCACCAAAAAGGGAATGCAAAAAGACCGACACCAAATTTCAGGGTGGAGTGAAACACTACATCCTTTTCCCTTCTCAAAAAAAAATAAATGATCAAATAGGGAATGGGATTAAGGAACTTTGCCAGCAGGTGAGCTGACCTTTTTCTTTTATCAATTTGGCTGCCAGCAACATTCAACTCTTTTAGTTGATCAAAGGATAGATCTTGATGTTTTTGCTGAAAAATGCCCGCCTTCCGCTGGGCATAGTCCTCTGTTTCATCAGGTATGACCAGCGTCTCCTTCATTGCATCGCTTATCGCGTCTCGCATGCTGATAAGGCCTCTCGCAGGATTTTCGTCGTAGGCACTTACATAGTCCCGCACAGAAACTGGCTTCCCAAATCGCATCAAGACGACCGATTGTGGCCGCTGGTGGTCAAAGAAATTCAACCCAACCGGTAGCACCATCAAATCCTGATCAAGTTTCAATTGCGACTGCAAGGCCAGGCGTGCCGCCCCTTTCGTGAGAGGTCGCAGATAGTATTCCTTTCCGTGATTTCCTTCGGCAAAAATCAAAACAGATTCATTGTTTTGGAACACTTTAAAACAATTGGAAAATACTGCATCGTTGAGTGAAAGCTTGCCATACCCATCCCTTATTCGATAAATAGGCATCATATTCACTCTTTTCAGAAGCGGCTTCAGCCACCATTTGAACACATCAGATCGAGTGAGATAGTGGATGGGGATTGGTGTAAATGCTCCTACCAGCAGTGGGTCGATCAGGGCATTCTGATGGTTGGGGGTAATGAGTAGCGGAGTGTTTCGTGGAATATTTTCCAGCCCTTCAATGCGAATTTTTTTAAAGTATAAACGAAGTGAAAACTTAATTAAGGCCCTAAAAAAAGCATAAAAGGGAGTCATCTAAACAAGCTCTTCTTTGTTGATAAGGGTCAACTTCACTTTGTCAATCCTGTTCTCTTCCATAGTGAAAATGGTGATGATAAACGGAGGTATTTCTATGACTTCATTTACTTCGGGGATGTCTTCATGATACGCAAAAATCAGTCCGCCGAGGGTGTCATATTCCCCTTCAGGTAGCGAGAGCTCATAGCGATCGTTGAGGTAATCAATTTCGTGTCTGGCACTAAAAATGAAATTGAATTCATCCAGCTGCTGTTCGGTGAGATATTCATCATCGTGCTCATCCCTGATATCTCCGAATATTTCCTCAATCACATCTTCGATACTTACCAGCCCTGAGGTGCCTCCATATTCATCCACCACCAGGGCAAGGCTCTTCCGATCTGTGATAAACTGTATCAGGAGCTCATTGACCAGCATCGTCTCTGGCACGATGGGGATATCCGTTAATATGCTTTTAATGTGACTGGGCTTTTTAAAGAGCTCCAAAGCATGACAATACCCGATTACATCATCAATAGATTCCTTATAGACGATGATTTTGGAGTGGCCACTTTCCACAAAAAGTTTCCTCAGCTCTTCGATAGGGTCATTTACGTCCACAGCCACAATCTCCGTGCGAGGGATCATGCACTCCCTTACTTTGATCGTTTTGAACTCGATGGCATTATTGAAAATCTTTGCATCAATTTCAGCCTCCTCTTTATGCTTGATATTCAGGATGTTGTTTTTGATGTAGTTGTTCAGGTCGGTAAGTCCAAAAACAGGTTTCTCATCAGAGAGCTTATATCCGAAGAGCCAGATAAAAAAGGCTGACAATTTTACTACCAGAAACACTGCCGGATACATCAAAAGGAATACAATTCCCATGGGGATGGCGAATAATCGGAGTGAGAAATCCGGGTTGATCAGAAACAGGCTCTTTGGCAAAAACTCAGCTGTGAGCAAAACCAAAGCAGTAGAAAGAAGCGACTGGATAACCAGAACAATCGCATCTGACGAGAAACTTGCAGGGAGCAGCGACACTATTGCCGGCTCCAGCAATCCCGCCATGAAGATTCCGTACAGCACCAGGGCGATATTGTTTCCCACCAGCATGGTGGCCAGAAATTGGGACTGATTATTGGTAAAAAGTGCAAGTACCCTGCCCGGGAAATTGCCTTTCTTTCGGAGTACTTCAATGTGCAGCTTATCCGCAGAAACAAAAGCGATTTCCATGCCGGAAAAGAATGCCGAAAACAGCAAGCAAATCAGTATAATCAAATAGGGAAATGGGTCATCCATGCTTTCGCTTCTTTTTCTTTTGGTTGTTGGAGGTTTTTGATTTCTCCTTCTCTCGGGCCTGCCGCTGGCCCTTACGATACCCATATAAAAATAGGAGAGCCAGGCTAAACATAAAAATCCAGTAGGATTCTGCTATCCCAACCACCATTGCCTGATCGATACCAACAATGAAGGTAACAAAAACCAAAACAAAGAGGATGACATCAAATAATCTCATTGACGCTGAGGTGTAGGTTTGATCAAAATATCGGTTTCAGAAGGATTCCCCGGATCATCCTCCAGCCTAAACGTCCCGCTAGGTTTTAAGATTCTATATTCCGTAAAATCCTGATTTGACTCCATACCTTCACCGGTATGAACTTCACCATCTGAATTAATGGTCACGAACTTATCGGTATAGAATTTTTCCTCCGCCTGATCCCAGAAAAGCTCCTCAGTATTTAACTCATCGTTCTTTGCATTGCTCTTTATAACTACATTGCCTTCTGCTCTATAAAGGTTTTCGGACTTGGTGAAATAGACATAGTTGGCCCTGAAATAGCTTGTCACCTGACCCCTTCGGTTATACCATTCGATATAGAGCCCCTCAGGCCATTCGCGATCACCGTTCTCAAAATTATTCTGTCGGTTAGCGTTCATTTGCATCACGACAATCCCGGAATCGCTGAGGAGGGTAATGGCGCTATCCATGGAGGAAAGAGGCCCCTCATACAAAGGAGCATCCACTAAATCCTTGCGCTGATTGCAAGCAAGCAAAATCAGCCAAAGGCCTAAAACCAAAAAGCGGCCGGAAAGACTCTTCCAGGCCGCAATGGTATTTTTTTTAGTAGTGATATTAATTCGCAGGTCTTCGCTCAAGGGATACTGTTACGTTTATCCAACATCCAACCGTGATTGATTGACCTTCTTCCTTACCTTCATTAAAGATGTCTTCAATGGAAGGAAATTGTGCTTTGGCTGCAGCCATTCGGGAGCTATTGCCTGCCTTCTGGTATTCATTATATGCTGCAATGAAAACTGCACGATCTTGCACCTGACTTTGCTCTTGCTTGCAATCATTGAAACTGCTCATGTACAAATCCCCAATCAACTCATAAGCATCCTTAAATGAAGGATCAAACGAAAGTGCCCTTCTGGCGCTATTTCTTGCTGTGGGTTTTTGTCCATTTTTCATTTGAAGGCGAGCAATGCTCACATACATATCGGCTTTTTCAGAGTTATCATCAGTAAGGCCTGCTGCCTCCTGAAAGTATTCAATTGCTTTATCGTCATTGCCATCCTGGGCATTTTTCTGGGCCAGGAATTTGGCCACACCAAAGGTCGGCTCATCATTCTGAATAATGCTTGCAGCTTTCATAGCTAGTGGGCTCTCCAGACACTTTCCTTTTAGCATCAATCTAAATATCTGCTTGGCCATGTTTACATCATTCCCCTGATCCAGCTTAGGGCCAAGCCTTTCTTCTACGAAATCGCAGCTGATTTCCACCTTAGTGGCTGTCAACAGACGATCTACCAAATCCGCCGAGCTATCCACTTTATCTCTTTCTGAGTCGCTGGCATTTTTTCGCTGCTCATCCAGTGCCTCAGAAATTTGTGAGTAGGTATCAATTACCTGCTCGTCAGTCAGCTTTTTATAGAGATAATTCTTATAGACCATGTCCATGTAGGCTACCAGAGCACCACGATTCATTTTAGCTCCGTTTAGATCAAAAGCTTTTTGAAAGATCTCAAGTACAGAAAAATATTGGTCGCTCTCCTTTTTATAATAGCTGTAGGCATAAATTGCCTTTCTCTCTACTATATCCGACTTGTCTTCAGGGTAATATTTAATACGGGTATCATGAAGTTGAAGACCCTTTTGAATATACTCATCCTTCTTCACAGCATCCTTTTCCTGCTCTGCCAGCCCTTCATAAATCTTTACTCCATTGATATAGATGGACGGGTTTAGATCGGGAGTGTTTTCCAAAAGCCAGGTAAGGTGTTCAGCAGCTAGTTTATAATTATTTGCCTTAAGTGCATCAGTATAGAGCACGTTTTTCTCCTTTGCTTTATCTACCTGATCTCCCCAATTCCATCCGTCCTGAGCATTTGAGACAAGTGATAGCAAGAGGAAAAAAGCTACTCCTAGTATTTTAATATTGATCTTCATATCTCACTTTTTGCTAATCATATTTTCGTTTTATGAACCATCTGTCGTTGATGGTTGCACCTATAACAATCTTATAATAAGTTTCCTTAATTAATCCATTTGAAGATTCCCCCAACTGGCCCCATTTGAAGGCTAAATCCAAGCTCGAAAATCCACTAACCGGTAAAGAGGCACCAAAATTAATACCAAAATCAGTAAGAGCCTGATCATTTACGATATATGGAAGTTTGTAATAATTAAATCCTGCTGAATATTTTATTCTCTTGAAGTATGAACTTACGTTATCATAATCAGGAGTCCATTCCATACCAAGTGCCACTTTGAGAGAGTTATTGTATCTCTGAGCGACCTCCCCAGCCTTACTCCATCGCTGTGTTTCAAGGTCAAATCCTATTTTATAGAGATTCGCTCTTTCGTACGAGGCACCTAAACCAAAAAGCTGAGGTAAATCAAACTGAAGACTGCTTTCCCCTACAGGAACTGTCTCAATTTCACCCCCTGTGTTTGTCAATCGTATCAAGAAAAGCTCTGAAGTGCCATTCAATGAGCTTTTTGGTGAATATATAGCTCCAAAGTTTATGTACCTTCCGTCGCTAATTTTGTGCTTGTATCCAGCGCCAAATAAAACATTCAAATCTGAATACGATTCTAATTCCTCGTATGTGACATTACTCAATGGGACATCTGTTCCTCCTATTGAAATAGTTGTTTTCTTCTCAATGGATCCGAAAGTGTAATTGATCCTGAGCCCCACCAAAAATTTGTTCTTGATCATAAATCCATTTGACCAGAAAAAATTCGTAAGGCCTCCCTCACCCCTGTTGTCTGAAATTTGTGAAACGTCACCGTCAGTTCCCGGAATCTCACCACTTGAAAACGTATTATAACTCACTGAACTGTAAGGGAGCACACCGAAAGATGAAGACCATTTTCCTGGCATGATTGGGAATGCATACGCCAAAAATCTCAGCCCTCCACCGGTATCAGATCCCGAAACATCATCGCCTGAAAACTTACGTCTATCCACTTCAAGACCAACCTGAAACGTGCTGAAATTGTTATAGACAAGATTAGCCGGGTTTTGTGTGTTGATGTGCCACACGGAGGGAGTGCCTATCCCTACCTCACCCATGGCGAAATTATTGGGCATGCCCTGATGGTTGAGACTGCCCAGCCCTTGAAATGAGTATATTGACTGTGCCAGGACGATATGCCCTAAAACAAAAAAACAGGCAACCCCTGCTAAAATCCTTTTCATTGATACTTCCAAATTCGATATAGACCCTTCTGCACAATTTTTGAGCCAGCAAAGATGTGAGCTTTTAATTTGGATTCAAAAAAATGTGCGTCCCCTCCTGTGATTATCGTGTTAAGACTTGTGAAATTTCTGCTCATTGCACTCATCACCCCGTTTATTTCATGGATCATCCCCCAATAAGACCCACTAAGAAGACACTCCTTTGTACTTTTTCCCAGCTCTACAGAATTGATTTTCTTCCATTCATTGGAAATATCCGGCAGCTGATCCGTGAAATGGGACATGGATTTCATGCGCATTTTTAAGCCAGGAGAAATAATCCCCCCACGAAAAGTCCCGGATCTATCTATCAGGTCAATAGTCATGCATGTACCCATATCTACGATCAAATTATCCTGATCAGGAAACATCTCATTGGCTCCTGCCGCTGCTGCAATCCGGTCTGCCCCCAGGGTCTCCGGCGTTTCATAATCAAGCGTAATAGGCATTAGAGTTTGGTACGTAAGGACTTTCGCATCCAAATCCCTTAGTTGGTTCGCATCTATTTTTCTGACGGATGAAATCATCATCGGGACTTTGCCATATTTTTTGGCGACCTCCTGAAATGAGCCCCAAACCATTTCTTCGCGAAATATGCCTTGACTTACCTCTGTAGTTTTCACAGAAGAATTGCCTATGTCTACCAGTATTACCTCTAACTTTTCGCTCATTTGGCGGAATATAAAGCAGCAAAGGAAATGAAAACAAGTTATTCAGTGATAGGTGTGATGGCTGGATCCTCAATGGATGGTTTAGATATCGCATTGGTAGATTTTTCCTTGAGAGAGGACTCCTGGCTATATAAAATCCAAAAAGCGCAGACCGTACCTTATGAAAAAGAGCTCTTTCAACAGCTAAAAGCTTCACCAGATGATGAAAAGGAGATACAACTGCAATTGGATGATGTTTTCGGGAAATGGATAGCGGAACAAATCAATCTGTTCAAAAAAGATAATGCAGGGGTTGACCTGGCCGGAGTGCATGGACATACGGTCCTCCACCGTCCGCAGGATGGGATCAGTTGGCAGCTGGGAAGTGGGGAGGTTATTTCAAAGATCAGCCAAATACCTGTTGTCACAGATTTCAGAACCCTTGATATTCAATTAGGCGGGCAGGGCGCGCCCCTCGTCCCTTTCGGGGACTTTCAGCTTTACAGAGGTTTTGATGCTTGTCTGAATCTTGGAGGAATTGCCAACATCTCCCTACAGTCCAGTCAAACTGCATGGGATATCTGTCCCTGCAATCAGGTGCTCAATTATTTCGCCATCAAGCTTGGAAAACCTTATGATGAAGGCGGCAATCTGGCACGAACAGGTAATCTGCACAAAAGTTTTTACGAGAGTCTGTCAGACCTTCCATACTTCTCTCTAAAACCCCCAAAATCACTCCCCAACAATTTTATTCCCTCAGCTATCCTTGATGATACGAACCCCACTGATGGACTGAGAACATACATTCAGTTCATCGCAGATCAAATTTCAAAAAGCCTAATAAATAAGCATGGACGCATGCTTGTGACAGGTGGAGGGGCTCATAATGATTTTCTCATCGAGGTTATCAGGAGCAAGTTGAACAACTGGGAGGTGGTGGTGCCAGATAGTCAACTGGTCGATTTCAAGGAATCTTTGATATTTGCATTTTTAGCACTCAAATGCTTTAGAAATGAAATCAATGTCCTCGCCTCTGTGACCGGGGCGTCCAAAGACAGCAGCTCGGGTGTGATTCATCTCCCTTAATTATTAGATTTGCGCCCTCAAAAACACATAGTACCCCATGAAAGAACTCCTTAAAAAATTTGAAAATAAGAAACCTGAAATCGTTTTTGAATGGTCTGATGCGGAAACGGAAGCCGAAGGATGGGTGGTGATAAACTCCCTGCGCGGTGGAGCTGCTGGTGGTGGTACCCGAATGAGGGTGGGGCTGGATAAGAGAGAAGTAGAATCGCTGGCGAAAACCATGGAGATCAAATTCACCGTTTCCGGGCCACAAATTGGCGGTGCAAAATCTGGAATCAATTTTGATCCAAATGACCCAAGAAAAGAAGGAGTACTAAAGCGATGGTATCATGCCGTTTATCCACTTCTCAAAAATTACTACGGCACTGGTGGCGACCTCAACGTGGATGAAATTCATGAAGTGATTCCGATCACAGAAGATTTTGGATTATGGCATCCCCAGGAAGGAATTGTGAATGGTCATTACAATCCACGAAAACCTACCAAAATCCATATGCTGGGGCGCCTCAGGCATGGGGTCTCAAAAGTGCTGGAAGATCAGGAGTATATACCAAACTCACCGAAAAAATATGTAGTGGCCGATATGATTACCGGATATGGAGTTGCAGAGGCTGTTCGTCACTACTACCAAATCTGGGGAGGAAACATAGGCGAGAAACGGGCAATCATTCAGGGCTGGGGAAATGTGGGCTCTACTGCCGCCCTGTACCTTTCCAAATACGGTGTGAAGATCGTGGGGATTATCGATCGTGTAGGGGGACTCATGAATCCGGACGGCTTCACCCTGGATGATATCAAGAGATTTTTCCATGATAAAGACGGCAACAAACTGGTGGCTGAAAATCTCATCCCTTTTGAAAAGGTGAATGAAGAAATCTGGTCGATGGGAGCTGAAATATTTATCCCTGCAGCGGCATCAAGGTTGGTTTCAAAAGAGCAAGCAGAAGCCATGATCAGCAATGAGCTGGAGGTGGTGTCATGCGGTGCAAATGTACCATTCAACGATACTGAAATCTTCTACGGGCCCATTGCGGAGTTTGTGGACAGGAAGGTTTCGCTTCTACCTGACTTCATCGCCAACTGTGGCATGGCCCGAACCTTTGCTTTCCTGATGAATCCCGACAATGATGATGTACTTACAGATGCAGACATTTTCAATGACTGCTCGCGTACCATCGGAAGCGCACTGCGGGCAGTACATAAGGAAAACAGCACCCGTGTAAACCTTGCTGAAACCGCCTTTACCATTTCGTTAAATAAGCTTGTTTGATTTTGATAGGTTTGTTTTTGTCTGCGCTAATGATAACTTTAGTATTAATCAGTAACGCCTAAGCATGATCGGGAGAATTCTTGTTGCCATTTTATTAATGACCGTAATCTTGGTGGCTCATGCCGGCGACCATTCTCCTATTCAAGAGCAACAGGAAACCCACCAAACCATAAGTCATGATGCTGAAGGGGACGATCATCGCTCATCAGCCAAGCCGGCCATATGGAGTGTGTTTCCATTCGTACTCTTGTTGGTAATGATCGCCACCGGGCCGCTCTTCTATCCGCATTTTTGGCACAAGAGCTACCCTGTCATATCGATCATTCTGGCCTTTCTTGTCTGCACATATTATCTCTTTGGACTTGAAAACATGCACAGCCCCGTTCATTCCGGTGCGGAGTATATTCAGTTTATTGCCTTGCTCACCGGGCTCTTTGTTGCATCCGGAGGTATTCTGATCATTGTGGACAAGGAGGCTCGCCCACTCACCAACGTTATCATCCTGGCCATTGGGGCAGTGATTGCAAACATTATCGGGACTACCGGAGCTTCCATGCTACTCATCCGGCCTTTTATCCGGCTCAATAGAAATCGAATAAAAGCTTACCATATCGTCTTTTTCATTTTCATTGTGAGCAATGTGGGAGGTTCTCTTACTCCCATTGGTGACCCTCCATTATTCCTGGGATTCTTAAAAGGTATTCCCTTTGAATGGACGCTGATCCACAATCTGGTGCCATGGGCGATTGCTTGTATCCTACTTATCACCTTTTTCTACTTTTTCGATATTCGAAACAAAACCAATTATGCCCTTATGCGGGGGGATGAAGAGGAAGAAGAGCCACCTACCGGAAAGATTGATCTCAAAGGAAAGAAAAATTTCATCTGGCTGGCCATTGTGGTTGGGGCAGTATTCCTTGATCCCAATGTCTTCGAATGGGTGCCCGGAATTGAATACGAAGGTCAGAAATTTTCCTATTTAAGGGAAATCATTATGCTAATGGCCGCTTTTGGATCTTACCAGTTTTCAGATCTACAGGCTATGCAGGGCAATGAATTTAGCTTTGAACCGATACGTGAAGTGGCTTTCCTTTTCATCGGGATATTCTTCACCATGATGCCTGCATTGGAGCTGGTGAGCCAGTTTGCCCAATCGCCCGAGGGAGAAAAACTGATTCGCCCAAGCACACTTTACTGGGGCACAGGGGTGCTGAGTGGATTTCTGGACAATGCACCTACTTATGTGAATTTCCTTACCGCATCCATGGCCAGCGTGGGAGCCGATGTAAATAAAATGCAGGAAGTCATCGCATTTGCTAATAATGAATACAAAGATTCGCTACTGGATCTTATGGCTATTTCTTTGGGTGCGGTGTTCTTCGGGGCTTTCACTTACATTGGTAATGGGCCAAACTTCATGGTGAAGTCCATTGCGGAGCAGGTGGGTATCAAGATGCCTTCGTTTTTTTCTTATATCATAAGATATTCCATTCCTATTCTACTTCCCGTTTTGGTCATCATTTGGCTCATCTTTTTCATGGGACATTGATGCCTGGAAAAAATGGTGCTATTCCTATATAGAATAAAATTTTCTTTATTTGCGCTGAATTAGTTACTTTGAGTAGCGCCCAATTATTAATAATCGCCTAAAAGATGCTTTTAAACTTATTTACAGGACAAAATGAAGGGCTTCTGTTTGGAGTCTTCGGTGTTATCATCGTCCTGTTCCTCATTGTGGATTTGGGTGTCTTTCACAAAAAGCATCATAAAGTCTCTCAAAAAGAAGCAATTCAGCAATCTATTTTTTGGGTACTGGTATCTGTGGGTTACGGCATGCTCATTTATTTTTATGGAGAAGGACCGGCAGCCACACTGGAGTTTTTCTCTGCTTATGTAACCGAAAAGGCCCTCTCAGTTGACAATATTTTTGTAATCCTGCTGATTCTGCGGTATTTCAATGTAAAAGAAGAATACTATCACAACATCCTTTTCTGGGGCATTCTTGGAGCGATTGTGTTCCGAGCGGTTTTCATTTTTGTAGGCGCACTATTGATCTCAGAGTTTCACTGGATACTCTACATTTTTGGTGTATTCCTTGTTTACTCTGGGATCAAGCTCTTTGGAGGAGATGACGACATGGAACTGGAGCCAGAAAAAAATCCTCTTTTAAAGGCTGCTAAAAAGATCCTCCCTATGAGCACGCAAGATAAAGGGGGCAAATTTTGGTTGAGGGAAAATGGAAAGCTTTTGTTCACCCCTCTGTTTCTGGTTATCATCCTCATTGAGTCTACGGATTTAATCTTTGCAGTGGATTCGATCCCTGCTGCCTTTGCAATCACGCAAAATGAATTTGTGATCTATACCTCAAACATTTTTGCAGTGATGGGCCTTCGAGCGATGTTCTTCCTGCTGGCAAATGTGCTGGATAAATTCTATCTGCTTCAGAAAGGACTTTCGGTGGTACTCATCTTCATCGGGGCAAAAATGCTCGCAGAGATAATCGACCTGCATGTGCCAATATTCTTATCCTTTAGCATCATTATTGGCGCACTTGTGCTGGCTATTGTGCTTTCTTTGATGTTCCCAAAAGATGAGACTCCTGAGGAAATCATAGAGGAGAAACTGCCCTCTGAAGAGTAATTACTTCTCGACTTCTTTTACCGTTTCCATCACCTTATCCCTAAGGTTGTCTTTGTATTTCTGAAGATTATCGGCAATTTTCTTATCTGTTGCACCTACGATTTCCGCAGCAAGAATGCCTGCATTCTTGCCCCCATCCAATGCAACAGTAGCTACAGGAATACCCCCCGGCATTTGAAGAATAGATAGAATGGAGTCCCAGCCATTGATTGAGTTGCTGGATTTTACCGGTACACCAATCACTGGTAGTGTGGTGAGTGATGCGACCATGCCAGGCAGATGGGCGGCACCTCCCGCTCCAGCAATAATCACCTGCAGTCCTTTTTCCCTGGCCCCTTCTGCATACTCCATCATCCGGTGTGGGGTGCGGTGCGCCGAAACAATTGTGAGCTCAAATTCGACCCCTAATTCTTCAAGAATATCTGCTGCTTGCTGCATGATCGGGAGGTCTGACTTGCTCCCCATGATAATGCCTACTTTGGGTGCCATTATGCTTTTACTTTTAGTGTGTCTTTCACCTTTCGTGCCTTCATCTTCAGTTCCTCTATCGAGTCGTCCGTGATGGTCACGTGACCCATTTTTCGGAAAGGCTTGGTTAATTTCTTGCCATAAAGATGCACATAAACTCCGTTCATTCCCATGCATTCCTCCATTCCTTCATACTGTGCATTGCCCGTAAACCCATCCTCACCCAGCAGGTTTACCATGGCGGCAGGAGTGATCAGATCTGTAGAGCCCAATGGCATATTCAGGATGGCACGGAGGTGCTGTTCAAACTGGGAGGTCCTGTTGGCTTCAATGGTGTGGTGACCAGAGTTGTGTGTACGGGGAGCCACTTCATTGACGAGGATTTCACCTTCCTTAGTCAAAAACATCTCCACAGCCAGCAGCCCCACCATATCCAGATGTTCTATCACGCTTCTGGCCAGATTATATGCCTTCTCCTCGATTTCTTCCGTAATCTGCGCCGGAGCAAACAGAAATTCTACCAGGTTTTGCTCCGGGTGGTAGGACAGCTCCACCACCGGAAAGCACTTCATTTCTCCATTCTTATTCCTTGCTACAACCACACTGAGCTCCTTCTCAAAGTCCACCATTTTTTCCAACAGGCCCGGCTTATCGAAGGCCTTTTCTAAATCAGTTTTCGTACGGATCATCTGTACGCCTCTACCATCATAACCTTCCTTGCCAAGCTTGTTTACCGCCGGGAGTATGTCTTCATACTTCGCCACATCGGCTGCATTTTCCGTCAGCACAAAATCCGAAGTAGGTATTCGATTGGCTTTGTAAAATGTCTTTTGCTTGCGCTTATCCTGAATCAACTCAACAATTTCCGGCTGAGGAAACACCTGTACTCCATCGTCCTGTAGCCTTTTTAGTGCCTCCACACTCACATTCTCAATCTCAATTGTGATCAGGTCAAACTTCTTTCCCCATTGATACACCAGCTCTTCGTCTGTCAGCTTGCCAACCGAAAAATCCTTCACCAAATGAGCACAAGGGGCGTGCTCATCAGGATCTAATATGGAGATGTCAAGGTTATAATTGATGGCGGACTGGATCATCATACGGCCAAGCTGACCTCCTCCCAATACTCCAATCTTCAAGTCTGTAATATCTTTTGCGGACATGCTGCAAAGATAACCTTGGCTGCTAGTTTACGGTTTACATTTATGGACGAATGCGCTTAATCATGGACGAGAAAAAAACTAAAAAGGGAAAAAAGCAAAAGGAAAAAGAAGAGGAGGAAGTATCGGAAGAGAAAAAGCCCGGATTTCCTAAGGAAGTGGACTTCAAGAAGTTTTTAGGGTGTGGGGGCTAGTTACTCAGAAATAAAAACTCTTTTTACGCGGTTGCTCACGTTTGTCAAAATCTCATATGGGATGGTATTCGCCCATTTGGCCAAATCCTGAATACCCGGATTGGCGCCAAAAATCATTACCTGATCCCCTTCCTGCACTCCGGCTCCCGTCACATCCACCATGATCATATCCATACACACATTCCCGATGGTAGGGCATAGCTTTCCATTTATTGAAACCCGGGCATTTCCATTACCAAAGATGCGACTGTAGCCATCTTCATAGCCGATCGGGATGATCGCTATTTCGCTATCCCGATCGATTTTTCCCTTTCGTGAATAGCCCACAGTATCCCCTGCTTCCAAATGCTGAATTTGAGAAATGGTGCTTTTGAGCTCACTAGTATGCCGCAAGCTTAGCTGACCCGTAGGGTCAAATCCGTGCAGGCCAATACCCAGCCTGACCATATCGAAATGGTATTGTGGCCATCGAACCATGGCCGGAGAGTTGCACGCATGTTTGATTGGGTGATAGCCCAATGCATCGGTCAACTGCCGGTATGCCTCCTCGAAAAGGTGAGCCTGGCTTACAGTAAAATCATCCTCATCCGCCATGTCAGAACTGGAAAAGTGGGTGAAAATTCCTTCAACCTTCAGCCCGGGATTGTGCTTCAGCAATTCGATCAAGGCTGGTATATCCTTTTTTGAGAATCCTAATCGATGCATCCCGGTATCAATTTTCAGATGAACCCCCGGGTGGTTTTTGGTGTCCTTGAGCATTCGCTTTAGGTGAGTCAGGCTAAAGATTTCTGCCTGAAGGTCATACCGCTCAAACTGCTCGAAACTCTCTATGTAAGGGTTCATGATCATAACCGGGAGCGATACGCCATTCTTCCTTAGCTGGATCGCCTCATCTACATAGGCCACCCCAAGCATATCTACACGCTGGTGCTGCAAAAAATTAGCCACCTCCAGCAACCCACTACCATACGCATTGGCCTTCACCATCACCATCAGTTTAGTAGTTGGCTTAAGTAAGGCACGATATTGATTCAGGTTATGCTGCAGTGACTCGAAATTGACTTCCAGAACGGTACCATGGCTTTTCTCCTGAAGCCGCTGCACTACGCGCTCCAGGGCAAAGTTTCGGGCACCTTTCACCACCACCATTTCCTCACGAAACTCAGGCAGATCGGTCAGCAGCGCCTCCGTGTCATCGAAGAAGATCGTCTCCATGGGGAAAAGGCTTGCATGATTTGAAATCCTGCTGCCCACTCCTACCAGCCGACTGATCTTTCGGTTTTGCAAAAGCGCGGATACGTCTGAATAAAGCTCTTTGTCACCTTTGCCCGAATGTAAAATGTCTGAAAGGATGAGCGTCCGGCGTTCATTTTGCCGATGCGATTCCAGATAATCCAAAGCTACCTTGAGCCCAGCCTCATCATTGTTGTAGCTATCATCCAGAATGTAACATCCGTTGACTCCTCGCTTAAGTTCCAGCCTCATAGGCACACCTTCTATCAGGTCAATTCCGGCCTGGATTTGATCCCGTGAAAGTCCGATTTCCAATGCCATCACAATGGCGTGTGTCAGGTTCTCGAGCAGGGTTTCACTTTGAAAGTCGGTGCTGAACTTGTCATTATTGACCTGCACGGATCCATCCTTCCAACTAACCTGATAGGTGCCCTTTCCATTCAAACTCCAGCCAATAATCTTATCCCTCAGCACCTCACTGATAGTTGCGAAGTGCTCCTGATCACAGCGACAAACTACCTTGCCTGATTCCACAAACAGGTTCAACTTTTCACGAAGTTTATGGTCCGACGAATCAAATCCGTCATCGTGTGCTACTCCAAGATTCGTAAATATCCCGTGTGTTGGCAGGATCATTTCCTGAAGTTTCTTCATCTCGCCACTGCGGGAAATTCCAGCCTCAAATAAACCTATTTCATGGTTTTCTCTGATTTCGAGCAGGGAAATGGGGACGCCTATTTGTGAGTTATAACTCTTTGGACTTTTGACTACAAAATGCCTGGAAGACAGAATAGTAGATAGCCACTCCTTCACGGTGGTCTTTCCGTTGCTGCCCGTAATTCCTATGATGGGTATACTGAATTTTATCCGATGATAGCGGGCGATTTGCTGAAAAGCGGCAAGTGAATCATCCGCCACCAGCTTATTCGCAGCACCAAGGTCTAAATCTTTTTCAAGAATAAAATTTTTTACCCCTCTTTCGGAGGCAGCTCGGGCAAAATCGTGACCATCTCTCTTCCCATTAATGGCCACAAATACTTCGTAAGGCTGACCGGAAAGGGTGCGTGTGTCGGCAGAAAAATGGCTGACATCCAGATCTTGGTTGAGATGAATTTGACCTCCGGTGATTTTGGCTAGCTGAGAAAAAAGCATCACCTAAATTATCAATTCCATTTCATATTGATTGACTTGATTTTGGAATCCGCACCTGACAAGGAATGCATCAAAACCAAATTCATCATCCGGAATGTTCATGATGGTTAGCGGCTTTTTCGATTCATTTTGAGCTTGCACGAGCAGGGCTTCCCCGATCCCCTCATGCCTGTGAATCCGATCCACAGCCAGCTGTGATATGCGGCCAATGTGTGGTTGGAAAATGATGTGTCCGACAACTATATTATCACGTTTGGCGAATAATACCCGCTCATCCCCATGTTTTAGATGCTCTGAGCTATCAAGAAATGAGGGTTGAAAATCATTGAAACTAAATTTCACGTCTTCCATTTTGCCCTCCTCAATGCCGACTTCTGCGTGAGAAGCTAGGGGCCTGCTCATTTTATAGCACCGGAATCTTCTTTTAAACGTAAAACCGATTTTCTCATAAAGTGCTATCGCATTCTTGTTGCTCTCGATCACCTCCAGCAGAATCCTCGCTATAAACTTCTTGCGAATTGCCGGGATTAGAAACTCATACATCCTCTCAGCAGTTTTTTGATTTCTAAAGCCTGGCAATACACCTGTGCCCCCATTGTAAGCCGTAGGGATACCCTGATAAATATTGGAACTATGGAGAATGAAGCCGGTCATTTCATCGCCATCAAAGCTCCCACAGGAAATCTCCCGATCGCACTGAAGTTTATGATGAATCCGATAGGAGAATTCCTCCCTGGTAGGCTGAAACTTCACCTCATAGTCCGAGAAAGCCATTTTAAATGTATAAAATAACTGATCAAAATCGGATTCAGACAAAAGACGGATTTCCATAAAACCAAAAAGCAGAAAGCCTGCTCAGCTCTTTAATTTATTGTTAAACTAAAATGATGCTTATCTGTCTAAAAGTCAAGACAATAAAAAAAGGGGTGTGAAAACACCCCCCTGATCATTTGCGACTGGGCTGCCCTACTCCACGACTTCTCCGTTGAAATATAGGTAGGTGTACTCTTCAGATTCAGAAGTTTTGATTCTGATGTTTTTCTTAAAGGCTCCCACTTTTCCTGATTGAAAATTGGCAGAAATTGAGGCTGTCTCACCAGCTTTGATCTCTCCTTCCGGATACTTCACATCCGTGCACCCGCACGATCCTTTCGCCTCTAAAATCTGAATGCTCGATCCGCTGGTATTGGTGAATTCAAAAGTCAGCTCCTTCATTTCATTCTTGGCTACCTGACCCAAGTCGATCGAAGTAGTTTTCCATTTGATAGGTGACATACCTGCAACTACAGCTACTGCAATTCCAAGCATTACGATAAATGTTGCTTTTCTCATTTTTGAAAAATTTTAATTTGTCCAAATGTGATCGGATGGCATGAAAGGCTCTGTTAACGAGTTCATAATGATTGTTAATGAGTTGTTAAACCCAGAAATCCCATCATTTTCCCCTGTACTTTTGGATCATGAAAAACACCCCCATCCGTGTTTTAATCATCCTGGCGGTACTGTCGCTGATCGGCATCATAGGCACGCAGGTATTTTGGCTCAACCGTGCCATTGAGCAACAGGACCAGGTTTTCAATTACAATGTACAAGTGGCACTTCGGAATGTGGTGGAGTCCCTGTGTGAAGCCAATGGCAAAGACTTTCCGGCTGTCAACCCAATCGAACAGGTTTCCGGCAATTACTTCATCGTGCGCACCAACGATCGGATAGACCTGACTAATCTGGAATATCTGATCTCCGCCGAGATAAAGAAAAGAGCAATTTCTCAGGAGTTTGAATATGGCGTTTATGACTGTGCCAATGATCAGATGGTTTATGCGGAGAATGTGAATATTGCAGGGGAGAGCACCGTATCTGTAATGCCGGTTTTGAAAAACGATGAATACTACTTTGGGGTCTACTTCCCTAATAAGTCGAGAAACCTTTTCGCCGGATTTGATCTGTGGAAGTTTACCACGCTGCTCACCTTCGCAGTGATCATTTTCTTTGGGTATGCCCTCTTTGTGATCCTTAGGCAGAAAAGGCTGAGTGAGGTGCAAAAAGATTTCATCAATAATGTGAGTCATGAGTTAAAAACCCCACTGGCCACTTTATCCCTGGCTTCAAACACCCTTCTAGAAAAGGCGTCCGATAAAGACAATAGATATTTGAAGATCATCCAAACAGAGGTAGGCCGGCTACAAAAAAATGTGGAAGATATTCTGCACTCCTCCCAACTGGAATCCCGGTCCCCACTTAAAATGGAGAAAGTAGATGTACAGCATTTTATAAAAACCATCATTGGAGAATTGAAAGATGAATACGCGTCACGAATGATCCAATGGGAAATAAAAGGTGAGGCAAAGAACCAAATTTCCTCCAATAGGAAATTACTGGAAAATATCATCCGAAACCTGGCTGACAATGCAGTGAAGTATGGGGGAAGGAATGTTTGCATTGCCCTTGAGCAAGATTCCAAAAGCACCCGGATTGAGGTATCTGATGATGGCAAAGGAATTCCTAAAGAGTACCAAAAGAAGGTTTTTGATAAGTTTTATCGGGTGCCGGAGGCACAAAACCAGCACAATGAAAAAGGTTTTGGACTTGGACTGCAGATCGTGGCATCTGCGGTGAAAAGACTAAAGGGGAAAATTGTACTGCAATCTGAGATAGGAATGGGCACCACATTTAAAATTACATTACCCAATGGCTAAAATATTGCTGGCAGAAGATGACGAAAACCTGGGGTTTATGATCAAGGACAACCTTGAATCCCTGGGCCATGAGGTGAGCTTGAGTGCTGATGGCGAGCGGGCGCTGAAGGAATTTAAGACCGCCAATTTTGAAATATGCATACTAGATGTAATGATGCCCAGAATGGACGGGTTTGAGCTGGCAAGCAATATCCGGTCTTTGAGTGAGTTTGTCCCGATCATTTTTCTTACAGCCAAATCACAGGAAGAAGATCGGCTCTCCGGATTTGAAATTGGAGGTGATGACTATGTGACCAAGCCATTCTCCATCAAAGAGCTAAGCCACCGGATCAACGTTTTCCTTAGAAGATCATCCACTCAGCCCACAGCACCAGTAGGCCAGAGTATTGCATTTGGCCAGTCTACATTTGACCTCAGGAACCTTACATACGCATGTGGCGAAGAGACGCATACCCTCACTCAAATGGAAGCAAACCTGCTCAAGCTGCTTTTGGATAATAGGGATGAGCTTGTAAAGCGTGAGTACATATTGGAGAGCATCTGGGGAGAGAATGATTACTTCAAAGGCAGAAGTCTGGATGTATTTATCACCAGGCTCAGGAAATATCTAAAAGCCGATTCCTCGCTCGAAATCCGCAACCACCATGGTGTGGGTTTTAGCCTGAAAGTTTCGGGCAATTCAGAACAATAGAAATCCGCAGAGGTTGTGACTCTCGTAGGTTAACCGATTGATGACAGGGAGCTTTCATCGATCTTTCAACCATCTAAAACCAACAACCTTATTTAATGAGTCCATCGAATTTACTTAAACAACGAGCCCTGGAAGTGGAGTGGGAGGAAGCGCTCAGGCGAGCCACCATCAAGTACCACATCGCCGGAGCTTGGGTCGCTGTTATTTTCAACCTCATCTTTGGTGCGACTGACTATATCAATGTCAATCATCATTTTGAGGTCTTTTTCATATTCAGGCTGGCAGTTTCATCGATTACGGCCATCACGTTGGTTTTAAGGAAGCCCCTCAATATTTCCGCTGACTTTCTAATTTTCGTGCCAGTGCTTTTAATCTCCGTTCAAAATGCTTTCATGTGGAGCCTGATGGATGTGGATGATCTTCAAAAACACACACTTGCATACATCGCCCTCTTCATAGGTGCTGGTATGCTCGTGCTTTGGAAGATCTATTGGTCCATCATCGTGGTGGCACTCTCTATTGCTGCCAATATTTTCTTCCTCGTGCGAAACAGCACACTTGGTCTGGAAGAAATACTTGCAAGTGGGGGCCTTCTCACCGGTACTGTGATGATTTTTTCAATCATCCTGATTCAGACCCGCTACAACCTGACCAAGCGTGAAATCATTGCCCGGCTATCCCTAGAGGAATCGAATAAAAAGCTCAATGAACAGAAGAAGATCATTGAATCCAAAAACAAGGACATCACCTCAAGCATTCGCTATGCAAAAAAAATTCAGGAGGCAATTCTTCCTTCCGAAAAAACTATTGCTAAATACCTGCCTAAATCGCTAGTCTACTACCGCCCCAGGGATATTGTGAGTGGCGACTTTTATTGGTTTAAGCATGCGGACGATGTTTCCTATATAGCCGCAGTGGATTGTACCGGACACGGGGTGCCGGGTGCATTTATGAGCATGATCGGAAATACCATCCTAAATAAAGTGGTGCCGGACAACCGTACCAAGCCAGGGGAAATTCTGGACGAGATGCGACGGGAAGTAATTAAAACCATGCAGCAGGGTGAAGAAAGCTCCCAAAGAGATGGGATGGACATTGCTCTATGCACCATCGACCATCGCACCAACGTAATTGAATATGCCGGAGCGTTCAACCCTTTGTGCTTGTTTAGAAATGGGGAGCTGATTGAGATCAAAGCCGATAGAATGCCAATTGGCTCCTACTTCGGAAATATAGATAAGCCCTACACGAACCATTCTATGGAGCTGAAACCGGGGGATGTTTTCTACATCTACAGCGATGGCTTTCAGGATCAGATAGGTGGAAAGGGCGATCGAAAGTATTCATCCAAAAAATTTAAGAGTCTCCTTCAGTCCATTCATAGGCACTCTCCGCAAGAGCAATTGGAACTTCTGGAAAAAGAGATCACCGAATGGAGAAGAGATGAGGAGCAACTGGACGATATGCTGATCATGGGCGTACAGGTTTAAGAACTACAATTATGGAAGAAGTATTTATCACGGAATCGACAAGGACCACACCATACACATGTGTGAATTATTCAAATGGAAAAGTAGATGTGAAGGGGCGATCGAGCCCTGAGAACACCATGGAATTTTATGATCCTTTCATTAAGGCAATCGCCCTTTTGAAAGAAACGGGGCAGCCGAAAATTGAAGCAAACTTCAGACTGATCTATTTTAATACCAGCTCTGCTAGGTGTATCTACCTGATCATACGCGAACTGAAGACGCTGGAAGAACATGGTAAAAAGGTGACGATCAATTGGTTTGCCGAGGAAGATGATGAGGACATGGTGGAAACCGGCCTGGACTTTCAGGATATCGTAGATATTGATATCAATATCACGAAAACATCAGGCGAATATTAAAAAAAGGCCGGTATTTCACCGGCCCATTTCCCATTTCAAACAAACAACCTAATTAATTACAATTTTCTTTGTCAGTCGCTTTTTCCCCTGGCTGATTTCGAGCAGATAGATTCCCTCTTTTTGACCAGATAGATCAATCAACTCCGAGTAGGTTCCGCTGAATCGATCAAAATTTCTGCTAAAAACTTCCTTTCCTTCCAGGTTTGAAACGCGGATGTTCAACTCATCCTCGTCCGGCACACTGAATCGGACTTTGATCCTCCCGTTGGAAGACGGATTGGGATAAAACCTAAGGTCATCCAGCTCCAACAAATTGCTCTCATCCACCTTTCCCTTCTTACCAAATTCCTCATCACCTACATCTGTCACCTTCACTCGCTTTATCTCTATCACATGCATCTGGTGATCCTCATCATCAAAGCGATCCATCATAATCTGCATGTCCATGCCCAACTCCTTCATCCGTTCCCTTAGCTCTTCCATGTCAGCTCCGTCAAAGCGCAGGTCAAAAAAACCATCCACCGAATCACCATCAAAGTGCTTGAAGAAAAAGCCTCCTTCATCGTCTTCATCATCACCGTGGAAGTATTTGAAAAACGACTTATTGCGATCTTTCATTTGATCGAGATGAAGAAACACATCATGGTCATCGGTATCTCCAAACCAAAAATTAAAACCTTCCTGCTCACCGGCAAACTCCTGATAGCTAGGATCGGCGCGCATTTCCTCTGCGCTGTTATACTCACCCTTAAAGGTCTTTTTTTCACCGTTGATCTCTTTGGTGATTTCCACCACAATCTTGCCTTCATCTGATTGGGCAAAAGCAGACATCCCCAAGGATAGGACGGCTGCCAGGGTTAACATTCTCGTTTTTGTTTTCATCTTATTTTGAGTTTAGTTCCTAATTCAAATCGCCAATCGAAAGTACGTACTGTCTTTCTATCTCTCTGTTAATCAGTCGTTAATCCTTGTTAAAAATGGTTAAACACGAACTGCAACCGGTGCTTAATAGTATTTTTGAGGTATGCAGCGAAAGACACTGAGATGGATCATTGGGCTCATGGGATTTGCCATGATCGGGCTGATTGCCTTTCAGCTTTACTGGATTGATTCCCTGGTGGCCGCCAACGAGGAGCGATTCAGGAAAGATGTGCTAGATGCACTGAACACGGTCGCCAATAAGCTAGAAAAACAAGAGACCTATGCTACCCTTCAAAAGCTGAACTACCTCAATAATGTCCCTTATGAAGATGAAAGCAGGGAGCGGGTTCATCTCAAAAAAACAGAGCAGCCAAAAAAATCGACTAAGGGCAACTATGAAATCGTCAATCAGGGCAATCAGCAGGTTTTCTTTTTTGCAGATACAGTAAATAATGGAGCCTTCGAATTTGTGGTGAATTTTTCCAGCTACGCACAAAATTTTTTCCCTGAACAATTACCTCCTCCGGAGAGCTCCGCAGAGGAAATGATCCTGGAACGGGATGTTAAAATTCAGGAGCTTGAGGAGCAGCTGGCCAAAGTCTCCAGACGGTATGAGCTTACATTTGATGTAATGCAGGACCTGATGGGGCCAAATCGGGCGATCACTTCCAGGTTTAATCCACATCAGCTTGATTCCCTGCTCAAAAATGAATTGGAAGGAAAGGGCATTGACATAGATTATGAGTACGGGGTTATACAGCCCAATCTCAATCGATTCATCCTCCATACCAGCGATGGGTCTCATGGAGCGGAAGAGCTGGCCAAAAGTGAGCTGAAAGCAACGCTCTTTCCCAATGACATATTTGACAATGGTAGTCTTCTCATTGTAGATTTCCCTGGCAAGCAAGGATATCTGATGGGGAAGGTTTGGTCAGCCATGGTCAGCTCAGGGGTTTTGGCGCTGGTCATCCTGTTTTGCTTTGGATACAGCATTCGCACCATCATTCGCCAGAAAAAATTGTCTGAGATGAAGAATGACTTCATCAATAATATGACACATGAGCTAAAGACACCTATTTCCACCGTGTCTCTCGCCGTAGAAGCACTAAGTGATAAGGACATTGAACAAAGCACCCTTCGTACGAAATACATTAAAGTAATTGGAGAAGAAAACAAGCGACTGGGGGATCAGGTAGAAAAAGTGCTACAGATTGCCGCCATAGATCGCAACGATTACAACCTAAAGCAGGAAATTCTTCGAATGAGTGATATGGTGAAGAGTGCGGCGGAGCATATTGCTATGCAGGTGGAGCAAAGAGGTGGCAGACTCAATATGATTGAGAAAGCCGAGAAAGACCTGGTAAAAGGCGATGAAATGCATCTTACCAACATTATCCTAAACCTGCTAGACAATGCCAACAAATACTCTCCGGAAGCCCCGAATATAACGCTAAGGACTGCCTCGGACGATGAAGATTTCATCATTTCCATTCACGATAAAGGAATCGGGATGACCCGCGAACAGCAAAAACACATTTTTGAAAAATTCTATCGTGTCCCCACAGGTGACCTTCACAATGTCAAGGGCTTTGGCCTTGGCCTGGCCTATGTGCAGCGGATCGTAGAGGCGCACGGAGGAAAAATACATGTAGACAGTGAGCCGGGAAAGGGGAGCAAATTTTCAATCACATTACCATTAGCCCATGAAGCCTAAATTATTGATCGTAGAGGATGACCCAAACTTGGGCGAGATATTAAGTGAGTACCTTGGCTTGAAAGGATATGACACCACCCTAAAAAGAGATGGTGAGGAAGGTGGATATGCCTTCAAAAAAGACACATATGACCTTTGCATCCTAGACCTGATGATGCCCAAAAAAGATGGCTTCACGCTGGCCAAAGAAATCCGGGCTACTGATGATGAAACTCCAATCATTTTCCTCACGGCAAAATCTATGAAGCAGGACATCATCAAAGGTTTTACAATAGGAGCAGATGACTACATGACCAAGCCCTTCAGTATGGAAGAACTGCTTCTGCGCATCCAGGCTATCCTGAAGCGTGCGGCGAAAAAGGATGAAGAGCCCTTTCCAAACATGTTTAACATTGCCGGGCTCACTTACTATTATCAGGAAAACCGCCTGATTACTCCAAAAAGAGAGATCAACCTTACCACCAAGGAAAACGAACTGCTTAGAATCTTTTTTGAGAACATCAATAAAACGGTGGAGCGCAGCAGCGCACTCAAGAAAATATGGAAAGATGACAGCTACTTCAACGCCAGAAGTATGGATGTCTATATTGCCAAAATCCGAAAATACCTTCAAGATGAACCTAGTCTTAAGATATTGACAATTCACGGTGAAGGTTTCAAATTAGTTGAGGTGAATTGAGCTAATTCTGGATGGGATTATATATCTTTAGAAAGGAGCGATTCTAAAAACGAACTAACCTCACTTATCATGCTACTTGTACCCTCAATATCGGTTATTGAAGGCAGAACCATTCGCCTCACTCAGGGAGATTACTCCAAGGAAAAAGTATACGATGATACCCCGATAGACGTAGCTAAGCAATTTGAAGATCATGGCATTTCACGGATTCATCTCATTGATTTGGATGGTGCAAGAAAAGGCACCTCTGTGAATTATGACATTCTCCACATGATATCGGCCTACACTGACCTGAAAATCAATTTTACAGGCGGGCTGCACACAGACGGAGATGTGTTGAAAGCTTTTGAATATGGAGCGGAAAGTATCACCGCAGCATCTGTGGCTGTAGCACAAAAGGAGCAGTTTGCCAATTGGCTCATGTCCTATGGCCGGGAGAAGATCGCTCTGGCAGCAGACAGCTTGGATAGGAAAATCCGAGTAAGGGGCTGGCAAAAGGGAACTTCCAAAGATCTATTTGAGCATATCGCCTACTTTTATGATCGAGGGCTGAAGTACCTTAAAACAACAGACATTTCTAAAGATGGTGCTCTGGAGGGACCTTCATTTGAGCTGTATGAAGAGTTGCTTAGGGAATTTCCAAACCTATCCATTTTTGCTAGTGGCGGTGTGCGCGGGATAGACGACATCAAAAAGCTTCGTGATATTGGACTATACGGAGTAATTTTCGGGAAGGCCTTTTACGAGGGCCGTATTTCACTTAAAGATATTGACGATTTTCAGTCTGTGAAGGCTTAGGGTGCCTCTTCAGCGTCGTATTTGAATTTGTAGAGGAAGTAGAAAATGAAGTTGTATTTGCTCACAGAATCATCTTCCACAGAATCGGATTTTTCTTCCATCTGAACTGGTCTTTCTGCATCCATGGCAGGTTCTGCCTCACGAGTAGTTTCTTGCTGATATCCTTGAGAGGTAGCTTGAGAAGCAACATCTCCATCAGGTCTCATAAGGGATTGATCTCCTTTCCTTCGACCTTCTTGTTCTTGTTCCTGATTGTTGAGGTTTTTCTCTGTTCCATTGGTGTTGGCATAACCAATGTTAAATGCAAGAGTCAATCCCAATGCAAACAATATATTTTGTATTCTTCTCAAGAATTTCATCTTAAACAACAAAGTAACGAAATAATCAATGGAAGGTTATAGCTTTTTGCAAAACTTAACTCATGCATTGCAGTATTTACAGATTAAATATTATTTAACCCATTAAAAAAGCCCATCATTTCTGATGGGCTCTTGTTTTATGTTCAACTATCTAAATTTTACAATGTTCTCTTCACCTCTTTTATCTCAAATCCTTCAATGATGTCACCCACCTTGATGTCGTTAAAGTTTTTGATACTCAGTCCGCACTCATATCCACTCTTCACCTCACCAACATCTTCCTTGAATCGTTTCAGCTGATTGATCTCTCCGGTGTAAACTACAATACCATCTCTTATCAACCTTACCTGGTTCGAACGCTTCACATTGCCATCGGTAACGTAACATCCCGCTACAGTTCCCACTTTGGAAATCTTGAATACTTCTCGTACTTCTATGTTTCCAGTGATCACTTCTTCACTGGTAGGTTCAAGCATTCCTTCCATTGCATCCTTCACATCGTTGATTGCATCATAGATAATGGAATATAGCCTGATCTCGATTTCCTCACTCTCTGCCAATTTTCTGGCACTACTGGAAGGGCGCACCTGGAACCCAACGATCACTGCATCAGAAGCTGAGGCAAGTAATACATCTGATTCCGAAATTTGCCCAACAGCTTTGTGAAGAATATTTACCTGAACTTCCTCTGTAGAAAGTTTTAATAGTGAATCGGAAAGTGCCTCGATGGATCCATCCACGTCACCTTTCACAATCACGTTCAATTCTTTGAAGTTTCCGATTGCCAGACGTCTTCCAATTTCATCCAGTGTAATGTGCTTCTTGGTACGGATACTTTGCTCTCGCAAAATTTGCTCTCGCTTGTTAGCAATTTCCCTTGCCTCCCGATCGCTGGCCATCACATTGAATTTGTCTCCGGCTTGCGGTGCACCATCCAATCCAAGCACCTGCACAGGGGTAGAAGGGCCTGCCTCGGTTAGTTTTTGACCTCTGTGGTCAAACATCGCTTTTACCTTACCAAAATATGGCCCGGCAAGGAGCACATCGCCTACCTTTAAAGTGCCGGCCTGCACCATGATGGTGGATACATATCCCCTTCCCTTGTCGAGTGATGCTTCCACTACTGAGCCAATTGCTGGTTTGTTAGGATTCGCCTTTAGTTCCAAAAGCTCTGCTTCTAAAAGTACCTTGTCGAGTAGGTCATCGATTCCTTCTCCGGTCTTAGCAGAAACATGCTGGCACTGATATTTTCCTCCCCAATCTTCCACCAAAATGTTAATCTTGGAGAGATCCTCTTTGATTTTTTCCGGGTTAGCGTTTGGCTTATCTACTTTATTGATGGCAATTACAATTGGAACACCAGCTACCTGAGCGTGGTTGATTGCCTCTTTGGTTTGTGGCATTACTGAATCGTCTGCTGCAACAACGATAATTGCAACGTCAGTAATTTTTGCTCCCCTTGCTCTCATTGCTGTAAAAGCCTCGTGACCTGGTGTATCAAGGAATGCCACACGCTTGCCACTTTCTGTCATCACGTCATAGGCTCCAATGTGCTGGGTAATTCCTCCGGCCTCACCTTCAGTAACTTTCGCATCCCTGATATAATCAAGCAGTGAAGTTTTACCATGATCTACGTGCCCCATAATGGTTACGATCGGTGCACGATCCAGTAGCTTGCTTTCATCATCTTCAACTTCGGCAATGTCTGTCTCCTCCTTAGATTCTGTGAAGTCTACCTCAAACCCAAACTCGTCGGCGATTACTGTAATGGTTTCCGCATCCAGTCGCTGATTGATGGAAACAAACATTCCCAACGACATGCAAGCAGAAATAACATCGTTGGCAGATACATCCATCAGTGAGGCCAGATCGCTTGCGGAAATGTACTCCGTTACCTTTAGGGTTTTTGATGCTTCTTCTGCGAGTAATTGTCTTTCTTCCTCTTCTTCTGCTCTGGCTGAGCGCTTATCCTTTCTGTATTTAGATCGCTGTGATCCTCCTTTTCCACTTCCACCACTTAGCTTGGCAAGGGTGGCTTTGATTTTATCCTGAATTTCTTTGTCGGATAGTTCCTCTGTTTTTCTTCCCGCTTGCGTCCTTCCTCTGTCACTCCCTGGCCTTCCGCCTCTCTGCTGTCCGCCACCACCTTGATATCCTCCTTCCGATTGAATTCGCTTTCTTGGTCGCTTTTTCCGATCCTGATTGGAATCTGAAGATGCCACTGGTTTTGGCTTGTCCTTGGGCAGCTCGATTTTATCAAGCACTTTTAGTCCTCTGAGAACATCGGCCTTTGCCTTGATTACTTCTTTTTCCACTGGCTTCTCCTCGGCCTTGGGCTCATCCTTCGATTTCTCAGCTTCAGGTTTAGACTCTTCTTTTGAAGGCTCCTTCTTTGGCTCCTCTTTTGCCTCAGGTTTTAGCGGTTCTTCGGTTTTCTTCGGCTCCTCGGCCTTCTTTTTATCCAGATCAATTTTGCCAATGACTTTTGGACCGTCCAGCCTGGTTCTGGCAGAGATTTTTTCCGGCTCAGGATCGGAAGCAACATTGTCCTTTATCAGGATTCTGTCGTCATCGTTTTTATCCTCGTCGGAAATTTTATCCACATTGATGACCATATTGTCGGTTTTGCCACCGATGGTCAGCTCGGACGCCTCTTCTTTGTCATGAGCCGAGTCAGCAAACTCCCTTGCAAGCATGTCGTACTGCTCCTGTGCTATCTTGGAGTTTGGGTTTGAGTCGACCTCAAATCCCTTTTCCTTCAAGAAATCCAGGATGGTATTCTTACCTACATTTAGCTTTCTTGCTACTTGACTTAATCTGTATTCTGCCATATAAACTCTTCAAAGTTAAGCTTATTCGAATTCCTGGCTTAGAACCCGAATTACTTCATGTACTGTTTCTTCTTCTAAATCTGTTCTTCTTACCAAATCATCTGAGCCAAGTTTCAATACGCTTTTGGCAGTATCTAAACCAACTCTTTTTAGCTCATCGATTACCCAATCTTCCAGCTCATCAGTAAATTCATCAAGATCCACATCTTCTTCTGAGCTTTCGTCCAGCTCACGGAAGACATCTATCTCCATTCCTACCAATTTGCTCGCCAATTTAATGTTTTGACCGCCCTTTCCAATGGCCAAAGATACCTGATCGGGCTTGAGATAAACAGATACTCTGTCTTTCTCATCGCTGATTTTCATACTTGTGATCTTTGCCGGGCTCAATGCCCTGGCCAGGTAAAGCTCAAGATTGTCGGTAAAGTTGATCACGTCTATGTTTTCATTCTGTAACTCCCTCACGATTGAATGGATTCTTGACCCTTTCATACCCACACAAGCCCCAACCGGGTCGATACGATCATCATATGATTCAACGGCCACTTTGGCTCTCTCACCCGGCTCTCTCACCACATTTTTAATGGTAATCAATCCATCATAGACTTCCGGAACCTCAGCCTCAAACAATCGCTCTAAAAACACCGGTGATGTTCTGGACAAGATGATCTTAGGATTTCCATTTACCATCTCTGCACGATGCACTATTGCTCTTACCGTGTCGCCCTTTCTGTAACGGTCTTTTGGGATCTGCTCACCTTTTGGAATAGTCAGCTCGTTTCCTTCTCCATCAATGAGAAGAACCTCACGGCCAAGCACCTGGTATACTTCGCCCTGAATGATCTCACCAACCAGGTCTTTATACTTTTGAAAAAGAATGTCCTTTTCAAGATCTTTGATTTTTTGAATAAGTGTCTGGCGAGCTGTCATCACCGCTCTTCTTCCGAAATCTTCCAGTTTGATTTCCTCGGCCACTTCTTCTCCAATTTCAAAATCGGGCTCTATCTGTCTCGCCTCGGTGAGGCTGATTTTATCGTGATCCCAGATATCTTCCGAATTGTCGTCAACAATTTCCCTGAACCTCCAAATCTCAAGGTCCCCATTGTCGGCATTTATTACAATATCGAAGTTATCATCGGTCTCATACTTCTTACGGATCATTGTTCTGAACACATCCTCCAGAATTCGGATCATTGTTGGGCGGTCAATGTTTTTGCCCCTGGCAAAGTCCGCAAACGAATCAATTAATACTGACGCTTCCATCTTACTTGAATGATACTTTTACTTTTGATTGTTTTATTTCTTCAAATTTGATCAACCGTTCCTGGCTTTTTACTTCCAGGACGATCGAGTCTTCATTTATCTCTTTCAGTTTACCTTCCAGCTTTTCTTCATCCAACTCCACTTCCAGATCTCTACCTTTATTCTTGGCATATTGCCTTTTCAACACTAGCGGAAAATCCAACCCCGGTGATGAAACCTCCAGGGTGTATTTGCCTTCCATGATTTCATCTTCTTCCATCTCAGCTCCCAGTTGTCTGCTTAGGTGGCTGCATTGGTCAATGGAAATTCCATTGTCCCCATCCACAAAAACCAAAACCTTCTGATTTCCTACGTTACCCTTTATTTTAACGTCCACCAGAAACAGGTCTTTAGTCCCTTCTATTAGCTTGTTAGCTATCTCTCTGATCTTTTGCTCTTCCACTATTTCCATGAATGAAAAGAGGGGACTGGCGTCCCCTCTTTCGGTATTCTAAATGTAACTTCGCACAAAGGTAGAAAACTTAATTTTGAAATCCACCAAAATGATAATAAAAACACTTATTTCCAGATTCAATTGAATTTTAAGAACAAAAAAACGTGATTCATCTAAAGATCAATTCATAACTAGTTGATTTTTTGGAAATTATCGACAATCACTCTAATTTTTACAGTCAGTTATTGAAGTAGTCTCACCGCCCTATTTTTTTAACCATAAAACCAAAAGAATTTTAACCGCTTAGGTACGCCTCAGCTTGTCAAAATCCCCACATTATGAACTTCTTCAAAAGTGCAGCGGTCGCCATATTTTCGCTGGTCTGGTTATCCGCAATTGGTCAGGATAATTCCGTAGGTATAAATACAACATCACCAAATTCTAGTGCGGTATTAGAGTTAGTTTCACCGGGATCTAATCAAGGGTTTTTGGTGCCACGGATGACGTCCGCACAACGTGCAGCCATGAGTCCCTCCCTAAATCTCAGCGATGAAGGATTGATGGTTTTCGATACCGATTTTGACTTATTTTATTTCTGGAGTAACAATCGGTGGAATGCTGGATTGGGTGTTTTGAATGTGCTACAAGCAGGTGGGGATCTGGACGGCACATATCCCAATCCGATCGTTAGAGTGGGTGCAATTACGGAGAACAAACTGGCAGATCAGGCGGTCTCCACTGAGAAATTGCAGAACAACAGCATTACAACTGAGAAAATAAATAGTGGGGCTGTTACTACCGACAAAATTGCCAACCTGGCCGTAACAGGTGCGAAACTCGAAAACGTGGGAACTATAAGCGCAGGTACATATGGAACTGAAGCTTTCAATGTCTTACAGCTAACCTTGGATCAAAAAGGCCGGGTAGTGGGTATTTCGGAGGTAGTGATCCAAATAGGCTCGGCAAACATCGTCAACGGATCAATTCTAAATGAAGACATTGCCAACGGGACAATCACTATTTCAAAGCTTAACCCACAGGGCAATACGAATAAGGTTCTTGTCATAAATGCTAGTGGCCAGATCGTATGGGAAAATAGATCAGCCTTCACTTCCTCTTCCCTTGCTCTCAATAATATTTATGTTGGTAATACTAGTGGCTCTGCTCAGGGACTCCCGGTATCAGGGGATGTGACGGTTACTAATAACGGATCATCTGCTGATGTTCAGATAAAAAACAATGCGATCACTACCAATGAGATTCTTGACAATACAGTCGGGAATGCGGACATAGCTAACAATGCGATTACAACTGGAAAAATTGCAGATGGTCAGGTCCAAAATGCGGATTTGGACAAAGCCAATATACCCTTAAGTGGCTTTGATGATGCAGCAGCGGATGTGAGTCTTGGAAATAATAAACTCATAAATGTGGCCGACCCGATCAATGCTCAGGATGCAGCCACTAAGAATTACGTCGATACGCAAGTAGACGCTGAAAATGACCTTACCGAAGGGTACATTCTTGTGGGGGATGCCACAAACAACCAAAGCGAAGTGGATGCTGCTGCCGACGGGCGGATTCTTATTGGGGACGGCACCACTGTTAATAGTCGTGCTGTGTCAGGAGATATCACTATCAACAATGCTGGCCTTACCGATCTTGTAGCAGGGGCAGTAGAAGATGATGAGGTTGATGATGATCTCACTATAAATGGCGGTGATATTGACAATACGCCTATCGATGGATCCATCATTGGAGGTAATGTACCTGCCGCTGCTTCTTTCACCGTCACCAACACTGATAATATTCGGATCGATGGAAACACCATCTCCTCTACCAATACCGATGGCAATGTGGTCATCGATCCAAACGGTGCAGGGGTTGTGGATGTTAATTCATCAATTATCGCCAACGTTACCGACCCGGTATCCGCACAAGATGCCTCAACAAAAAATTATGTTGATTCAGAAGTTGCAAACATCAACCTCGACAGTGATGCCGACTCCATCTACTTCGAGAACCAACTGGACCTGGACTCTGCATTCCAGCACCAACTACTGCTAGATTCTGCCGCAGCATTGCGAACCGATATCGATCAAAATACCTTCGACATT
>NZ_JAVKDX010000012.1:0-307468 GCF_040223195.1 Ekhidna sp. | reverse complement strand
TTATATTTATATTTATATTTTATAAATACAATGGCGACTTTTACCAGTACCCTTCCGGACGAGCTTTTGAAGATGCTTTCTGCAAAAGCAAAGGAACTAAGCCTTCCCAAGAATAAGATCATGGAAAAGGCATTGCGTATTTATTTGGATCAACTAAACAGAGCTGAGTATGCTAAATCTTACAAATCTCTGGGTGATGATGATGAAATCATGGGTATTGCTGAAGAGGGAATGGAGGAGTACCTAAAGCAAATAGTTGATGAGGCAAGGTGAGATTTGGTATGCTGACCTAAATCCGACGAAAGGGAGCGAACAATCTGGTTTCAGGCCGGTGGTCATTGTAAGTGGTGATCTCCTCAATACTCACCTCAAAACAGTGATCATTTGCCCTCTTACAACTAAGGTAAAAGAGTACAAAGGCAACCCTGTTCTCGAACCAAACAAGCAAAACAAGCTTTCAGAAAAATCTGAGGTACTAGTTTTTCATATCAGATCGGTATCCAAAGATCGATTGGTCAGAAAAATTGGTACTGTTTCTAAGAGGGAGGTAAACCAAATTCAGACAACCGTTCAGGATATTTTGAGGTATTGAAGTTCCCCGGAATAAACCCGGAAACATCAAAAATCACAGCTTCCAATCGGTGAGCCATCCGGTGCTTTGATCCTATCCAGAATTTTGAATTCGCCCGGCTCTTCCATGAAACGAACAATCCTGCCAACGACATATCGATAGTAAGTGCCATCATCATTCATCTTTCGATCTATTCTTCCATTTGCAAAAGTTCGAATCTCTTTGATTTTGCTTATTGCCTTTGCCCTAACCTCATCATAGGCACGGTCATTCACGGCTAATCCCATGAGATGGTTTAGCATCTCCATTTCCACCACACGCTGAATGGTACGATCCAAAGAGTTCGAAGAGGGACTCATCCAGACCGCCAGTGTGATTCGATCAAGTACGTTATCTACCCCTGGCTGATCATTGTTTCGAGCTTTAAATGTTAGCAATCGATTGAACCTGTCTGCATTGAAAATGAAACTAAATGGAACACTGGCTGCTGTTTCTACAGCTGCCAGATAGTCAAATGCAGGTCCTGTCTTTGATTGGAAAGTCTCCCTCGATCGTGGGTATCCAAAAGCACGAGGCGGGATTTGGCCAAGTAATGCCTCGGGTAGTTTCAAATGCTCGGGTTTTACGGTATTGAGCAAAGCCTCAAGTGCTGCCATCTGCTCATCGGCTGACAACATTTCGGTCACTACTTCATCTCCACCTCTCAGCGCATAGCTGTAGTTCAGACCTCCGATAATCTTGGAAGCTCCATCTACTTGATAGCGATGAAAAAGATACATTGGCACCAATGCTTCCTCAATGGAGCTCATTGGCATTCCGGTTTTGATTGCCTTTTCGGAAAACTTGTCAAGAATGATCCTTCTGATTTTCATCATCCGGTTAAGCTCTACAGCAGCGTTTGTGCCATTGTCCCAAAGGTGGGCTTCCGAATGAAGTCCACTGGATGGTCTTGCATCCTGATCCGTGATGTATCTTAAATCATTGTCAAAAGCTTCATCAAGAATTTCTTTCAGTTTCTTCTCATTTTCACCTTCCGGAAAATCACTGTAACCGTAACGTATAGTCACTTTATCCCACGCCCCAATTTTGTCATCGTATGCTTCACTCAAATCAATATTACCCTGCTCATCCATTTTCACAAACGGGTGTGGATAGTCCATCACAGATGCTCGGTCATTTACACTTGCAGCAAAATTGTGAGCCAGTCCGATCGTATGTCCCACCTCATGAGCGGAAAGCTGTCGCAATCGAGCCAGGGCCATTTCTGTCATGGCATTTGGTTGCTCATCCCCATTTTCATACGGTTGCAAGAGTCCGGTTGCTATCAGAAAATCCTGACGCACCCGTAATGACCCCAGGCTCACATGCCCCTTGATCATTTCACCTGTGCGGGGGTCGGTGATGCCACCACCATAGCTCCAGCCACGAGTAGAGCGATGCACCCACTGAATCACATTGTATCGGACATCCAGGGGATGAGCGCCTTCTGGCATGACTTTCACCTGAAAGGCATCTTTGTATCCGGCAGCTTCAAACGCCTGATTCCACCAGCTGGCCCCCTCTATCAAAGCCGAGCGAATAGGTTCCGGTGCACCGCGATCCACATAATAGATGATCGGCTCTACCGGCTCACTCACTACAGCATTCGGGTCTTTCTTTTCCAGCCTATGCCTAACGATAAATCGCTTAACCAAGGGATCCTCAATTGGAGTGGCGTAATCCTGATAGGTGATGTTGAAAAATCCTGAGCGAGGATCAAATACCCGAGGGGTATAGTTATCGTCCGGCAGCTCTATGAAGCTGTGATGAGTACGGACCGTCAATGCGTCCGGTGTAGGCGTAACTGATCTCAACCACCAACCTTTTGTATCTCCGCTAAAGGTGAGAAGTGACTCAAACTCAGTGTTTTTGGGAAAGTTGAAAGTGGCATCCATATAGATAGCCGATCGGGATTTGTCTACTGAGAAATTTCCCTGGCTGGTCCTGTTGAGGGTTCCACTTACATCGTGCGAATCCCGAAGGAGAAAATCGGTGATATCGATCAGGTAAGCACTTTGATTTTTGGTTCTAATTTCGAATCCACCAATGACCGAACTTGCAAATGCTTCCGCAACGGACTTCACCTCATCCTGATTATCGCTCACGGCGCGGTAGTCATAGTTGGGCTGAATTAGCAGGAGCTTGTTCCCGTGCTTTTCAAACCTTACCACCCGCTCTCCGCCGAGCTGCCCCCTATCCAGGCCAATGTCATTGGAGCCAATTCCTGCAGCTAGCGAATGGACATAGAGAAATTCCTGATTGATTTTATCGACTTCCAGAAACATGCGACCGACCTCTTCATCGTAGTAGAAGTTGAAGAAGCCTTCTTGCTTCTGCATGCTGGACGTAAAGTCTGCTATCCCGTCAGAGGGCTTAGCGTTTGTACTTTTCTTTTGACTGGTGGCGTCACAGGCAAACGCCATGACGATAAGAAACGGGATGATTTTTTTCATAATACTTCGTTAGGTCATTCTGAACTTGTTTCAGAATCTTCTTGATTTCTAATTGACCCTGAAATAAATTCAGGGTGACAGTAAATATAACCATTTGGAAAGCCTCTATTTCATAGCGATCGTACCACCGGCAGATATTCAGGATGAGATCACCAAACTGAAGCATGAAGTCGCGGATAAATATGACAGCAAACATGCCCTCAGATCACCTCCTCATATCACTTTGCATATGCCATTTAAGTGGAAAGACAAACGCTTCTTTGAGCTAGAAGGCGTCATGAAGAAGCTGAATGATGGCCTCAATCCGTTTCGGACTGAACTAAAAGGTTTCGACTTTTTCGAACCGAGGGTAGTGTTTGTGAATGTAGTGGATAATGAAGACCTCAATCAGCTGCAAAAGCAGGTGGTGGATCTTTGCAGAAAGGAGCTGAAACTGGACAATGCCAACTACAAAAACCGGCCGTTTCATCCGCACGTGACTATTGCCTTTCGGGATTTGAAGAAGCCAATTTTTTACGAAGCGAAGAAGGAGTTTGAACTGCGGAAAGTGGGGTTCGAGTTTCGAGTGGAGAAGGTTGCGCTATTGAAACACGATGGTATGAAGTGGAATGTGGTGGTTTTTGGGGACTAGTTTCCCCACTCAAAAACCTCTTCTGCATTTCCCTTATACAACCTGGCACTCTGCACATCATCAAAAGCCCTGAAATGTACCAGGTTTTCCTGATCGGCCCATACTTCGTGTAGGATCGCATTTCTTACCTTCACTTTTTCCAGCTTCTTCACTTTTTCTATTTCGATGTAGCACCACATCACATCATCCTCAATCTCGGCTCCAATGTAGTTTAGCTCATATTCCCGGTCTTTTTCATCCCATAGCTTTACTCGTTCCAGCACATACTTCTTCAGGTTTTCTCTCACGAAATCCCAGTTTGCCTCGTCTTTGATGTCCAGTGTTTGGTTGCCAGTATATTCTCTAAGTGCCAGCTCCAGGTCATCCAGAAAAATACGGCTGCTAATCTGAAGTACTTTTTTGTCCTCTTTGTATTTGATATCAGACACGCTCACATGGAAGGGATGAAGGAATGATTGAAAAATGATGAGTGCTAGTGTAATCATGAGTCAAATCTACGCAAACGGCGTGCCTATGATCAATACCGCTCATCAAATCCTTCCAAGGGTAAAATCGGGAGATCACTTCCTTGACTTATATTCGCTAACCCATGAGTGAGTTTCAATTGTACTACGGGCTTGGTTTTGACCATATCCTGGATGTAAACGGCTATGACCACATCCTTTTTGTGGTAGTGCTTTGCGCCCTTTATCAGTCCACCGACTGGAAGAAGGTATTGATCCTCGTTACGGCATTTACCATCGGTCATTCCATCACATTGGCCCTGGCCACCATGCGGATCATAAAGGTCAATGCAGACCTGATTGAGTTTCTCATTCCCGTCACTATTTTGGTGACGGCTATTTCTAATCTTTTTACCAAAGAAGACCGAATTGCCGAAGGTAAAATCTGGCGAAACTATATGTATGCCGGGTTCTTTGGCCTCATACACGGGCTTGGTTTTTCCAACTATCTGAGAGCATTGCTCGGCGGGGATGAGACTATCATTTTGCAATTATTTGCCTTTAATATAGGATTAGAGGTAGGTCAAATAATAGTTGTTGGATTATTCATGCTTATCAGCGCAATTTTCGTCGGATTGGGAGGCGTGAGTAGAAAAGACTGGAAAATGATCATCTCGTCGGCAGTGGGTGGTATCGCACTTATGCTCATGCTGGACACCAATTATTTGAATTAAAAACTATTAACTAAGGAACCTATGAAAAATAGCATTCTACTAATCGTTGCGTTTTTAGTGACGACTGTGATAACTGCGCAGGATCAAAAACAAAAGGACACAGAGTGGGAGCAAAAATTTGAGCAGCTTGGAACCATGCTGCCCACCCCTAATGTGTATCGCACCGCATCAGGTGCACCCGGCCATCAGTACTGGCAGCAAAAAGCTGACTACAAAATGAAAATCACACTGGATGACAACAACCAGTCAATCACCGGAAGTGAGACCATCACCTACTACAACAACTCACCGGATAATTTGGAATACCTGTGGGTGCAGCTTGATCAAAATGTAAGGGCAAGGGATTCTGATTCTCCGCTGATCGACCAGAGCAGCATGAATGATACGCTCAGTGCATTTTCAGTTTTCAATTTAGTGGGAGATCAAGATTATGACGGTGGCTTCAAAATCAAATCGGTAAAGAGTGATGGTAAAGACATGTCTTATACCATCAATAAAACCATGATGCGCATAGACCTGGCTCAGCCGCTTAAGTCTGGCGAGAATATGTCATTCAATATCTCATGGATGTACAACATCAACAATCGCATGAATGATTTTGGACGATCTGGTTTGGAGTACTTCCCGGAAGAGGGTAATTATCTGTACACCATCGCACAGTTTTTCCCAAGAATGGCGGTTTATATTGACAATGAAGGCTGGCAAAACAAGCAATTCCTGGGAAGAGGGGAGTTTGCCCTGACTTTCGGTGACTATGAAGTGGAGCTGACTGTACCTGAAGATTTTGTGGTGGGAGCAACAGGAACTCTCCAAAATGCGAAAGAAGTCCTCACCGATGAGCAAATGCAACGCTTCGAGCAGGCCAAGAAAAGCTACGAAAAGCCGGTGATCATTGTAACTGAGAAAGAAGCAAGAAAAGCCGAGAAAACGAAGGCGACCGGTACCAAAACCTGGAAGTTCAAGGCAGAAAATGTGCGGGACTATGCGTTCTGTGCATCCAGAAAATTCATCTGGGACGCCATGGCTGTGAAGCTTGAAAACGGATCTGAGCCGCTGGCTATGTCTTACTACCCAAAAGAAGGAAATCCGCTATGGGAAGAATGGTCAACCATTGCAGTAGCTCAGACATTGAAAACCTATTCCAAGTTCACCATAGACTATCCATATCCAATTGCTATCTCTGTACACACTGCCTCAATTGGGATGGAATACCCGATGATCTGCTTCAATTACGGTCGCCCGGATGCCGATGGCAGCTACACCGATCAGAAAAAGCATGGAATGATCTCTGTAATTATTCACGAGGTAGGTCACAACTTCTTCCCCATGATTATCAACTCGGATGAGCGCCAGTGGACATGGATGGACGAAGGGTTGAATACATTTGTCCAGTACCTGACTGAGCAAGAGTTGGAGGAAAATTATCTGGATTATGAGTACCCATCCCGAAGAGGCCCGGCAGCCAATATTGTTCCGTACATGAGTGGAGAAAGGGGCTTGGTAAGGCCAATTATGACCAACTCTGAGCAAATCAGACAGTTTGGCAACAATGCCTACGCAAAACCTGCAACCGCACTAAACATTCTAAGAGAAACGGTAATGGGGCCTGAGCTTTTTGACAAAGCATTTAAAACTTACGCACAGCGATGGGCATTTAAGCATCCAACACCGGCCGATCTTTTCCGCACCATGGAAGATGCATCGGCGGTAGATCTGGACTGGTTTTGGAGAGGCTGGTTCTATGGTACAGACTATGTAGATGTGGACCTTGCCAATGTACGATGGTTTCAAATGCAGACCGAAGAAAATGGATTGGAAACCAGAAACATCAAAGGTGCCGGACAAGGGATAGACACCAAGAACGATGGCAAAAAGGATTTTGGTAGCAATCCACAACCCTTTGTATTTAAGGATTGGACAGGAAGTGTAGGAGAGTTCCAGACTTCTCTCAATAATGAAAAGATCAAGCAAGTAGCTCAAGGCAAAAACTTCTACGAGCTTACCTTGAAAAATAAAGGCGGGCTGGTTACTCCTGTGTTGATTCAGTGGACATATGCCGATGGCTCAGTGGAACTGGAAAAAATCCCAGCCGAAATCTGGAAGATGGATGAAAAAGAAGTCACAAAAGTTTTCATGAAAGACAAAGAAGTAACTAAAATTGTGATTGATCCGGATCAGAAGACTGCCGATGCGTACACGGATAACAATGTTTTCCCACGATCCGAGGAAGGCGATAGGTTCGAGCAGTTTAAGGACGGAAAAGACTAACGAACACAACCAACCTAAACTATAAGGGAGACCCATGAAGGTCTCCTTTTTTATTTTCTATCTTTAACCAAACAGCAAATCAGCCATGAGAAATTTACTATACACAATCTTCGCTTTAATCATTCTCTCATCCTGCTCCACCGGTGGCTCTTCATCTGATGAAGCAGCAGATAGCACTGCCACTGGAGGAGAGTTCATTGCATACAACAATCCTCCTGCGGAGGGATTTAATCAGGAAGGCTCAGACCTCCTGGCCACATTGCTGGCCGATAAAACCATGCTGGCCATGGGTGGCAGAAGGGCCTGGGACAACACCCGATACCTCAGCTGGAATTTCTTTGGGCGCAGAAATCACATTTGGGACAAATGGACTGGAGATGTGCGAATAGAAGAACCTGCCAGCAACCTGACCATCCTCATGAATATCAACACCAAAGAAGGGAAAGTAATGAAAGGGGAAACAGCAGTCACCGACTCATTAGACTTTTACCTTCAGCGTGGATATGAGCTTTGGGTCAATGACTCATATTGGCTCGTGATGCCATTTAAACTCAAAGATTCGGGTGTGACTTTGAAGTATTTGCGTGAAGACACAACGCTAACCGGCAAGCTTTCAGACGTAGTGAGCTTGTCTTTTGAAGATGTGGGCGTAACCCCGGAAAATGTGTATGAAGTATGGATAGATGCTGATTCGAAGCTGGTGACTCAATGGGCCTATTATCAGGATTCTACCACACTTGAACCGCGATTTATCACTCCCTGGGCGGATTATAATAAGTATGGTGAAATTATGCTCTCTGGCGACAGGGGCAACTATAAACTCTCAGATATTAAGGTGATGTATGAAGTACCTGAGGGAATATTCACCGATTTTGACACGGTATTGTAAGTACAGGTGCCCTAAAATTTTAAGTTCAACGATTGTAAGGGCTTAAAATTTCCAAATCAGGAGATTTTACCTTTTCTTACAATAACTGCCATGTTTCCTGAAGCCGTCAAAATAGTTTCCATGCAATACGTGACGCAAGTGCTCCTTGCGTTGGTCATCATGCTCATACTTAGGAAATTTTATCGGCAGTATAAAAACGATTTTTACCTGCTTTGGTCCTGGAGTTGGCTTGCACTGGCAATAAATATATTTGGATCATGTGTTTCGCTGGCCAATGCGTTTCTGCTTCCACTCGATCATCCGTTCAGGATTCTGATGTCCATTATCACAGTAGCGGCCAGTTTTTTGCAAATCCTGTGGCTCTACTCCGGCACCTTGGAAATCTCCAGAAATCAGCGGATGAACCGAAAACTGGTAAAGCTCATTTCATATGCCATCGTTCCCATCACCATCGTTCTCGTTCTTATCAGTTTTGACAATTCGGATGCCGGGGCTTCTCGGATTTTTTTTCGGGTGGGCATTAAGTCCCTCCTGGCTGGCGTGATTTTCATTACCTGTGCTATCATGCTCTTCAGGATGACCCAAACCGGAATAGGGATTCGATTTATCATTTTCTCCTTTCTCTCTTACGGCCTACTACAATTCAATTATTTTCTGGAGGTGCTGCTTGAATTATACCTGATTGATTACCCACTTGAAGTGCCTTATTATGCCGGGGCTATTGATATTTTTCTGCTGGCACTCATGGGTCTTGGTATGATCATCAGCGTGCTGGAAGTGGAGCAGCACAACCTCAAAAAAGCCAATTCTGAGCTGGACACGTTTCTATATCGCTCCTCACACGATTTGCGAGCCCCCCTCACCACCATTTCGGGCATTGTTTCCGTGATCCGTGCCACCGATGACCCGGAGAAAAAGGAAGAGTTCTTCAATGCGATCCAGGATCGATTGCTACAAGCTGACAATGTAATTCGTGACATCATCACACTCAGAAAAGGCCAGAAAATGGATCTGAGCATCATCGAAATAAATCTGGTTGGAGAAATTGAAAAGGAATATCAATGCCTGGTAGACCCAAATAAAAAGTACCCCAAGCTTACTCTTGAGTCACACGGGGAAGATCTTATTTATACAGATAGCGCGAGACTACATACCATACTTACCAATATCCTGGGGAATGCAATCAAGTACCATGACATGAATAGTAAAAATCCGGAAATACGTGTGAGGATTGAAAGTGCAGACAAGGGGAAAAACATCATAATATCTGATAATGGGCCCGGGATCGATCAAAAACACCTACCAAAAATCTTCGAAATGTTTTATCGGGCAAACAAAGCCTCAAATGGTACAGGACTTGGCCTGTACTTGGTAAAAGACGCCCTGGAGCATATGGGTGGCAGCATCGGTGTGTCTTCCGAAAAAGGCAAGGGGACGACATTTGAAATCTATTTGAAAGACATGGAGCAAACCATTCGTAAGGATATTTGATTGTAGTTATAAACATCTGAACTTATGAAAGCAACATGGAATGGCGAAGTGATCGCCGAAAGTGACGAGACAGTGGTCGTGGAAGGAAATCACTACTTCCCACCCTCATCGATCAAGAAGGAATTTTTCAAGGAAACTGATACCCACACCGTTTGCCCCTGGAAGGGAACTGCCAGTTATTACTCACTGGAGGTAAACGGGGAAGAAAATAAAGATGCTGCGTGGTACTATCCTGAAACAAGTGAGCTTGCCAAAAACATCAAAGGGTATGTGGCCTTTTGGAATGGCGTGAAAGTGGAAGGTTAGGGTTTTCCATTATCTGATAAAATTGGAGCCTTTTTAGATTTCAAATAATAGCTGTTGTAAAAGCTCCGAAGTACCAGCGTCAAAACAAGAGGCACCAGCGACTGGTGGAGCGGCTGAGGCAGCATGGCCCATACAATCAGCAGCAAACAGTACCAGTAGGCCATCACCTTAAAGTACCTGCTGAAAAATATCCTATATTTTTCCTTCTTCACAAAGAAGACGAGCGGAAGGTGGAAGGGCAATGCCCACAGGATGTTAAGATTGTTTTGGGATAGATGCTCCGTACCAAACCAGAGAAAAACCACCCACCATCCGGCAAATCCCACAAGAGAAAAAAGTAGTGAATCGATCCAGCCTGTCCGCTTTCCGTACTTCATGTTTCTATGGGTGATCAACCCAGCGATGAAGAAAACCAGGATAAACGTGTTCAAAGGGGTCATCAGAGTGTTTGAATGCACCTCTTCAGAAGGAGCAAACACAATTACCTCTTTCGAAACCAAAGGAACTTTTGTGCTATCCCAATCAATAGTTGCGCCTGAAAATGCTTTGAAGATGTACTCCGGAAGAAACATGTATTCCTTACCCTCCGCTTCTCTATCGACTTGCATACCGAGCCCAATATCAATCGCCAAATCTCCCCAAGGTTGATAATCCAGGTAATCTTCCATCAAATCACGGATGGTTTTTCCTTCTTTCTTATAGCTCAGGTCAAACGCTATGCGATTCGGGAAAAGCTCTTCCGGAACATCACGGATTTTCGTGGCACAATTGTCATATACATAGTTGTAGAGATATTCGGCATTCTCGGGCTGCACATTCCATTGAAGAAAATCGAAGAATTGCTGCTTTTCCTCAGAAGTCAAATTGAGGTACTGCTCTTTCACATACCGATTCTGACTTTTATAATACCTGACAACACGATCGTATTTACTGACTCCCACACGATACTTGAGAAGTCCCTGAGCGAAGTTTAGAAAGAAATTTTCCTGCTCGAAATCATACAGGCCATAGTTATAAAACCAGTCGATCCCCCGCTTAGAATCTACCACCCGAATACCACTATGGCCAAAGGCAGACCACACCTCCCCCTGATAAGGGCCAATGGTCACAACTGCAATCTCGGCCCCCTCAGACAATCTGATTTGTGCGGTGGAAAAAGTGGAGAGAAAAATTAGGACGCTCAGAAATACGAATCTCATGATTCAAGTGTTTACTTTGTTTTTGCAATGATTGTCAATCTGCACGATAGCATCTCACTCGCTTCAAAGCTAACGCCAAAAAGGGTTTCAAATGCCTGGAACATATGGCGAAGTTATCAGCGCTCTATCAAAACAGGGAAATCCTCAATGATTGGATTACCCATTAGCATGGCTATTGAACCGACAACCGCTTGCAATCTCAGGTGCCCGGAATGCCCCAGCGGACTGAGATCATTTACCCGGCCTACGGGAAAACTGGACACACAGCTTTTCGAAAAAATCATGCAGGATGTGCATGAGCACCTGATCTATCTTACCTTCTACTTCCAGGGTGAGCCCTATCTCAATCCTCAGTTTCTGGATATGGTGAAAGTGGCTGACAAGTTTAAAATCTATACGACCACCTCCACCAACGCTCATTTTCTGGATGATGGGAATGCCAGAAAAACAGTAGAGTCAGGGCTGAATAGATTGATTATTTCTATCGACGGTGCATCTCAGGAAACATACGAATCTTACCGAAAAGAAGGCGATCTCACCAAAGTGCTGGAGGGAACCCAAAATATTTTAAAGTGGAGAAAGGAATTGAAATCCAAAAGCCCAAAAGTCGTCTGGCAGTTTCTGGTAGTTCGGCCAAATGAACATGAAATCCCCAAAATCAAAAAGCTGGCAAAAGAGTTCGGTGTGGACAAAGTCGCTTTTAAAACCGCCCAGATTTATGACTATGAAAATGGCAGCCCACTAATCCCAACTATGGACAAATACAGCCGCTATCGGCCAAACGGTGATGGCTCTTATTCTATCAAAAACGAGCTCGAAAACAAATGCTGGAAGATGTGGCAGAGCTGTGTTGTCACCTGGGACGGTCAGGTTATTCCCTGCTGTTTCGACAAAGATGCGAGCCACAGCATGGGTAGTGTTTCTGAAAAATCATTCGAAGAAATCTGGTTTTCAAAACCCTACCAAAACTTCAGAAATGCATTACTAAATTCCCGATCTGAAATTGAAATTTGTAAAAACTGCACCGAGGGGCTTACGGTTTGGGCCTGATGCACTTATTTCGCATCTAGATTTATTAACCCCATGAAATTCGACCGGAAAAACCGAACCAACGAAGAGCTTTTAGCCATCCACAAGGCGCTCGTAACCCCACGTTTGATCGAGGATAAAATGCTCATTCTGCTTCGTCAGGGTAAGATTAGCAAATGGTTTTCCGGCATTGGGCAGGAGGCTATTTCCGTAGGAGCTGCCTTAGCACTCAACAAGGATGAATACATCCTTCCCATGCACCGAAACCTCGGAGTATTTACTTCAAGAGGCGTCCCCTTCCAGCGGTTGTTTTCCCAATTTCAGGGAAAAATAAATGGATTCACCAAAGGCAGGGATCGAAGCTTCCACTTCGGCACTCAGGATTACAAGATTGTGGGGATGATCTCACACCTGGGTCCGCAGTTAGGTATTGCTGATGGGATTGCCCTTTCTCATTTACTGAAAAAAGAGGAGAAGGTCAGCTTAGTATTTACCGGCGATGGGGGCACCAGCGAAGGAGATTTTCATGAAGCTGTAAACGTGGCATCTGTCTGGAAACTCCCTGTGATTTTCGTGATCGAAAACAATGGCTATGGACTTTCCACACCAAGCCGGGAGCAGTTCAACTTCAATTCATTTGTCGTAAAAGGTCCTGCCTATGGTATGGAGGCCTACAGTGTAGAAGGCAACTCCATTCTGGAAGTGCTGAATGAACTTGAGCCGCTGGTAGAAGATATCCGAAAGAATCCCCGACCAATCATTTTCGAAGCGAAGACCTTTCGGATGAGAGGGCATGAAGAAGCTTCCGGCACCAAGTACGTACCCAAAGAGCTCATGGAGCACTGGGCCAAAAAAGATCCGGTGAAAGCATTTGAAAGCTACCTCATCAAAGAAAAGGTGTGTACCAATGATCAAATCACGGACATCAGAAAGGCCATTCAAAAAGAAATTAGTGATGCAGTAAAAGAAGCATTTGCTGAAGAGCCGGTCACGGCCAGCACAGAAACAGAAGTAGCGGATGTGTACTTCCCATACGAACAAAAAGTAGTTGCTCCGAAAGGCAAAAAATCATCCAAGCGCTTTGTGGATGCCATCTCAGATGGCCTGCGACAGTCTCTGGAAAAGCACCCTGACCTGGTGGTGATGGGACAGGACATTGCTGATTATGGAGGGGTATTCAAAATCACCGAAGGCTTCATGGAGCAGTTTGGCAAAGACCGAATCCGTAACACTCCGCTTTGTGAATCTGCAATTGTAGGTACAGGCCTTGGTTTGAGCATTGCGGGAATGAAGTCTGTTGTTGAAATGCAATTCGCCGATTTCGTAACGGAAGGCTTCAACCAAATTGTAAACAACCTTGCAAAGATCCACTACCGATGGGGTCAAAACGCAGATGTGGTTGTGCGAATGCCAACAGGTGCCGGAGTGGGAGCAGGCCCTTTTCACTCTCAATCCAATGAGGCATGGTTTTTCCACACGCCTGGGTTAAAAATTGTGTATCCGTCAAATCCTGTAGACGCAAAAGGACTGCTTGCAGCGGCTATTGAGGACCCTAATCCATATTTATACTTTGAGCACAAGGCGCTGTACCGATCACTCACCGAGGATGTCCCGGATGCCTATTATACCACAGAAGTTGGTAAGGCAGCCATTGTCAAAGAAGGTTCGGATATTACCATTGTGACTTACGGAATGGGCGTGCACTGGGCACTGCAACTTGCAAATCAATCGGATGATTCCATTGAGGTAATTGATCTCAGAACTCTATTGCCTTGGGATAAGAAAACAGTAGAAGCTTCAGCAAAGAAAACGGGACGTGTGCTGGTACTTCATGAAGACTGCCTTACAGGAGGAATCGGCGGAGAGATTGCAGCCTGGATTTCGGAGCATTGCTTTGAGCACCTGGATGCGCCAGTGATGAGAGAAGCCAGCCTGGACACACCGGTTCCATTCGCAGCAGATTTAGAGAAGAATTTTCTTCCGAATGAGCGACTGGAGAAACGAGTGAAAAACTTACTTTCTTACTGATAAAGGAATTTAGAACTTCACTCCTAGGTCAATAGAAAAGATCGTATTGCGAAGCTGAAGATCTCCAAAAGGAGCCTCAGCACTATTTACGACATTGACCAACCCACGCTGATAGGAAAACCCTCCAAAGATCGTCGTGTTTATTCCGGCGCGGAATTCGACACCTGCTCCCAGGATCACAGGTATATCAATAGGAGTAAACTTTTCTATTGTGGTGAAAGATGGGTCTTCTTCTTCATTGAAAACCATGATCTCCAAAGCAGAACCTATCTGAAGGTATCCTTTCAGGTCTGGCGCTATCTCATTCGTGAAAAGTTTCAACGTTGCAGGAATCTGAAGGTACTGAAGCTTGTACTCTTCTTCAATCGTTCCAGTCACATCTCTAAAAGCCACCCTCTTCGGAAGGTAGACTAAACCGGAGCTAAGAAAATAGGTATCAGATAGTGTTTTATCAGCAATCAGACCGATGGAGAATTTCATCTTAGAACCGTCGTTTTCAACCGTTTGGGCGTCATTTTTTGCTCTGTTTGCAGCAATAACTGGAGCTAGTTTCAAACCAAGTTTGATCTGTGCCTGCGATCCAAATGCTGAAAGAACGATGAGTAGGAAAAGAAACTTCTTCATGTGTCGTTGATACTTCTAAATTTGCCATCAAAAATAGATAGTATGCGAGTAGTCCTCCTAATGATTTGCCTTGTTTTCTTGGCCTCATGCAATAGCCAGCCCTGCAGGGAGTCTGTAGAGCCACTCAGCATAGATTTGAAGGTAGAACGATTAGAGCAGGAGCTCTTTCAAAGCCAATCTTCAGAGCAGGTAGAAGCATTTTTAGAAAATCAACAGGACTTTGCGCAGTTTTTTCTTCACGCTGATCAGTACCCTGCAGATTCCGTCCTGGCCAACCGCATATTTGGACTTATTCAAAACCCCTCTATCGATACACTTTATCAGGAATCTGTGGGTGCTTTCGAAAACTTTGATGAGGTGGTAAAAACACTTGAGGATGGTCTTGGGAGATTGAAAATGTATTATCCCAATGCCCCATCTCCGGTGGTTCAAACTTGCGTGACCGGATTATATAATGACCTTTTTATTTCCAATGATCACATAATGATCGGAATGGACTTTTTTATCGGCGAAGGAGCAACCTATGCTCCACAGCAAATTCCTCATTATATCCTTCGACGGTACAATACTGAGCATCTGGCCGCAAGCATTTTGCAGTTTATCTCCAGCCAGTACATTGCAAAAAGCAAGGGAGATGCCATGCTGGCTGAAATGATCGATTACGGAAAGTCGTATTTTCTGCTAAGTAAAATCCTCCCCTGCACTCCAGGCAATATCCTGATTGGTTACACCGAAGAAGAGTGGGTAGATATTTACAAAAATGATGCAATCATCTGGGCCAATTTTGTGCAAAATGAATGGCTGTATGAAGCCGATCACACCATGAAACAGCGATTTATTGGAGAGCGACCCGTGGTTTATGAAATTGGTGATAAGTGCCCGGGGCGAATAGGGAGATGGTTGGGCTGGGAGATTGTGAATGCTTACGCTGAGAAAACTGGTGCTTCCGTTCAGGAAATTATGGCGGAAACCGACTTCAACAAGATATTTACTGAATCAAAATACAAACCATCAGGTAGCTAATTCATTCCCCTCCTTGGAGCGGTTCGACGCTTCGAGGCTAGGGGTGGGTCAAGCCGTCAAAATATACACCTCAGATTCTGTGACCTCAAACTTGTATTCGTTGTTGAGGATTTTCAGCAGCTTGGTTATTTGAATATTCTTGTCATAATACAGTTCTGCAAGCTTTCGTCCGTTTCTCTGGTACCTGGCTAGTAATTCAGGAGACTCCAGGAAGACCTTCAGTTTTCTTACAAACTCCGAAGAAGAATGGGGATCGTGATGGAATCCGCACTTATTTTTTTTGATCAGGTTTTTGATCCAGCCTTCAAAGTTTATGATGGTGAGCTTACCGGAGGCCAGCGAGTCAAAAAACTTATTCGGGCTTCCCGTGCCCAGCACTTCCACATCCTTAAACGACACATACACCGCATCACTTTTATCCAGAAGATTTTTCACACAGTGCTTACTGGAGTGAGGATAAAAGGAAACGTTCCGTAACCTTTTAGTCATGCTCTTTAGCCGCTTCAGCTCCGAGCCATATCCAATGATATTGAAGTGGACAGGAAGGTTGGCCTCTTTCGACTGTCTCGCCGCATCAATCAAATATTCGAGGTGATTCGCCTTTCCGAGCGCACCACAATAAGTAATCTGAAACTGGTTGTTTTCACTGAAATCCCCCACACTATATTCGGCCTCAAAGAATGAGCAATCTGCCATGTTGGGGATCACATACACTTTGGTATGGGGGCTCACTTTCTCAATGTAATTTCTGATCGCCGGTGATAATGCAATTACCTTATCTGCTTCAAAATAGAATCTCCTCTCCAAAGAATAAAGCCATTTCTTGAGCCAGGCATACTTTATGATCTCCATTTGTATTGGTGCCTCCGGCCACAAATCCCCCACCTCAAAATAGTACGGCAGATCGAGTTCTTTTTTTAGATAAGTGGCGATGAATCCGGTGGTCAGCGGAGTGGTCATCACATAAGCCAGATCTTGCTTTGGCAAGCCCAGAGCTTCCTTTCGAGCCAAACGAACAAATCGGTAAAACGCCCACAGACGCTGCAAAAATCCAAAACTATTATCATAAGGAACTGGCAAGTAGTGCACTTCAATGCCATCCACTTTTTTCACTTCATACGATGAGTTGTGAGCTGTAAGCATGGTCACTTGATGACCTGCTTCTGACAATCCCTTTGCCAGATAATATGATCTGATGGATCCTCCTTCTTCAGGAGTTTTAAAATATTGGTGGACGTAAAGAATTCTCATTCTGAGCCTTAAAGATGGTTGCTTATTTGAAAATAGCAAATCTGTTTTCGAAGAAACCAACCATGTATTCGGCAATAGGTACTATTTCACCATTACACGTTCAGAAAATTCTTCTCGTAGTACTTGCAGAAGTGAGTGATCTCACACTTTTCACACTGGGGCTTTCGGGCGAGGCAAGTGTAACGTCCATGAAGGATGAGCCAATGATGCGCTCGTGAAATATATTCCTCAGGGATATGTTTTACGAGCTGCTTTTCTACCTCTAATGGAGTTTTAGCCGTTTGGGTAACCAAGCCTAATCTTTTGGAAACTCGAAACACATGCGTGTCTACAGCCATAGCAGGCTGATTGTAGAGCACCGAAACAATCACATTGGCCGTCTTCCTCCCCACACCCTGTAAAGAGGTGAGCTCTTTGATTGTAGTTGGAATTTCCGAATTGAATTCTTCGACAAGCCTTTTACTAAGAGATAGCAGGTGTTTGGTCTTATTGTTCGGATACGACACGCTCCTTATGTAAGGAAACAATTCATCAAAGTGGCTAGCCGCCATGTACTCAGGAGTAGGAAAATCCCTGAATAAAGCAGGCGTAACCTTATTGATCCTTGCGTCGGTACATTGTGCACTCAGCACAACAGCCACAAGTAGCTCAAACGGATTCGAATACTGTAATTCGGTTTCCGGTTGGGGGTAAGATTCTGAAAAGTATTTGACGAATGCTTCGTATCGCTCCTTCTTGGTCATCGCCTAAAATTAGAATAGATTCTGAAACAAGTTCAGAATGACAATTAATAATAAAAAAGTCATGCTGAATTTAATCCGTAGTGGAACAGTCAGCATCTAAAGTCTAATTTCTAGGGTCTAACTACTAACAGTTAGGTTTTTCGATGCATAAAGAATCCTAGAAACAACATCCTGTGGAGCTTTGATTGTCAAAGCTTCTAAAGCAGATTTTGCTTCTTCCATTTCATCCAAACTTGCTCGGAGTTCCATGTCAGCACACAGCGATTCTTTGATCTCCAATCGCTCGTCCTCATTTACCTCGTCATATAGAAATCTTACTAAATCATCTTTTGTAAAGGTTTTTGTCATACGCGTTTTGGGTTTGCTCAAACTTTTTTCTCAAGTTTATCAAAGCATACCTCATCCTTCCTAGCGCCGTATTGATACTTACATCTGTTGCATCAGCGATTTCCTGAAAACTCATCTTCATGTAGTGTCGCATTACGAGCACCTCACGCTGTGAGTTTGGTAAATCCTTGATGTAGGCTTTCAGAAGGTTGTAGGTATCTTGTTTGATATGTTCTTCTTCAATAGACGACTCTGAAAAATCAAGTGTGTTAAACACACTGCTGCCATCCTCCATCACGATCATCGGATAGCGTTTCGCTTTTCTAAAGTGGTCTATGGACAGGTTGTGAGCGATTCTTAGAATCCATGGAAGAAACTTTCCTTCCTCATTATACCTGCCGGATTTGATGGTACGAATTGCCTTGATGAAAACCTCCTGCATGAGATCTTCGGCAGTATACCTGTCTTTTACAATTAAATAGATGGTGGTAAAAACCCGATCCTTATGACGATTGAGGAGCTCCTCAAATGCCTCTTCGTTTCCTCCAATATAGAGGGATAGCAATTCGCTATCATTCAAACTTGTCTTATTCATGTATTTCACCTGTTTGTTAACGTAGAGGTCTATATCATATTATAGGGTTTAGGGTTAGAAATATTTTAAGCGGACAAGAATATAAAATTTCAACAACTCGGAAAAGTCTGCACCTTATTTTTGCGCGGCATGAAACCGAATTCTTTTGTTAGTGTTTCATAGACAGGCAGACCCCCAAAATGGTTGGAAATATCGATAATCTGGATCCTAAAGAATACATCATCATCAAAGGTGCTCGGGTGAATAACCTGAAGAATCTGGATGTAGCTATCCCACGTGACCAACTAGTGGTGATCACAGGTTTATCAGGTTCCGGCAAATCTTCACTTGCCTTTGACACTCTCTTTGCAGAAGGTCAGAGGAAGTATGTAGAAAGTTTAAGCTCCTATGCCCGTCAATTTTTGGGCAGAATGGAGAAGCCTGAAGTGGACTACATCAAGGGTGTAGCCCCAGCCATTGCCATTGAGCAAAAAGTTTCTTCGAGAAATCCTCGATCCACCGTAGGTACCACAACAGAGATCTACGACTATTTAAAGCTTCTTTTCGCTAGAATAGGAAAAACCATTTCTCCTGCTTCGGGCAAAGAAGTGAAAAAAGACACGGTGACTGATGTGGTGGATTACATCCTCTCTCATGAAGAAGGATCTAAACTTATGATCACCACCCCACTCAAGCAAAAAGAAAAGCGAACCCTGACAAAAGAGTTTCAAATCTTGATGAGTAAAGGCTATAACAGGGTGCTCATCGAAAACGAAGTGGCATATATTCAGGATGTTTTAGATAGCAAGAAAACGCCGAACGGGAATGTTGAAATTCTTATAGATAGGGCCGTGGTTCAAAATGATGAAGCCACACAGTTCAGGCTCGCCGATTCGGTGCAAACGGCCTTCTTCGAAGGAGAAGGAGACTGCCTGGTGACCATAGTAGGGAAAGGAAAAAAGAATTTTTCGGATCGTTTTGAACTCGATGGAATTCTGTTTGAGGAACCTTCTGTTAATTTTTTTAGCTTCAATAATCCGTATGGTGCATGTAGAAAATGCGAAGGGTTTGGACGGGTTTTGGGCATAGATCCTGATCTTGTGATTCCAGACAGAAACCTGTCAGTGTATGAGGGGGCCATCGCTCCTTGGAAAGGAGAAACCATGAAAAAGTGGGCTGAACCTTTGCTACGAGACGGTATACGATTTGATTTCCCAATCCATCGCCCTATTGCTGAGCTGACTCAGGAACAATACGACCTCCTCTGGACAGGCAATGAATATTTTGATGGACTAAATGCTTTTTTTGCTCATCTGGAATCCAAGCTCCATAAAATCCAGTATCGGGTTATGCTCTCCCGGTACCGGGGCAAAACTACCTGCCCGGATTGTAGAGGAACAAAGCTGCGAAAAGACGCCAGTTACGTAAAAATTGACGGGCACTCGATCACAGATTTGGTTTTGATGCCGGTCAAAAAGTTGAGACCCTTTTTCGATTCTGTCAAGCTAAGCAAGCACGATGAAAAAGTAGCTAAACGAATCCTGGAAGAAATCAAAAACCGGCTTTCATATCTGGATCAGGTTGGGCTTGGATACCTCACGCTCAATCGGCTCACAAGCACACTCTCCGGTGGAGAATTTCAACGAATCAAGCTGGCTACTTCATTGGGAAGTGCACTAGTTGGTTCCATGTACATTTTGGATGAACCGAGCATTGGATTGCATCCAAGAGACACGGATAGGCTGATCGATGTATTAAAAACACTTCGCGATGTAGGTAACACTGTCATTGTTGTGGAGCATGAGGAAAAGGTGATGGAGGCGGCTGATCAAATCATCGACATTGGACCGGATGCGGGAGTGTTTGGTGGAGAGTTGGTATTTCAAGGCAAGACTTCAGATATGAATGGAGAAACCAACTCCTACACCTCGAAATACCTTCAAGGAAAAGAAACCATTCCGGTACCGGAGAGAAGAAGACCCTGGAGAACTTCAATCCAGATTGAGGGAGCAAGAGAAAACAACCTCAAAAATATTGATGTAGAAATTCCTCTTGGTGTACTTACAGTTGTTACGGGTGTGAGTGGTTCTGGCAAATCTACACTTGTGCGCAAAATCATTCACCCGGCCATTGGAAAACAGTTAGGATTGATTGGGGAGGCATCAGGAAAATTTACCAATCTGACTGGCAATTATAAAAAAATCACTCAGGTAGAATTTGTAGATCAAAACCCCATAGGGAAAAGCTCTCGGTCCAACCCGGTAACCTATGTGAAAGCATATGATTCAATCCGTCAACTCTACTCTGAACAACCACTTTCTAAAACCAACAACTTTAAACCAGCACATTTTTCTTTCAATGTAGATGGAGGTAGATGTGAAGTCTGCGAAGGGGAGGGAACCGTGAAAATTGAAATGCAGTTTATGGCGGACCTCCACCTGACTTGTGAAAATTGTAGTGGTAAAAGATTTAAGAAAGAGATTCTGGAAGTCAAATACAATGACAAGAACATTTCAGATGTGCTTGACCTTTCCGTACAGGAAGCACTAGAATTCTTCGAAGGAAATAATACAATCACCAATAAACTTCAGCCTCTTTTCGATGTAGGACTAGGCTATGTGAAACTTGGCCAGGGATCAAACTCGCTGAGTGGTGGAGAGGCACAGCGGGTGAAGCTTGCATCCTTTCTATCGAAAGGCAGTAAAACGAATAACACTGATCACATCCTCTTCATCTTTGATGAACCAACTACCGGACTCCACTTTCATGATATCAAGAAGTTATTAGATGCTATCAATGCACTAGTGGAAGGTGGAAATTCTGTCCTGATTATCGAACATAATACTGAAGTAATCAAAAATGCGGATTGGATCATTGATCTTGGTCCAGAGGGTGGAGAAGAAGGTGGTAATTTGTGCTTCGCTGGTACTCCAGAGGAGATGATCAAGCTCAAGGATAATTATACAGCCAAGTATTTGAAGGAGAAGCTATAGCTCTTCCTCCACCATATACTTCCTCATCCGGTGATTGATACTCCCAACATTAGGGGTGACGTTGGGGTTCCCCTCAATAATCCCCGATAAAAACCCGATGGCCTTTTCCTCAAAACCAAGTGCCTTGGCCACCCTCTCGCTGAATTTAATTTCACTCAACAAAACCTTTCCATCGATCTTCATGAGCTTGACAGTGTAGACCAGAATATCGACCTTATCATCAAAGGTCAGATTCTTTACAAGATTTCCTGTTTTATCCGCATGCTGAAGAAGTTCCTTTAGCTCTTTCATGGATAAGCCCTCCAGTTCCGCTAAATGACGAATAAACTCCTTTTCGGAGTTATCAAACTCTCCGTCTGCCTGAGCTATTCCTATCAGTGCCCTGAACTTTACAACATCCTTCATATTATCAGCTTTTATGATTTGCCAAGATGGCTAGAAAAGAATCGAAATTACCTAAATCCGAAATACTAATCGATAAGCGCGCATCTACACCTATGAGCAGAAGACTTTTTCTCAACGATCAAATACCCTAAGCTTGCTATCATTGCAGTCTGAAAACATACTTGAGCATGAGAAAACAAATAGTAGCTGGAAACTGGAAGATGAACTGTACCCTGCCGGAAGGAAAAAAGCTGGCTTCAGAAGTCATTCACATGGTGGAAGACGAGGTAAACAACAATGCAGAGGTTGTTCTCATCCCGCCCTTCATTCATCTCACCGGCATCTTCAATCTCATTGGTTCATCAAGTAAAATTTCCCTGGGTGCTCAGAATTGTCACCAAAGCCAAAGTGGTGCCTACACCGGCGAAGTTTCAGCTGCTATGCTGGTCTCTTGCGGAGCTACCTATGTAATTCTCGGCCACAGTGAACGGAGGGAATTTTTCGGGGAAACGGATGAATTGCTTGCAGAGAAGGTAAGCTTTGCTTTAGAAAATAACCTGACCCCTATTTTCTGCTGCGGCGAAAGGCTGGAAGTGCGAGAGGCAGGAGATCACGAGTCGCTGGTTGACACTCAGGTGGAAAAAGCGCTATTTGGCCTTTCAGAAGACCAGATCAGGAAAGTAGTGATTGCATACGAGCCTGTCTGGGCCATTGGCACGGGGAAAACTGCCAGCGCTGAGCAAGCTCAGGAAATGCATGCTTTCATCAGGGAGCAACTATCCGCTAAATATTCCCGGGAGGTGGCAGACTCCATTTCCATTCTCTATGGAGGAAGTGTGAAGCCGGAAAATGCCAAGGAAATTTTCTCCCAGCCAGATGTAGATGGAGGCCTGATCGGTGGGGCCAGTCTGAAATCTCGCGACTTCACCAACATCATTAAAGCGTTCGATTGATGGATTTTGTCACAATCAAAGTCACCTGCCCGCCTGATTTGTCGGAGGTACTGATTGCCGAGCTTTTCGAAATCGGTTTTGACTCCTTTCAGGAATTTGATGATGGGTTTGAGGGCAGTTGCAATCAGGAAAGCTATGATGATGCGAAAGTCAATGAGATCATCGCCCTGTTTCCAAATATTGGTTTTGAGATCAAGGAGCAGGAAAAAATCAATTGGAACGAGGAGTGGGAGAAAAACTACGACCCCATCATCGTGGGTGACAAGTGTATCGTGCGTGCTTCATTTCACCAGCCACAGCCCCAGTTTGAATACGAAATCATCGTTACCCCAAAAATGTCCTTTGGTACAGGGCACCATGCCACCACCTATCAGGTATTAGATTACCAAATAGGCCTTAATCACGCAAACAAGCGGGTACTTGATGTCGGCACTGGCACTGGCATTTTAGCAATCATGGCTGCCAGGCGAGGAGCCAGCACATTGGTTGCCACGGATATTGATGACTGGTGCATTGAAAATAGCGAAGAGAATTTTGCGTTAAATGACGTGAAAGACGTAGAGTTGATCAAGGGACAAATCTCGGAAGTAGGTGCTCACGATTTTGATATTGTGATAGCCAACATCAACAAGAATGTGTTGCTGGATCAAACTGGTGAATATACCAGGAGGCTGGTCAATGGAGGACAGCTCATATTGAGTGGCTTTTACGAAAATGATGTGGATGACCTGGTGAGAGAAGCCGAAAATCATCACCTCAAAAAACTTAAAACCACGACCAGAGACAATTGGGCTATGCTGGCCCTGGAAAAACTCTCCGTCTAAAACAGACGTCTATGTGGCGATAGACTGTATACTTATAAATATCTTTAACGCTTGATGCGCTCGCTAATAGTTTCCGTTTTCGCATGTGTGCTCATGATTACCGTGGCACAGGCTCAGCGATTCTCCCAGGACAAGACGGAGTTTCGGGCTCAGGCTATCGCTAAGTTGCGCGCTATCGGAACTGAATCTGCCAATAAGATTGCTTACGATTTTCAAAACGCATGGGATGGCAAGTTTACCTCAGCACAGCAGGACAAAGCACACCAGATCGCACTGACCATGCAAAAGAAAGGGTATCAGTTTTACCCCTACTTCTACCACTTTTTTACCTATCTGGCCTACTCTGTCACACAGGAAAATCTACAACGAGACCAGCTAGACAAAGTGCTGGAAATAAACGAACAGGTGGTGCGAACCCTCAGCAAGTCCGAATACAAGGAATTTCTCTTTGGGCTCAACATCTACTTTGCCAGAAGATATCTGAGCCTCGATAAAAACCTGGCTGTGCAGGCCAGTGAAGGTACGTTTGACTTCAAGCTGCTGGACGAATATGTCGCAATTGAGGAGCCAGAAGAAGAGGTTGTACAGGAAGATGAAGTGCCTCTTATTGAAGAAGAAGAAATGCCCGAAATCGTAGATGACACCTCCGGCGATAGCTGGGGAAACAGCTCATGGAGCAACAGTAATGATAGCTGGGGAGATTCCAACGACTCGTGGGGCAATGATTCATGGGGTGATAGTGATGATTCGTGGGGAGACAGCAACGACAGCTGGGGGAATGATTCATGGGGAAGCAACGATACTTGGGGAAGTGAGCCAGTTGAAGAAGCTGCCCCTCAGGCTGTGCGTCCCAGCTATTCACCAAACATCCCAGACTATTTGACGCTAAAGCAATATCAATACGTGCATCCTGAACCAGAAGGGCCAGTAATCGAAATCAAAAATGCACGGGTGATTCTTTCCACACCCTATGACTCGCTCAGGATAAAAAGTGTAAATGGTACATTTCTTCTGAAAAACAGATCCCTTCTCGGAAGCCAGGGCTCTATCGAGTGGCCGGCATTAAATACCAAGTTCCGAGGGGCACTCATCCAGCTCAAAGATTTCCATCTGAAAAAAGACCGGTCAGATTTCTGGACTCCTAATGCCACGCTTCAGTTTGACGAGCTGGTGGGTGGGCAGGTAGAAGGAGTGTTTGAATATAAGAGCCTGGCAAGACCCAAGCGGGCACTAAATGACTTCCCAACTTTTACTTCCAACAAAGCAAATGTCACCGTCAAACTCACTGATGAAAAGCTGAGCTACACCGGAGGCATCCAGCTCCGTGGCAATAAGCTGTACGGGAAGTCTGTATCCCGTGAAGCAGGGACGCTAAAAATTCTGGATGGAAGGGGCCATTCGGTGGTGCTGAAGTCAAAAGAGTTTTTTCTTGGGGATTCCCTCGTATCGATGAATAGTGGCTCCATCACCATTGTGCATGGAAGCGATTCCATTTTCCACAAGTCCGTCAGGGCTAAGTTTAATTTGATCGACCGGGAGCTAATGGTGCTGAGGAACTCTACGCTTACACCTTTTCACTCCTCCTATTTTGCAATATCCATGAATGTAGATCTTGTCAAATGGAATATGGAAAGGGATTCCATCTCCCTGGAGATCATGAATGGAAAAGACCTGCTCCCAGCCACGTTTGAGTCAGAAGATTTTTTTGATGCAATCAGGTTCAGAAAGCTCGGACAGTTTCTGGATTTTCACCCAATCAGCGCCTCGGTTTACTATGCAAAAAAATATGGGCTGGAAGAGTTTTATGTGGGTGAGCTGGCCGCCGAATACGAAATAGACGAGCGATTTGCCAAAGGTGCAGGTAAGGTGCTTTCTCAATACGGATTTGCTGACTACAATGAAACAACAGGTCTTGTCAAGCTTTACCCCAAAGCTTTCCACTACTATGACGCTTCCGCAGAAAAAGTTGACTTTGATAACCTGATGGTACCATCCAAAATCAAGAATGGATCAAACGCACACCTAAGTCTGGATAGCGGTACACTAAAGGTGCGAGGTGTGAGCAGGTTTTACCTCACCACAGACTATAAAATCTATGCTGAACCTCAGGATAGCTCTGTCACTTTACTGAAGGGGAGAAACCTGGAATTTGACGGGATGGTGCATGCCGGTGACTTTCAATACAAGGGAATAGGTCACCAGTTTGATTATGGTGAATTTCTGTTCAACATGCCTCAAATTGATTCGATGAGGCTGACAGTGCCTTTGCGTGACTCCACCAAGGCTGACGCAGGGTTTGAGCAGGTCACCCTTCAAAACGAGCTGACCGAAACATCAGGCACACTCTATTTGAATAGCCCGGACAACAGGTCCGGGGTGAGACAAAACAATCGCTACCCGTACTTTAATTCAGACAGTGAGGCGATTGTCTATTTTGATGGAAAAGAAATCTTAAATGGCGCTTATGACAAATCAGTGAAGTTCATCATCCCGCCATTTGAAGTAGATAGTTTGGAACGAAAGGATGGCGAATCCATCAGCTTTGAGGGGACATTTAACTCAGGCGGCATCTTCCCAACGTTCCCGGAAACGCTTCACATCCAGGAAGACCGATCACTTGGGTTTACACACCAGATTCCGGATGAAGGCTACAACCTTTATGGAACTGAGGCAAAAACATACGAGGAAATTCGCTTGAGCAGCAAGGGGATGAGGGGCTATGGACAGATCGACTTTCTCACCACTACCATCTATTCGGATGACTTCATCTACTATCCTGACTCTGTAACCACGGACGGAACAGGTGGGGTTATATCTCCCGGAACTTACAAAGGAGCCAGCTTCCCTGAGGCCGTATTGGGAACTTATGACATGTATTGGCTACCGCGAAAAGACAGTATGTATTTGCGAACGGTAGGAGAGCCATTCAAATTCTACAATTCCACCGCTGAGCTGGAAGGCTTTGCCAATATCACCACCAAAGGCGTATTTGGAGGAGGAACCATGCTTACACGCGGATCGAAAGCCGAGTCGGGCGACCTGACCTTTAAGGAGCTGGAGTATGGCGCACGTCATGCACAGTTTGAAGTATTGACGGATGACCCTACCAAGTCAGCGATGGAAGGGGATGATATCCGACTGGACTTTGACCTGACATCAAACACGGCAACCATTCGTCCTGAAAAGGTAGGTGTGGCTGCCATTTCATTTCCTTATGCCCAGATGAAGACCTCCATCACCGAGGCGGTCTGGGATCTGGAAGATTCGGTGGTAACCATGACCAAGCCCGAAAACATTGATATCAAAGACTCCTACTTCTTCACCACGCGTGACGATCTGGATTCATTGGCATTCAATGCCGAGCGTGCGGTTTACGATATTAATTCTCAAGAACTCAATGTGCAGGGGATTCCGTACATCACGGTGGCTGATTCCAAGATCATCCCGGCTGGGCATGAAACGACCATTCTTGCAAACTCCGTTTTGCAGAAATTCGAAAACGCCGAAATCATCATCGACACGCTGAATGGATACCACTATCTCGATCGTGCCTCCATCCGAATCTGGTCGAGAAATAAGTTTGAGGGAAACGCCTTCTATCAGCAGATTGTGGGCACAGACACATTCGACATTCGTTTTGACAGCTTTGAGCTGCAGGAAGTGCAGGTAGGTGAGCCGGACAGAAGAGGAAATTATGAAACCCGGTTGATGACAGTGTCCGGTGGTGAGGTGCTGGAAAATCAAAACGTTACCATTTCCCCGGGCTTCCTTTACAAAGGATCCGTAATCATGTATGCCTCGAAACCCGCACTGGAGCTGGATGGTTTGGTCAAGCTAAAGTTGGCTGATCCAACCTACAATCATTGGGTACAATTCAAGCGGACGGAAGGTGAGCGGGACGTTCAATTGCCCTTTGACAATGCCCTTTTTGAAAGCGGTGAGCAAGTATCGGCTGGTATCCACCTAAATATCCGGGATGAACTGTACTCCACTTTTATCGAGCCCAAAGCAAGTAGTTCTGATTTGGATTTCTTCCGTGCAAGCGGCCTCCTCACCTATACCGATTCCATCCAGACCTATCGCATTGAAAATCCGGCTAAAACCGACGGTAGCTCCTATCAGGGGCATACCATGATGTACACGGATACGCTGAAGTCAATCATTTTTGAAGGCAAAGCCAACTTCATCAGCCCGATCAATACCCAGATCAAAATTGAGTCATCAATTCTCGGCGTGGGAAACAAAGAGACCAATGAATACACGGCAGATGCCATGTTTGCCATGGATTTCCCTGCCCCAAATGGTTCGTTCGACATCATGGCAGAAGACCTGATCGATATCATTGAGCGAATAGGCCCCCCACTGGCCAATGATATCTCGCTGGAGCTTTTATACAAGCTCGCCAACATGACCAGCGATGGGATAGCCAAGCAATACGAACAGTCGAGCCTGAAAGATTATACATCTCTGGTTTCTGTTTCAAGGGACCTGGAGCGCCAACTGTTCATCTCTGGTGTGAAGATGAAGTGGAGCCCTGAGCAAAAGGCCTGGCACAATACCACGAAACTGGCCATCTCAAACATCTATCAAAACGACCTCAATGCCAAACTCGATGGGTTTCTGGAGATCAAAAAAGATGAATCTGGGGCTGAGGTTGTAAACCTCTTTATCCAGGCAGCTCCCGGGATATGGTATTACATCGGTTACACGTTCAATCAACTGATCCTTTACTCATCCAATCCAAAATTCAACGAGCTGATCAAATCAAAATCCAACGCGGAAAGTTCTAAGCCGGGTGAGCTTATCATTGGGTTGGGCACGGAAAATGAAACCCTCGGCTTCATCAACGATTTCCGCTTAAACTATTTTGGAATCAAAGAGCCTTACAATCTCGTTTCACCAGACGATACCAGCACCGAAGATGAAAACTTTGACACCATCGAGGAGGATGATGACGATGGATTTGGGTTTGAATAAGACCTTTGAAGGTGCTTAGCCTGTCAGGTGCTCTTCGTTGATTAAGTTTGCCAAAAAAATTCTAGCACATGAGTACTATTTCATACATCGAGGAGAACAAAGAAAAATTTCTGAATGAGCTACTGGAACTGCTTAAAATCCCATCCGTCAGCGCAGATAAAAAATTTGCTGGTGATGTGCGGCAAGCCGCTGAATTTCTGAAGAATCGATTTGATGAGCTGGGCACCCATGTGGAAATCTGCGAGACTGCCGGTTATCCTATCGTCTATGCAGAGCACATCATTGACCCGAGCCTGCCTACTGTTTTAGTTTACGGACACTACGATGTGCAGCCTGCTGATCCGTATGAGTTGTGGGATTCCCCACCATTCGAGCCGGTGATCAAAAATGAAAGAATCTACGCACGTGGCTCTGCCGATGACAAGGGCCAGGTATACATGCACGTGAAGGCCTATGAAGCATTGATCAAAACCGACAGCCTGCCCTGCAACGTGAAATTTATGATTGAAGGCGAAGAGGAAGTAGGCTCTGAAAACCTGGAAGTATTTGTTAGGGGAAATAAAGAGAAACTTGCAGCCGATGTGATTCTGATTTCTGATACCCATATTATCAGCAATGACATCCCCTCAATTACAGTAGGCTTGAGAGGGCTTAGCTATTTGGAAGTTGAAGTAACCGGACCAAACAGGGACCTTCACTCCGGCACTTATGGCGGTGCGGTAGGAAATCCGATCAACACACTTTGCCAGATGATCGCCTCGCTGCACAATGAAAAAGGTGAAATCACAATCCCGGGGTTCTATGATAAAGTAGAGGCACTTTCTGATGAGTACCGCAAAAAAATGAACCAGGCTCCCTTCAATCTGAACGATTATAAAAAGCACCTGAACATAGAGGCAGTGAAGGGTGAGGAAGGATATACCACAATTGAGCGCACGGGCATCAGGCCAACACTGGACGTAAACGGCATTTGGGGGGGGTACATTGGAGAGGGAGCCAAAACAGTTCTCCCATCAAAAGCTTATGCGAAAATTTCCATGAGGCTGGTGCCAAATCAGGATAGCAAAGAAATCACTCAGCTCTTCATTAAGCATTTTGAAAGTATCGCTCCTGAGCATGTAAAAGTAAAAGTGACCCCCCACCACGGCGGAGAGCCTTCAGTAATCCCAACAGATTCCATTGGCTATAAAGCGGCTGCCAAAGCAATGGAAAAAACCTGGGGCAAAGAGCCGATCCCGACACGAGAAGGTGGGAGTATTCCGATCGTGGCATTGTTTCAAAAAGTACTTGGCCTGGATTCTATTTTGATGGGCTTTGGGCTGAATGAAGATGCGATCCATTCACCAAATGAGAGCTATGGATTGTTCAATTACTACAGAGGCATTGAAACGATTTCACATTTCTATCGGTTTTTCACGGATATGTCAAAATCATAATTGATGAGCAGAAAATCTAATTCATATAGGTTATTCCCCCTTCGGAGGGGGTTAGGGGGAGGCTTATTAGTTATAGGATTCCTCTTTTTTTCATTTTCATCTCTGGGCCAAATCCTAAAACCAATCAGCTGGAAAGTAGAATTATCCAACGAGTCTCCAAAAGCTGGTGATGAAGTTGAAATTCGATTCAAAGCAAAAATCGAGAAAGACTGGTACCTCTATTCTTCTGATTTTGATCCGGACCTGGGGCCCATGGTCACTGAGTTCACTTTCGATGAAAATGATACCTATGAGCTGATCGGGGGAATAGAACCCATTGATGCCAAGAGAAAGTATGATTCGCTCTGGGAAGGTGAGTACACCTATTTCAAAAAGGAAGGGCTGTTCATTCAAAAGGTCAAAATCCTAAAAGAGAACTATAAAATCACGGGTGGCTATTTCTACCAGGTATGCTCCGATGTAGATGGCAAGTGCATCCCGTTTGATGATGAGTTTTCTTTGAGCGCAAATTCAAAAACCGGAGACTCAAAAAAAAAGACGGAATTAAGTCAGATTTCTGAACCTGAAGAAAAAAAGAGCAGCTTGTGGTCTATCCTGATCACCGCGTTCCTTGCTGGCCTTGTTGCACTGCTCACCCCGTGTGTCTACCCGATGATCCCGATTACCGTCTCCATTTTCCTGAAACAAAGCAAAAGCAAGAAAGAAGGTATTGGCAAGGCTTTGATTTATGGTCTTTCGATCGTGGTTTTCTTCAGCCTCCTTGGATTTCTTATTTCACTGATTTGGGGCTTCACAGCACTAAATGAGCTAAGCACACACTGGCTGTTTAACCTGATCATCTTCTCCGTATTCGTACTCTTTGCGCTCTCTTTCTTTGGGCTTTTTGAAATCACACTCCCTTCTGGACTTGTTACTAAAATTGACCAGCAGGCTGACCGGGGCGGACTGATCGGCATTTTCTTCATGGCCATCACCCTTGTGCTCGTGAGCTTCTCCTGTACCTTCCCAATCGTGGGTACGGCACTTATCAATACGCTGAGTGGCGGCAGCATCATGGAAGGCACCATGGCTATGTTTGGGTTCTCACTCGCTTTCGCCATTCCATTTACCGGGTTTGCCATTTTCCCTGCCTGGCTCAAGTCTATGCCTCAATCCGGCGGCTGGCTCAATGCAGTGAAGGTTGTGCTTGGGTTTTTGGAGTTGGCACTTGCGCTGAAATTCCTAAGTGTGGCAGACCTGGCATATCACTGGGGCTTATTGGATCGTGAAGTCTTTATTGCACTATGGATATCAATTTTTGGATTGCTAGGACTTTACCTCATCGGGAAGCTCAAGCTCAAAAGCGATACAGATTCAGACAAGATTTCTGTTGCACGGTTGATCCTGGGGATCGGCACCTTTGCGTTTGTGATTGCCTTGATCCCCGGCCTCTGGGGTGCTCCTTTGAAATCCCTTTCAGGATTTCTTCCTCCCATGGCAACTCACAACTTCAACCTGCTGAAAGCCGAAGCGGGAGGAAACACCTGTGAAGAACCCAAATATTCAGACATCCTGCACTGGCCTCATGGCCTGAGCGGGTATTTCGATTATGAGCAAGCAATTGCTTGTGCCAAAGAGCAAGGAAAGCCGGTATTCATAGACTTTACGGGGCATGGCTGTGTCAATTGCCGGGAGATGGAGCAGCGGGTATGGTCAGACCCTGCTGTGCTTAAGCGACTAAGTGAAGATTTCGTGCTTGTGGCATTGTACGTGGATGATCGTACCATCCTGCCAGAAAGTGACTGGTATAAATCATCGTATGATGGCAAAACTAAAAAGACCATCGGTCAGCAGAATGCGGATTTTCAAATCACCCGGTTCAATAATAATGCACAGCCATTTTATGTGATCCTCAGCGAGGACGAAGAGTTGATCATCCCACCAAGAGCCTACAATCTGAATATCTCAGCTTTTGTGGATTTTCTGGATAAAGCCTTGGAAACCCACCGAAAAAACGCAGTTTTGTAGCGTCATCAAGCTAACAGCATGAAGAAAACGGGAATCTGGCTAGCCATTGCAGGGCTTGCCGTCACGCTAATTTCAGCAAAGTATTTTTATAGTCCATTCCAGCAAGAGGAGGAGCCAATTGTTGAGATCGAAGTAGACTCGTCTTTCTTTCACATACCCACCCTCTTCTATGGCTACCCGATCGACTCTTTTGCGGTAGCGGAGGGAAAAATAAAGTGGAATCAAAACCTCTCAGAAATACTTTCAGCATTCAACATTTCCTATCAGGATCTTCACACCCTCTCACAAAGATCCAGGGACGTTTACGATGTAAGGAGGCTGAAGGCCGGATCAAACTACGCCATCATTCATGATCGTGATTCGTTGAGAACCGCACGGCAATTCATTTTTGAGCCTTCACCAACCGAGTATGTGGTCTACAATCTGGTTGACTCGATTTACGTGGAAGTGCAGAAAAAACCGATTCAATTATCCGAGCGCACCCTTGCCGCAGAGATCAATTCATCACTATATAATGCCATTCTGGATCAGGGTGCTTCTCCACTCTTGGTGCACAAAATGGTGGATGTATTTGCCTGGCAGGTGGACTTCTTCCGGATCGCCAAAGGAGATAAATTCAAACTCATTTTCGAAGAGGAAACCGTAGATGGAGAAATCGTAGGAATAAAAAGCATCAAGGGAGCATATTTTGAGCACTGGGGCAAATCATACTATGCGATTCCTTATGAGACGGAGGATAAGCTGGATTTCTTTGATGAAGAGGGCAATAGCCTAAGAAAAACGCTTCTGAGGGCTCCCCTGGAGTACTCCAGAATTAGTTCGCGCTATTCCTTAAGGAGATTTCATCCGGTTCAGAAAAGATACAAGGCCCATCTGGGGACAGACTATGCCGCTCCTATAGGCACGCCTATACGCACCGTGGGAGATGGTGTTGTATTGGAAGCGAAATACCACGGCGGCAATGGCAACTATGTGAAGATCAAGCACAATAGTAACTACACCACCCAGTACCTTCATATGTCGAAAATTGCAAAAGGAATCCGGCCCGGGGTTACAGTAAAGCAAGGCCAAACCATCGGATACGTAGGAAGCACCGGGCTTGCGAATGGGCCACACCTATGCTTCCGATTCTGGAAAAACGGCAGACAAGTAGATGCCTTGAAGGTAGACATTCCTTCATCCAGTGGAATAGACACCACTCAGCTGGCTGAGTTTAAAGTGGTCAGCGATTCTATCAAATCTGTTCTTGATGGAATTGAATACATGGTGAACGAGACACTTCTGGCCAAAATCCCTTCGGAAGAAGATAACAATCAGAACCCCTGAATAATCTGCCAGACGCCCTGGACAATCAAAACGATAAGTATTCTTTAGTTTTTGCATTTATTTGAGTTATTTTGGCCTAAATCATCCAAAAATCAAATGCGAAAAATTTATCTGTTTACCATTTTTTCGCTCGCTTTAGTCGCCACTACTTACGCCCAGATTTCCAGCGATACGCTCGTCTTGGTGTACGGTAAAATGCTAAAAGCTGCCGATTCTACGCCTATAGTGGGAAATATCCTATACGAAAAGCTTCCTTATTATGATGATATGGGAATGGCATCAACCAAAACTGATGGATCCTATGAGATCCAGCTCATCAAAGGAGAGACGTATAACTTTTCGGTGACAAAAAGTGGGTATAACAAATACACCAACAAAATAACTGTCAATGGCAATCTGGCCCTTGACATATTTGTAGAAGAAGATGTTGTGGAGCTGAGAAAGCTCGAAAATCTGATTTTCGATCGTGGTAGTGATCTGATCTCACCAAGCTCCTACCAGGAGCTAAACGAACTCGCCACTTGGATGAATGAGAATCCCTCCATCATAATCCAGCTGGAAGGGCACACAGATTTTGCCGGAAATCCCGATGCAAACATGCGCCTTTCAGAAGCAAGGGTACTAGCCGTGCAGGAATACCTCATTGATCAAAAAGTGAAAAAAAGCAGGATATTCACCAAAGCATTTGGTGGCACTCAGCCAGTGACCCAGGAGCGAACTGATGAGGCAAAAGCCCTCAACAGAAGAGTAGAAGTAAGAGTTATCCGTCGTTAAACAAAGACTTATGAAAAAAATCTACCTTTTCGTATATGGCTTTCTGGCAATGTATGCTGCCCAAGCCCAAGAGACTGTATCATGGGGTACACAGGTGATTGATGTTTCGTCCGAGTATTCTCCCTATGAGTACTCCGCTATTCAAACATTGCACCGACCAAACGTTCTGCCCAATGGCGGGGAAAATCCGAATGCATGGAGACCCAAGAGTCAGGACAAGGAAGAGTTCATCATGGTCTCTTTTAATACACCCATCAAAGCCAAACAGATAGCCATTGCCGAGTCAGAAAATCCTGGAGCCGTGAAAGCGGTTTACGGATACGATCCGGAATACAATGAATACTTGCTTTTCGAGCTAACCCCACGCGACTTGCCTATCGAGTCACGGCTGCTCAACCTATTCTTTGAAGAAACACCATATACTGTTCAGGCAGTAAGGGTTGTCCTGGACTGTAGCGTCTCAGATGGATACAACGCCATTGATGCCATTGGTGTATCAGCTTCGAATATTCCGATCAATGTACTCCTCAACCTTGCCAGAGGAGTGAACAGCACCGTGGATGCGCAAAAGCTGAGCACGAATGTTAATAGTGATTATGTAGAACACAGCCCGATCATTTCCCCGGATGGCAAAAAACTCTATTTCAGCCGTCAGTTCCACCCGGATAACGTGGGGGGATCAAATGATGCAGAAGACATCTGGGTGTCTGAGCTGGATGAAGAAACCGGAGAATGGTTGCCTGCCAAAAACCTGGGGCCTCCATTAAATACCCAGGGGCCAAACTTTATCAGTTCAATCACTAAGATTGGAGATCAGGAAGTACTCATCCTCGGAAATCGCTATGGCAAAAAGGGAAGGATGTACACAGGGGTTTCCATGTCTACCAGAGAAGGAGACAGCTTTGCGGATCCTACATCGGTAGAAATAGAAAACGAATACAACTACTCCCCCAATGCTGATTTTTTCCTTGCCCCTGGCGGTAATGCGATGATCATGTCTGCTGAGCGGGATGACACCTACGGTGGTCGGGATTTGTATGTCTCATTCAAAAAGAATGACGGCACATGGACCGAACCTATGAACCTGGGCGATGATATCAACTCTATAGGCGAAGACGAATCCCCATTCATGGCAGAAGATGGCCGAACACTCTACTTTTCGTCAGATGGCTATACGGGATATGGAGGGGCAGATATTTACGTCTCTTTCAAGCTGGATGATACATGGAAACGATGGTCTGAACCAGAAAACCTGGGCCCTGGAATAAATCAGGAAGGAAATGATGAGTACTTCAGTATTCCGGCAACAGGTCAAAATCTTTACTTCACGCGTGGGGAAAAGGGGGAAGACACAGATATTTTCACCTTCAAAGTGGAGGATCTTTTCTCAGATCAGGTAGAATCCCCTTTGGTAGCCTCAGTAGAGCATTTGGTACCGGAAGATATCATAGCAACAGTCTCGGGAACTGTGCTAAATGCCAAAACTAATCAGCCAATAGAAGGAGCAACAGTACTAATTGAGCGACTACCTGATGGACTGGATATCGGTCACGCCGCAACAGATGAGACTGGTAGCTTCAGATTTACCGTGCAGGGTGGATGGCAGTACGGATTGGTGGGGGAAGCTGAGGGGTTCATCTCGGAAACAGAAAGGCTTGATTTTGTCAATTTGAAGAAGTCTGATACAATTGAAAAAGCAATCAAAATTTTCCCGGTTCAAAAAGGAGAAACCATAGAGCTTAAAAACATCTTCTTTGACCTGAATAAGTGGGAGTTGAAAACGGCTTCATATCCAGAACTAAACCGGGTGCTTGACTACCTGAAAAGAGGAACGATAGACAAAATCCTGATAACAGGCCACACCGATAGTAGTGGTAGAGATGATTACAACATGACACTTTCCGGCAAACGAGCCAAGTCAGTAATGGATTATTTTATTCAAAATGGAATTAGCAGGGACAGACTTGATTTTAAAGCGTTTGGTGAAACCAAGCCGAAATTCCCGAACGATACCCCTGAAAACATGCAGAAAAACAGAAGAGTAGAATTCGAGATACAATAATTAAAATTGGAAACAGGTTTTAAAAGTCAGCTTTCGGGCTGACTTTTTTTATTTTTAAGTATGGACACAGCTACAAAATCTAATATTCGGGAGCTTTTTGAAGGGGTCAAGAGCCATTCAATCAAACTAAGAACTTCCACTACCTCTCAGCGAAGAGCCACTTTGAAGAGAATGGAAGACTGGATCATGAGTCACCGGGGGGAAATTCATGAAGCTGTGCATAAGGATTTGCAGAAACCATTTCAGGAAACTGACCTCACCGAAGTATTTGTGGTGCTATCGGAAATACGAAAAGCAAGGAAAAACCTGAAAATCTGGATGTCCCCAAAACCAGCAGCTACTAGCATTACCTACTTGGGCACAAAGGCTGAGACGTATTATGAACCCAAAGGTGCCTGCCTGATCATAGCCCCCTGGAATTACCCATTCCAGCTAGCGATTGCTCCACTTGTTTCCACGCTGGCTGCCGGCAATACCGCAATCATAAAACCCTCCGAGTATTCTGAACATACTTCCGATCTCATCCAGCGGATGTGCCTCGATCTCTTCAAACCAGAAGAGGTATCGGTGGTGCTAGGTGCAGTGGAGGAGTCGCAGGAATTGCTTGCATTACCCTTCGATCATATATTCTTCACTGGCAGCCCACAGGTTGGGAAAATAGTGATGGCAGCTGCAGCAAAGCACCTCGCCTCAGTAACATTAGAGCTGGGGGGAAAATCCCCAACCATCGTGGACAAGAGTGCCAACATCAAAGACGCAGCACAGAAAATTGCATGGGGAAAATGGCAAAATGCTGGGCAAGTGTGCATCGCACCTGATTACCTGTACGTGCATGAAGATGTAAAAGACAAGCTAGTGGAAGAGCTGGTGCTGCAATCCAATAAACTCTACGGAACCAAAGAAACGTATGGCGGAATCATCAGCCGTCATCATCACAATCGTATCAACGACCTCATGGCAGACGCTATTGATAAGGGTGCTGATATTGAATTTGGTGGGAAATCAGACCGGGACAATTTGAGATTTACTCCCACACTACTTTCAAATGTCTCCAAAAACTCCAGAGTGCTAGAAGAAGAAATCTTTGGCCCTATCCTTCCAATGATGCCCTATCAAAACATCGAGGAAGTCATAGATTTCATCAATCAAAAACCAAAACCACTGGCGCTCTATCTATTCTCCAGTAAAAACTCCATCATCAATAAAGTGAAGAAGGAAACCAGCGCCGGCATGATGACCATCAATGATGTGGTGCTACAGTTTGCCCACCCCAATTTGCCAATTGGCGGGGTGAATAACAGTGGGATCGGCAAAGCACACGGACACACGGGATTCATTGCCTTTTCTAACGAAAAAGCCATTGTGAAGCAACGCAGAGGACTCACCATGGCCAAGACCGTCTACCCGCCATATTCCGCATTCAAAAAATTTATGATTGACTTCATGGTTAAGTATTTTTGATGTGTAAAATGAGTCAAACATAGATATGAAAAAACTACTCTTTATCCCATTAATCGTGTTTGCTTGTAGCACTTCAGGCGAGGAAAAAGCAGACAATCGCCCATCCGAATGGCCTGGCTCATGGAAAGCGGAGTGGGAGACACCACCGGAATCTTATCCGGAGGTATCAGACATGGAATTTTACATGAACGGAAGCTTCGTCTTCACTGAGGACAGCCTCACTGTAACTGCTAACGGATATCCCGAATGCATCTTCAATGTAGACACGCTTTCACATACCCAATCCTGGTATGTCTCCAACGATACCCTTTTTCTGGTGAATGAACCGAATACCCCGGGCATGACTTACCGTGTAGCCTCCAAATCCCCTGAAAGAATCAGGCTCCAATTAATGGAGGACATATTCGTTACCCTCACAAAGTAGGTTGCCCAAATGTTAAAGATGCGTTGCATTTTATTAAATGGGGCGTATTCTCAGTAATTTGGTTTAAAATATCAATGGTATGAAAAAATTTCTGATCATCATAGGCGTAATATTCGTCATTCTAATAGGGACAATCGTGATAGTTCCAATCATTTTCAAAGATGACATTAGGCAAGCGCTGGATGACACCATGGCCGAAAACCTGAATGCAAAAGTCTTTTACGACATTGATGGGTTTAGCCTGTCTCTGATCAAAAATTTTCCAGATATCACCGTTAGCATGAGTGATTTTGGTGTGGTGGGCAATGCCCCATTCGAAAAGGATACGCTGGCTTCCATTGGCAACTTTCAGGTTACTATTGATCTGATGTCTGTCATTCGTGGCGATCAAATTATCATTGAAGAAATTTTATTGGATGAGCCAAAAATTCTCGTCCTAGTGCTGCCGGACGGCACAGCGAATTATGACATAGCCAAAGAGGCTGAGAATACAGGTGAGGCAGCTCAAGGGGTTGTTGCTGAAGAACCAGAACTATCCGATGAATCTGGAGCAGTCAATATCGGTATCAACAGGTGGGCGATTAAGAATGGAACAGTCACATACAGAGATCAATCCATGAATTTTTACACCACTTTGATTGGCCTGAATCACGAAGGGTCAGGGGATTTCACTTTGGATGTCTTTGATATGAAAACCAATACGACGATTGAAGCGGCATCATTGGGATTTGAAGGGATAGATTATGTTTCAAACAAGCGACTGGCAGCTGATGTGACGCTGAATATGAACCTGGCAGAGATGAAGTTTACCTTCAAAGAGAATCGAATTGCAGTAAACAATTTTGCTATGGGAGTTGATGGATATGTAGCCATGCCTGGGGAAGACATAAATATGGACATCACTTTTGGGGGCAAGGATATCAGCTTAAAAAGTATTCTGTCTCTGATCCCGGGAGTGTATCAGGAATATCTGGATGGGGTGACCGCAGCAGGAAGCATCGGTTTCGATGGGTATGTAAAGGGGACTTTCAACGAAACCTCAATGCCTCAGGTAGCTGCTAATCTTAGTGTGGACAATGGAAGTGTGCGCTACGCAGATTTCAATATCCCAATCGAAAATATCAATATCAAATCCAGTTTCAATTACCCTTCGGCAGACCTTAGTGAGACAAGTTTCAACGTTGATAATTTCTCCATGCTGGTTGACGGTGAGTCTGTGACCTCCTATTTGAAATTCAAGAACCTCGAGAATTATCAGTGGGATTTTGGGTTTGATGGAAATGCCGATCTGGAAAAAATCACGAAAGTAGTGCCGCTCGAAGGCATGACGCTGCTTGGAAAAATAAACGCCAAGCTGAACACGGCCGGTCAAATGTCTGACGTAGAGGCCGAGCGATATGATCAAATACCCACCTCAGGGAGCCTTACGATCAACAATTTTCTATTTAAGAGTGAAGACCTTCCTCAAGGTTTTGAGATTTCTCAGGCCAATCTGTCATTCGATCCTTCAGAAATCAACCTGAACGAGTTTTCTGCAAAATCCGGCAATTCAGATTTCAGCATGAAAGGAAAAATCAGCAACTACCTGGCTTATGCGCTTTCTGAAGATGCCCTTTTAACGGGAAGACTTGACTTCAATTCCAATTTAATCGACATCAATGAGTTGATGCCTGAGGAGAGCATGGAAGAAGAAGTGGCAACAACGGAAACAGGAACCAATACAGAATCCATCGTAGAAAATGATTCGTTGGAAGTAGTCAAAATCCCGGAAAATATAGATTTCACACTCGCATCCTCTATTGGTAAGATTGCCTACTCAAACATGCCAATTACCGACTTTCAGGGCAATGTGCTGATAAAGGATGGAGCCATTATCCTAGACAAAAACAGTTTCAAGATGCTGGATGGAACATTTGAAATGACCGGCTCATATGTGACCAAAGACCTGGAAAAGCCCCAATATGATCTTAGTTTCAAGATCAAGGATTTGTCTATTGCAAGTGCCTTTGAATCATTTGAAACAATTCAAACATATGTACCAATAGCCAAGCAGGTATCAGGGAAGTTTTCGACCAGTTTCACTGTCAATGGACTTTTGGGTGAAGACATGATGCCAATTATGGAGGAAATCAACCTATCCGGATTGGTAAACATTGCCCAGGCTACCCTTGAAAAGGGTGAGTTTATGCAAAAGTTATCAGCTGTGGCCGCATTGAAGACTGGCGCCAGCTCTCAGCCTCAGCAAAAAATTTCCCTAAAGGATGTCCTAGTTACTACTGAAATCAAAGACGGTCGCATGTACGTAGAGCCGTTTGAGCTGGAGGTGAGTGGACAAAAAGCAGTGGTAGGGGGTAACAACGGGCTGGATGGAAGTCTGGATTATTCCATGCTCCTGAGGGATGTACCTACCGGTCAAATCGGAAATGCACTCAACAGCGCATTGAGCTCATTTACCGGTGGAAAGAATTTGGTGGCAGACAAGATCAACCTCAACCTGGGAATAGGCGGTACCTACGATGATCCATCTGTGAAGCTGCTTGGCACAAGCAATTCGGCCGGTGGAAGTGCTAGTGCTACCGACGCACTTAAGCAGCAACTTTCCGCCAAGGCAGACGAACAAAAGGCGAAAGCAGAAGCTGAGCTTGCCAAAGCAGAGGCAGAGGCCAAAGCGGAACTAGAAAAAGCTAAGGAAGAGCAGCGCAAGAAAATAATTTCTGAAGCCGAAGCAAAAGCAGCAGAAATACGAAAACAAGGCAAGGCCAGTGCAGAAAAGGTGAGGAAAGAAGGATATGCTGCTGCCGACAAACTTATCGCTGATGCAGGATCCAATCCGCTCAAAAAGAAGGTAGCTGAGGAAGCGGCCAAGAAGATGCGATCTGAAGCGGATGAAAAAGCCGCCCAGATTGAATCGGAAGCAAATAAAAAAGCTGCTAAAGTAGTATCGGAAGCGAAAGTAAAAGCAGCAAAAATTTAGCAGGTAGTGAGCCACCTCACCACCTTTGCAATACCTGCATTCTGTGCGCATCAAGCTTCAAAAAGCTGAAAAGCAAAATCGTAAAAGCCCAAAGCGAGGAACCACCGTAGCTGAAAAACGGCAGAGGAATGCCTATTACAGGAAACAAACCAATCGTCATGGCAATGTTTACTGTGAAGTGGAAAAAGATAATTCCCACCACCCCATAGCCATAGATTCTTGAGAACGTGGACTTCTGTCGTTCAGCCAAAAAGACCAGTCTAAGCAGAAGTGTGGTGAAAAGTGCGAGCAGCAAAATGCTCCCCAGCCAGCCATGCTCTTCCCCGATGGTACAGAAAATAAAATCAGTGGTTTGCTCTGGCACAAAATCAAACTTAGTCTGTGTGCCTTCCAAAAAGCCCTTTCCGGCAAATCCTCCCGATCCGATGGCTATCTTGGACTGGGTCACATTCCATCCTGCCCCCAGCGGATCAATGTTCGGGTTGATCAATGAAAGCACACGCTTCTGCTGGTGAGGCTTTAGCACATCTGTAAGAATGAAGTCCACACTTCGCACTGCAAATGTGATCACCACCGCACTGGTGATGATGTATAAAAGACGTTTCGGCTGGCGAGCATTTAACCCCATTGCAAGTAGGGTTACTACTGCAATTCCTGCCAACAAAACTGTCTGGCTCACCAGTAATGTGAGCAAAAAAACCGCCAATACTGACAACCCGACTATCGGCAACAAGGGGGGCATTCCTTCCCTGAACATTGGCACAATCAGAGCTACAAACACTAGTGCCGTTCCAGTATCTCCTTGAAGAACTGTTAGCACCATTGGCAATAAGATGATGGCAAAAGCTACTCCGAGCGTGTTGAGGTTGGTAAGTTTTCTGGTGGTATGATCGAGGTATTTAGCCAAAGCAAAGGCTGTTGCAAACTTGGCAAACTCGGATGGCTGTAATCCAAAACCACCTATACCTACCCACGATTTCGATCCGGCCACTTCCTTTCCACCGATCAAAATGAATAGCAACAAAACAATAAATATCCCATAAATGATGTAAGCGAAAGAATCGAAGAACTTATAGTCAAAAAAGAAGATCGTAAAAACAATAGCAATAGTGGCAAAAATCCAAATCAGCTGCCTGCCGGCTCGTGTGCTAAAATCGAAGATGCTCTGGTTAATCTCAGGGTCATACTCCGCTGCATAGATATTCAGCCAGCCTGCAATCACAAGCACCGCAAACAAAAGGACCGAAATCCAATCAATTTTCTGCGAGAGTGGGTCTTGGCGCATTTTGAGGTAAATATCTTTCTTCTAAAACGTAATCTTCGAGCCATGGTCGTGAGACCTTGCCCATCACATATTTTTCTGCCAGTAAGCTGGCCACAGAGACTGCCGCACGACCACCCTGTCCGGCATTTTCCACGTAAGCTGCAATGGAGATTTTCGGATCATCCAACGGAGCAAACCCCATAAAACCTGAATGATCCTCACCATGTGGATTTTGGACTGTACTCGTTTTGCCGGCAAGCTTCAGGCTGTCCAGATATCCGCGAATTCCGGAACCGGCTTTGACCACCAGCTCCATGCCCTGGATCACCGGCTCGAAATGAGCAGGATCAAAGGGGAGAATCTCTTTCTTGATATTTGGGTTTGGCCATCCTTCAATCATTTCTACCACATGCGGGGTGATAAAATACCCCCTGTTGGCCAGGATTGCTCCAAGGTTTGCCATTTGGAGAGGGGTCACCAGTAGCTCTCCCTGTCCGATACTTAGAGACGCGATGTTGGAATACTTCCATCGCTTAGCCCCATAAAATCTATCATAATATTCGATGCTTGGGACATTGCCCGCAATCTCATTGGGCAAATCCACACCTAGCTTTCGCCCCAAGCCAAACTCCATCACATAATCCCTCCATTTTTCCAGACCTATCCGAGAATCTATGAAAGGGCTCTCATCCTCCCCTTGCTGCACCATTCGTCTCATTACCAGATAGAAATAATTGTTGGAAGATTTGGTGATGGCCTTGACCATATTGTACGGGCCCGGAGGAGCCAGATCTCCAATATTGCTGCCATCTGTGATGATAATTTCATCTTTCCCCACCACCCCTTCATGCATGGATATTACTGCCTGGATCGTCTTAAACATAGAGCCTGGTGGGTATCTTGCCTGAAGGGGCCTGTTAAATAATGGCTTATCTTCATTGCCGTTCAATTCGGGAAAATTCTTGCTCAGATTTTTTCCACTTAGCAGCTGTGGATCATAAGATGGGGCAGATACCAGTGCCAAAATTCTTCCTGTTTTTGGCTCTATGGCCACCACGCTACCAACCTTTCCCTCCATCAGCTTCTCAGCATATTGCTGTAGCTCCAGGTCGATGGTCAGGTGAATATTCTCTCCGGGTTGGGGCAGGGTATCATACTCGCCATCCCGATAATCATCTTTGATAATTCCCTGCACATTCACCACCTTATAGGTAGCCCCTCGCTTGCCACGGAGATGCTGCTCGTAAGATTTTTCAATGCCTCCTATTCCAATGTAATCCCCGGAGCGATAGTAGTTGGTAGTGTCTCGCTCCAGGTCCCTTCCGCTTATCTCACCCACATAGCCAACCACATTGGCCAGGGATTTGGTATTGTAAGACCTGATCGTTCTTGGGAGCACATAGAATCCCGGGTAATTGATCAACTGATCCTGCAGCCTGGCAAAGAGTTCGTCGGAGATTTGCTCGATAAACTTTGATGCTAGAATGGAGGAGTATCCCTTGGCTTTGATGAGCTTTTCTTCCAGTTCTACCCGGTCGATTCCAAGCAAATTGCAAAACTTGGTGGTGTCGGAAATCTCGGCCTCCTTAGGCACAATCATCAAATCATAAACCGGGGAATTATAGATTACCAGACTGTCATTATTATCATACACCAATCCACGAAAGGGATATTGCACGATCTTTTGAACCACGTTGTTTTCTGCTGCTACTTTATAGTCCTCCTCCAGGATCTGGATGTAGAAAAGGCGCACCGCAAACACAAACACGGTGAGAAGAATGATGCCGCGTATGATGATGCTCCGTCCTCTCATACCCTTTTTCTGGTTGGTGTGATTGCAAAATTGGTGGTGAAAATGACCACCGTACTAAAGATAGCACTGAAGAACACCTTGCTCAAAACCATGCCAAATAAGTGGAAGCCGCCATTCTCAATGGTAAAAATGAGGAAGTGATGGACAAAGACAAGAGGAAAAATGAAATAGACAAATCCCGACTTTTTCAGGCTTGAGATATCAAGGTTTGTGATTTCCTGCGCATCATCCGTCACCACATTGAGCCAGAAGCTTCTAATAAACATGATAAACACTGAGGCAGATGCATGAATACCGGGAGTATTCGTGAATACATCCACCAGCAAACCTGAGAGAAATCCGATCAGCATTAAATAAGACCTGCTAAGCGTGCGAGGGAGAAGCAAGAGAAAGCCCACATAAAAGAAGCCAAAAGCCTTATCGAACAGGGTGACCCGATGAATCAGCGGCAATTGCACCAGCAAAAGCAGGATCAGGTTGAGAATCTGTTCATTGATGCTGATTCGTGTCATTGGGCAATCTCAAGTGAGTCCTTTTCCGGTTTATACAAATCCTTGATAACGAAAACCTGATACAAGCTGGTAAAGTCAGTTGCCAACTTCACCTTAGCCTCATAAAAAGTCATGTGATCTTCAAGGTTCAATTCGTCCACTATGCCTACAAGCACATTTTCCGGGAAAACTGAATTATAGCCGGATGTCACAATCGAATCACCTGCTTTCAGCTTAATGTGCCTTGGAATATATTTTAGGCTTGCCCTGTCATAGCTCTCCTGATCCCACTGTACCGTACACTTGGTTTCCGTCCTTTTTACCTTAGATGAGATCAGGAGTTTAGGGTGCAACAGGGAGTAAATCGTTGCAAAATTGTTGGTCACCGACTTTACCTGACCAACGACTCCAAAAGAAGAAATCACGCCCATGCCTACCTCAACACTATCTTTTCTACCGGCCGAGATAGTCACAAAGTTGGTGCTTCGATCGAAGGTGTTGTTGATCACCCGTGCTCCTATGACCTGGTATTGATCTACCGTATCCAGAAATGAGTACTTTTCAGTGCGAAGCATTCGGAGCTCCTCCTGTAGTTGAGAATTCTCCAGCATGAGCTGCTGATTGATTTCCGTAAGCTGAAAGTAATCGCTCACGTTATTGGATGTTTGTGTCAGCGAAGCGGCTGCCTCATTGCTTGAATTGAGAAAAGATGCGTTGTATCGGTTGTTAAAATTGATGAGTAACCACGCACTTAGTATTTCCAGACCGATGAATACGGCTATTTCTCGCTGTTGATAAAGGAAATCTAAAAGCCTTTGCATTCACTTCTTAAGTCATCAATACCGCTCTATATTGATTCAAATTTTTGAGTGCCGCACCAGTACCTCGCACCACCGCTCTCAATGGATCCTCAGCAATATGAATAGGAAGTTTGGTTTTCATAGCCAGGCGCTTATCCAAGCCTCGAAGCATAGCTCCTCCTCCTGTCAGGTAAATTCCATTGTCGTAGATATCCGCAGAAAGTTCGGGTGGAGAAATTTCCAGGGCCTTCAGTACCGCTTCTTCGATTTTCGAGACTGACTTGTCAATTGCGAAAGCAATTTCTGAATAAGAAATCTTAATCACTTTCGGTATTCCGGTCATTAGGTCTCTGCCCCGGATTTCATAATCTTCCGGTGCATCATCATCAAGTTCTGTCAATGCTGAGCCAACTTCGATTTTTACCTTTTCGGCCGTTCTCTCCCCAATCAAAAGATTGTGCTGCCTTCTCATATAATCGAGAATGTCCTTGTTGAAAGAGTCTCCAGCCACACGGATCGATTGATCACAAACTATTCCACTCAGGGCTATAACTGCAATCTCAGTAGTACCTCCTCCGATATCCACCACCATGCTACCAACCGGCTGATCTATGTCAATACCAATACCTATTGCAGCGGCTATTGGCTCATGGATCATGTAAACTTCTTTAGCTCCTGCGTGCTCTGCTGAATCTCGCACAGCTCTTTTCTCCACTTCGGTAATCCCAGAGGGAATGCAAATGATCATTCGGTGTGATGCCGGGAAAAAGCTTTTCTTCCCTTTATCCATCATCTTGATCATGCCCCGAATCATGTGCTCTGCAGCATGGAAATCTGCAATCACACCATCTTTAAGCGGCCTGATCGTCTTTATATTTTCGTGGGTCTTTTCATGCATTTGCATGGCCTCACGCCCAATGGCAAGTACCTTGTTCGTGTTTTTATCAATGGCGATGATAGAAGGTTCGTCTACCACCACTTTATCCTTGCTGATAATCAGCGTGTTGGCAGTACCTAAATCAATAGCTATGTCGCTCTGGAAAAAATCAAAAAGACCCATGAATGCTCACTCAGAATTTGAGCACGAATTTAGGTTCGATTTTGCATAAAAGCTAAAGCATCACCAATAAGTGGTAAAAGTTTCATTTTTAAGAAGTTGTGTCTTAACCTTTTGCCTTTAGCACTCTCATTCTTCCCCTCAGGTCGTTGATGGTTTCTTTAGACAATTCCATGTAAATACGGAAACTGTCATTCGCCACCAATTTCTCGGCAATAAGCATTTCAAAAGCTTTGTTCTGAGCGGCCTGTACCCTGCGAATCTTTTGTATTCCCTCTGAAATTGTCTTGAGAGTAGGAATTGCATTCTTGATTTTAATGAGGTCTTCATAGAACTCATCAATCTTATCCTTCTTCTTCTGGGCCTGCCATTTGGTGAGCGACACGATCCCACTCCAAAGTGCGATGATGATTGAAAGAATCACACCTCCAAGTTCTGCATAGCGCTCTATGAAGCTCGGCTCATCCCTGTCCAGAAAGGTTCGTGCCCCCTCGTGCAGAGGAATATTTAGTATACTCTGATCAAAATCCTCCCTGAGCCCATTGAAAAGGAGTGGGTCTATGGAAGTGAAAATCTGTCTGTTTCTGAGCATCGTCTGTGCAAAATCATTGACCGAAACCTCAAGCATCCCGGACCTCACGACCATTATCAAGTCTACTGCGAGCGTCACTATTGGCACGTCTGAAAATCCCCAATACGAACCTTGCGGAATTACAAATGGGGACATTCTGGGATACTTTAAGGCTATCCCTTCAGCTATGGATGCGCTACCCAGATTTTCCACATTGTCGAAAGAAAACATGTTAAATCCCTCGTAAGCTTTAAGTGACTCCTTTGAAAAGAGGTTGGTAAGTTCTACCACTACTCCAGCTTCCGACATGTTGAATGTAACGTCAATAAGTGATGGGTCAAGACCGTAGAAATCGAACAAATCCATCATTAGGTTGTAGGTAGGAGATTGCTCCCGACCGATGTAGACAGGCCCACTATAAATTAGTGATTCAAAAGAGCTTCCATCCACACTTTCTTTGTGAAAAATGTGGAGTACCTCCGAGTAGACCGAAAATGCAGAGTTTAGCCCCTCACGGTAGTTTACATAATTTTCCACCAGGGCTATGTCTATTTTGCCCTCTACCAAACTATCCAGGTTCGCATCTGTGCCCACTCCCTCTACAAGCCTAATCTCCACATTATACTTGCTCTCCAGCAGGTTTTTCATACGAGTGGCAATCTCTTTGTTGGGGCCTTCATCATTGTATATGAATGAAAAGGTGAGAGTGGTGGGGTTGCAAGATGCCAGCAAAAGAATGGCAATCAGGAAGGTGATGATCTTATTCATAGAAGCATATTACGCTTACTTTAAAAATACTACCAATTTTTTTGTGTCATCTTATTGACAATTGGCATTTTGAGCCTAAATCTCCCTCAGTCATAAATTTGCATTATTTTAGGAGTAGTTTTGCTGCCTGTAACCATGAATGATTCATTTTTGAATTAACGCAAGTCTGGAGTACTTTCATTACTACCAGACCTTAATTTTAAAAGGGCCGAAAGAAACAATCAAAACATGAGAAATATTTCCCTTCTAGATAGGATCAAGTATCGCTTTGACAGTTTTGTGTCTCAGGGTACCATCTCCATGATAAAAGGACTTGGTGTAATTACCGTTATCATTATTGTCATTTTTGGTACATTTCTATTGCTGCTTGGTTTACACCCTGATCACGACAATGAGTTCACAATATATGAATCATTTTGGGTAAACCTCACTCATGCGTTGGATCCCGGGGTATTGGGAAACCATGATGAAAACTGGCCATTCAGGTTGTTCATGATGCTAACCACGATAATAGGTCTGGTTATTATCTCCACGTTGATTGGTCTTGTTTCTAATGGTATTTTGACAAAGCTGGAAGCGTTGAGAAAAGGCCGGTCATTTGTGATTGAGCGGGATCATGTGCTCATCCTCGGTTGGTCTTCAAAAATATTTACAATCATCCCTGAGCTTGTAGAAGCCAATGAAAATCAGAAAAGGGGAGTAGTTGTTATCCTAGCCGATATGGATAAGGTGCTAATGGAGGATGAAATCAAGGACAAGGTGGGGAATACCCGAAACACTCAGGTGATCTGCCGAACAGGTAATCCGATTGATGTACATGATTTAAAAATCGCCAACCCCTTTGATGCAAAATCGATCATCATCCTGGACAAAGAAAATGAAAACTCGGACAGCCAGATCATCAAGACGATTGTGGCCATCGTAACCGATCCGAAAAGGGAAAAGCTTAGGGGCCTCCCCGAAAAACGACCATACCACATCACCGCAGAAATGGAAGATAAGAAAAACTTCGATGTGGCTAAGATGGTGGGGAAAGGTGAAGTGGAGCTGATCCTTTCTGATGAGATTATTTCAAAAATCATGGTTCAGACCAGCAGGCAGTCCGGTTTAAGTGTGGTTTATCAGGATTTGATGGACTTTGACGGAGATGAAATCTACTTTGAAAGCGCACCTTCTTTAGTAGGAAAGACATTCCGTGAGGTTCTTTTCGCTTATGAAGACTCCTCCATTATGGGGATACAATTTGAAGATGGTAGTGTATCCATCAATCCACCAATGGATACAATTTTCAATAGTGGGGACAAGGTTATCGGCATCACAGCAGATGATGATACGCTGGTACCTAATGCCAAACCAACCGAGCCCATTGAAAGCAACATCGTGTATACAGAGCCTGAGCCACAAGATGCTGAAAAGCTCCTGATTGTAGGATGGAACAATCGGGCGAGATATATCATCCGGGAGCTTGACAATTACGTGCCGCCAGGATCGGAGGTTCACATTGTCTCCAAGTTTGGAGATGCGGAGAAAACAGTAGAAAAACTTAAAAATACTGTTAGCAACATTAACATTGATTTTGAAGTAATCGACACAACTGGCAGGGAAACGCTGGAATCAATGAACCTGGAGAAGTATGACTACATCATACTGCTTTGCTATCAAAATTATTTCCCCATTCAGGAGGCAGATGCACAAACGCTAATTACCCTTCTTCACTTAAGAAACTTTACTGAAATAAAAGGAAGCAAGTACAAAATTGTGAGTGAGATGCTCGACATCCGAAACCGGCAGCTTGCTGATATCACCAGTGCAGATGACTTTATTGTAAGTGACAAGCTGATCAGTTTATTGATGAGCCAGGTTTCCGAAAACAAAGATTTGATGCGTGTATTTGAAGATCTGTTTGATGCAGATGGGTCTGAGATTTATATCAAGCCGGCCAAAGAATATGTGCAAACCGGCGTTCCGATGAATTTCTATACCATACTGGAGTCTGCTGCGAGAAAGAATGAAGTAGCAATAGGATACCGAACAATTAGCAAAGCAAGAAGTGCCGATGAACAATACGGTGTGGTATTGAATCCTGTGAAATCAGAAGAGTTTACCCTTGCGGAAAACGATATGGTTATCGTTCTGTCCGAGGATTAAGCACCTTTCAGTGCCTCTCTTATCTCCTTCATGGCCTTCCTTCTATACAGCCTCGTGCTGTGGTTAGTAGGTTTGATGTTTTTGATGTAGTCCAAAACATCACTTTGCTGATGGCCATTTAAGCTCTGAACCGAAGAAATAATCTCGTTTTCTAGTCTTAAATAATTCATGTTGATAGTGGTTTATATCACAGTCAATTTACGATTCACGTGTTAGTCAGGTTTTAGGTTAATATTGTATTTCGATTAAATACGCTTGACCTAAGTTTAACATTGACAATATTCCGTCTTTTTACGGATCATTTTCAGATAAAAAACCCCTAAATTCATCTCATAAATAGAACTATCACAACATGTCCAATCACTCCAAAGAAATCTCGCAATTTGTAGATTCAGTTGCGAAGAAAAACCCCCACGAGCCTGAGTTTTTGCAAGCAGTACACGAGGTGGCCGAAACTATTATCCCATTTATTGCTGATAAGCCAAAATATAAAGATTCTCATGTGCTAGAAGCAATGTGTGAGCCCGAAAGAGTATTTATGTTTCGCGTGCCCTGGATCGACGATAAAGGGAAAGCGCAGATAAACAGAGGCTATCGAATTCAAATGAACTCAGCAATAGGCCCCTATAAAGGAGGTCTAAGATTTCACCCATCGGTAAACTTGAGTATTCTCAAATTTTTGGCCTTTGAGCAAACGTTTAAAAACAGCCTGACTACCCTGCCCATGGGAGGCGGAAAAGGCGGTTCTGATTTCGACCCAAAAGGAAAAAGCGACAATGAGGTTATGCGTTTTTGCCAAAGCTTCATGACTGAGCTGAGCAAATACATTGGCCAGTTTACAGATGTGCCTGCCGGAGATATTGGTGTTGGCGGCCGGGAGATCGGCTACCTCTTTGGTCAATACAAACGGGTTAGGGATGAATTTACGGGAGTGCTGACCGGCAAAGGGCTGCCTTTTGGTGGGTCGCTCATCAGACCGGAAGCCACCGGGTATGGATGTGTCTACTTCAGTAAGGAGATGCTTTCATTCAAGGGCGATGATCTGGACGGCAAGACTGCTTTGGTATCCGGGTCTGGAAACGTTGCACAGTTTACCGTAGAAAAACTCCTTCAAAATGGCGTGAAAGTAGTCTCCATGTCTGATTCTGGAGGGACTGTATATGATAAGGAAGGTTTTACGCAGGAAAAACTTGAGTTTGTAAAAGAACTGAAAAATGTGAAGCGGGGCAGGATAAAAGAATACGCCGATAAATACGGTGCGGAATATCATGAGGGGAAAACCCCTTGGCACATTAAATGTGACATTGCCTATCCATGCGCTACTCAAAACGAGCTTCACCTTGATGATGCCAAAGTATTGCAGAAAAACGGATGCATTGGTGTGTATGAAGGCGCCAATATGCCGTGCACCGCAGAAGCCATTGAGGTGTTCAAAGAGCATAAAATGATGTTTAGCCCGGGTAAGGCATCCAATGCCGGAGGTGTGGCTACATCAGGACTAGAGATGTCACAAAACTCGCTTCGACTGTCGTGGACAAGAGAAGAAGTAGACGATAAGCTGAGAGGCATCATGCAAAACATTCACGAAAACTGCGTGAATCATGGTCAGGTGAGCAAAGATTATGTAGACTATGTGAAAGGAGCGAATATCGCAGGATTTGTGAAGGTGGCGGATGCCATGCTTGCACAAGGGTGCGTTTAAAGCTTTTTCAATAGCGCAAAACTCTGCGCTCTTTCATTTTGGTAAATTACGGTTTTTAAGGGTTCGATTTCTTCGAACCCTTTTTTTGTTTCTTCATAGAGATCTTCTGTCAGTGAAAACCTTATTTTTCCACCAGGAAATTCCCATTTTCCATCGGGGAGCGGTTTTGCTATTGAACTTCCAACTACGGAATCCATCGAAAAATATAGCAATCCGGATTCCTTAAGAAGTTTGTCCATTGCATTGATCATCAACTTGAAATCTTCCTCATCCCTGGCAAAGTGTAATACTCTGCTGCAAATGATAATATCAAAAGGCTGATTGGGTTCTTCGGTTCGAAAATCAGCAACCTTGAAATTCGCATTTACTCCTTCTGAATTTTTGGCCAGATACTCCACCAGGCGAATCCCAGATTCCTCCAAATCCCACCCGTGATATTCATAACCATTTTGCAAAAAGTAGATTGCATTCCTGCCCTCACCACATCCCGCATCCAAAATACGTCCACCCTCTGGGATCTTTCCTTTTAGGATCGCATCCATCAGGAATAGATCCATATCCCCAAAGTGATTATTGATATCGCTATTATTCATTTTAACCAATTACGACAAAATCGAAAGAAATATGTTGTTATATGAAACTACTTGTCTAAATTTTCGTTTTCGACAAAATCGAAAGAAATCTGTAACCATCCTAAATTTATAAAAGTAACATCATTGTGAAGGGAACAAATCTGGGTGAATTAGAAGAATTGGTTATGCTATCTGTAGGCATCCTCTATGATGATGCCTATGGTCTGGCTATTCAAAAAGAAATCAAAGAACGCTGCAAGCGTAGTATCACGATCAGTACAGTTCACTCTGTGACATCCAGACTGGAGGAAAAGGGGTATCTGAGCGCCAGATACGACGGAGCTACCCCGGAGCGAGGTGGTAGAAGGAAAAGACTATTTCAATTGACCACTTCAGGCAAAGCCGCGATTACAAGAATGAAAGAAATGAGAGATGAAATGTGGAAGTCTATGCCAGAAGTAGCACTGACAAATGGATAGAAAGCCTAGAATTCTTTCGTTTACAAGCGATCTGCTTGAGCGCTTTTGCAAGCCCTCCATTTTGGAAGGAATACTAGGTGACTTGGAAGAATCATATCTGGAAAACAAAGAAATAAAAGGGGCTTTTAGAACCAATATCATTCATCTTTTTCAGGTGCTGGGGTTCTTGCGGCCAAGATTTAGAAAAAGGTCAAAACACTCAAATATTGAAGCTATGTTTAAAAACTACCTCATTGCAACTGTTAGAAATCTGAAACGGCATAAGTTTTATGCCTCCATCAACATCTTTGGACTCGCTGTTGGTATGGCCGCCGGATTTATGATTCTCCAGTACGTGTATCAGGAGCTCACATATGATACATTCATCCCTGACAAAGAGAATATCTATAGAGTTCAAACCAATAGATACAACCAAGGTGAGCTGTCCACACAGTGGGCGGCTGGAGCCGCTGGAGCTGGGCACTTTTTGAATCGTGATTTTCCGGAGGTAAAAGAATTTGTAAACCTAACTCAGAGCAGAGCTCAAATTTCATACGACAAGAAGTACTTTGAGCTTTCTAATCCCTACTATGCCGGCAAGAATTTCTTCAAATTTTTTTCTATTCCACTCCTAAGAGGCGTGGACAGTATCGCCTTAAAGGAACCAATGACCGTTGCATTGAGTGAGTCACTTGCAAAGAAAATATTCGGTGACGAAGATCCCATGGGCAAGATGATCAAGCAAAATGATGCTTATGATTTTAAGGTAACCGCAGTTTTTCCTGATTTACCTGAAAGATCTCATATGAAGTTCGATCTTCTTTATTCATTCGATTCATTTGTATTCTTCACAAGTGAAGATTCCAGAACCGAATGGAATTGGGATGGTTTTTTGAACTACGTGAAGCTACACTCTGGGGTGAATCCACATCTACTTGCCGAAAAATTTGATCCGTGGCTCACCGAACTCATAGGGGAAGAAGATCAAACAAATTTTAGAATCGAGCTTATTTTGCAACCTCTCACTAAAATTCATCTTACATCTAACTATCGAGCAGAAATAAAGCCAACAGGGGACGAAAAGACAACTTACTTTCTACTTATTATTGGTCTCTTTGTTCTTTTCATAGCATGGATCAACTATGTGAATCTGACAACCGCTCGGGCATTGAGTCGAGCTAAAGAAGTGGGCATCAGGAAGGTGCTTGGGAGCCATAGAGCGCAACTTATCGGTCAGTTTTTATTCGAATCCTTCTTCCTGAACGTGATTTCATTCACAATTGCAGCACTGTTTGTTGTCCTGATTTTCCCGACCTTCAATGGTTTTGTTGGAAAAAGCATCCCATATACATGGCCCGATGCTCCATTTTTCTGGGTTGGTCTTGGCTTAGTGTTCCTATTAGGTTTGATCATTTCAGGATTCTATCCTGCATTTGTACTTTCCAACTTCAAGCCTATTTCAGTACTAAAAGGAAAATTTACCTCAAGTACAAGTGGAAACAACCTAAGAAGAGCTTTAGTTACATTCCAATTTTTAGCCTCGGTGGTGTTGATTACCGGCACATTTGTAGTCTACAAACAAATGTACTTTCTGCAATCGCAGGACTTAGGTGTGAAGATTGATCAAACAATGGTTATAAAAACTCCAGTTTATCAAAGTGATTCGGTAATGTCCATAAAAGATGCAGTTTTCAGAAATTTCATGGATTCAAATCCCACTATCAAAGACTACACAACTTCATCGGCTGTTCCTGGCCGAACACCCAACTGGAATGCTGGTGGCATAAGGCTATTATCTCAGGATGATTCGGAAAGTAACCAATACAGAATACTTGGTGCCAATGCCAACTTCACAGAATTTTATGGGCTGGAATTGGTCTCTGGCAGAGCTTTTGATAAGACATTTGGGTCGGAAGAAAGCAATGTGCTTTTAAATGAAGCTGCTGTTGCGCAGATGGGATTTAAAGAGGCAGAGGAAGCCATCAACCAAAAAATCTTGTTCTGGGGAGATACCTTCAATATTGTGGGGGTGGTAAAAAACTATAGGCAAGAATCCCCGAAGCAGGCCTATGACCCCCTAATTTTTAGATACTTCCCATCTACTTCCGGATTCTACTCGGTCAAAGTAAGTAGCCATATAGCTGATGCTGTAGACTATATACAAGCGAATTGGGAAGCTGCTTTCGGCAACAAAATTTTCGACTTCTTCTTCTTGGATGACTATTACAATGAACAGTATAAAGCTGAAGTAAAGTTTGGATCAATCTTCGGGCTCTTTGCAGCACTTGCCATCTTGGTGGCCTGTTTAGGTCTCTTTGGGCTGGCTTCTTACAACACCAGTCTGCGCTCAAAAGAGGTCGGAGTAAGAAAGGTGCTAGGGGCTTCCATCCAGCAACTTTTGACCTTGCTCACATGGGATTTTGTGAAACTAGTGGTTGTCTCAATTGTCATTGCCGCTCCTTTAAGCTGGTGGCTGATGACCAACTGGCTCAATAATTTTGAAAATAGAATTCAGCTTGGACTAGCAATATTTTTGACCCCTGCCATTTTAATAGTACTGATTGCAATAAGTACCGTAGCATTTCACACATTCAAAACAGCACGGCTCAACCCTGCCGACACATTGCATGATGAATAATTATCGCTTAAAGATGTCTATTTCCTTTTGAAATCCACCGGACATCTCGCTGAAGGGTAGGATCACCACCAGCAGGTCATCTTCATACTCCGCGTGGATATTTTCCAACTCCACATCAGTTGAAATTTTGATAATGCCCAGAATATTCGGGAGGGTGTATGCATTTACGTGAATGTTCTGATAAATCATCAGGTCACTCCCGTTTACTTCTACCTTAATATCATCAGGCTCAATCGTAGGTGCGCTTACTTCCAGGCGATAGTGATCCTTTTCAGTCGTCGTATTAAAAGTAGGATAAATACTTCCCCCATGTATCGTGTTTATGATGTTGGCGGTCTCTGCCAGCCGTTTACTCACATTTTTATCAACTCTCATTTCAGTCTCCTTTCTTCGGTAAAAAACAAAAGCCATTCCAAAAACCCCAACGTGCCACTATGGCCGAAGCTTATATCCATACGGTCATTTTGGCCGGATACTTTATTCAACAATTCATCCGGCGCTGGAAACATTCCATCATTTTCTCTGTCCTTCCAATGACCTGAACACATAATTTCATAACTCAAAAGACAAACACTATACACATGAAATGAGCGTAGATGATAAACACCAACCGGTGAATGAATACTATTTATGCGAATTCCATGTGCCTAGAAAATTAAACACTATACACATGAAAAGGACTTTTACTATTCTATTGCTTGTGATGTCTATTATCACAATGGCTCAAAGCGAACGGCCAAAAACCCTCATTGGAAGCGACCCTGAAGATATCTCGGGTTTTGGAGCGGTTTTGTTTTCCTTCATGCCAATCGACGGAGACCTATCCACCCTCACTGGTGGCGGAGGGGCTATACTTTTTGACAACACTTTTTTTATTGGCGGGTATGGTCTTGGCCTCACTGGAAACAAAAATGTGACGGTTGGGAGCACAGAGTATACCTCAAGCTTCGGTCATGGAGGCTTTTGGCTAGGGTACAATATCAACCCTGACAACCTCCTTCATTTTGGCGTAGAAACTAAACTTGGCTGGGGCGGGATCACCACAAAATCACTTGCTACCAATGAGCAGGTAAACAAAGACGATGTATTCATTTTCAACCCGCAATTTATGGGGGAGGCAAATATTGCCTATTGGTTTAAGGTGAATGCTGCCATCGGATTCCAAAAGACGATTGGTGTGGACAATCCCTACTTCGATTCCGGTGACTATGACGGGCCTACGTTCGGCATATCGCTGTTGTTTGGATGGTTTAATTGATCAAATGCTGTAAATTCCCGTTTAAGCATCCTGCTTCATATTGAGGCAGGAAAACATTTTTCTTATGGCATCATCAAGTCACAAACGGGCGATCATCGGGATCATTCTGGTCATTATTGGATCGATTTTCCTTTTGGATAATCTGGGTTTCAACATTGAAATCCCTTACTATCTCTTTTCCTGGCCTGCCATTTTGGTTGTTTTGGGGATCGTCAACCTCCTCTCGGGAAATAGCAGGGCTGCTATGATCCTAATCGGGCTTGGTGCTGTCTTCTATCTCCATCACTTTGATGTAATAAATATCCGAACGTTCTGGCCGGTGATCCTTATTGTCATTGGCCTATCGGTGATCCTGAGAAAAAAACCTACCGTAAAGAAAATTACTGAGGCTGATGACAATTACTTTGATGAAGTGGCCATATTCGGTGGGACGGAAAAAAAATACATCTCGGACAACCTTCAAGGAGGCAAAGTCACCAATATTTTTGGTGGCTCTGAAATCGATCTCAGAGGATCAAAAGCCCAGGACGGTGCAGTGATCGAAATTTTCTGCATGTTTGGTGGGGTAGAGCTCATGCTCCCGGAAGATTGGAAAGTGAACATGGGTGCCACCGCCATTTTTGGTGGCTTCAGCGACTCCAGAAAATCAATTAGCAGCAATGCCACTAGCACCGTTCACATCAAAGGGTTCGTCATATTTGGGGGTGGGGAGATAAGGAATTGATCAGAAGATCAGTTTTGAAAGGAAGTAAACTCCCAATCCTAAAAGAATAAAACCCGGCACTTTGTGAACCAGAAATGAATTATCAGCGATTTTGGTAAAGCGCTTACCCAGGGCGTCTACCGTAAGCAGCAAACAAAATGTACCTGTCGACAAGCCAATCAAATACGCCCAAAACCCAAACTCCGAAACATCCACCCATCCATCTCCCTCAAGCTGCGCCGTGATAGCCAGCCAAAAAGGAATCGTCATTGGATTGAGAATGCCGAGCAGCATACCCTTTCGGAAGCCATGCCGACCAGTGATTTTTTCCTCCACCTTCACTGTTGTGGAAGTAGATTTTGAGAATATATTCCAGATTCCCAAGCCAATGAGCGCAAGAGAAGTGATAATCCTGAAATAGACAGCCACAGTTTCATTGTTTGTCAGGAGCAGATGAAACTGCACCGTAATGCCCACATAGACAAATTCAATAACAGATGCTGCGAAAGCCAAAAAAATAGCCGCCCGCTGTTTCTTCTGCATCGATAGCTGCATCACGGATACGTTGATCGTGCCCGGAGGAATGGATCCGAAATAGCTTACTACAAATGCAACAATTAATGTCTGTACAATCATTTACTGGCAAGCAGGCGATTATATCGTTGGTGCGATTTCCATTTTCTGAAGCCCCGCTTAAAACTCCAATAGGAATGCCCGTTTTTTCGATTTTGAGCACTAATATCCGACAAAACCCCTAAATGCCAAAAGAGGTCACGGTATGCTTTGATCAAAGAATATCCCGGCTGATAGATATGTGCAGGCTCTGCCCCTGCACCATTTAGCTCCAGGATTTTAAAGTTTCTAAGCTGTCTCAGCTCTTCATAGGATTCGCATTTCAAGTCGAAGCGGCCAAAGTAGAAGACCGGTATTTGATCCGCCAGTTTATTGAATGCTTCATTTAAGCCCTCATCTATTTCGTGATTGTCACTTAAAAATTTTGTGCCTCTACAATGGTTACCGATTGGTTCCACTAGCACATCTTCGGACTGTTTGGGAACATATGTCTCAATCCATTTGTGCTTTTCGCTATTCAAGTTTCCAGTCAGAGCGGCCCGTGGATTTTTTTCAAGCAATTGCCTTACTGTGGATCGCCCATCCCCGGTTACTTTTAGAAAATCCTTTCGCACGATGGAGGTGACCCTGCCTTGATTTTCATTTGGGTACCTTATAAAAAATACCCCAAGCTCGATGGGCATTTCAACCAATTCCTGAAGCAGGAAATCGACCGGACAGGTTTCGGTATAACTTCTCAACTCAGCCTGATCATTTATCTTTTTCACCCAGGTCCCACGCTCCCCGATATCCGGCTTGGCAATCAGCGGAAAACCGATTTGCTCACCAAAAAGTGCTGCACGTTCCAGATCTCCTTTTCCAATCAAAATCGTCTTTGGAAGATAAATTTCTGGTATCAATTTGAAGATGTCTGACTTTCTCTCGCCCAGCATACCACCAAACTCAATGCTGGGATTAGCCGCCGTAAAAAAGAAAAGCGATCGGTTCTTCAAAGCCAACCACCCGTAATAAATGAAAACAGGAAAGTACAAAATGGAGAAAGGCCAATACTCCCAATTAGTCAGTCTAATCAGTAGCTTCTTCAAGTGAGGTCAATTGGCTTTGGAGGCTTGGTATCTTACCGTAGAGCTGGCTACTCCAAAGTGCTCCGGCAATGAAATGTAATTCAGCGATTGCCTCACGGCGATTTTGATCAACGCCATATGATGGATTGCATGCTCGATATTGTAAGAAAGCTCTCGGTAAAAACTGCTTCTCATACCGGCATTTGATCCTTCCCGCTCTGTATAGTTCGCCTCAAATCTTAGCTCAAAGTCTTCCTCATTCTTGTCCAGAAAATCCTGGATGGAATCAATTACACTGCAAGCCAGTTTGCGATCTGTCTCAATCAAAGTGTCATGTTTGCGCTGATCATAATTTACCACCCCGTCATTTTTCGCATCAAAAAGGCAGATAAAAAACTCTAGTGTATGACGGATATGCTGACCAAACGTAGAGCCACTCAATTCCTCCAACGGTCTGGAAAAATCCTCTTCCTTGCAAGATTGAATAATATGATCCAGTTGAGAAAGCAGATCCTTAGCTGATGTGTGAAGCATAATCTTTGAATATCGAAAATTAAACTTACGGATTTTCCAGCTTACTGATTTTATAAATTTTAAAAAAAGTAAGGCTAAAGACTTTCTGAGCTTAACTTATTAATAGCACTCCAGATCAAATCCATTTCGAATCCTTTCCCGGCCAGGTAAGCAACTGTTTTTTGTTTTCGTTTCATGGAATCTTCCTTTTCCAGCTTACTCCACTTGGACTTTGCAAGCTCCAACAATCGCCCCTCGTACTTTTCTGGATCAATTCGATCTAGTGCCTCCTGGATAGCGCCTTGGGAAAGCTTGTGAGTGTAGATGTGTGCTTTGATTTTTTGCTTCCCCCAAGAGTTGAATTCAAACTTGTCATTGCAAAAAGCATTGGCGAACCGCTGCTCGTCTACAAAGCCTTCTTTGCTTAGCTCAGCAACCAGCGATGATGCCTCCTCGTGGGTGAGTCCCCAGCTTTGAAGTTTCTCTAAAAGTTCGTTGGGTGAGCGCTCCCTAAAAGCACAAAACCTCCCCGCCCGCTGCTTTGCTTCCCTTATCCCAAGCTTGCGAGCCATGGCAATTATTTCTCCGGAATGTAGCCTTTTCTCTTCAGCACAGTTTCAATGAATCGGATTTCATTGTCGTTGTTGAAAATTTTAAAAGGAAGGTGAACGAGCTGTGCTTTGCTGGCAAAAAGAACGAAAGCATCTTTTCCCTTTTTTGCTCGCTTGATTTGATCCCATTTCATCGGCATGCCTTGCTTGGCATTCATCTTAATGAGGATTTGCTGGGATGAGATTTCGTAGGACAGCTTCTGAAACATGAATTTGCCCTGCTCTAGTTGAGTGATGCCAGCAAACTGGATCAGCCAAAAAAGCATGTAAAGAGCAAGCGCAATGGTTGCCCCGGTGATCCACCAATGGCTTGGTGCCAAAAAGTAGCCTGAGCATATTGCTACATAAATCAGGAAGACCCACCACTGTTGTTTTAGGGCAGCTTTAAATGCAATGCCGATGTATTTTTTGGTTGGAAGCTGGTATTTTTTTGTTCGTACGATCATGGCTCATTAGCTCTTTCTACTTCAATAACAATTACAACGCGAATATAGAATTTAAAACGCTTTGAGACTCATATCCATGCTCTTGTATGAGTGGGTAAGTGCACCCACCGAAATGAAATCGACACCTGTTTCAGCAATCTCTGCAATGGTTTTCTCGGTGATTCCGCCAGAAGCCTCTGTTTCAAATCGACCTCCGATCATTTTGATGGCCTGTCTGATGTCCGAAGGAAGCATATTATCGAGCATCACCCGATTCACCTTTCCTACCTGAAGCACCTCATCAAGCTCTTTTAAACTTCTTACTTCAATTTCGATATCAAGCTTGAGGTCATTCTTTTCAAGGTAAGCCACTGTCTGATTGATGGCATTTTTTACCCCTCCGGCCATGTCTATGTGATTGTCCTTGAGCATCACCATGTCATACAGTCCAAACCGGTGATTGACTCCCCCTCCAATCACCACGGCCCATTTTTCGGGCAAACGAAAAAGCGGTGTGGTTTTTCTTGTGTCCAGCAATTTGGCCTTCGAACCCTTAATCAGTTGGTTCATGTGATGGGTATAAGTGGCTATCGCGCTCATTCGCTGCAAGCAATTCAGAACTAAGCGCTCCGATGAAAGAATGGATCGTGAACTTCCCTCTACATTGAAGCCCACTTCCCCGTGTTCCACCATGTCACCATCCTTTTTGATGAACTCCAGCTGGAGGTCTTTATCTAGGTAATGGAAAATTTTCTCAGCCAGCTCAAGCCCGGCAATGACCCCATCATCTTTAATAATTAAATGTGCTTTACTGGTGGCATTTTCCGGAATTGATCCCAGAGAAGAGTGGTCTCCACTGCCAATATCCTCTGCCAGGGCAGCCTTGATAAAGGCATTGATATTTTTTGTGGTCAAATACGGCAAATTCATATCAGGCGGTTTAAATGAAGCAGGCGGTAGGACGAAATAAGTTACTCCTGACTGAAATTCAAAGTGTCTATCAGGTAATTATCGCCAATTTTTTTGATGAACATAACCACCCGGTAGGCCCCATCAGAGTGGGTGTATCTGCCAATCGTGTATTTCAGTCCTTCCGGCGAAGCACCCTGATGGATATAGGTAAAATTTTTGGGGGCGTTTTTATTGAAAAAATTTCGCAGAATTACTTCCGCCTGAGCTTTACTGTAGTTTGAGCTCTCCCCATTTATCTTAATCTCCACCGTCTGATTACAAAATTTAATGAGCTCTTTGGAACTTCCGGCTTTCATAGCTGTGCCTATATCTCGGATCGTTTCATCCTGACCGGGAGTAAGAAAAAAGAATAAAACAAGGATTAGCGTCTTCATCGGTTTTCAAAAGTCATACACAATGTAGTAAAAACCATGCCCAATTTATTCATTCAATGAACTACATTCAAAAAATGGCGCTTCTATATTTGCCATATGGACAAAAAAGTCATTCTCCTGATTCTCGACGGCTGGGGCATTGCCAAAGACAAATCCGTCTCTGCAATTGATGCTGCTCACACACCCTTTATGGATAGGGTATTCAAAGAGTATCCCCATGGGAGGCTGGAGGCTTCAGGTCTGGCAGTGGGTCTACCTGATGGGCAAATGGGAAATTCGGAGGTGGGTCACATGAATATTGGGGCAGGCAGAGTGGTTTATCAGGATCTGGTGAAAATCAGCAATGCGGTGAAGGATGGCTCCATTGCTCAAAATGACACTTTTAAAAATGCACTTGAGTATGCACGAATCCAGGACAAACCCATACATCTGATTGGGCTGGTTTCCGATGGTGGTGTTCACTCTCACATCGATCACTTGAAAGGACTTCTAACTGCCTTTTATAATCAGGGTTTTGATGATGTGTTCGTTCATGCCTTCACGGATGGAAGAGATACTGATCCAAAGAGTGGAGTTGGCTATTTGAGGGATGTTCAGCACCACATGGCTGAAACAGTTGGCACACTTGCTACCATTACGGGAAGATATTTTGCTATGGATCGGGACAACCGATGGGAACGGGTGAAGCTCGCCTATGACGCAATGGTAAAAGGTGAAGGAAAAAAAGTGCAGGATCCGCTCCGAGCCGTGGAAGAATCCTATCAGGAGAATGTGACAGATGAGTTTTTGAAGCCTATTATCTGTGCTGATGCAAAGATTCAGGATGGAGATGTGGTGCTTTGCTTCAATTTCCGAACAGATAGAGGACGCCAAATTACCCAGGCACTCACGCAGCAGGATTTCCCCGAGCAGGGAATGAAGAAGTTGGATCTTCATTATGCAACGATGACCAACTACGATGATTCCTTCAAAGGCGTGCATGTGATGTATGGAAAAGATAACCTGACCATGACATTGGGTGAGGTGTTGGAGAAAAATGGCAAAAAGCAGATTCGAATAGCTGAGACAGAAAAGTACCCACATGTGACCTTCTTCTTCTCCGGCGGAAGGGAGCAGCCCTTTGATGGGGAGAAACGAATACTCTGCCCATCTCCCAAAGTGGCCACTTACGATCTCCAGCCAGAGATGAGTGCCTATGACATACGTGATAAGATCATCCCTGAACTCAAGTCAAAGTCCGCTGATTTCGTTTGTCTAAACTTCGCCAACCCGGACATGGTGGGGCATACCGGCGTTTTCGAAGCAGCTGTAAAAGCATGCGAAACGGTAGATAGCTGTACTGAGGCAGTCGTGAATACCGCATTGGAAAATGACTACTTATCCATCATTATCGCTGATCATGGCAACTCAGACATGATGGTCAATCCGGATGGAACCCCAAATACTGCACATACCACGAATCTTGTTCCATTCATTGTGGTTGATAAAGAGTTTAAAGGAACCCTGAAGAATGGCAAACTCGGAGACCTGGCTCCAACCATTTTAAAATTTATGGGATTGGAAATCCCACAAGAAATGACTGGCGAAATTCTAGCATGAAACAACTAACACTCCTTTTTATCCCTTTACTATTTGTAGGATGTCAAAAGCTGAAGCCCGAATCCGTGAGTATTCCTGAATATCCTGACTTTGCGGAACTGATGAAAGATCAGGTGGAATTGCTGGGTGAGGGAAAAATTGAGAAACAGGTCATGCTTGGAGATGAGCAGGAAACCCAATTCATCATGATGGATTCCACAAGATGGGTGGAGGAACTTTCTTTTCTTAAGGAAATCAATCCAAATCAGCCAGAGTATGTTGGGACATTTGAAAAGTCTGAAGAAGGGAATACCCAGACACTTTCACTTGGAGCGAATGAAAGTGGAGCTTTGAAGAAGGTGATTTATGCTAAAGATGAGGATGGGTATACCTCTATTGAAGCTACTTTCCATGAAGACAAAGATGTGTATATCCATCATCGGGAAATCAAACTGAATTTCGAGAAAGGAATTTTGAGTTCCTACCAGATCAATGGCTATCAGAAAATGATGATGAAGGATACCGTGCGATTTGGGGTAGAGCTAAAAGTAGATTAAGGCCTTACCCCTAGCATCTTTATTGCTGTTGCTGCTGCTTCATCGCCCTTATTGCCATGCTTCCCTCCAGCACGATCCAGTGCCTGTTTCATAGTATTAGGAGTGAGCACACCAAAAATGACTGGCTTATTAAATTTCAGACTGACATTGGTGATGCCATTGGCCACTGCGTCACAGATGAAATCAAAATGTCGAGTCTCTCCCTGAATTACACATCCTAGGCAAATCACCGCATCAATATCCTTTCGCTCAGCCATCCATTGGCCTCCAAGACTTAGCTCAAAAGTGCCGGGAACATTCATCCGCTCGATCTTGTCCCGATCAGCTCCTGCATTGATAAGAGTCTGATATGCTCCTGAGTAAAGTGATTCTGTAACCTGTTCATTCCACTCCGCTACGACAATCCCAAACTTGAATTTGCTAACATCTATAGATGCGCTGATCTTAACGTCGCTGAGGTTTTTATCTGCTGATGACATAATGTAAAATTAAAAAAGGAAGTCATCCTGAGCATGTCGAGGGATCAACTTCCTTTTAATATAGATGCTGAAATAAATTCAGCATGACAAATATTTATTGAGCTAAAGCTTCCAATCTTGCTTTCTGCTTTTTTGCATCATGAATCTGCGCTGAATTTGGGTAATCGGAAACGATCACTCCATAAGTTCCTGCCGCATCTTTAAGACTTCCGTTCTGCTCTTGAGCAATCGCCAACTTCTTCAGATACACCGGAGTAAAAGATTCATTCTTCTTATAATCTGCGGCTCTTTCGTAATACTCAATTGCATTAGAGAAATCATCCATCTCCATATATGCATCACCGATCAATGAATATGCTCTGCCCTGAAGTAAGTAATCATCACTGCTAAATTCTTTTAGCTGACGTACCGCACCATCAAAATCTCCTTGCTTTAGGAATGATGCTCCGGCATAAAACCTGGAAAGGTTAGCGGCCTTCGTACCAGGGAACTCCTCAATGATCTCAAGGAATCCGTAGCTGTTTCCGTCACCATTCAGTGCAAGGGCTAGACTATCTGCATCAAAATAAAACTGCGCCTGGAAAAGCTCCTCTTGAGCAGTTTGATTCTGGTTGGTGATGTAGTAGTTGTATCCTGCAAAACCCACAATCAAAAGTGCGATAACACCCCCGATTCCAAAGACCATTCCTTTATTTCGTTTGCTGCTAAAAAATTCATTGGCTTTCTCAACGATTGCATTTGGATCCTCTAAAATCTCAATGCCGTCATCTTGCTTTTTTCCTTTTGCCATTTCTCTAAAATCTTATCGTTAATCAAATTCCGGACTCAAGCCGGAAAATGCGGTCGCAAAGATATATTTTTTGTTCAGATGTGTAAGACTCTCAGTCAATTATGTGTTTACAAATGGATAATCATTCTCCACATAGTTGTCCGTATAGGCCTCAGAAGCTTCCGGCCAAGGTGATTCCTCCGCAAATTCAACAGCTTTGGCCACCACGTCTTTGATTTCATTGTCAATTTCCTTGAGCTCTTCTTCTTTTGCCCACTTATTTTTCAGGATGGTTTGTTTCACCTGCTCAATAGGATCTTGTTGTTTATATTCTTCCAGCTCTTCTTTGGTTCGATATTTAGCCGGATCAGACATAGAGTGACCTTTGTATCGATACGTTCTAAACTCGAGGAATGTAGGTCCATCACCTTTTCTCGCACGTTTTGCCGCTTTCTCTACAGCGATGTGTACATCCTCAACTCTCATAGCATCAACCGGTTCAGATGGCATATCATACGCTTCTGCCAGCGTATAAAGTTCAGTCACATTGGATGTCCTTTTTACTGAAGTACCCATCGCATAGCCATTATTTTCCACCACAAAGATTACAGGCATTTTCATTGTCATCGCCATGTTGAAAGCCTCATGCAAAGCTCCCTGACGAACAGCCCCATCACCCATGTAGCAGATACACAGATTTTTTGTGCCTTTATATTGCTCAGCAAATCCAATGCCCGCTCCAAGTGGAATCTGGCCGCCTACGATACCGTGCCCTCCCATGAAGTTGACCTCTTTATCAAACATGTGCATAGAGCCTCCTTTGCCTTTCGAAACACCTGTTGCCTTACCGTAAAGCTCCGCCATCACTTTTCCCGGATCTGTTCCAAGTGCTAATGGGTGTCCGTGATCTCTGTAGGCTGTGATCCATTTGTCATCTTTATCCAATGCTGAAACAGCTCCGGATGCGCATGCCTCCTGACCTATGTATAAGTGACAAAATCCGCGAATTTTCTGCTGACCATAAAGCTGGCCTGCTTTCTCTTCAAACCTCCTCATCAGCTGCATCGAGCGAAACCACTCCATGTACTGCTCCTTCGAAAACTCTCCTGATTTTTTTGTTGTCTTTTTAGCCGCCATAGGACTCAATTGTTTGATTTACTTTGCTAAACGGATAGCGAAATTAGCTCAAAACAAGGTGAGTAGAAAAGATTTGCCTTGAGATGCTTCGAGATATTCCGATATTCAAAAATGACACAATTTAGTCTCCTCCTCGGAGGAGATAGAGGTGGGTCAATCTTAAAACTGTCATTTTTGAATATAAAATGTTAACGAAAACCCACCCCATACCCCTCCCGGGAGGGGATTTGATATAGCATATGTTCCTCAAAAAATTAAAACTTACGTCCTTCAAGAATCACCCAGAAGTTGCTTTCGATTTTGGGGAAAGGATCAATTGTATTCTGGGAAAAAATGGGGTGGGCAAAACCAATATGCTGGATGCCATCTATTATCTCTCCTTCACCAAAAGTGCAGTTGGCTCACAGGATAAGCTGGCGATCACACACGATCACCGTGCATTCACTCTTTTTGGTACGTATGATGCACTTACCATCGCTCTTCAGTTTGAAAAAGGAAAAGTGAAAACCCTGAAGATCGATGGTCAGGAACCTGAACGTTTGAGCGATGTGATTGGAAAAGTGCCATTGGTCATTGTGCTTCCGGATGATACCTCCATGATCAAAGAAGGGAGCGAGGAACGTCGAAAGTTTTTTGACGGTGCGCTATCACAGTTTGATGGTGAATACTTAACATCCTTATTGAAATACAACAAGGTCTTGAAACAGCGCAACAGCCTGCTAAAAGTTGAGGAAGAAAGAGGTCTCAACAAAAAGCTGCTAGAAACCTACGACGATCAGCTTATTCCGCTTGCGATAGATATTTCAAAAAAGCGGCAAGAAATGAAGGAAGTATTCCTGCCGTTCCTTCAGAAGAATTATGCAGACCTGCATGAAGGTGGGGAAACGCCTGGCCTGAACTTCAAGACGCATGTGGGAGAGGGATTTGCGGATCGGTTCAAAGCCAACACGCAAAGAGACCAGATCATGCAGCGAACTTTGCTCGGAAGCCATAAGGACGACTTTGAGTTTTTGCTAGATGATGAGCTGATCAAAAAGTTTGGCTCACAGGGACAACAGAAGACCTTTATCATCGCTTTGAAGCTGGCGCTGTATGATTTCTTAAGAGAAAAAACTGGCAAAAAGCCACTTCTCCTCCTCGATGATATTTTTGATAAACTGGATGACTCCAGAATCGAGCTTCTAGTTTCTTTATTGCTAGATCACGATCGTTTTCAGCAGATTTTCATCACTGATGCTCGTAAAGACCGGAGTAAAGAGCTTTTCAAAAAAGAGAAAGAGGTAAACTTTATTGATATTGCACAATGATAAAGGAAGACCCAATCAAAAGTTTCAGAAGTGCATTTCAGGGATTCCTGAAAGAAGAAAACCTGGAGCATACCTATAAACAAAAGCAAGTCATTGCAGATTGGGAGCGCATCATGGGCAAAACCATCGCCTCTCGTACAACTAAAATGTTCTTTAATCAAAAAACACTTTTTGTAAAGCTTTCCTCAGCACCGCTTAAAAGTGAAATGCAAAACTCCAAAGCACAGATCATAGAGCTGATAGAAAAGGAGATTGGGAAAGGTGAGGTAGATGATGTGAGGTTTCTCTAGTTTTTAAAAGGCACCCTCCACATCAAGTAATAATCAAATGCCGTAGAGTTCTGTCGCTTTGTTTTTCCAAAGCCAGGAATTTCATACGTTTTGAGTTCGCCCTCTCCATCGATTTTGCGTGCAAACTGCCACCTCATCGTGAACCCCATGTATAAATTGGAGACGAGCTTCCCCCGCAAACCAAAAGCCACTTCAAACCATCGGGCGGATAGGTCTGGGTTTGATAAGTTGAAAGTCTCTTCACCAAAATCATAATCCTCAGTATAGATTAGCTGATCCTCAAAGCTGGCCCTGGCATACCGCAAGCCCAACGAGAGCACATTCCCGCTCTGCTGATCCTTTGTAAAATTCCTGTCTATGCCCGTCCGGAAATAACTTCCCTTGTTTTCATAGTCAAACGTCTCTCCCCGCTGATGCTCTTCTATACCATAATCCAGCACCACATTGTACCGATGTAGCGCCAGTGCGACTTCCACTTCATGGGTGGTCAGCCCGGAGTTGAAAAAAGTTCTTCCGGTTCGTATTGCATTCATCCCGATCTTCACTTCGTACGGACGAAAGCTCAGCTTCTCCTTCTTTTCAGAAGGCTGCTCCTGGCCACTCAGACCCAGACAGAACACCAGTGACAATATGCTAAAAGTACACTTCCACATTGGTGCTTAATTGTCTGTTGGTAACCGTACCCGGAATAGAAAGTGAATCAAAGGAATACCCTACTGTATCAATATTCAAAAAAATCAGGGACGGCTCACAGGCCGGATCAAAGATTGAATACTCTTTATCATAGCTCAGCTCAATAAAATGACTGGTGGTATCCGAATCAAACAGGAGCCTAGTGGAGCTAGTGGAGGGGTCAAGAGGTAGCAGAATAAAAGTGGAATCCGAAACGATCGTAGTATCACCCGAAGTTGAAACCGTGGTATCCGCCAAAAAGCGAAATTGGTAAGGGGAATTCTCTGCCGTGAAAGTGAACCCAACAACTTTTGGATCTTTTGTCTCAAAATCGAAAAACCTTACGATTATAAAATCACGATTGTCATCTGTGCCACAGTTTTCAATATCCTGGCACGAGAGAATTAGCAGTCCAAAAAGTATGATTTCGAGTTTTTTCACAGGCTGGCAAAATTAAACCTTAGTATTCAATGTCGTTTAGCAAAGAGTTTTTAATCTGTCCTCCTTCTCACTCCCACCGAAGGGAGACAAATGGGCTTAGCTAAACGACAAAGCACTTTATATTCCATTAGCTTTGCACTCGTCAATCGGAATTGAACAAATAAAAGATCGTAGGGTTCTAGTAAAGTCATGAAAACAAAGGGGTTAAAGAAAACGAAAGTCAACATTGTCACACTTGGGTGCTCCAAAAACCTGGTGGATTCTGAAGTGATGCTGACACAGCTGAGGGGAAACAACATTGATGCCACACATGAGTCCACTAAAGACGATGCAAGTGTGGTGGTGATAAATACCTGCGGGTTCATCGATAATGCCAAGCAAGAATCCATCGACACGATCCTTCGCTATGTAGATGCCAAACAGGAAGGCCTGGTAGAGAAAGTTTATGTATCCGGCTGCCTCTCTCAGCGCTACAAAGAAGAACTCAAAGAAGAAATTCCCGATGTGGATGCCTGGTTTGGGACCGGCGACCTTCCGGCGCTCTTAAAAAAATTCAAAGCAGATTATAAGAAAGAGCTGCTTGGTGAACGAATTCTCACCACCAGCAATCATTATGCATACTTAAAGATTGCTGAAGGCTGTGACCGACCCTGTAGCTTTTGTGCCATCCCATTGATGAGAGGAAAGCACGTTTCCAAACCAATGGAGCAGGTCATTGCTGAGGCTGAATCACTCGTTCGTCAGGGAACAAAAGAAATTTTACTCATCGCACAGGATTCCACTTATTACGGATTGGACCTTTATAAAAAGCGAAACCTTGCCGAGCTGATGGATCGGCTGGCAGATGTGGAAGGCCTGGAATGGATCCGTCTGCACTATGCATTCCCAACAGGTTTTCCCGAAGATGTGCTGGATGTCATGGCCAAGCGATCAAACATTTGCAACTACCTGGATATCCCCCTCCAGCATGCCTCTACCAACATGTTGAAAATGATGCGTCGGGGCACAACCAGAGAAAAGACCGAAGCGTTGCTGGATAAGATGCGAAGCAAAGTTCCTGATATTGCCATACGGACGACACTCATAGCAGGACACCCAGGAGAGACACAAGAAGACTTTGAGGAGATGCTCGATTTTGTGGAGAAGAATCGATTTGAACGATTGGGCATTTTTACCTATTCACACGAGGAAAATACCCATTCATACAATTTTGCTGATGATGTGCCGGATGAAACCAAACAAGAACGTGCAAATGCCGTAATGGAACTTCAGGAAGAAATTTCCATGAGGAGAAATGAGGAGAAAGTGGGGAAAGAATTCAAAGTTTTGATCGATCGGATGGAGAGTGGGGCATTTATCGGAAGAACCGAGCATGATTCCCCGGAAGTGGATAACGAAATAATTATTCCTGCAGATGAGACCTATTTGAGGATTGGAGATTTTGCTCAAATTAAAATCACCGATGCTACGGCGTTTGATCTTTACGGTGAACCAATAATTAATTGATATATTTATAATCATGGGAGCTTTGAACATTAGCGATAAGACATTAAAGAAATATTTTGCTTTTCTAAATAAGCTTGATGATTCTTCCAAAACCAGATTAATAGATAGATTAAGGAAGTCTATTACTAAACCCCAAAAAGGCTCCCTTACAATAAAGGAATTGTATGGCAAATGGGAAGATTCACTCCCCGTGGAAAAGCAAATTGGGGAAATTCGAAATTCAAGAATCGATCGTTCTTCCGAATTGAATTTTGAATGAAGTATCTACTCGATACCAACATTTGCATTTATCTATTTCGTGGCAAATATGAAATAGATGAAAAAATCATTGAACGAGAGGTGGAGAATTGTGCTATTTCAGAAATCTCCCTTGCCGAGCTGACATATGGGGCTGAAAATAGCGCCAACCCCAAAAAACATCTCCAAATAATTTCAGATTTTATATCCCAAATTCCTATTCTCCCCATTTATGATGCCATTCCAATCTACGGAAAATTAAAATCTGATTTAAGGAAAAAAGGGACTTTAATCAGTGACTTTGATCTTCTAATTGGCGCAACAGCTTTGGCCAATAAAATGATCATGGTTACTGAGAATGAAAGCGAATTTTCAAGATTAGAAAACCTCAAAATTGAAAATTGGGTTAAAGACGTTCAATAAGGAAACACCATTGTGCACACAGAGACCATCCCTTTAGACGAAACCGACTGTTTTTCATCTTTTTTTATTGACTACATCAATGAAAAAGAAACGCTAAAGCCTTTTTACTCGGATTTTCCATCGGTTAAGAATTTCAAATCCGCCATTGAAAAAAGGCGTTTTCCTGCGTCAAACAGGAAAGTGCTGGTAGACGCGGTGCATGAGCAATACAACGACCTGACAATCAATTCCGCAGTAAGTCAAAACATACAGTCTTTAGGTGACGACAAAACTTTCACGATCACTACGGGTCATCAGCTTAATATTTTTACAGGCCCGCTCTACTTCATTTACAAAATTGTGACAGTGGTCAATGCTTGCAAAACACTGAAGCAGGCCTACCCGGATTACCACTTCGTGCCGGTCTACTGGATGGCCAGTGAGGATCACGATTTTGCAGAAATCAACCACTTCTTTTTCGAAGGAAAGAAGTATGAATGGAAAACGGATCAAACAGGAGCAGTTGGGCATTTCGATCCTTCAGGATTAACAGAGATGGCAGACAAGCTCCCGAAGGGAGCAGAGTTTTTTAAAGAAGCCTATTCAAGAGAAACATTAGCAGGTGCGGTTCGATCTTACGTCAATCATATATTCGGCAATGAAGGATTGGTGGTTGTTGATGCTGATCATCCCAAATTGAAAGGCCTTTTTGCCAAAGTGATTGAAGATGATTTATTCATTCACTCTGCCGAGAATCTGGTGGCGAAGACATCTGATTCGTTAGAGTCGCTAGGATACAAAACTCAGGTCTATGCCCGTCAGATCAATCTTTTCTATCTCGGTAAAGGCATTAGAGAACGAATAGAAAAAACCAAAGACGGATTTACCGTTTTGAATACTGATCTTCAGTTTAGTGATGATCAAATGAAATCACTGATCGAGAGCAATCCGGAGCGATTCAGTCCGAATGTGGTCCTCCGTCCGCTATATCAGGAAACCATCCTCCCCAATCTGGCCTATGTGGGCGGTCCATCGGAAGCCATATATTGGTTGCAACTCAAGGCTGTTTTCGATCACTTCGAAACCTCATTTCCTTTATTGATGCCACGAAATTTTGCGCTGATCATCCCTGATGAGGTTTCCAAAAAATGGGAAAAAACAGGACTATCTCATGCGGACCTGTTTTTAAATACTGATAAGGCATTTACCAAATGGGTAGAAGCCAACACCATAAACGCCCTCACGTATCAGGAAGAGTTGCAAAAAATCCATACGATTGAAACTGAGCTAAAGGAGAAAGCGGCAGAAGTAGACCCCACATTGGTACAACATCTGGACGCTTTGCATGCTTCCTTCTCCAAGCGAATTGAGAAGGCTGAAAAGAAACTCAAACGAGCCGAAAAGCGAAAGCATGAAGATCGACGGAGGCAAATAGAAGCAGTGAAGGAAACGCTCTTCCCTGGTGGCAGCCTGCAAGAGCGAAGGGACAACTTTCTGAATTTCTACCTTCAGGATCCGCAGTTTATACAGAAGCTCCTTACCACTTTTGATGCGTTTGAATACAGAATGTACTTACTTAAAAAGTAAGTACTATTTATCATAGTGAAACCTGCATTTGGCTATCAGGATACTGTCATCTTTTACCTGATAAATCAGCCGATGTTCCTGATCTATTCTCCGAGACCAAAATCCCTGATATCTATGTTTTAAAGGTTCGGGTTTTCCTATTCCATCGAAGGGGTTCCTTGAAATATCCTTAATGAGATCATTAATTCTCTTTAGTCTCTTTTTATCCGTTTTCTGCCAATACAAATAATCTTCCCAAGACTCGTCGACAAAAACAAGCTTCATTCTTCAATCAGCTTTTTTTCCTCCCCCTTGCCTGATTTTAATTTCTCTATGGCTGAGTCCAGTCTTTGCTCGTTTGTTTTTGAAGACAGTTCGTGGCTAGTGGCGTTTAGCGAATTGTACTCTTCCAAGGACATGATGACAACCCCGCTCCCTTCCCCTCTATTCAAAATCAGTGTTTCAAAGTTTTCAGAAACATTATCCAAATAGGATTTAATATTCTTTCTGAAATCCGAAATTGTTGTAGATAACATAATAATATTTTGTACATGTAAACGTACGTGTTTTAGTTTTTGTTGACAACAAATTCATTAGTATTTTACTGTATCAACATTATTCAGCTAAATGGACATAAAGACTCCCACCCTCCTTATAGACCTGGAAAAATGCCGAGGCAACATCGATACCGCGCTAAAAAAGGCACAGCAATCGTCTGCTCAGCTAAGACCTCATTTTAAAACGCATTTTTCTGCTCAAATAGGACAGCTCTATAAAGATGTGGGTGTTGAAGCATGCACAGTAAGTTCGGTATCCATGGCTAATTATTTTGCCGGGCATGGCTGGATTGATATCACCATTGCCTTTCCCTACAATCCACTTGAGGTTGGCGATATCTCGTCATTGGCAGGTAGGGTTAAGCTGAATATTCTAATTGAGTCCGAGGAGAGTCTCGCTCATGCAAAACAGCACCTGAAAAACACGGTTGGCTATTTCGTTAAAATCGATGTGGGCAGCAACCGAACCGGAATTGACCCACGGAATAAATCCCTAATCAAATCCCTTCTTAACCAATCTACAGACAAGCTTCAATACAAAGGGCTCCTTGCTCATGCCGGACACACCTACGGTTGCAAAGATTTTGATAGTGTGAAATGGATCTTTGATGGAGCTACTAAAGTACTCACCGATCTAAAAAATAAGTTTGGGGGTATCATTTCCTATGGAGACACCCCCTCTTGTAGCCTCATGGATGACCTTTCGTTTTGTGACGAGCTTCGTCCTGGAAATTTCATTTTTTATGATTGGATGCAACATGAGATTGGTTCTTGTTCCATTGAAGAGATCGCTGTTTGTTTGGCCTGTCCTGTGGTGGCTATCCACCCTTCGCGAAACGAAATTGTTATTTACGGAGGAGCCGTTCATCTTTCCAAAGATTCACTAGGAGAATTGAAGACCAAGAGTTTTGGGAAAGCGGTGAAGCTGGAGAAAATCGGCTGGAGTACAAAAGTCATTGGAAATGTAAGTCGGATTTCCCAAGAGCACGGCATCATTAAGCTCAATGAAGGCGAGCTCGCTCATGTAAAAGTTGGTGATGTGATTGGTGTTATTCCTGTACATTCGTGCCTTACTGCTGATTTGCAGAGACACTACCTCTCCACCTCCGGTGAGAGAATTGAAAAGATGACGAAGAATTAAACATGCAAAAAACACTTTCGCTGCTTTTTACTTTACTCGCCCTCTCTGGTTTTTCCAAAAATAACGACCCAACCAAAGACACCATAGACGTGATGATCGGACAGATGATCATGATCGGAATCGGGGATTTCAACCTGGTGGATGGGGATGAGCCAATTTTTGATGAGGTGAAGTCCGGGAAAGTTGGGGGTGTGGTGTTGTATGAAAAAAATATCCTCTTTGAGAGCCCCAAGCCAGAGCTTGCTTTACTGGTGGAGACCCTTCAAAAAAATGCATCCATACCACTTTTTATTAGCATAGATGAAGAGGGAGGTCTTGTCTCCCGGATGAAGACCCGCTATGGCTTCCCCAAAAACGTCTCCGCACAATATCTGGGCGATATGAACAACCTGGACTCAACTCGATTTTATGCAGGCCAGACGGCTTCTTTGCTCAATAGCTTTGGCATCAACATGAACTATGCGCCGGTAGTTGACTTAAACCTGAACCCAAGAAACCCTGTCATTGGCCGGATCAAACGAAGCTACTCTGAAGATTATAATGAAGTGATTCGTCAGGCTTTCGAAGTAATTGATCAACACAACAAACATGGCGTTGTTCCGGTATTAAAGCACTTTCCCGGTCACGGCAGTAGTAGAAGCGATACTCACCTTGGCCTGACAGATGTGACTGAAACCTGGCAAATCGAGGAGATGTATCCGTACTCTGCGCTCATCGATAGCGGTGTGGTAAAAGCCGTGATGACCGCACATATTGTTAACCAGTCTTTGGATGCAACCAAGAATCCCGCCACCTTATCCAAAAGAGTGGTCACCGGTATGCTTAGAGACTTCCTCGGATTTAACGGCGTGATCATCTCTGATGACATGCAGATGGGAGCCATCAACAATGAATATGGGCTGAGAGAAGCTATAAGAATGTCGATTGATGCCGGAGTGGATATGCTCATGTTTGCCAACAATGTGCAGGACTACAATCGCATCACTGCCAGCGCTGTTCACGGCATCATTAAAGACCTGCTGTTTGAAGGCATTGTCACTCGCGAGCGCATTTATCAATCTTATAACCGAATCATGAAACTGAAGGCTGAAACTGGATTGTGCGATGAGAATTACTTTCGGTCCCTTAAAAATAAATTGCGTGCTTACAACTAGCTATAAAATAAAAGCCTGATTTTACTATCTTCACCAATCCATGATCCAATACAATCCCAAATCGTGGTTCTCACTAATCTTTGACGTCTATAGTAGATACGTCATCAGAGCCCTTTTTCCACTGATTCTGTTTGCAGGAGTACTCACTGCTGTGCTTTGCTTTCTTTTCATTGATGTACTTCATATCACCATTGAGGATACCAAAGCATTCCACTCTATTCTCGGGGTGATCCTGGGTCTATTCCTGGTGCTCAGGACAAATACTGCTTATGATCGATGGTGGGAAGGAAGAAAGCTTTGGGGTCAGTTGGTAAATGATACCCGTCAGTTGGCAATTAAAATCTCGACTTTTATCCCTGAAGAAGCCACAGAAGATCGCCTCTTTTTTAAGAAGATGATTCCAAATGTGACATTCGCAATGAAGCATCACCTTAGGAATAGCATCCTTGTGGGTGAAATGGATTTTCACGATGAAAACCACAAAAGACGAATTATCAACAGCGCGCACCGACCTAACATCATCAATAAAATAATGATGGAGCGGGTGATGGACATGAACAAGCGGGGCTTAATCACAGCAGACAAGCTGTTCATTCTTGATAAAGAAATTAAAGGGTTTACAGACATCATAGGAGCCTGCGAGCGGATCAAAACCACCCCGATTCCATACTCATACAGTATGTTCATCAAGAAATTCCTTTTTATCTACTGTATCACACTTCCAATGACCTTCATTGGTGAGTTTGGATATTGGTCCATTTTATTGGTAGCCATCGCCTTCTATTTTTTGATGAGTGTAGAGCTTATTTCGGAAGAAATTGAAGACCCATTCGGCAGAGACATCAATGACCTTCCTTTGGATGAACTTTGTGTGAAGATCAAAAAGAACATTATCGAAATTTTCAACAATAACTAACTTGGCAAGCTAAAAACTTCTAATTATGAAATTCAATCAACTCAAACTAGCCTCTTTTGCACTATCTGCAGCAGTGCTTATTTCATCTTGCGGTGGCGGCAGTAATAAAGAACAATCCTCTGACGCAGGGTCAGAGTTTGATGCTGCTAAAGAGCAAGTTGCTGCTGACGTTTCAAAAGTTCTAAAAGACCTTCCTCCTCCATCTGAGGTGCCTTATCTTCTCATGAATGCAGGAGCGGAGTTTGATGAAAGCATCATCAACTCTATGGACAAGATGGAGTCATACCAAAACAATGAAACCAAAGCTGCACTAAACCTTGGCGTATACGCTACCGATATTGGCTATCTGGCTTCTTATGAAAAATCAGAAAAGGCACTTGACTACATGGGCGAATGCCAAAAACTTGCTGCCCCGGTGGGGGTTTCCAGTGCCATTGATTATGGAATGATTTCCCGGTTCGAAGCAAACATGGAGAACAAAGATTCACTGGCATCTATCATCAACGAGGTAATGCAAAAATCAGGGGAACGTTTGAGCGAGCTTGAAGAACTCAACAGTGCCGCATTGCTTCTTGCCGGTAGCTGGATTGAGGGTGTTTACATTTCTACAACAATCGTAAATACCTACCCGGATGATCTGCCGGAAGAATCCCGAACACTGATTTTGGAGCCCTTGGTAAAAATTGTGATGGATCAGAAGACCTCTCTCAATGACCTGCTTCAGGTAATGAATGATGTGCCAGAGTCTGCTGATGTGAATAATATGATTGCCGAACTAGGGAAAGTGAAAGCAATCTATGATGGAGAGCTTGCGGAGGTTGAAAAACAAATTGCAGAAAACACCGGAGGATTCGTTTTGAAGCCAAGTACGCTGGATAATCTTGCTGCAGAAGTGGGCAGAATCCGAAACTCAATTATCGAATAAAGATTTATTAAAAAAGATGAAATAGCCGTCATTGCATTGCTTTGGCGGCTTTTTTATTTTATCTGAGTACCACGAATGTTCTAACTTTAGCCCTAGCCTAAAACTAACCTAACACACATCACATGAGTGAAGAATTGCTGAAAGCCATCATCCGCCTATTGGTCATTGTAGCCAAAGAAGAAGGTGTAGTGGACGAAAGTGAAAAGGAAAGCGTGCGTGAGTTTCTGTATGAAAATGTGAGCAGAGACGACACCAAACACTACCTGAAAATCCTGGAAGAGTATCTACGGGAAATAGATACCGGGAAGGATGACTTCAAGCAGATAGAGGAGATCACCACAAACATCAACAATGAGTTGACCCAACAGCAAAAGTTGGTGGTGATGGTCCGATTGATGGAGCTCATCATTGCCGACGAAAAAATCACGGAACGGGAAGCCGAGCTCCTGACACTGATTGGCAAGCACTTCAAATTTGACGATGAGGTAGTGGACGCAATCAAGCACTTTGTTGTCAATAAAGATCCATATGAATACTCTGATTTGTACTCGGTGGTGGTTTCTGGTGTGGAGGAGGCTGACAGGCCCAGACAGATTTACCTTCAGGAACTTAGAGGCCACCTTGCCTTTTTCAAGCTTCCCAAAATCGAGACCTGCTTCTTCAAATATTACGGGGGGGACATTGTCAGCTTGAATGGGCTAATGGTTTCGCCCAATAAGATCAAGATCTTTTCCAATGGCAGCTCCATCAAGGGAAAACGTACAGAGCGTCTGTACTATAGTGATATAATTGGCATTTTCCGGGATGACATTTCCGAGTCTAGTGTGTCCTTCGTGGCAGAAAATATCAACTACAAATTTGCAAATGGAAACACCGGCCTGGTAAATATTAACATCTCCGAGCCTCAAGGCAAGTTGGTTGCCATCATGGGCGGAAGTGGCGCTGGAAAGTCCACCCTATTCAACGTGCTAAATGGCACAGCCAGACCCAATGAGGGTTCCGTCCGAATCAATAGCATAGACATTTACCAGAACCCAAAAGAAGTGGAAGGGATCATCGGCAATGTCCCACAGGACGACTTGCTGATTGAGGACTTGACGGTTTATCAAAACCTTTACTATGCCGCAAAGTTGTGCTTTGCTCATACAGAAAAAGACGTCATTCATAAGCTCGTCACCAAGACACTCGACTCTCTTGGCTTGACAGAAGCCAAAGACCTGAAGGTGGGAAGTCCACTACATAAAACCATTAGCGGTGGTCAGCGGAAGCGACTAAACATCGGGCTGGAGTTATTACGGGAGCCATCGGTGCTTTTCGTGGATGAGCCTACAAGTGGTCTTTCATCCAGGGATTCAGAAAATATCATGGACCTGCTGAAAGAGCTTTCCCTTAGGGGAAAAATGGTGTTTGTTGTCATTCACCAGCCTTCCTCTGAGATATTCAAGATGTTTGATAAGCTGCTGATCCTCGACACTGGCGGTCATCAGATTTACTATGGCAACCCGGTCAAAGCGGTGACCTACTTCAAGAATATCGTGGAGATGATCGACAAGGATCACAGTGCATGTATTGAATGTGGCAATGTGAACCCGGAGCAAATCTTCAACATCATTGAGATGAAAGTGGTGGATGAATACGGACGGTTCACCAACAAAAGAAAATACTCCCCGCTGCAGTGGTACGAGCAATTCCAAAGCAACATTGAAGTGGAGGAGGTAGAGGAAGTAGAAACCAAACCGGAAAAATCGCTCGACATACCGAATAAGCTGAAGCAGATAAAAATTTTCTTGCAAAGGGATGTGCTTGCCAAAATCAGCAACAAACAATACGTATTGATCAACTTGCTGGAGGCTCCCGCCCTTGCTTTGCTGCTCGCCATCATCACTAAATATGCTCCGGCAGGATCTGCATACACATTTTACAAGAATGAGAATATCCCGGTCTTCTTTTTCATGAGTATCATCGTGGCGCTATTTATGGGACTGACCGTAAGTGCAGAGGAGATTATCAAGGATCGAAAAATCCTGAAACGGGAAGCATTTCTTCACCTGAGTAAATTCAGCTATCTCTCTTCAAAAACACTAATATTATTCTGTCTGTCAGCCGTTCAGACATTGCTTTTCGTTTTAGTTGGCTCATGGATTCTGGAGATTCACGGGATGACGTTGTGGTACTGGATTATCCTGTTTTCCGTTTCCTGCTTTGCCAACATGCTCGGCTTGAATATTTCCGCAGGGTTCAACTCGGTGATTACTGTCTATATTCTGATTCCACTATTGATTATTCCACAATTGATCCTGAGCGGGGTTGTCGTAGATTTTGATAAGCTAAATACTTCTTTTGCAAATCAGAAAAAAGTACCTCTGATCGGTGAGGTCATGGCTTCAAGGTGGGCATACGAAGCATTGGCCGTTACTCAGTTTCGAGACAACCCTTCAAACAGGGAGATTTATCCTCTGGAGAAAGAGGTAGCTATAAACACGTACAAGTCTGTCTATTACACAAAGTATCTCCAGGAGCATTTGGATTATTGCTTTCAAAACAAAGACTTCAACGGACGAAAAGAAAGCCTGGATCTCATCCGCATAGAGATCGAAAAGCAGCTGACCATCTTTGGTGAGGATAAGCTGCCAGTCGTGGATCAAATCACAGAAGAAGGCTTGACCAAGGAGGTTTATAAGCAAACGGATGAGTTTTTGGCTGCCATAAGATCGGTTTACAATTCCCGCAGGAAAAAAGCCAAAGACGAGCTTGATGCGATCATTGAAAAGAAGACTGCTACTGAAGAGGCTGAAGCTAAATACATGGCCACCAAAGAGCGGTATGAGAATGAACGTGTCGATGCGATGCTGAAGAACATTCAAACGAAGAGAAGAATCGTGACTTCAGGAAATGAGCTGGTGCAGAAAATCTATCCGATCTATGCGAGGAATGAATTTCCCCAGCATGCACTTGATTTCCGAACCAATTTCTATTATCCTGAAAAGTACATTTTTGGAATCTACCTGGACACGAAGATTTTCAACCTAATCATCATCTGGCTGATGACCGTGGTGCTTTTTGTGGCCGTCTACTTTGACTGGCTTAGAAAGATTATTAGAAGCGGGAGGTTTTAAATAGACACATTCACATGTCTTTCCGCATGATAAGAAGATCGAACCAAGGGCCCTGACTCCACATATTTGAGTCCTCGTTTCAATCCTTCTTCACGGAAGTGGTCAAACTTATCAGGGTGTATAAACTCTGCAACTTCGATGTGCCTTTTAGTAGGCTGAAGGTATTGCCCCAAGGTAAGAATATGAAGGCCATGCTCCACCAGGTCATCCATAGCTTTGTAAACCTCCTCATCGGTTTCACCAAGCCCCAGCATGATCCCCGATTTGGTTCTTTTGCCGGCTTCTTTGGTAAGCTTGATTTGCTCAAGGCTTCTATGATATTTAGCCTGAGGCCGCACTCGTCGGTACAGGCCTTCTACTGTTTCCATGTTGTGGGAGACCACTTCCTGGCCTGCTTCAATCATTCGATACAAAGCGTCCCAGTTTCCCTTCACATCCGGTATCAGCGTTTCTATGGTTGTGTCCGGTGATAATTTTTTCGTTTCCACCACCGTCTGGTACCAGATCTCTGCACCCCTGTCTTTCAGCTCATCCCTGTTTACAGAAGTCAGAACTGCGTGCTTCACGCCCATTAGTTTGATTGCCTCTGCCACTCGCTTTGGTTCTTCCTCGTCATACTCAGGCGGGCGACCAGTAGCCACCGCGCAAAAGGTGCAGCTTCTCGTGCATACATTACCCAGGATCATAAACGTAGCGGTACCTTCCCCCCAGCACTCACCCATATTTGGGCAGTTTCCACTTTCACAAATGGTGTGAAGTTTATGCTGATCTACCAGTCTTCTTACCTTGGCATAGTTTTCACCCACAGGAAGTTTCACTCTCAGCCAATTTGGTTTCTTTTTTCTCTCCGGATTTTCGACTACTGGTAAATCAATCATACGCTACAGTTCAGATGTAAAATGCAAATCTAATCAGGACGGATAGATTACCCTTACTTGCGAGTGCCCCAAAATAGTGTGAAGAAAACAGAAGTAAAGACGGATTTGTTCGGCTGTGTGGGGACTAGCTCTATTTCCTTGCTAAATGCCTCTGCCATCACTCCCACTTCTATACCAGCTACATTGCTTCTGTAGGTTCCAAATTCAAAAAATATTGATCCTTTGGTATGAAATCCCATCGCCAGATCCGAATCTCCCAGGCCCTGAAATAATTTTCCCGGCCCGGCAATAGACTGTGGAGATCCAAACCGACCGAATGTAAAGGGCGCATATTGTTGGTCTGTGCCCAAAACATAATAGGGCGTGACCAACCCAAAAGTAGGCCCCCCCGCAGCAGCTACGCTTATCTGTACACCCTGCTGATTGGCCTTTTTAAACATCAGTCGCTCCAATCCATAATTGGTTCGGATAGCATATAGATAATTGGACTTGCCATAAATGAAGCCTGCCCCCTGAATACCAAAGTATCTTGCCTCGCTGGGATGCTTCACATTGGAAAGCTCCAGACCGAAAGTGTGATAAACCTGATCGGATTTTTTTCGGCTATGGCGAACCATCAAACCACCGATCAAACCACCGTTGGTGTTTTTATTGATCCCCCATATCCACTCGGAGGTGTACTCAAACTCCTCTCCCTCAAATAGCTGCGCACTACCAATCAAAGGAAAGACGAATAATAAGAGTATACTGAGCTTTTTCATGGACACTTGTCTATAACAAAAATAGTGCGCTATTCCCTAAATTTTTCAGCTTCAGAATTAAGTTCATCATAGCTGATGCCCATGTGCGAGGCATCATACTTTGCCTTGCCACCCCTTATGAGAATAGCTTGCGGGGATTCATGCTTCACCCCGTATCGCTCTGCTACCAAGTTAGAGACATCTCTATGGGCAATCAAATCAAGAAAGTATGGCTCAAAGGCCAGGTCACCTATGTCCGAACGCTCAAACCGATTCAGTGTCATGGCACTGATGGAGCATCGAGTACTGTGCTTAAATATGACAACCGGTTTTTCCTTGGACGCTGAATCCAATTCGTTTAGCTGCTCGGCGGAAATGAGTTCCTTCCAGGGAAAGGAGATGGCGTCCTTCTTTGAAAATAAGTTTGATAACATGTGGTTCAATTAATTATTCCAGATCACCCGTTCTTTCTTGTCGAACTTGGGCTCCTTTACTGGCTCATTAACACCTTTTGAGTTCTGACTGTTCCCGTTTAACCGTGTCCAGAAAATATTCCATTTTCTAAACATCTTCCGGATCTTCGGATTGCTAAACTTCATCGCCATGTGATAGTTGCTGCTTGGGTGCTGGTCACCGATTTTTCTGTGCTGCACGTTCATATCCCCTTCCCACATGGAGGACTCCTGATAGTATTTAGCATCACTCCATTCTTTGCCATTCCCGAAAAACCCAATCTTAGTCCCTGAATAGCGAGGACTTATTTTAAAATCAACTCCTCTGAAAGGAGAGCCGGACGAATACCTTGGCTTTATGTTGTAATCCTTACCTCTGAATGGCATGCCTTGGGAGTAGCGGGGAGTAATCTTATAATCCTTACCCCTGAAAGGCATGCCCTGAGAATAGCGAACATTGATTTTGAAATCCCTGCCCCTGAAGGGGTTGGGCGCAGAGTACCTTGGACTCACCTTATAGTCCCTGCCACGGAATGGTGAGCCTGAAGAATATCTGACGTTTACCTTATAATCCTGCCCCCGGAATGGATTGCCCCTGGAATACCTTGGAGTCACTTTATAATCCCTGCCTCTAAACGGAGAGCCCGCCGAATACCTTGGGGTCACTTTGTAGTCTCTGCCACGGAATGGTGAGCCGGAGGAGTACCTAATGTTCGTTTTGTAATCACTTCCTCTGAACGGATTGCCCCCGGAATACCTTGGCGATGATTTGAACTTACTCCCCCTGAATGGATTACCAAAAGAATATCTGGGAGTCACTTTATAATCCCTGCCTCGAAATGGCGAGCCGGAAGAATAGCGGGGAGAGGTCCGGTAGGATTTCTGCCGATCCCTGGAGGAAGAATAGCGCGGGGAAGTGGATCCGGAAAGTTTGAAAGGAGAAGATGCACTGGAGTACCGGGGTGAGGTTCGGGAATCCGAGCTTGGAATCCCGTCACTATTTTTGGCCTGGCTCTTACTCCTGAAAAAAAGAAAGCCCTTCCGCTCTACTTTTTTTGTTTTCAGCCTCCGATCAGTGTCTTCAAGCAATTGAGCATCGGCAGTATAAACTGCCGAGCCAATTATAAATGCTATGATCAGAAAGCGTTTCATCCAGTGCTTATCACCCAAAGGTTGCCAATTTAGGTGATAATCTCAACGATTCTACTGATTCGATTCGTATTCAACCGAATTGGGCTAAATCTGAATAGGCTCTCCCTGTGCGTTGAGTACTTCAAATTCAGTAAGGGCCTTTGAGCTATCCTCCACCATATTGACCCAACGAAAATATTTGAAAAACCATTTGACCCTTCTGGAAAAAAGCCCAGCAGTGAAGTAGGTATACAAATAAGGATGCAATGCCACCGTGATCTTCTTCTCATTCTGAGACTCAAAGAAATACTTAATGGTGTTTTCTACCTGATCTGCCACCTGAATCGATGCGGAGATTTTGCCGGTACCACTACACGTCGGGCACACTTCCTTGGTTGCAATTGCTAGCTCTGGTCGCACTCGCTGACGAGTAATCTCCATCAAACCAAACTTGGAAAGAGGGAGGATCGTGTGCTTGGAGCGATCATCTTTCATAGCATCCTTCATGCGAGCATAGATTTTTTTCTTGTTCTCTATTTTTCGCATATCGATGAAGTCTACCACGATGATTCCCCCCATATCCCTTAGACGTAGCTGTCTGGCTATTTCATCAGCAGCATCCAGGTTTACTTTCAGGGCAGTGTCTTCCTGATTATCCTCTTTGTTGGATTTATTGCCGCTATTCACATCGATGACATGAAGTGCCTCCGTATGATCGATGATCAGATAGCCTCCGTTAAGCATGCTCACGGACTGACCAAATGACATCTTCATCTGCTTCTCCACACCCGTTGCTTCAAAGATTTTGGCCTTCCCGGTATATTGTTTTAGGATTTTTTCCTTATCTGGCGCAATTCCCTTCACAAAGGTTTTGATCTCCTGATAAAGGTCCTTGTCATCTACCTGGATGCTGTCAAAGCTTTCATTTAGCACATCGCGCAGGATAGAATTGGCGCGATTCATTTCACCAATTATTTTGTCTTTTGGTTTCGCTGCTCGTAAGGCCTTCATGCCCTTATCCCAGCGATCCACAAGGTTTCGAAGGTCTGTGTCAAGCTCTTTTACATCCTTGCCGGTTGCTACGGTACGGATGATCACACCAAACCCTTCGGGCTTGATGGAGCTTATAAGCCTTTGAAGACGCTTCCTTTCGTTAGCATCTGTAATTTTTTTTGATACGTTTACCGTGTTAGAAAACGGCACCATCACCAGGTATCTACCTGCCAATGACAACTCGCAAGAAAGTCGTGGGCCTTTTGTAGAAATCGGCTCCTTTACTACCTGCACCAGAATCTTCTGTCCTTTGGTAAGAACCTGGCTCATTTTTCCAAGCTTATTAATGTCTGGTTCTGTTTTGAACCCAGCCAGCTTAGTGCTATTCAGCTTTTTGGCCAGCGTTAGCTTGGTAAACTTATTTAGTGACTGAACCTGTGGGCCCAAATCAAGGTAGTGCAAAAAGGCATCCTTCTCATACCCAAGATCAATGAAAGCGGCGTTCAATCCCTGAACTACTTTCTTTACCGATCCAAGATAAATATCACCGACATTGAAGGTTTCTCCTCCTCCGTCCTGGTGAAATTCTACCAGCCTTTTGTCTTTAAGTAAAGCAATACGACATCCTTCGCGAGTTGAGTTAATGATTAGTTCATTACTCATAGCGATTGATTATTGATGCCGATTACTTCTTCTTGTGTCTGTTTTTTCTAAGTCTCTTCTTTCTCTTGTGAGTAGAGATCTTATGTCTCTTTCTTTTTTTACCGCAAGGCATAATTTCTAAATTTTTAAAAGTTTTTAAAATGTTTTATAGCCCGCTCAGATAATCATTCGCCATGATTTTGATGGCTGGAATAGAATCCTGAGTTGCTAAAATTTCCTCCAAAAGCAGGCGTGCCTGCGATTGTTGATTTATTTCCATCAATGAAACAGCGAGGTAAAGCTTTGCTTCGTGATCGCTTGCATTCATTGATACCAAATTTTCAAAACGCTCCTTGGCTCTTTCAAACTGGCCGCTCTGGATGGCCAGGAGTCCAAGGTTTAAGATTGCCTGTCTGTTCGTTTCATCTGCTTCCAGAATTTCCCTCAATAGGGTGATTCCCGCCATCGGGTTTTCTGAAACGACCATGGTCATGGCCAATCTGTTTTTCACTACTAAATTGATTGGATCTTTATCCAACATCTGCTGCAAAACCTCCCTGGCTTTTGCTGCGTATTCCTTTGCTTGCTCTGGTCCAGGGGACCTTTCGAAAGCGGTAAAGTAAATGTCAGCAACCAATTCGGAGGGGCTCGAAACCCAAAGCTCCATGGCCTCTGCATAGCTCGCTGCACTATCCACCACCCCATAATCAAGGTAGTGCCTCGCCAAAGAGTGCGCAAAGTTAGCCTTTTTATCAATATTTTCTTCCTCCCGAATCAATCTTCTCAACTCATTGATCTGATTTTCAACTTCTTGAGGAATCTCCATCGAATGGCTTTCTGTCTCCACTACTTCCTGTACCTGCTCATTTTCTACCACACTTCGTGGCAACTGGAACAAGACCACCACCAATGCAACCGCTGCTAAAACAAGGATTAGCTGAGATCTGGTCACTTGATTTTGGAAGATTTTTTGATTTTTTCCACAAATATTTTTGATGGCTTAAATGACGGAATGTAGTGCTCATCAATGACGATCGCGGTGTTTTTAGAAATATTCCGGGCTATCTTTTTCGCTCGCTTCTTATTCACAAAACTTCCAAATCCTCTCACATATACATTCTCTCCATTGGCCATGTTGTTTTTCACAACAGAGAAAAACGCTTCCACTGAAGCCTGCACATCTGCTTTGTCTATTCCGGTCTTATCGGATATTTCGTTTATCACATCGGCTTTTGTCACAACTGTCTGGTTTTTAGGTGGGTATTAAAATTGGGTGGCCAAAATTAAATTTGCACCTTCACATAAAAAAAGGATTTCTAAATTATTCAGTCATCAAAGAGAAAACATTTTCCAAAAGGCTAATTAATTGGTATACAGAGAGAAAGAGAGATCTTCCCTGGCGAAAAACGAAAGACCCGTACCCCGTCTGGCTTTCCGAAATCATCCTCCAACAAACACGGGTGGATCAAGGGTTGCCTTATTGGAAACGTTTCATGGAGTCCTTTCCAACTATTCAGGATTTGGCCGAAGCGCCGGAGGAGAAAGTGCTAAGGCTATGGCAGGGTCTGGGCTACTATTCCAGGGCCAGAAACCTGCACGCCGCAGGAAAACATATAGTCTATGATTTGGGAGGTGTATTCCCACCCACCTATTCTGAAATACTAAAGCTAAGAGGCGTAGGTCCGTATACTGCTGCTGCAATTGCCTCTATCTGTTTTGATGAGCCAATGCCTGTGGTGGATGGCAATGTGTTCCGGTTTGCCTCGAGATATTTTGGAATCACCGATGATATTTCTAAAGGATCTTCCCGCAAAGTCTTTGAGTCTATTCTTAAGAATGAGATTTCCTCCAAACATCCGGGTACTTTTAATCAGGCCATGATGGAGTTTGGAGCAACTGTCTGCAGTCCATCACCAAGCTGTAATGACTGCTTGTTTCAACTTGATTGCTATGCCTACAATAAAAAGGAACAAAAGAACCTCCCTGTAAAAACAGGCAAGACCAGGGTAAGAGATCGGCACTTCAACTACATCGTTTTTAAAACTGGTGAAAGGTTTTTGCTCAAGGAGCGAACGGAGAAAGATGTCTGGAGTGGTCTGTTCGACTTCTTCCTGATTGAGGAGCAGTCGAATGAGGAGTCAGTATTAAATGGCTTAAAGAGTGAGCTTGGGTTGGGCAAATTTGCTGTTGGGCAAATTACTGAACCAATGATCCATATTCTCAGTCATCAGAAAATTCACGCCCGCTTTTATGAAATTAAAATGGAGGCCCATGACTCTGAAAGGGTGATCCAAAACAGCACTTTGAGATCGTTTTCAATAGAGGAAGTGCTAAATTTGCCAAAACCTAAACTAATCGTAAATTACCTGCAACGAATAGGTATCACTTAAAATCATTAAGAATATGTCCGGAGTAAATAAAGTAATCCTTGTAGGCCGCCTTGGTAAAGACCCTGAAGTTCGTCACCTGGAAAATGGTGCAACGGTCGCCAACTTTTCTATAGCCACATCTGAAACTTATAAAGACCGACAGACCGGTGAAAAAAGAGAACAAACCGAATGGCACAACGTAGTGCTATGGAGGGGTCTTGCAGAAGTAGCTGAAAAATATGTGAAAAAAGGGGATATGATTTACGTGGAAGGAAAGCTTCGCACCCGATCATGGGAGAAAGATGGAGTAACCCGATATACGACAGAAGTAGTGGGGGATAACATGACCATGCTTGGAGGCAGTGGAGGGGGATCATCCCAGGGAGACTATTCACAAAGTGAGCCAATGCATGACAGTAGCCCATCTCAGGATTCTGCAAGCGACGCAACTGACGACCTCCCATTTTAACCAAACTAACATTTCTTGGAAACATCACAGGACGATCCATTCCCCTCGGTTTTACTTAGTATAATGGCAGACATGCCGGTTTCATTCTTTTTGGTACATGGACTGGTCATTTTGGTTTTGCTGGCATTGTCTGGTCTGGTGTCAGGATCGGAAGTTGCTTTCTTTTCCTTTAGCCACAATCAGATAAAGGAATTCAATGTATCTACTGATGTAAAGGAGAAGCGAATAAGCCGGTTGCTTCACCATCCCAAGCGGCTGCTGGCTACCATCCTTATCCTGAACAACCTTGTAAATATTTTCATAGTCACGATCTCCACATTTGCCACCTGGCAGATTGTTGGGGATCAGGGAAAGCAGGGGCTGACCATCGTTATATTAACAACGGCCATTACCGTACTGATAATTTTCTTTGGAGAAATCATCCCAAAAGTCTATGCCAATCACAATGGAAAAGCATTTGCCAAACTAACCTCAGGTTTGCTGCTGGTGTCCTACAAATTTTTCAAACCCATCTCGTGGTTTATGATGGCGGTGACCGGACTGATAGAGCGGAGGATGACAAAAAAGGGGTACAACCTCTCGGTAGAAGAAATCAATCAGGCGCTGGAAATATCGGTAGAAAAGGAAGGAGTCTCCGAAGAAGAAAAAGGCATCCTAAAGGGCATTGTGAATTTTGGCACACTCTCGGTAAAGCAGGTGATGAAGTCCAGAATGGACATTACGGCCATCGATACGGAGACCGACTTTCACGAGCTGATGAATCAGATCAATAAAACAGGATATTCCCGAATCCCGATTTTTACGGAAACTGTGGACAAAATTGATGGAATCCTCTACATCAAAGATTTGCTTCCGCACATTGACAAGGAAGAAGACTTCCGCTGGCAGGAACTTTTGCGCCCAGCTTTTTTCGTGCCTGAGAGCAAAAAGATCGATGACCTTTTTAAGGACTTTCAGGAAAAGCAGGTACACATCGCAGTGGTGATTGATGAGTACGGAGGCACCTCGGGGCTGATCACAATGGAAGATGTCATCGAAGAAATTGTCGGAGAGATCAATGATGAGTTTGATGATGATGATGACATTGCCTACAACAAACTGGATAACCAAACTTTCATCTTTGAGGGAAAAACCTCTCTCAATGATTTTTGCAAGATCACGAACTCCGATATTTCGCTCTTTGATTCGGTAAAGGGTGAGAGCGAATCACTTGGCGGATTGCTTTTGGAAATGAACACCAAGCTCCCAAGTGCGGGGGAAAAGATCCGATTTGAGCACTTTGTTTTTACCGTGGTGGCCGTAGACCAAAAAAGAATCAAACGCCTGAGGGTGTATATCAACTCTGACAAGAGTAACGTTGCAGGGTTTGAGGATTAACTTCAGCTTTGCACCCTATGAAATACGCACTCATCTCCTTCGCTTTTTTATTCATCGCTTGTGGTGGTGATTACCTTCCTAAACCAAAAGGATATAACCGAATTGATTTGCCGGAAGCTTCTTATCAGCCTTTGCCAGATACCCTTCCTTATTTCTTCGAATACTCCAGGCACGCAAAGCTTCTTCGGGATTCGAGCTGGATTACCGAACGATATTGGATCAACATCTACTACCCGGAAATGGAGGCCGCCATCCAAATCACTTATAAGCCCGTCACCGATTCCATCATCAGAGAATACCTGAGTGATTCCTATAAGCTCACCTCCCAACACAACGTAAAAGCCTATGCTATTGAAGAGAGCATCATCGAATTGCCAAACGGACTTTTTGCTTCTTTTACAGAACTTCAGGGTGAGGTCCCAACTCAGGCTCAGTTCCATGTTTCCGACAGCACCGATCATTTCTTAAGGGGGGCTTTATACTTCCGTACAGCCACTAAAAACGATTCACTAGCCCCTGTCATTTCCTACCTAAAAAAGGACATACTGCACCTGCTCACAAGTTTGGAGTGGAGAGAGTAATTCCAAACAATATTTCGTCATCTAATACGAATTAAATCAGAATATTATTCTTTATAACTTTCAATTTTTGGCGTTTTCTTCTGGATTATAAATAAATACATCAAAATTCGAGACATATAATCGAATTTGCATACATGTTATTTTATCTATGATTAATTGCATTATATTGCGCGGTGAGAAAAAAACACCCCGCTTTAAAACCTAATATTATGAGGAGAATTAATAACCTATTGTCACTTGCTTTGATTGTAAGTGTAACCATGTTTTCTTGCTCTGATCAGCAAGAACCAATTGCAGATGACCTGTCTGTACCAAGCGATGTAGTAGCACAAATTGCCGCACTGGGATTTGACGTTGACAACTTCGTGCCGACAAGATTCGAAAGTGGCTATTTGGTAGAAGGAGATATCTACCTGACAGACCAATCCATTGCTGAGATGGGTAAAGGAAACCCGATTGCCGCTGTTGAGCAATACAGCACTGACAATCTTGTATCTACCAATGGAAACAGGGTAATTTCTATTTACGCCCCTGTGGGAGGCAGAAATGGATACAGTGCTGGTATGATCGCTGGTCTTGACCTTGCTATCGCGCGATACAACGCTGAGAATCTTGAGATTTCATTCCAACGAGTTACTTCTTCCGGAGGAGCTGACATTTCCATGACACGCCTAAGCAAAAGAGACGAACGAAGAGGGGTATTGGGATCCGCAGGATTCCCAACTTCATCTGGTGATCCTTATGGCAACATCAAAATGAGTGGAGTGCTTGAGTCTTCTTATGGATTAAGTACTGCTGGAATTGCAACTATTATTGCTCATGAAATGGGTCACTGTATCGGTTTCCGACATACTGACTACTTCAACAGAAGCATCTCTTGTGGAGGCAGTGCATCCAATGAAGGCAGTTCAGGAGTTGGTGCAAACCACATCCCTGGCACACCTACTGGTGCAACTGCTTCGGCAAAATCCTGGATGCTGGCTTGCACAGATGGAGGTGACCGTCCGTTCAACAACGATGACAAAACAGCTTTAGATTATTTATACTAAAAACATAACCTGCGGAGTGTTGAGAAGGGAGCCTAGATAGCTCCCTTTTTTGTTGCATGCATGTATCTTAGCTTCATGCATCAATTCTTTGATCGATCCATCGAATACCTGAAAGGAGTAGGCCCACAGCGTGCCGAAACCCTCAACAAAGAATTGCAGATTTTCACCTTCGGAGACCTGCTTCAGCACTACCCCTTTCGACATGAAGACCGAAGCAAATTTTATAAGATCAAAGAACTACAGCCTGAGCTCCCTTACGTGCAGTTAATTGGCGAGTTCAAGGCATTCAAAACCATTGGAATTGGAAGAAAAGCCAGACTGGTCGGCACCTTCGCCGATGAGACAGGAACCATCGAAATGGTTTGGTTCAAAGGTATTCAGTGGGTGCAAAGGAGCCTCACCATCGGGGTAAAATATGTAGCCTTCGGCAAGGCCACATTATTCAATGGAAAATTCAATATTGCCCACCCTGAAATAGAAATTCAGACGGAGAAAAACACAAAAGGGGGCTATCTCCAACCAGTTTACAACACTACCGAAAAAATGAAGAAGAAGGGGCTGGACAGCAAGTTCTTCTCAAAAGCTATGAAAGTGCTGCTTGTGGAAGCGGTCAATCATATTCCCGAAACACTTCCTCAAAACCTCCTCGATCAGTTCAAACTCGTAGACAAGAAATCCGCGATAGTTTCGATGCACTTTCCACGCAATGCCCAACAACTTTCGATTGCCCAAAACCGAATGAAGTTTGAAGAGCTATTCTTTGTCCAGCTCAGACTGATCAAACTAAAAATCGCCCGAACCGAAAAATACCGGGGATCCATCATCAACAAGAGCGACCTCCTCAATCAATTTTACGAGAGGCACATTCCCTTCGAACTGACCCGTGCGCAAAAACGGGTGGTCAAAGAGGTCTACGCCGACTTCCGCTCCGGCCAGCAGATGAACCGATTGGTACAAGGAGACGTGGGGAGTGGTAAAACCATGGTGGCATTTCTTTCCATACTCATCGCAATTGGTTCAGGGTTTCAGTGTGCATTCATGGCGCCTACAGAAATTTTGGCTGAGCAGCATTTCAAAGGATTGCAGGAATGGACCAAACCATTGGGCATTCACATGGCCCGGCTGACAGGCTCAACCCCGACCTCTGAACGAAAGCTGATTCATGAGGGGCTCATGTCCGGTGTGATCACCATTCTTGTCGGGACGCATGCCTTGCTGGAGGATAAGGTAAAATTTGAAAATCTGGGTTTAGCAGTGATTGATGAGCAGCATCGGTTTGGTGTAGCACAGCGCGCTAAGCTTTGGACCAAGACCAAAGAAACCTACCCACACGTGCTGGTGATGACTGCCACGCCTATTCCGAGAACGCTGGCCATGACGCTCTATGGCGATCTGGACATTTCGGTGATTGATGAGCTGCCAGCCGGAAGGAAACCAATCAAAACCATGCACTACCGCGACAATAAGCGTCTGGAGATGTTTGGGTTTGTGGAAAAGGAAATCGAAAAAGGTCGTCAGGCTTACATCGTTTACCCGCTCATTGAAGAATCCGCTACCCTCGACTACAAAGACCTGATGGACGGGTATGAGAGCATTAAGCGGCGATATCCCAACTATCAAATTTCCATCGTTCATGGCCGGATGAAAGCCGAAGATAAAGAGTGGGAGATGCAGCGTTTTGTGAAGGGTGAGACAAAGATCATGGTAGCCACAACAGTAATCGAGGTGGGAGTAAACGTGCCAAACGCCACGATTATGGTAATAGAAAATGCAGAGCGATTCGGTCTTTCCCAACTACACCAGCTGAGGGGACGTGTAGGTCGGGGTGCCGATCAGAGCTTTTGCGTACTGATGACAGGGCTGAAACTGAGCACCGAGGCACGCACCCGCCTGAAAACGATGGTAGACACAACAGACGGTTTCAAAATCGCCGAAGTGGACCTGGCACTCAGAGGGCCGGGAGATCTGATGGGCACCCGGCAAAGTGGCGCGCTGGATCTGTTAGTTTCGGATTTAGTAAAAGATGGGGAGATTTTGAAAACTGCTAGAATTGCTGCTCAGGATATTTTGAAAAAAGACCCTAAGCTCGAGTTGCCTGATCATCGAATGATCAAAACACACATTGATTCATTTAGCAAGAATGCCGTGAACTGGGGAAGGATTTCATGAAAATCACAATCAAGTCGATTACCCAAAATGAAGAAGCTCCAATTGAACTTCTCCTCCTGGCAGACCCCTCAGAAAAGGTGATCAATCGATACCTTCACAAATCCAAAATATTTCTGGTCAAAGACAAAGATGAGGTGCTTGGAGTTCTGGCACTGAAGCTTGAAGATGATGAGGCAGAAATTATGAATGTCGCCGTTGATGAGAAATATCAGGGAAGAGGGATTGGATCGATGCTTATCAATCATGCCATTCAGTTCTCGAAGAATTCAAAAGTCCGTAAGCTTTTGATCGGCACAGCGGATACAAGCGAGAATCAATTGAGGCTTTATCAGAAATTGGGTTTTACAACAGCCGGTCGAATTACAAATTTCTTCATCGACAATTATGATGAGCCGATTTATGAAAATGGAAAACAGGCCGGAGATATGATCCGTCTGGAAATGTCATTAACTTGAAAACAGAAAACCCTGAAATGAAAATAGCTCTTATCTTAATCATTTTACTTCCTTCAATTGTCTTTGGTCAGAGTGAAAAGGATACTTATAAAGTAGCTTCTTATAAAATTCAAAGTCTATATAATTCATCCAAGTACGATGAAATCTTCGAATTGTATTCTCAGGAAATGAAATCAGCACTGCCTTTGGAGAAGTCTACAGGTTTTTTCACTATGCTGAGGGGTCAAATGGGCGAAATGGAAGAATGCTTATTTGTAAAATACGCAAGTGGCTCTGTCGCTATTTATAAAGCATCATTCAAAAAAGGAATACTCGCCATAAATCTTTCAGTAAACGAGATAGGAGAAGTCAATGGGTTGCTCATGAAGCCATACGTGGATGAGTCTTTTCCAATCATTGAAAGGAACTCTACTCCGCTAATCCTGCCGTTTAAAGGTGAATGGACCGTCTTTTGGGGAGGTGATTCCAGAGAACAAAACTACCATGTTGACTTTACGTCTCAGAAAGGCGCATTTGATCTCATAATCACAGACAAGAAAGGCAGGTCGTTCAGTGGGAATGGGGCATCCAACGAAGACTATTACGCCTTTGGCCAGGAACTTATAGCTCCGTGTGATGGTGAGATAGTTTTGGTGGTGGATGGAATAAAGGATAATAAACCCGGAGAGTTGAATCCAACCTACGTTCCTGGAAATACCGTCATTATCAAAACTGAAAAAGATGAGTTTTTCTTTTTTGCTCATTTTAAACAAAACTCTATCGCAGTGAAGCAGGGTGATTATGTAAAGCAAGGTGACCTACTTGGGCTCTGTGGGAATTCAGGGAATTCATCCGAACCACATTTACATTTTCACCTTCAAAACATTGAAGACTTTAATAAGGCAACAGGCGGTAAAGCATACTTTGAAAAAATTGAGGTTGATGGCGCGTTGAAAAGTGACTATTCCCCGGTGAAGGGGGAAAAGATCAAAAACCTTGAAGAATAGCGAATGCAAACCAGAAAACGAATAATGGACAATTCATTAACTTGAGACTTACAACTTATTACTTGCTACTATTCTATGAAATCCCAATACATCAAACTCCTGAAAAAGCAGATCAGCAAGCTGGACGAAGAGAACTTTGATCTCGAAGCGTGGAAGACAAGCGCCATTGCTGTCATACAACGAATTTTTGGTGAGAATGACCCGCGAGCCAAACAGGTAGACAGTTTAAAGATCGACTACAGCAGCTGGGCCTTGCGCGATTCGAGCTCCAACTACAAACCTGTGGAGTCCGCCAAGCTGAAAGGCAGAGAGATCATGAACTCGGCAGTTGATGAGATCGAGATTTTTGGTGCGCCTGAAAATCACGCTGCGGAAATCCTTGGGCAGGATTTTGCAAAAAAATTGCAAGATATGAATGATTCCGAGCGGAAGAAACATTTTGAGGGAATGAAGAAAGGTGAGTTAGTGGAGTTGTTGATGAAGTTGACTTCTTAACCTGCCCGAGGCAAATGTCCCCTTGAGGGGACTATAGGGGTGTAACATCCCCCAAACGCCCCTCAAAGGGGGAGTTGAGTTGATTCTGTCTCTAACTAGTGCTTAAAATGCCTCGTCCCAGTCATCACCATAGCTAAGCCATGTGCATCGCAGTAATCAACAGAATCCTGATCTTTGATAGAACCTCCCGGCTGAATTACCGCTGTAATCCCCGCTTTGTGGGCAATCTCCACGCAATCCGGGAATGGGAAGAATGCATCAGACGCCATCACCGCACCATTCAGGTCAAACCCAAACTTGGTCGCCTTCTCAATCGCCTGATTCAATGCATCTACACGGGAAGTTTGACCTACACCACTCGCTAGCATCTGTCCTCCTTTTGCCAGCACAATCGTGTTGGACTTGGACTGCTTACAGACCTTGGACGCAAAAATCAAATCCTCCACTTCGTCAGTCGTTGGTGCTTTTTTGGTCTTCACCTCCAGATCATCTTTCGTTTCTGACTTTAGGTCATAATCCTGAACGATCGTGCCATTTAGCAGGCTCTTATATTGGGTGGTTTGGTGCCACGGTTTTTTCTGGATAAGGAGGATTCGGTTTTTCTTCTGCTCCAGTACTTCCAATGCGTCCACTGCAAATGTTGGAGCAATCAATATCTCGAAAAACAGACTGCTCATTTCCTCTGCAGCCGCTTTGTCCACTTCCTGATTGGTAATCAAAACACCGCCGAAAGCAGAAACCGTGTCCGCCGCGAAGGCTCGTTCATAAGCTTCCTTCACCGTCTTTCCTGTCGCAATTCCACAGGCATTGTTGTGCTTCAAAATGCCAAACGCTATTTCATCTGGAAACTCCGCCATCAGCTGAACCGCCGCTTCAATATCTACCAGATTGTTGTAGGAAATTTCCTTTCCATGAATTTGCTCAAAATATGCTTCAAAGTCTCCATAGAAATAGCCTTTTTGGTGAGGGTTTTCACCGTATCGAAGTGTTCGGCCTGGTGCAGAGGACACACGAAAAGCAGGAACTTGCTTTTCACTGTTCATCCAGTTGAAGATCGCTGAGTCATAATGACTGGAGGTGGCGAATGCTTTCGCTGCAAAGAGTTTGCGTTCCTCCTCTGTTGTTTCTCCATTTTGATTGTCCAGAATATCCTGTAGATCCTGATAATATTCCATCGAACTCACCATCACCACATCCTTGTAGTTTTTCGCTCCTGCACGGATCAGCGCAATTCCACCAATATCAATTTTTTCAATGATATCATCTTCTCCCGCCCCGCTTGCTACGGTTTCTTCAAAAGGATACAGGTCCACTACAACCAAATCAATCGGAGGAATCTCGAATTTCTTTGCTTCTGCTAAATCGGAATCATTTTCTCTGCGATGAAGAATGCCACCAAAAACCTTAGGATGTAGCGTTTTTACCCGGCCACCAAAAATAGACGGGTAATCGGTGAGGTTTTCAACAGGAACCACATCAACCCCCTCTTCCCTGATAAATTTTTCCGTACCTCCAGTAGAATAGATAGTCACCCCCAGTTTATCGAGACTGTGAATAATGGGACTTAGTCCCTCCTTGTGAAATACAGAAATGAGAGCGGATTGGATTTTCTTTTTAGACATGGTAAAGGAGTGGTTTATTTCAAGGGCGCAAAGGTACCATCACAGATGGTTTTATTTAGTGTGACGATGGATATACTCCTCAATTACTCGGGGGAAATGCTCGTATTCCAATGCATGGATTTTTTTTGCAAGGGAGTCGGGCGTGTCCTTTTCATCCACCTTACATGTAGCCTGAAAGAGGATTTCCCCCTTATCATATTCTTCATTCACCAGGTGAATGGTGATGCCTGATTCCTTTTCCCTCTTCTCAATGACCGCAGTATGAACTTTGTCACCATACATGCCTTTGCCTCCAAATTTCGGAAGCAATGCGGGGTGAATATTAATGATCCTATTGGGAAATGCTTTGATCAAATAGGGCGGCACCAACCAGAGAAAACCAGCTAGTATGATATAATCAATGTCTTCCAGTCGCTTGATGAAAGACGAATCCTGAAATTGTTCTTTGCTAAAAGTCGATGAAGGAATACCAAGCTTTTCAGCCCTAGAATGAACACCCGCATCTTTCTTGTTTGAAAATATTTCCTTTACTTGAACGGTTTCGCGTTCCTCGAAATACTTTGCAATATTCTCTGCATTGGTTCCACTACCGGAAGCAAAAATGGCCAGGTTGATATGTTTGTTTTTCACCATGCAAGACTAAGGGTCAAAAGCCAAAAGCCAAAAGCGATTGCTAAAATGCATCTTCAAACACCTCGATATTTCCCTCCGGATCCACACAAGCAATATCGAACCGGATATCCTTCTGCCAGTTGATTCCAAAGATGTAGTCTTCTGCGGCTTCCTTAATCCGGCTTTGCTGAGCATCAGATACAAAGGACTCAGCTTCTCCAAAATCCTTTCTGCTTCGATTTTTCACCTCCACAAAGATCAAAAGGTCTTCACTCTGGAGTGCAATCAGGTCTATCTCAGCTCTTTTATACCGATAGTTCGTTTCCAAAATTTCACACCCTGCATTTTCGTAGTGGCGTTTTGCTATTGCTTCACCTTGAATACCTTTAGTTTTGCGATCCATGTGTAGGGGCCGCATGGCCATTTTTTTGATTCTATGTCACAATTATATCCATTAAAATTCAATCCGATCTTCAAAGAAAAACTTTGGGGAGGACAGAAAATTAAGACCATCCTGGGGAAGGATTTTGGTGAACTGGACAACTGTGGCGAAACCTGGGAGCTGTCCGGTGTGGAAGGTAATGTTTCTGAGGTAGCCAATGGAGCTCTTGCCGGAAAACTACTTAGTGATTTGGTCGCAAGCGAAAAAGAAGCACTGGTTGGAAAAGCTGTGTACAAAAGGTTCGGAAATGAATTTCCGCTTTTGATCAAGTTCATTGACGCGGCAAAAGACCTTTCCATTCAGGTACATCCCAATGATGAGCTGGCTAAAAAGCGTCACAATGGATTTGGGAAAACCGAAATGTGGTACATCCTTCAAAGTGACCCGGGATCTACTTTAATCAACGGCTTCTCAAAAGACACGAATAGAGAAGAATACCTTGGACACCTCAATGATGGAACCCTGAAAGACATCTTAAATCGGGTAAATGTTGAGGTTGGTGATGTTTTTTATCTACCTGCCGGTCGTGTTCATACGATCGGCAAGGGGCTATTGCTTGCAGAAATTCAACAAACCTCTGATTTTACTTATCGCATTTATGATTTTGACCGGGTGGATAAACACGGTAACAAAAGAGAGCTGCACACAGAGCTTGCACTCGATGCTATCGACTTTTCAAAGCCGGAGCAGGTAAAAAGTGTCTACGAAAAAACCCCAAATCAAGCGAATAGCATTGTCTCTTCACCTTACTTTTCTACAAACAAACTGATTCTGGATCAGAACAAGCAAATCAACCGCTCCGGGTTGGATTGTTTCAAAATCTACATTGGCGTAGGTGGATCGGGAAAAATAGCCGGGGAAAGCATCGTATTTGGAGAGGTGCTTCTGGTTCCTGCCAGTATGAAGAAATACACCATTGAACCAGAAGTTGAGTTGGAGTTGTTGGAGACCTACATAGAATTGTAGCTGTGAACAAAAAAACGCAATTCATTCATCTTGGCCTGAAAGACTATCAGGAGGCCTGGGATTTTCAGGAGAGACTTTTCAAAGAAACTGTTGATCAGAAAATTGCTAATCGCAAGCTTCCTGAGGCCGATCAGGTAGAAACCAAGAATTATCTGATTTTCTGCGAACATCCCCATGTCTACACGCTTGGCAAAAGCGGGGATGAAAACCACCTCCTCGCAAACGAAGCATTCCTGAAAGAAAAAGAAGCCACTTTTTACAAAATCAACCGAGGAGGGGATATCACTTATCACGGGCCAGGCCAGATCGTTGGCTATCCCATCCTGGACCTGGATCACTTTTTCACGGACATCCATAAATATCTCCGGTTTCTTGAGGAGGCAGTAATCTTGACACTCAAAGATTATGGAATTGAGTCTGGAAGGGTGGACGGACTCACAGGTGTATGGCTGGATGGCGAGGATGAAAAAAAAGCCAGAAAAATCTGTGCCTTGGGTGTAAAAAGCAGCCGGTGGGTGACCATGCATGGTTTCGCTTTCAATGTAAACACCAACCTGGAGTACTTCAACTACATCGTGCCTTGCGGCATTCAGGACAAGGCTGTCACCTCATTGCAAAAAGAGCTGGGTAGAGAGATGGATATAAAAGAAGTGGAAGAAAAGCTCAAAGGACACCTGGCAGAAGTTTTTGAAATGGAGATGTTTTGAAAAAGTAACTACCGCTTGATGAACCCATAGGAGATTCCATAGCCAAGAAATGTGGCCATCAGGTGCATCAAAGAAATGTGGAGATCAATTCCCAAAACCGAAAGATTGAAAATCTCAAAAATTACTGGGATGATCAGCATCACCCACGGTTTTCTGCTTTGTGTGGCCAGCGCCCCATACACCTGAAACATCCCAATCGACCCCCCCATCCAGTTCCGTTCAAAAGCAAACTGCATAAACCGGCTATCGGGGAACATCTCCAGCCCAATGGTGTAGAAAGCACCAAAAAATGGCGCTACGGTCACATATGCTGAAAGAAACAACAAGGCAGTCTTTACCGGGCCAAAAATCGCCTCATGGGATTGCACGATCAATAAAATTCCAAGGATGGAAACAAAAAGAATGTGATCAAACCCATTGTGAAGGAAAAGCGTGGTAAACAGGTTACGCACAAATATGAGTGGGTTTTCGGTTAAGTTTTTTACCCAAAATGCATAATCACATTGCATGGCCTGTTGCCAGGTACCCTCACAGTTGCGTGTAGATGCAAACCCCAAAATGCCAATAATTGACCAAATGACAATTAGATAAAGAATTGAAAACGATTTTCCTTTAAAAAGCTGAGTAGCTGAAATCGCTTCATTGTCTGCTCCCCGCCAGGGCCAGACAAATGGAAACAACCGATGTTTTGGTACTGAGTGATTCATTTCAATGATGCGGCAAACTAAACCATGCTAAAAGAATAAGGAAAGGTGGTAAGCATTTTTTGTGCCGAAACCACAAATTTGCAACCATGAGAAAAGACATAAATTTTTCTCCGGTAAAGGACGTCCATGTAGTCATTTGCAAAGACCCGGAAGGCTGGAGGGTTTATCTGATCAACCGGACGAAAAACAAGCTGGACAATGTGATGGTCACTTCTCGTGGTTATGGAGAAACAGAAACCGAGAAGCAAGAAACCTCCACGTTGCGACACATGATCCCCTTCATTGATCCCGGGGAATATGCCCTCATCGAGCCGATTGATGAATCTGTTTTTCACCTCAATAATGAATATTGGGTCAGCTATTTCATAGACGGGCAGGTGTACGACAAAAAATTCATCTTTGTGCCAGATTCTATCATTGAAGAAAACCTCACCTTCATTGAAGAATTGGAAATGAAAGGTATCTTGCATGATTGAATGCCAGATTATGCTGAAATCATAATCCTACAATTCTCTTGATTTGTTGACTGGCATTCATCAAAGGATAAAAACAAACGAAGTTTGCACTTTCAAGACTTCCTCATCGTAGATATTGAAACCGTCTCAGGAAATGAGAATGTGGAAGGACTTTCCCCGGCCATGAAGAAGCACTGGGAACGAAAAGCCGGATTTATTCGTAATCCAGATGAAAAAACCCCCGAAGAGCTTTATTCGGACAGGGCAGCCATCTATGCCGAGTTCGGGAAGATCATTGTCATCGGGGTGGCATTTTATCACGAGCTAAAAGGTAAGCCTGCATTGCGTGTCAAAACCTTCGCCTCAGATAACGAAAAAGAACTATTATCAGACTTTAAAAATTTTATAGAATCAAAATTTGATCAGGACAACCTGAAACTCTGCGCACACAATGGAAAAGAATTTGATTTTCCATACTTGTGCAGACGAATGCTGATCAATGACATCAAAATCCCCTGGTCACTAAATATGACCGGGAAGAAACCCTGGGAAGTAAATCACATCGACACGATGGAGCTATGGAAGTTTGGCGATTGGAAAAGCTTCACTTCGCTCGATTTGCTTACCAACATCTTTGAGATCCCATCCAGCAAAAAAGACTTGGATGGCTCAATGGTGACAAAAACGTATTATGAAGAAAAAGATGGGTTAAAGAAAATTGAGGAATATTGCCAAAAAGACGTGATCGCCACGGCACAGCTCTACCTCCGCCTCAATAATTTACCTCTGATCGATCCAGATCAGATAAACATCGTAAAATGACCGCACGGTCGAAAAACAAACAATGAGTAAAAAACGAAAAAAGAAATTAGGAACTAGATCAAAAAATCAAGAACCCAATCACGTAAAAGCAATTAAAAGTAAGCTCCACGAAATTTTCACCTTAAATGATGGAAAATCCTACGGCTACAGAGAGCTAATCCGCAAACTTCAGCTTCGCGACAAAAAATCAAAAGACTTCCTGAAAACCCAGCTATTCAGCCTGGAGAGCAAAGAGAAAATAAGAAGGCTCAGTGATGGACGCTTTGTCAGCAACGCTGAAAGCGAATACATTCAGGGCACGGTTGATCACGTCAATCCAAATTTTGCGTATGTGGTCACTCCTGAACCGGAGGATGACATCTGGGTGAAAACAGATGACCTAAACTTTGCCATTCACGGCGATCTGGTAAGTGTATTGGTGACCAAGCCAGCCGGAAGAGGCTATCGTCCCGAGGGAAAAGTGGTAAATATCCTCAAGCGAAATCGTGATGAATTTGTAGGGAAAATCGAAATCTCCCCAAAATTCGCCTTTGTAGTCCCGGATAGCCGAAACATCCATTTTGACATCATGGTCTATCCTGAGAAAATCGGGAAAGCCAAACCGAATGACAAGGTGATGGTGAAAATTGACAAGTGGCACGACAAGAAAAACAGAAGTCCGCTGGGCACAGTAACAGAAGTGCTCGGTCAGGCCGGTGAAAATGAAGCGGAAATTCACTCCATCATGGCGGAGTTTGGTTTGCCGTTCCGCTTTACTAAAAAGATGGAAAAGGCCGCTGATGAAATCCCGGACCTTATTACGGATGATGAAATCAAAAAGCGAAGGGATTTTCGCGACATCACCACTTTCACCATAGATCCATTTGATGCGAAGGATTTTGACGATGCATTGTCCATTCAGGAAATAGAAAAGGGGAAATACGAAATCGGTGTGCACATCGCGGATGTTTCTCATTATGTAGAGGAGGGTTCCGAACTTGATAAAGAGGCCATCGATCGGGCAACTTCCGTGTACCTGGTGGATCGCACCATCCCGATGCTTCCCGAGAGACTTTCTAACGGACTTTGCTCGCTGAGACCCAATGAAGAAAAGCTGACCTTCTCTGCTGTATTTGAAATGGATGAAAAAGGCGCAGTTTCCAAAAAGTGGTTTGGGCGCACCATCATCAAATCGGATCGCCGATTCACCTATGAAGAAGCACAAGAGCGAATCGAAGGGCTGGATAGCGATTTCACAAAGGAGATTGTGAAGCTGAACAACATTGCCAAGCAGCTGAGAAAGAAACGATTCCAGCAAGGGGCGGTAAATTTTGAAACTGTAGAAGTAAAATTCCGCTTAGACGAAGATGGGAAGCCACTTGAGGTCATCCCGAAAGAGCGAAAAGACGCCCACAAGATGATCGAAGAGTTTATGCTTTTGGCCAATAGAGAGGTAGCGACACACATATACAAATGGAAGGAAAAAGGGAAAGAAGAAGGCAGTAAAACATTCGTCTATCGGGTGCATGATGATCCCGATCCAGAAAAGCTGAACACGTTTGCCTCCTTCGCTGCAAAGTTTGGCCACAAAATCGACTTTGGTAAGAATCTCTCCGGGGGGTTGAATAAATTGATGGATGAAATTGTGGGGAAGCCAGAACAAAATGTGCTGGAATCTCTGGCCATCCGATCCATGGCCAAAGCCAAATACACCACAGACCCAAGGGGACACTTTGGTTTGGCATTTGACCATTACACGCACTTTACCTCACCCATTCGGCGATACCCGGATGTGATGGTGCATCGCCTCCTCGAGCATTACCTGCAGGGAGGCAAAAATGTGGGCAATGAAGAATACGAGCCACTCTGCATGCACTCCTCCGAACGAGAAAAGCGAGCTGCAGATGCAGAGCGTGCCTCCATCAAGTACAAGCAGGTTGAGTTCATGGAGACCATGCTCGGTCAGGAGTTTGAGGGGATTGTTTCAGGCGTTACTGAGTGGGGGATATTTGTGGAGATCATCGAAACAAAATGTGAAGGCATGATCCGAATGAGCGATCTGGATGACGACTTTTATGAATTTGATGAGAAGCAGATGCGCGTGATTGGCCGTCACAACAAGCGTATCATCACACTCGGAGACAAGCTGAAAGTTTTGATCGCTAAAACCGATATAGACCGTAGAACCATTGACTTGGAGTTGGTGAATGAAAAGTAAAGAAAAGCACGTTATTCGGGGTGATTTTTTTCCCATTCCGTTCATCATGCTGGGTGGTGTATTGATACTTTTTAGTTCCATGAGTCAGGAAAGTGAATATTCCAATTACTCCGTTTGGTTTTTGATTAGTGGTGCTTTCTTATCAACTTCCCGTTTTGGGACTGTAATTAATACAAAGAAAAAAATCATTAAGCCATATTTAAGTGTCCTTTTTATTAGACTTGGTATTGCAAAAAAATACGATCTTCTCACATGCTTTTGGCTTTCATCGTCGAGAATGAAAGATGTCTGGCAAAACGCTGCGGTAAAGTCGGTTTCAGCTCCTTACAATGTGGTATATGTTTATTTGATTACTTCTGAGGGTCGACAGTATTTTTTGTTCCGGCAAAACTCCAAACAGGGAGTTTATGAAAAGCTTGCTAACCACATGCAACAACTTGGCATCAAATGCTTAGATCGAAATAGTTAGTCCACTCTTTCCACCCAACATTGAAATTCATTCATCGAATTAGGATGGAATCCTAGAAAAATTCACGTAATATTAATGTCTATTCTGGTGAGTCTTAGGGCTTTATCAAACAACTTGAATCATGAAATCACCCAATCTAAGCAAAGGAGCATTGCACCTTCTGGAAGAGAACGGCTATTCCTTTAAATCCAAAGACGGCAAAGTCACTATTAAACATCGGTCCAGCATCATGGGGGCCGTGGTGCTGCTGTTCGTTACCCTGTTTTTGTCCCTCCCTGTATTTTCTGCTGGCGTCATCTACGGCATCATCCTAATCGGCGGTGTGCTGGGAGCGATCATGATCAGGCGGATTTATTTCACAAAAAAGTCTAGCATCACAATCGATCTCAATACCAATACCTTCACGGCCATCGTTGGCACCTATTATCAGGAAGATCAGTCATTAAAAATGATCTCTGCTATCCGGATAAATTCAAGGTTTGTGGGTCAATACACCACTGCAGCCAATGATTCCGTAGAAGAGCACCAGATCACGATTACGGTCCAGTTGATATCAAAAGAAGAGCTAACCCTCTTTCAGTTTAAATCTGCCCAGTCTGAACCTACGGCAGAGATCAACGAAATCTATACTATGCTGGAGGATGCCGTGAAGGGGGCCAAAGCTGCTTAATATCCTGTTGAACCAATAAATCACCGCCCGTGCACGTGCCTCGCTATTTGAAGAAGGAACAAGGGTTCTATCTTTTTCTGATGATTTCCGCTTATGTGTCCTCAGCGGCCTTTGGCATCTTTTACTATCAGGCCGACATACCCAGGATTTATGTTCCCACTTTTGGTGCGCTTGGGCTTTTTATACTTTATGGTATCCTCTCGTTTTTCTCGGTAAGCCTGGTTCTACTTTTCCGCCTCTCCATTATCACAGCTTTGGCGGCCTTTTTCAATCAGATTTTTTATACGGGCGGGATTCTTTCTTCTGGGATAGCAGAATTTGTAATTCCTCCTCTGCTTGCCTTCTTCTATCGCCCCATCTATGACAGATATATATTCATGGTTTTGTCCAGCATCTCTCTGGTTGTAATGTTTTTTCTGACCACTCTTGGATATACACAAAATCTTTTGCCGGATACCCTGGCTGTTGTGCATGGCTTTGCATGTATGATATTCGTATTTGCGATCGTCTCCATTTACACCTTCCTTTTTAGAAATGCCCTGGTGGTTAAAAATATCAAGCTTGGGGATTCCATGAGGCAACTGCAGGAAACCACGCACAAGCTGGTCCAGTCAGAAAAAATGGCTTCTCTGGGGATGCTTTCTGCCGGGGTGGCACACGAAATCAACAACCCTCTCAATTTCATCAAAGGGGGTGTGGAAATACTGGAAGATGGGCTGAAAGAGGAAAAGGAATTAAAATTTGAAGCAGCACCAAGCCTTCATGTGATCAAAGAAGGACTGAAGCGGGCCACTGTGATTGTAAACAGTTTGAATCACTTCAGCAGAAACTCGGAATCCATGAATGAACAATGCGACATCAACCAGATTTTGAACAACAGCCTGGTGATGCTGCAGCCAAAGCTGAAATACAAAGGAGTGGTGGTCAAAGAACTTGCAGCAGAGGAATTAATCGTGACCGGAAATGAAGGTAAACTTCACCAGGCATTTTTGAACATCATCTCAAATGCTGAGCAGGCTATCAACCGTGACGGCACCATCACCGTGAAATCGCAGCGACGAAAGGGTAGGATCGAAGTAGAAATTTCCGATGATGGGGTGGGCATTAGCAAGGAAAACTTAAAGAAAATCAGTGACCCGTTCTTCACCACCAAGCCGGTAGGGAAAGGCACAGGTTTGGGACTGTCTATTACTTACGGTATCATTGAACAGCATAGTGGAAATATAGAGGTCACCTCCAAAGTAGGAAAAGGAACCAAATTTCTAATCACATTTAACACGCCATGAAGAAGACGATTTTATTTGTGGACGATGAGCTGATTAATCTTTTTGTACTTGAAAAAAGGTTTGAAGCCGAATACAATGTGCTCACGGCAGAGTCTGGAGAAGATGCCCTGAAGAGAATCGAGGAAAACAAAGAAACCATTGATGCTATCATCAGTGATCTCAAAATGGCAGAAATGGACGGTTTGCAATTGATCGACCGGGTAAAGCCAGATATTGTAGATGTGCCGTGCTTCCTGCTGACTGGGTATGATTACAATGATCAGATCAACGCTGCAATAAGCTCGAAAAAGGTGGATTTCCTCTTTAAAAAACCCTTTGACTACAACCTAATCGACAGCAAACTCAAAGAAACACTTGGCGATGGGTAGGTTTAAGTAAATCCGTCACCGTTTTTACAGGATTAAAAGTGATTAGTGGCACTTCCACAAAAATGGTATTCCAGTCAGCCATGCTTCCGTTCCAAAGGCCGGGCAGTTCCATCGCCAGCAGGGTTTGGCCATTGTAGGATTTCTCCGAGATAAAACCAGCGTCATTATCCCGAAATTTTAGCAGATCGAATTTTTGTCCTTTATAATTCTTTGTTCCACACACAAGATCTACCGGATTGAAGTGAGTTCCACTTTTAAAAACCTTTAGCTGGATAGGATTGGCCTTATCCACCTGGGCAGATTCCACAATCTGAAGCGAAAGTCCCCTTTCACCCCTGACCCAAAAAGGGCCTCCCCCTGGCTCGCCTTCATTTTTCACCATGCCGCAAACACGTATGGGCCTATTCAGAAGACCAATGATTTCGCCTTCATCAAAATCCCTGATCCCCATTTGTCGGAGAAGAGTGGCAGCCTCGCTTTGAATATCTTCTCCCTCTTCATTTCTTCGGAGCAAGTCAAAAGTTTTTTCCTGATATTCCAGCAGTATTCCGGCCAGTGCTTTTTTGTACCTTATGGTTTCCTGCCTCAGCGAGTCCGGCACCACATTGTCAATGTTATTGATAAAAATCAGATCTGCTGATAGAGCATTGAGGTTTTCCAAAAGTGCACCGTGCCCTGCCGGTCGGAATAGCAGGTTACCTTGCTCGTCACGAAATGGCTCGAAAGCAGTGGTAGAAGCAATAGTGTCCGTACTCGCTTTTTGGGTGCTATAATCTACTTGGATCGTAATGTTGGAGTCGAGCGCTTTTATTGAAGCAGAAATATGTCCCTTAAATTTTTCCAGATGGGATGGAGACACGGTGAAGTGAATGCTCACCTCGCCATTCTTCTCTGCATAGGAAATTCCTTCAGCCAAATGCTCCTGCGCTGCTGTTCTCACATGATCCTGATATTTATGAAAACTCAAGAGGCCTTTTGGCAGTGCCCCGTACTGTAGCCCTGACTCTGCCAAAAGTGCTTCAACTATCAGGTTATGTTTATTCTGTTTTTTCGCTTCCTTTAAGGTGATGTTGTAGGTCTTCTTCACTACCTCCTCCAACTCCCCATGAAATGCGAATTCATCCAGATCGGCAAAGAACTTACCGATCCGCTTCTCCTCCCTCGATATGGCATCCAGACTTTCCTGTGTGCCATCAAACTCTTCCAGAAAAGCAAACAGGTTTTTGAACATGCGGGTGGCAGCTCCAGATGCGGGCACAAACTTCATAACTGAAACATTCGCAGCTTCATAGCTATCGCCGAATTGTGCGACTTCCTGCGGGGTTAGTTTTCTGATACCATTAGTAAGTGTGGCCGGCTCAGCTATATTGGCATGGGGAAAGCCCGACCTAAACCGATCAAGCTGTAATGCAACCTCCCCGGGAGATATATTCTTTTCTGCGATATGCTGCTTGTCCCTATCAGAAAACATTCTTGCTGGTATTTTTTTGCAAAACTAAATTGAGGTGGTGAAGTTGTTCATTTTCAGAAGAAAACAAATTAATTTGGTTTGATCAAATCATAAAATATCGCCTAATCTCATGAATACAGACATCTTTAAAATCTCCCCCGTTTTTTATGGTATCACCATGGTTCCTCAATCATCCTGGAAGGAATACGGTTTTGCTCTTTTGACTATTGCCGGATCTGACGGAGAAGTCTCCGATCCGGAACTGGAATGGCTCACCATCGAATGCGCCCAGGCTGTGGGTGTAGATGAAGAGACAATCGCCGAGTGGGAAGAGTACGATTTTGAAGAGGGTGATCTGGAAGAAATTTTTTATGAATTCAACGCAAAATCATTTGCAAACTTCAATAAGCTGCTCATCTACGATGCAATCAGAATGTCAAGTGCAGACGGTGACTATGCTGAAGACGAGAGAGAGCAGGTTAATCATGCCGCTCAAATCTTAAAAGTACCCATGGAGACCGTGCTGGCTATTGAGGCCTTGGTAGATTTGGAGCATGCTGCCAACAAGCTCAGGCTAACGATACTCTAACCATAGATTTTGTTAAGGACATTGGCGAGTCGAATGCCTGCTTGTAACAAGCGCTGATTTACCAATTCAATATTGTCGTAGCTGTAACGGTAGCTAAGCTTTTTGTCCTCCGTCATGGTTGCATAGCATTGATTCCTACGCTCCATCGACTCATAAGCCCAGTCCAACACATTCAAAGAAGACCAGTTTTGTAGCTGCTCATCTGTCGCATGGTCAATCCAGTCCGCATATTCCGTGTAGCTGTACTGCTGACCATCGATCATTTCGCTATCCCAGACCCTGTGAAGGTTGGAGCCTTGCCAGAAATATTCAAGTTTCACATCATTCCCGCCTTTATCTTCCCCGTTCCCTACGTGCAACGGCTGGTGAATATCCCCAATTAGATGTACCAGGCATTTTAGTGCGAAAGCTTCATCTTCATCGGTAAAGGCTTTTGATTCCAGCTCCTGCATCAATCGCTGAATGGTCATGATCACATCACCCTCTTCCGGTGTGCCTGCCTGCTCATAAGTCTTGCCATCGGGAATGGTCGCATAGTGCCAGGGAGACATGTGGTTGTACGTCCTGTCCGATTTGATAAAATCCATGTAATTACTCACTTCGGCCAGCGTTTCCGTTCCGAGTACAAGCTCAATATTTTTCCGGGCCTTTTTGGTCAGGTGCCGTTCGGCAATCAGCCCCACAATCCGATGACCAAGGGCTCCCCAGCCAAAAGATTGAAATGATATGAGAAATATTAACAGGAGTAGGGAAAATTTCTTCATGTGATAAAAGTACACTTGAATCCATGAATTGGAACGGAAAGGGAAATTAAGAATTGGTAAAAAAAGAGAAGGCGTGACCGGAATACGGTACACGCCTAATCACCAACCTAACCTAAAAGAAAGTCTTTGTATAAACGCTTATCGTTTATTTTATTATGAAACTCTTGTGATAATTAACCCTTCGAGCTCTCGAAATGTTGCAATCACATCTTGAAATAGTTCATTTATTAGATGAATGGCAACAAATAATCCATCAACACAATTTCTTCACGGGCTGGTTAAACCAAAATCTACCTGTGCATGTAGTATAAAAGTTACTTTTGCCATCTTAAAATTGATTCGAGGGTTTGAATACGAAAGAGCTTTTAAAGAAATATCAGGAAAGCACGAATGTGAAAGCCATTCTGGAGAGTCTTCAAAGCAAAAAGCTTCTTAGACTCAAGGGAATATCGGGCAGTTATGATGCGTTGCTGCTGGCATCCACCTTCAAATCCATGGGCGGAGTACACCTGGTAGTACTTCATGATTTAGAAGAGGCGTCCTATTTTCTGAATGACCTGTCAAACTTTCTTGAAAATGAGTATGTCTCGTTTCCCTCTTCCTACAAGAAGCCTTATCAATATGAAGAGATTGAAAATGCAAACATTCTCCTTCGGGCTGAAGTGCTAAATGACCTCAACGATCGTGAAAATCTCGTGATCATCACTTTTCCGGAGGCACTTTCTGAAAAAGTAATCAACAAGCGCTCCCTGGTCTCCAACACATTCACCGCCAAACCTGGGGAGCAGCTGGACATGGAGTTTCTTTCTGAGCTTCTGGTCACTTACGATTTTGAGAAAACAGATTTTGTGTATGAGCCGGGACAGTTCTCAGTACGCGGAGGCATCATTGATGTTTTCTCCTATGCACACGATCAACCATACCGCTTGGAGCTTTTTGGGGATGAGATTGAAACCATCCGGGAGTTTGATCCGGAGACCCAGCTATCAACCAAAGAACTGGATCACATCTCACTCATTCCGAATGTACAGACGAAGCTGGTGAGCGAGGAGCGACAGTCCTTTCTTGATTACATCCCGAAAGAAACAGTGGTCTGGATGAAGGATTATCAGCAGTCATTGGATATTATTGATAAGTCCTATCACAAGGTTGAGGAGCAATTTCAAAAAATCCGGGAGATGAGCGGGGATTCCAAGCTCATTACTTCACCGGAGCAGCTTTTCGAGACGCAAAAGTCATTTACCCAATCGCTGGAAAGGTTTACGAAAGTAGAGTTTGGAAAAAGATTCTATCTCGCACCCGATGAGGAGCTAACATTGGCCACCCGCCCACAGCCCTCATTCCACAAAAACTTCAGCCTGCTGGCAGACAACCTGAGGGAATTGCAGCAGAGTAATTATCAGAAATTCATTGCAGCAGAATCCTTCAAGCAAATTGAGCGATTGGAAACCATCTTCGAAGAAGTTGATCCCGAACTGAAATTTGAAGGAATCATCGCCTCATTAAGAGAAGGTTTCATTGATGACCATGAAGAATTGTGCGTGTACACCGATCACCAGATCTTTGATAGGTTCCACCGATACAAAGGCAAGGAGAAATTCACGAAAAGCAAGGCGCTGACGCTGAAAGAGCTGAAGACGCTTCAGCCCGGTGATTTTGTTACTCACATTGATTACGGCGTGGGTAGATTCGCCGGTCTTGACTCAGTTGATGTGGGCGGAAACAAACAGGAAGCACTAAGGCTGGTTTACCGGGACGATGATTTGCTCTATGTCAGTCTTCACTCGCTTCATAAGATTTCCAAATATTCCGGGAAGGAGGGTGAACCGCCAACCATCAATAAGCTCGGATCTCCTGATTGGGAAAACAAGAAGAAAAAGGTAAAAAAGAAGGTAAAGGACATAGCCAAAGACCTGATTGACCTGTACGCTAAAAGGAAAGCAGCCCATGGATTTGCCTTTCCTCCGGATGATTACCTGCAGGCAGAGTTGGAATCATCCTTTATGTATCAGGACACTCCGGATCAGTCACTTGCCACTGCAGATGTTAAAGCAGACATGGAGCAGGAGCACCCGATGGATCGGCTGGTATGCGGGGATGTGGGGTTTGGAAAAACAGAGATTGCTATTCGGGCAGCCTTCAAGGCAGTAAATTCTGGTAAGCAGGTGGCTGTTTTAGTGCCAACCACCATCTTGGCGATGCAGCACCACCGAACGTTCGCCTCCAGGTTGGAAAATATGCCTGTTACTATCGACTACATCAACCGATTCAAGACATCTAAGCAAATCACCGAGATAAAGAAAAAGCTGAAAGAAGGAAAAATAGATATCCTAATCGGAACGCATCGCATTGTAAACAAGGATATTAAGTTCAAGGATCTTGGTCTTATGATCATCGATGAGGAACAAAAGTTTGGGGTGAAGGTAAAAGAGCGATTGAAGGATATGCGGGTAAATGTTGACGCACTAACACTTACTGCCACCCCAATTCCAAGAACGCTACATTTCTCTTTAATGGGAGCGCGGGATTTGTCCATTATTTCCACTCCTCCGCCAAACAGAAGACCCGTAACCACCGAACTCCATGAGTATAATGAAGAGGTGATTCGTGATGCTGTGAGCCATGAGCTCAGAAGGGGAGGTCAGGTTTTCATGGTTCACAACCGGGTGAGCGACATTGAGCAGGTAGGAAATATGATCTATAAGCTGGTGCCAGACTCCCGAATCGGGATTGCCCATGGTCAAATGGAAGGTTCGCAGCTCGAAAAAGTCATGCTCAAGTTTATTGAAGGTGAATTTGACGTGCTGGTTTCCACAAACATTATAGAGAGTGGATTGGACATTCCGAATGCGAACACCATTATCATTAACAATGCACATATGTTCGGGTTATCCGACTTGCACCAAATGCGCGGAAGGGTAGGGCGGTCCAATACCAAGGCCTATTGCTTCATGCTCACGCCACCAGCCTCTGTTCTTACCAGTGATGCCCGAAAGCGACTCAACACCCTGGAAGAATTTTCCGATTTGGGTGATGGCTTCAAAGTGGCCATGCGAGATTTGGATATCCGCGGGGCTGGCAATCTGCTAGGTGCTGAGCAGAGCGGGTTTATCAATGATATTGGGTTCGACATGTATCATAAAATATTAGATGAGGCCATTCAGGAGCTGAAGGAGGGAGAATACAAGGAGCTTTTTGAAAATGACTTGCTCAAAAACAAAGAGATGCTTGATAAGATGGTGGAGGATTGCAACATCGAAACAGATTTTGAAGCACTAATCCCAGATAGCTATGTAAGCAACATCTCCGAGCGTCTTGGGCTGTACACCCAACTAGACGATTTGAAATCAGAAAATGAGCTGGGGGATTTTGTGAAAATGATCAAAGATCGATTTGGCCCACTGCCATCCGGGGTAGTCAACCTAATCGAAACCGTCAAGCTCCGATGGAAGGCCATGGAGATCGGTTTTGAAAAAGTGACCATTAGAGGGAACAAAATGCGCTGCTACATTTCGGATAAAAAACCGCAGGAGTATTTCCAGTCTTCCCGTTTCGGCAATGTGCTAAACTTCATCAAGTCCAACCCGCATGACAGCAAAATGAAAGAGGTAAAAAACAAGCTTTTGATCAGTATAGAAAATGTAGGATCTATTGAAAATGCAAGAGTGGTAATTGATCAAATGCATAGTCCACTGGCTACTGCCTGATATTTTGTATAAAAGACAATAAATCATATAGTAAAAGCATTAGATCAATAGGTTTAATCTAAAATCCGCCATGTTAGGATGGCTTTTTTGAAATATTTGTGTTTATTAGTACGTTGAAACGTTTCAAGACAAATTCAAACGGTGTTATGAAAAATTATGTGAGAGCAGTAAAAAGCACTGGTTACTTTGCTTTAGCTGTAGTTTTTTTAGGTGCCTGTAACTTCATTGGAGGAAATGGAGGCGCACCATCCGCAGAAAATCCGGGTTATGCAAGTTCCGCCACCGGCCTGGAGTTCAATGAAGAAGGTGGTTTTACAGTAAATGATTTTTCGGGTCAGCCCGATGGGCCAAACCTAATTTTTATCGAAGGGGGTAGAACTGTTCTAGGTTCCTTTGAAGAAGATGTTGTTTATGCTCACGATAACCTTGAGAGAGCTGTGACTGTTGCTTCATTCTACATGGATGAAACTGAAGTCGCAAACATCCATTGGTTGGAGTATGAATTCTACATCAAGCAAGACTCAGACGAGTATTATTGGAGAAATAACCTTCCTGATACAACTGTCTGGGCAAAAGATTTAGCATTTAACGATCCTTACGTTAATACCTATTACAGATATCCGGGCTTCCGCTACTTCCCGGTAGTAGGGGTAAACTGGAGACAAGCTGTAAACTACTGCAAGTGGAGAACCACAGTGGTAAACCTTAAACTGGCCGAAGACGCTGGTTACTTTGAAGATGTTGTTTCCGGTGAAGATGCATTCGCTGGTGCTGAAGGTGGAGATCTTGGCGCTTCTGCCGGATCCGCTCCAGGGCTTTCATCAGGTGTGGTACTTCCTGGCTACAGGCTTCCAACAGAAGCAGAGTGGGAATATGCTGCACAAGCGTTGATCGGAACGCAGTGGCTGGATGAAAATCAGACACACAGAAGGCTATATCCTTGGGATGGTCATGCACTTAGAAATCCGTATGGAAAGAGTATGGGTTACTTCCTTGCAAACTTTAAAAGAGGAAATGGTGACTATGCTGGTATCGCAGGAAAGCTGAATGACGGTGCAATGATCACCACATACATCTATGATTATCCTCCAAACGATTTTGGACTTTACAACATGGCTGGAAATGTAAATGAGTGGGTACAAGATGTATACCGACCGCTTTCATTTCAGGATATGGATGATTTGAACCCGGCCAGACGAGATGCGATTCTTGACTCTGAAACGGGATACGATGCAGATTATTCATTTATTGGTAGAGAAGCACCTTATGAGGAAGCAGAGTGGGTAAAAACTTCCGGTCTACAAAAAGCATTTAATGCAGACAACCCACCAATGAAGAGATTAAGAGTATATAAAGGAGGATCATGGGCTGATGTAGCTTACTGGCTATCTCCTGGAACAAGAAGGTTCTTGTTTGAAGATTCTGCAACCTCTACTATTGGCTTTAGATGCGCCATGATTAGAGCAGGATCTAACTTCTAAAAATAAAATCTCACAGATTTTTCCAGAGGCTACTTAGAAATGGGTAGCCTTTTTTATTTACCCCTCGCAATTGAAACAATGTGGATTTCTTTCACATTTGCTTCAACAAGCCGCTGACAGAGCATACCAGTTGTTGCTCCTGTAGTAATCACATCATCCACTACCAACGCAGACTGACCAGAAAGATCCTCACTAATTTTAGCATAAACGTTCTCCATGTTTGTCCAGCGCTGTACTTTAGACTTCTTTGTTTGAGTTTCTGTTGCGATAATCCTCTTTGCCAAATCCGATTTTACTTCTGCATTTAACACCTCAGAAATTCCTATTGATATTTGCTCACTTTGATTAAACGTTCGTTTTCTGAGCTTCGACTTGTGAAGCGGAACAGGAACAACAAGATCAATCGGAAGTTCTCTAAGAGATGGGGCAAACCATTTTCCCAACTCAACGCCCAAATCTTTCTTTCCTTTGTATTTTAGATGGTGAAGAAGCTTTTGAGTCACTCCTCCTCTATGAAAATAGAGATAGGATGAGGCTGATTTGACTTTCGGCTCAAACGAAAACTTTCTTAAAAGCTCATTATCCGGATTATGCACATCATTCGTAAATGGAAGATCAATTTTGCATGGAGTGCACAAAAACTTCTCAACGGAGTTTAATGATTGATCACAGTTGATGCAGTTTTGAGGAAATATGAGTGCTATCAAATCTTGCAACATGCACGAAATTTATGATAAATAATGGTTTTTAAAAAGGACCTTGACCTACAAAAAGACTGGGTGTCGCTTCTTTACAAAATCAAAGAGGTCACCGGCAAGCGACCCGCGGACCTTAATTCCGTACTTTTTCTCATTGGCGTTCAAGAGTTGGGAAAAGGAGCTAAATCATTTTCGAAGGAAGAAAAGCAAGACGTAATGCATATTGCAATTTGCAAAGTGCTTTCACTAGCTGGATACTACCAGCTTGAAGGACTTGATGAAGAGGGTTGGCCACACTGGAAACTTATAAAAAAATTGCCCCGTTTTGACCTCCTTGAACAGGAAAAGCTGCTAAAAATTCAAATTCTGGAATATTTCAAAGAAGAAATCGGTTGGTAAACTGCACCTTTGACAGTTATTGTCCGTAAACTATCGAACGATGAGTGGTTTAGATGAAATAAGGAGTAAGCTTGAGTCATTCAAAAGACGATTTTACACCAGGCAGTTGATTCTGGGAGCTTTGATTTTTCTCATTATCAACTCACTTATTTTTCTAGGCATAAGCGGATTAGAGCATCAGCTTTGGCTTGGGGTGGCAGGCAGAACTATCCTTTTCTTTGGATTTTTAATCTTCATCATTGCAACCGGGTACATATTGCTCACCCGGCCGATACTGCGTCTTGCCCGATTAAACAAAGGGTTGAGTGATGAAGAAGCTGCCCGTGAAATATCCAGACACTTCCCTGAAATTGAAGACCGGCTTCTGAATACCCTTCAACTTGGTGCTCAAAATCAAAACGAACTTCTTCAAGCAGCCATTGAGAGAAAATCATCTGATTTTAAGCATCTCATATTTGTGCAGGCCGTTGACTTCTCGCCAGCTAAGAAGTATATCGTTGGGCTTCTTTTGCTGATATCGACATTCACACTTGTTTCCTTCATCAATCCATCGATGATCACCGATAGCCCCAAGCGGATTGTCAATTTCAAAAAGGAATATGTTCCTGAGGCACCATTTCAGTTTAAGATTCAAAACCCAGAATTAACTGCCTTTAGGGGCGAAGATTTTGAGCTAAAAGTCCAAATTATCGGTGAACAAATCCCTGAAAAGGCCCAGCTTTGGATCGATGGGGATCGAAACCCAAAACCGCTGAGCTTAAAAAATGCGGAAATCAGCTATCTGTTTCCAAAAATCCAGTCAGACAAAAAAGTTTATATAGAAGCAGCTGGTTTCAGTTCACAAACAATCAAAATAGTAGTCAATGATCGGCCAAATCTTATTTCCATGCTAATAAGAGTTACCGAACCCGCCTATACGGGAGGTAAACGAAGAACCATTGAAAACACTGGTGACCTTACACTTTTAGAAGGTTCTTCCGTTCTTTGGGAAGTAAATGCCTTGGCTACAGATAGTGCCAATTTCATCCTGAATGGTAAGAGAAAGGGCGTTAACCGCATAAGTGAAAATAACTTTGCCATTGAAGAACGAGTTCTTGAGAGTGGTGGATATCAGATTGATCTTTTCAATCAGTTCAGCAAAAACAAATCCGAGTTGGCTTACTCTCTTCAGGTGGTCAAAGACGAATATCCTGAGATTGTTGCTCAGTATTTTCCCGATTCCATCACCTACCAATCCATAACATTTGCCGGCTCAATTTCCGATGATTATGGATTCTCCGGACTGTACATCAATTATAGAAAGTTCAAACAGAATGATTTCACAAAAATTCCATTGGAAATCAATGCCAAAACGGGAAATCAAAGCTTCTACGCAAGCTGGAACCTAGATACACTCAAGCTTAGTCAAGGAGAGACCCTGGAAGTGTACATGAGTGTGCGAGACAATGACAGAGTAAATGGCCCAAAGGAATCCAGAGCAAGAACATTCATTCTTAAAGCTCCAAGCGAAGATGAAATCAGCGCGTTAATTGCTGAAAAGCAAGATAATGTAGAGGATCAATTGGGAAATACAGAAAAGAGAGTAGAAGAGATTGCCAATCGACTGGAAGAAATCGAAAACCGGTTGAAATCTGAACAAAAGTTTGATTGGCAGGAAAAAAAGCTGCTGAATGATGTTATTGAGGATCGGGAGAAACTAAACGAAGAAATAGAAAAGCTTAAGAAACAGCACGATGAGTTGATGAAATCCAATCAGCAGTTTCAAAAGCAAAGTAGCCAGCTGCAAGAGAAGAGCCAAAAAATGCAGGAGTTACTAGACCAACTAATGGATGAAGAGACGCGAGAGTTGTACGAAAAACTCAAAGAATTGATGAAAGAAGACTCCTCCTCTGATCAAATAAGCCAACAGCTCAATGACCTCAAAAAAAGTGAACAAAACCTGGAAAGAGAATTGGAAAGGGCTCTGGAGCTCTTCAAGCGACTCAAGATGGAAAGTGTGCTAGAGCAAAACCTTCAGAAACTGGATACTTTGAGCAAAAGACAGGAGGAAACCGCCCAGGAGCCTAGTGATTTAGAAACTCAGGAGGGTATCAATGAAGAGTTTGAAGAGTTTCGTAAAAAAATGGATGAGATTCAGGAAATGAATCAGGATCTCAAACGTCCAGAAGCAATGGATGACTTTGAGTTGGAGGAAAGACAAATCGCCAAGGAGCTTAGGGAAATTTCAGAACAAATGCAGGAAGACCAGCAAAGCGAGTCTGGCACTCAATCCACCGAAAAAGAACAACAAGTGGATCAGGAAAATCAAAGCGGTGAGAAGCAGGATTCTAAGCAGAGCACGCAGCAAAAGCAGAAAAGTGCAGCTCAGAAAATGAAGAATCTAAGTCAGAAGCTCACAAAGATGCAAGGAGGCATGCAAATGGAGATGATGCAGGCCAACCTTGATCAGCTTAGGGATATACTGGATAACCTAGTCAAACTATCCTTCAATCAAGAGGAGATCATGCTGGAAATGCGTGAGGTAGATCAGTCTGATCCGCGTTTCCTTGAGCTTTCTCAAAATCAGCTAAAGCTTAAGGATGATGCTAAAGTCATTCAGGATAGCCTGCTTTCACTTGCTTCCAAGGTTGTTCAGATTTCGTCTTATGTGACCAGAGAGGTGGGATCGATCAATGAAAACATTGATGAAGCAATCGAGTTTCTGAAAGACCGCAACAGAAACAGGGCACTTTCCAGCCAGCAATTTGCGATGACCTCCATTAACAACCTTGCACTTTTGCTCGATGACACCATGCAGCAGATGCAAATGGCCATGTCAGAGTCAATGAGTAGTTCCGGCAAACCACAAAAGAAGCCATCACAGGGACTGCCCGATTTACAAGAACTTCAGAATCAACTGGGTGAAAAGATCAATGAACTGAAAGGTTCGGGAAAATCTGGAAGAGAACTTTCTGAAGAGCTGGCAAGGCTCGCTGCAGAGCAGGAAATGATTCGCAGACAAATGGAGATGCTGAAAGAAGCTCAGGATGGCAAACCTGGAGGCGGACTCGGAGGAGATGAAATGAAACGTGCCATTGACATGATGGAGCAAAATGAGACGGATTTGGTAAACAAAAGACTCAGCCAGCAGTTAATCAATCGCCAAAAGCAAATCATGACGCGGATGCTGGAGGCAGAAAAAGCCCAACGAAATCAGGAAATGGACGAGGAGCGGGAAGCCGACAGGCCGAGTGTGATCTCAAGAGAAATACCTCCCGGCTTTGAAAAATATCTGGAACTCAAGAAAAAGGAGATTGAATTACTAAAAACAATTCCTTTAGAATTAAATCCATTTTATAAAAAAGAAGTAAACGACTATTTTAGGCGCTTAAGTTCAGAAGAAGAGAATGATTGATACCATTCAAATACAAATTCCATCACTTCCTGAAAATATCAGGATTGTTGAAAGCTTCATTGATAATGCCAAAGATCAATACCAGCTCAATGACGATATTTATGGCAACATCATGATAGCTGTGACAGAATCTGTCAACAATGCGATCATCCATGGAAACCAATCTAATAGCAAGAAAAACGTACTTCTTCAATTGGCTCTGGAAGAATCCCTCATTCGGTTCACGATTGAAGATGAAGGAAGTGGATTTGATTTCAGCAATCTTCCAGACCCCACTCTTCCAGAAAATCTGAGCAAGCCTGGTGGCCGTGGCATATTTCTAATGAAAAATCTTTGCGATGAGGTTTCATTCAAAAAAGACGGCAGAGTAGCCGAGCTAAGCTTCTACCTTTCTTAATCGATGAATATTCAGTTCTTCGCCGAACACACTGACTTCTCCTTATCTAACGAGGGTGTCATTTCAAAATGGATTAAAGAAATCATTCATTCACATAAATACTCCCTTTCAGAAATTAATTACATATTCTGCTCAGACGAGTATTTGCTGGAAGTCAACCAACGACACCTGGATCACGACTATTATACAGACATCATCACTTTTGACAACTCTGACGAACAAGGAGTAATAGAGTCTGACATCTTTATCAGTATAGATCGGGTGAGAGAAAATGCCGTGAACCAAAACGAGCGCTTTGAAAATGAGCTGAACCGAGTGATGATCCATGGTGTTCTCCATCTCCTGGGATATAGCGACAAGTCAAAAGATGAAAAAAAAGCGATGAGAGAAAAAGAAGACGCCTGTTTATCTTTGCTTAAAATTTAAGTTCCACGTGAAACATTGGTGAGTGGGTCTTGTTAAGGTTCCACGTGAAACATGCAATATATGCTTCAAGAATACGATATCATAGTAGTAGGCGCAGGTCATGCGGGGTGTGAAGCAGCTGCGGCTGCAGCAAACATGGGATCAAAGGTTTTATTGGTTACCATGAATATGAACACCATTGCGCATATGTCCTGCAATCCCGCCATGGGGGGAATTGCAAAGGGTCAAATCATTAGAGAGATTGATGCGCTCGGCGGATACTCGGGTATTGTGACTGACATATCTATGATCCAATTTCGCATGCTCAACCGATCAAAGGGACCTGCCATGTGGAGCCCAAGAGCCCAGTCTGACAGGATGAGATTTGCAGAAGAATGGAGGCTTTCTCTTGAAAGCATACAAAATCTAGACTTCTGGCAGGAAATGGTCAACGGCCTACTGGTGAAAGATGGCCGGGTGATTGGAGTAAAAACCGGAATAGGCTTGGAGATAAAAGCCAAAGCAGTAATACTTACCAACGGCACATTCCTCAACGGACTCATCCATATCGGTGAAAAACAGTTTGGTGGGGGCAGGTCAGGAGAAAGAGCCGCCACGGGAATAACTGAACAACTGGTATCATTAGGCTTTGAATCAGGCCGGATGAAGACCGGGACTCCCCCCAGAGTTGACGGAAGATCACTTGATTACACAAAAATGGAAGAGCAGGAGGGAGACGAAATACCCGGTAAATTTTCCTATCTGGAGTCATCCAGACCTCTGACTCACCAAAGAAGTTGTCATATAACCTACACCAATCCTGAAGTTCATGAAATTCTTCAGACGGGCTTTGAGCAATCTCCTATGTTCACAGGAAGGATTCAGGGATTAGGGCCAAGGTATTGCCCCTCCATCGAGGATAAAATCAATCGATTCGCAGAAAGGGACAGACATCAGATTTTCGTAGAGCCGGAAGGGTGGAATACTGTAGAGATCTACGTAAATGGATTTTCTACTTCTCTTCCGGAAGATGTACAATACAAAGCTTTGAAAAAAGTACCGGGTTTTGAACAAGTAAAAATGTTTAGGCCAGGCTATGCCATAGAGTACGACTTCTTCCCACCAACACAATTATCCAATACACTTGAAACCAAACTGATTGAAAACCTCTACTTCGCGGGACAGATCAATGGAACCACAGGATATGAAGAAGCTGCTTGTCAAGGTCTAATGGCTGGCATCAATGCGCATCTAAAAAACAAGGAAGAGGAAGCTTTCATTCTTAAAAGAAATGAAGCCTACATCGGCGTTTTAATAGATGACCTTATCAATAAAGGGACTGAAGAACCTTACAGAATGTTCACCTCACGCGCTGAATTTCGTCTGCTACTCCGACAGGATAATGCTGACCTTAGACTTACTGAACTGAGTCACAATATTGGTCTGGCCAAAGATGACAGACTTTCTCAGATGCGGGCTAAAAGGAACGAAACGGAAAAACTCAAAAAACTCCTACACGATATTCAGTTCAAACCAAACGAAGCAGAAGACAAGCTTGCCGCATTATCTTCCGCTCCAATTAAGGATCGTTCATCGCTTTCCACCATTCTGAAAAGACCCGAAATCTCTATTTATGATTTTAAATTATTCTCCGGGGAAATTGAAAAGGCATTAAACGAATTCTCGCCAGAGGTTATCGAGCAAACAGAGATTCAAATCAAGTACGAAACCTACATCGAAAGGGAGCAACAAAACTCCGAAAAAATGACTAATCTGGAGAACCTAAAAATCAACAAGTCATTTGATTACAACAAACTAATATCACTTTCAGCAGAGGCTCGGGAAAAATTGCTAAAAATTAGACCCGAAACACTTGGACAGGCCTCCCGAATAAGTGGCGTATCTCCATCTGATGTATCAGTTTTAATGGTTTATTTAGGTAGATAATGTACGAAAGGCTTGATAATTGTCCTATCTGCAAACACACGCAGTTTGACAACTTCATGATTTGTAATGACCACTCCGTTTCCGGAGAAAGTTTTGCGTTGGTCATATGCAGAAAGTGCACCCTCATATTCACCAATCCACGGCCGGTCAAAGAACAGCTAAACAAGTATTATCAAAGCGATCAATACATTTCCCACACGGACAAAGGGAACTCACTAATAAATATTGTCTACAAGCTGGTAAGACTTTATACCCTGAAGAGAAAAGTAAAACTTCTATCACGATACAATGAAACAAAAGGGACGCTGCTCGACTATGGCTGTGGTACCGGGGATTTTCTAAATGCCTCAAGAAAAAACAAGTGGCAAGCTTTTGGATATGAACCCGATGATATGGCTAGATCTATTGCGATAAAAAAGAACCCCAACGCTCTCATAGATTCTCTTGACAATTCGCCAGAAGAACTGAATCTTATCACAGCCTGGCATGTGATCGAGCATGTTTCCAAATTACGAGAGACCATCACCACGCTGAGAAAGAAGTTGAAAAAGGGGGGTCATATGATACTTGCCCTACCGAACTACAAATCATTTGATGCTCAGCATTACAAAGAATACTGGGCGGGATATGATGTACCAAGACATTTGTATCATTTTGATATACGATCTATGGAAGCATTCGCCAGAGAATTTAAGATGAGTATCATAGATGTGCTTCCCATGAAGTTTGATTCCTATTATGTATCTATGCTAAGCGAAAAATATAAAAACGGAGGAAACATTATTCGTGCCTTCAAAAACGGATTCCTATCAAACAAAAAAGCACGGCAGTCTAAACAATACTCCAGTCTGATCTATATTCTCAGAAAATGAAACGACTCCTCTATCTTACCATCTTTATTCTTTGCATTGACTTATCGTTTCATCAATGCGCCAATCCCGGAAGACCTACCGGCGGTCCTAAAGACACCATTCCCCCAACGCTAACATATGAGTCTCCAGTCAATGGCACAACCAATTTTAATGGAGAGGTGATCGAACTACAATTCTCAGAATTCGTCAATGCAGACAAGCTTAAACAAAAACTTATCATCACTCCCAAAACGGACCTCAAGTACAAGTCAATCGTCAAGAGAAATAAGCTAATCATAAAGCTCGAAAGCCCACTAAAAGATTCTACAACATACAATTTCAACTTTGCAGATGGACTCACAGATATCACTGAAAAAAATCCTGCTGTAAATCTCTCATTAGCATTTAGTACAGGAGACTATATTGATAGCATGTCTGTGAAAGGAACAGTGGAAGAACTACTGACCAAGGAGCCAGGCAAAGGCCATACTGTAGGCCTTTATCCAAACACAGATACACTGGACTACTTCACTCAGACTCCCATGTACTTTACCACCGCTAATGATTCAGGAATATTTAGAATGAACTACCTTAAAACAGGTATATACAAAATTTTAGCATTTAATGATGATAACAACAATTTATTACTTGACCCAGGAACAGAATCTCATGGCTTCTTAGAAGAATCTATTCTGCTGGATTCGGCTATCTCATTAAAGCCACTAAAATGCATATTGCAAAATGTCAAACCAATCCAACTCATCAATGCACGTCCGGCAGGGAGATATGTTGAAGCCAAATTCAACAAGATGGTAGATTCTTATAGTATTCAACCAGCTGAGCTAAGTCACAACATAATAGGAGAAAACAATGACATAATCAGGATATATAAATCAGAAAGCATTAACTACTCAGATAGTATTACTTCCATCATTCAAGCATCAGATAGCCTTGGCAATGAAATTATAGATACTGTCAAAATTGTTTTCTTTGAATCAAACAGAAAGCCGTCAGGATTCTCCCTTTCTACAGATCCGTCAACCATAGCGCTCATTGACAATCCCAAACTTTTAATCTCCTTTAACAAACCCGTCCTTGAAATCGACACAACCAAAATCCTGATCAAGGCAGATAGCATATTCTCATCAAACCCAAAATTCTCCTATCAATGGAATTTCAACAAAACTGATTTAACCGCTCAGATTCATTTCATTGCTGATTCCCTCATTGCTCAAGTAGAAAGAAGCATACCGAAAGATACTACCAAAACAGATAGTACATCCTCAATCCAGACTAACAAAAGTGCTCAACGAAAACTAGAACTCATTCTGGAAAAGGGTGCATTCATATCCATTGAAAATGATACATCCCAGATCAAATCATTGTCAATCCAAGAACCAAAAGAAAGTCCGAAAGGTGTTCTTAACATAACAGCAAATACAAACAAACCAAGCTTCATCATCCAGCTACTATCTAGCGATAAAAAAGTTGCTTATCAATCCAAAGATCAAACAAACGTTAGCTTCGCAACGGTAAAGCCAGGCAACTATAAAATCAGAGTATTGATAGACACCAATAATGATGGAAAATGGACCTATGGAAACTTGCTAAAAAATGATGAACCAGAAGAAGTCTATCTCCATCCTGGTGAAATTTCAGTTAGAGAAAACTGGAAAATTGACCTGAGTATAACCTTCTAAACGTGTGTATAAATAGTAACATAGGCGTGGATAATTCTATCGAACCAGTCGCTTATTCATCGGTTCAACTATCGCACTCCAATTAACCATAAAAACATCCAACTTATCGACAATTTATCTCAGAGAAAAAGTTGTCAATCTCTTCACATAAAACAATTACCTAGATATCCACAATACACGTAATCTATTTAATTACAGATACTTAGATGTTTATATCCTGTCAATTCAATTCTTCTAACTTCAATCTTTATAAACAATTCTATTTTCCAAAAACTAAATCAATTTCTTATCCACGTATCCACAGCCCTAATAATAAGAATAGAATTTATTTAAACTTTATATTTAATTATTAGGTATGTATATATGTGAATTACCCCACACATGAGCCGAAAGATTTTACTGCACATATTTTTTCCACTTCATTTGATCATAGCTCAAAGCCACGATCAGATTCAGCTCGCCAATGAATACTATCAGCAAGGTGATCTGGAAAAGGCAAAACTCCTTTATGAGGAGCTCGCTGAAAATCCATATAACATCCAGCTTATTTCCAACAATTATTTGACTCTTCTCAAATCCACCGCCAATTATCATGGTGCAGAAAAATTCTTGGAAAGTGCGATCAGGAAATTTCCATCCAATCTACAGTTTCAGGCAAGTTTGGCAGCAGTCTATAGTGAGGCAGGCGATCTGGACAAACTTGAAAACTATATGAAGAATCTCCGGAAGGAATCTAAAGCGAATCCCTTTCACCTTGGAATTCTGGCTCAGTATTTTGCTAATGAACAGCTCTACAACGAATCAATACAGTTTTTCAAGGATTCCAGAGAAGCCCGAGGCAATCCTACCGTTCATGCGCTCGAGCTTGCATCTCTTTATCGCATGATCAACAACAAATCGGCAATGATCGAAGAGTATCTCAATTATGCATCCGAAAGTCCAAACCGACTGAGCTACATCAAAAACCTCCTGCAAAGCTTCATTCAGGAAGACGAAGATCTGGATGAATTGGAAGCAACCCTCATTAAAAAAATGCAGGAAGATCCAGAAGACACAAAATTTGCTGAGCTTCTCCTTTGGGTCGAATTACAACGAAAAAACTTCTATGGGGCTTTTGTTCAGGCACGAGCCATTGATAAGCGAAATGATCAGCCCGGTGATCGTTGCATGGATATCGGCCAGATTGCCCTGGAAAATAAAGCATATGAAGATGCTGAAGAAATTTTTGAATACGTAACAAAACAATACGGGGATTCTCGAAACTACCAATATGCCAGAAAGTACTGGATGGAATCTAAAGAACAAAAAATCAAGAACACCTATCCCATCAATCAGGCAGATATTCAGGAGCTGGCCGGTCAGTATCAACTTTTATATACGGAGCTTTACCCGTCACAAACTTCCTTTGATGCTCTCAGAAGCAAAGCACTGCTTCATGCTTTTTACCTGGATCAAATAGATATAGCGGCACGATTGCTAATTGACCTGGTGAACAATCCCCGGGCGGGGGCGCAATTAATTTCTCAAAGCAAGCTCGACCTTGGAGATATTTACCTGCTAAAAGGTGAGCCTTGGGAAGCAACCCTTCTTTACTCTCAGGTGGAAAAGGCCCATAAAAGCCATCCGCTCGGATACGATGCGAAACTCAGAAACGCCAGACTTCACTACTTTACCGGAAACTTTGCCCTGGCAAAAGGCCACTTGGATATCCTGAAAAAGAACACCACCCGCGAAATTTCAAACGATGCGATTTCGCTTGGTATGTTGATAACAGATAATACCGCTCTTGACACAACAGATGCAGTGATGCAGGAATTTGCCAATATTGAATTGCTCATTTTTCAAAACAAGAAGGCACAAGCCAATCAGCGACTTTCTAATATGCTGGAGAAATATGTTCATCACTCCATCACAGATGAAGTCTACTGGCTCAAATCAAAACTGGAATTAGAAGCAGGAAATACGGATAGTGCCATCGGTTATCTCGACAAAATTTTGACTTCTTATGCCTATGATATCCTGGCAGATGATGCAGCTTTTAAGAAGGCAGAGATTTTTGAACAACAGCTCAAAGATGTCGAGCAAGCAAAAGCATTGTATCAACAATTTCTCATCAAGTACCCTGGAAGTATGTACGCTGCGGAAGCCAGAAAAAGATTCCGCCAACTAAGAGGGGACTTCATCAATTAAGGGAAGCAGATGCGTTTGCTTCACTTTTTTCAATACCATCATGCTTTGCACCAATCGGATGTTATCGAGTTTCGCCAATTTCTTATTGACAAACTCGGCATACCCGTCCATGTCTTTCACCAGTACTTTGAGTAAAAAATCAAACGACCCGGCCATGTGATAGCACTCCATGACCTCTGGAAATTTTGAAATATCCGTTTCAAATTCTCGCAGAAACTCAGCCTTATGTGACTCGAGTGTCACGGACGAAAACACTTCAAAACCAAACCCAGCCTTCTTCGGATCAATGGAAGCCTGATATCCGGCAATGATTCCTTTTCTCTCCAACCTTTTTACCCTTTCGTAAATCGGAGTGATGCTCAACCCAAGCTCGGCACTAAGCTCTTTCATGGTAAGCTTGCCGTTTTTCTGCAGTAATGAAATGAGCTTTTTGTCCAAATGATCCATGCCTTTCTGTTTTTACCTTCTTTTCAACACCAAATAAGAAAAAATATCCCCTATTATTAACTATTATGGTTGATTTTTCTATATCTATTTCAAATCATAGATAATTCATGCAAATTCGAATTAAAATAATCATGCCATGAAAAAGCTAAGTCCGGAAAGTTTAATGATGTCATATGGTTTCAAGCCAGAATTATCGGAAGGAGCCATCAAACCACCAATTTTTCAAACATCAACTTTCGTTTTTCGAAGTGCAGAGCATGGAAAAGCTTTTTTTGAGCAGGCCTACGGACTTAGGGAAAAAGATGAAGGGGAGGAGCTCGGCCTGATTTACAGCCGACTAAACAATCCGGATCTTGAAATTCTTGAAAACAGGCTTACCCTCTGGGACAATGCGGAAGATGCTGCGGTTTTCGAAAGTGGAATGGGGGCAATCACCACAGCCCTGTTGAGGTTTTTGGAGCCCGGTGATTTGTTGGTTCATAGCAACCCTATCTATGGTGGCACAGATCATTTCATCAAGCACGTCCTTCCAAAATTTGGCATCAACATTCTCGGGTTCGATCCGCACCACAGCGAAGAGGAAATTGAAAAGCTGATTAACGAAAGTGGTCATGCCGATCGCGTGAAAATGATCTATGTGGAAACACCGGCAAATCCTACGAATCAGTTAATCGATCTGGAAATGTGTCGATCGCTGGCGGATAAATTTCAAAAAGAGGAACGACCAATTGTAGCGGTGGACAATACCTACATGGGTCCACTTTGGCAGCATCCGTTAAAGCACGGAGCGGATTTGGTGCTTTACTCTGCCACAAAATATATCGGTGGGCATAGCGATGTGATTGCGGGAGCATGTCTGGGCAGTAAGGAATTGATCGCCCAGGTAAAAGAAATGCGAACTTTCCTCGGAAATATGGCGGGACCATGGACTGGCTGGCTGTTGCTTCGCAGCTTGGAAACACTCAAGGTGAGAATGGAGCAGCAGGCTAGGAACGCGGCACTCGTCTACGAAGGAATCAAAGACCACCCGAAAGTGAAGACCATTCATTATTTGGGCGCATTGAAGCCGGGCACTCGTGACTATGCGATTTTTGAAAAACAATATTCATCGGCAGGCGCGATGCTGTCTATCATCTTGCAAGGAGGGGAAAAAGAAGCATTCAAATTTTTGAACAACCTTAAGCTGATCAAACTTGCAGTAAGCTTGGGAAGTACAGAATCCCTTGCCCAGCACCCGGCATCCATGACCCATGCAGGGGTGGATCCGGAGGACCGTAGAAAATATGGCATTTCTGATAACCTAGTTCGCCTATCCGTTGGGGTAGAAAATGCAGAAGATTTGATTTGGGATATCAGGCAGGCATTGGAGGCTTAGACTAGAACGATTCTCGGAGGAGTGGGCTCCATCAGCGAAGGATCTGGTGAAAAATGCTTGTTCAAAAACCCATTCATTTCGTCGATGGTTTTGTCGGAAAGTAGGGGAAGTAGCTCTTCCATCACCTCACCGGAAATCATGTAAGGAGGATTGTCCATGTTTAGCCGTCCTCCCTTGCAGTGAGCATAAATCTGATATTCCCTGCAATCGTCCATCGGGGTATCCTTGATCATGCATGTCTTTAGTCCCTCTTCGCTGGGCAGGCTTTGCATTCTCATTCGTCGCTCCATGTTCATATTATCCTGAAAATACCGCATCATGTTTTGCCATGATTCCTTTGATATTTCCTTTCGCATACGCTCCGCACAGTCCATGCAAATCGCATAATCGAAAACCACGTCTTTCGCCGCGTATCCCTCGTAGTTTTTCACTGCCTTTTCGATAATGTACTCAGTCTCGTCATCCAGTAAATACTTATCACATTCAATGCACCGCTCGAAAGGCTGATTTGTCTCAAATGAATAAAAGTCTTTAGGGATTTCAATTTCGCTCATATCTCAAATCTACTAGAAAACACATGAGGAGAAAATAGTATGCATGCATAACAAATTTTACTATATTTGAAGGATACAGCACTACCATGAAAAGAGAAGAAACGGTCGATTACAATATAAAGGGACTGTGGCACAGCATCTCCCGAATGTACAATCAGTTTGGGTCAGAGTATGACATCACCGCATCTACGGGTTTTGTGCTTTTAAATATAGACGTTGAAAACGGAACACCCGCAACAAAGATTGCTCCCCTTCTTGGAATGGAATCAAGAAGTTTGACCCGTATGCTGAAAGCTATGGAAGAAAAAGGTTGGGTCTATCGGGAGAAGGATCCTAAGGATGGAAGATCCGTGAGGATTTTCCTTTCCGAAATCGGCCGGGAAAAACGTGAACTCTCACGACGTGCTGTGCGGGAGTTCAATGCTAAAGTGAGAACATTAATTGAAACCGACAGACTTAACAATTTTTTCACAGTACTTCAGGAGATCAGTGCAATTGTTAACGACCAATCGTTGTTCAATAAAGTAGCTGAGCAAATTCAAATCGAATTTGCAGACAGTGGACTAGTTCAGAATCATTAATCGAAATAAAATACACACAAGTAAATGAAACGAACCATTAAGAAAGTAGCAGTACTGGGATCCGGCATCATGGGATCACGAATTGCCTGTCACTTCGCCAACATTGGCGTGGAGGTGATTTTGCTGGATATCGTTCCCAGAGATCTTTCAGATAAAGACAAGGATAAGCCGGCAGCAAGAAACAGACTGGTGAATGATGCCCTTCAAACGGCGATCAAATCCAACCCATCTCCACTCTACGATAAGTCAAGAGCCAGGTTGATTGAGACCGGAAATTTTGATGATGACATGTCCAGAATAAAGGATGTGGATTGGATCATTGAAGTGGTGGTAGAAAATCTGGATATCAAGAAATCGTTATTCGAAAAAGTGGAGAAGGAAAGAAAACCCGGAACACTTATCACATCAAATACTTCAGGAATTCCAATTCACCTGATGCTTGATGGCCGAAGTGAGGATTTCCAGAAACACTTCTGCGGTACACACTTTTTCAACCCACCGAGATACCTGAGACTACTGGAAATTATCCCAACCCCAAAAACAGATCCGGAGATTGTGGACTTCTTCATGAAGTACGGAGATCTCTATCTGGGAAAAGAAACTGTGCTTTGTAAGGACACTCCGGCATTTATCGCAAACCGAATTGGTGTTTACGGCATGATGTCTACCATGCATGTGGTGGATGAGTTGGGACTCACTGTCAATGAGGTGGATAAACTAACCGGCCCGGTAATCGGTCACGCTAAGTCAGCAACATTCAGAACTTCTGATGTGGTAGGTCTGGACACGTTGGTGAATGTTTCCAACAACCTCTACGCAGCACTTGAAAAGGATGAGTCAAGAGATAAATTCAAACTCCCTCGCGTAGTTCAAAAACTATCCGATGAAAAATGGCTGGGAGATAAAACCGGACAGGGCTTTTACAAAAAAGTCAAGAAAGACGGCAGATCGGAGATTCTGGAATTGAACCTTCAAACCTTCGAATACGAAGAGAAATCAAAGGCCAAATTCGATGTGATGGACAAAACCAAAAACATGGAGGATGTGCGAGAGCGACTTCCAGTCCTGGTTAAAGATGGAGGAAAGGCTGGGGAATTTTATAGAAAGACCTTCTACGACCTGTTCAGATACTGCTCCAACCGAATCCCTGAAATCGCGGACGAGCTTTACCGGATAGACCAGGCAGTAGCCGCAGGTTTTGCATGGGAGCTTGGACCGTTTGAATCCTGGGATGTACTGGGAGTAGAAGAAACTGCAGCCAATATGAAGGAAGCTGGCATGGAGCCGGCAAAATGGGTAGGCGAAATGCTAGCCGCAGGCAACAAGAGCTTCTACAAGTTTGAAAATGGTAAGAAGCACTACTACGACATTCCGTCAAAATCATATAAAGTGATTCCTGGAACAGAAGGACTGGTATTCCTGGATGCATTCAAACAAAACAATGTGGTGTGGGAGAAACCAGGGGCAACCATCTACGATATTGGCGATGGTGTGCTGAACCTTGAATTCCATACCAAGATGAATTCAGTTGATGCGGATGTAATCGAAGGGATCAACACCGCCATCACCATGGCGGAAAAAAATTACCGGGGTGTCGTAATCGGAAACGAAGGTCAGAACTTCTCCGCCGGAGCAAACCTCGCAATGCTATTCATGTATGCAGTTGATCAGGAGTTTGATGAGATTGACCTCATGATCCGCACGTTCCAGAATACAATGACCAAAGCGCGCTTTTCAAGCGTGCCGGTTGTGGCTGCCACTTCAGGATTGGTTCTCGGAGGAGGTTGCGAACTTTCTTTGCACTGTGATGCGATTCAGGCTCATGCGGAATCTTATGTTGGCTTGGTTGAAGTTGGTGTTGGCCTCATCCCTGGTGGAGGAGGCACAAAGGAAATGACGCTTCGTGCGGCAGATGATTTCACTCCGGGAGATCCAGAGCTAAACACTCTTCAGGAATACTTCATGAACATCGCTACTGCGAAAGTTGCAACTTCAGCAGAAGAAGCAAGGGGTATGCATATTTTACGTGGAGGCGATGAAGTCACGCTCAACAGAAAACGCCTGCTTACCGATGCAAAGGAAAAAGTAATAGCGCTATCGGATGCCGGATATACACAACCTGTTCCCAGAGACAACATCAAAGTGCAAGGAAAAGCTGCGCTGGCAATGTTCCATGCAGGAATCAGCGGAATGAAATATGGAAGCTACATTTCTGAGCACGATCAGAAAATTGGTCAGAAGCTCGCCTGGATCATGGCGGGTGGGGATTTATCTGCCCCAACCGAAGTGTCAGAACAATACCTGCTTGACCTGGAGCGTGAAGCGTTCCTAAGTCTTTGCGGAGAACCGAAAACGCTGGAGCGAATTCAGAGCATATTGTTCAAAGGAAAACCGCTTCGCAATTGATAATTACTAATTGACAATTAAAAATTGAAAATAACATGAATGCGTATATAGTAGCAGGATATAGATCGGCGGTCGGAAGAGCAAAGAAAGGCGGCTTCCGTTTTTACCGTCCGGATGATTTAGCCGCAGATGTGATTAAGCATCTTGTTGGTTCGATCAAGGATTTTGACGCCACCCGGGTAGATGACTTAATCGTGGGTAATGCGATACCGGAGGCTGAGCAAGGATTACAAATGGGAAGATACATCTCCCTTCTTTCCCTACCGATTTCTGTGCCGGGCATGATCATCAACAGGTATTGTGGTTCCGGTTTGGAAGCAATTCACCTTGCTTGCGCAAGAATTCACTCCGGCACGGCAGACTGCATCATTGCGGGAGGAACAGAGTCCATGTCTTTGGTACCTATGATGGGTTATAAGGCAGCTTTGAACTGGAAGATCGCAGAAAAACATCCAGAATATTATCTTAATATGGGACTTACAGCCGAAGAAGTGGCGAAAGACTTCAACATATCAGCTGAAGATTCTAACCAGTTTGCACTGGAGTCTCATCAAAAAGCAGCCAAGGCAATTAAGGATGGAAAATTTAAAGACGAAATTGTGCCAGTAACTGTGGAAGAAACCTATGTGGGTGAAGATGGGAAGCGGCACAAAAAGGAATTTGTAGTGGACACAGATGAGTGTGTAAGAGAGGATACGACCATGGAAGGACTTGAAAGTTTGAGACCAGCCTTTAAAAATGGAGGTCAGGTAACAGCAGGAAATTCTTCGCCCACTTCGGATGGTGCAGCATTTGTGATGGTCATGAGTGAAAAGATGGTGAAGGAGTACAATCTGGAACCAATCGCACAGATGATCAGCTACACTGCAGCAGGAGTTGATCCACGGATTATGGGAATCGGTCCGGTGGAGGCTGTGCCAAAGGCATTGAAGCAGGCAGGCTTGAAACAAGATGATCTGGATCTCATTGAATTGAATGAAGCTTTCGCGGCTCAATCTCTTGGAGTGATTAGAGGTTTGGATTTAGACACCTCCAAGCTGAACGTGAATGGTGGTGCGATTGCACTGGGCCACCCGCTGGGATGCACAGGAGCGAAGCTTTCCATTTCTCTCTTCAATGAGATGCGCAGACGAAAAGGCAAGTATGGAATGGTGACGGCATGTGTTGGTGGTGGACAGGGAGTTGCCGGAATCTATGAGCTGCTGAACTAACAAAACTTCGGTTATAAATGAATGGGTCACTCTTATGGGTGGCCTTTTTTCGTTATAATGCAGATTCTTTTTTGGAACCCTATCAAATATCACAAATGAAAAAACTACTAGCTCTGACATTAATTGGATTTTGTTCCGCTACAGCCTTCAGCCAGACGGATAAGGAACTTGCTGAGAAAGCTGTAAATCAGGCCATTATCAAAAGTCACATTGGATTTATTGCATCCGATGAGTTGAAGGGAAGAGATACTCCATCAGAAGGACTGAAGATAGCAGCGAAATACATCGAGAGTCGCTTTATGGAATATGGTGTTGAAATAGCCCCTGGAATGGATAGCTATTTTCAACAAGTCCCAATGAAGAAAGTAAGCCCACCCAGTGTGGGCAAACTTGTATTGGGTTCGTCAGAATATAAGCTGAGTGACGACTTCATTATGCTGGAAGGGGATAATACCGAAATCACTAATGCACAATTCGTTTTTGTGAACTATGGTTCGGAAAGTGACCTGAACGAAAAGGATGTCAAAGGCAAAATTGTAGTGGCTTTATGTGGGGATGGGGAAAGTGAAAACCCACAACAATGGTTTGGCCAGTCTGAACAAAAGAGAAAGATGGCAGCAGGCCTTGGGGCAGTTGCATTAGTGGAACTGTACAATTCTCCTCAACTCCCCTGGAATTTTCTAGTAAGGTATTTTTCCGGGGATCAGGTTGTATTGGATGAAGGTAAGGAGGAAGGTCAGTTGACACACCTTTGGATGAATCGTTCATCGCAGGATTTTGACGAAAAGGAGACCAATGCTTCCCTTTCAATTTCAGGAGCGAATGTCATAAAGTTCAACTCCCAAAATGTGGTAGGATATGTACAAGGGTCTGATAATAAGTTGAAGGAAGAGGTGGTTGTTTATTCTGCGCACTACGATCATGTGGGTATTGGAAAAGCAGACGCATCAGGTGACAGCATTTATAATGGATCCCGAGACAATGCCGTGGGAACTGTCACAGTTTTGTCCGCAGCAAAGAGTATCGCAGAAAATCCTACTAAACGATCAGCATTGTTTGTCTTATTTACAGGTGAGGAAAAAGGTCTGCTAGGGAGCAAAGCATTTGTGGACAATACCCCGATACCTCTTGAAAAAATGGTTTACTGCTTCAATTCGGATAACGGCGGATACAATGACACGTCTAAAGCAACAATCATAGGATTGACCAGAACAACCGCTGAAGAAATGATAGTTGAAGCATGCAAAACGTTTGGGCTTGAGGCAATTGAAGACCCAGCCCCAGAGCAAGGCTTGTTTGACCGTTCGGACAATGTTCGCTTTGCTGCAAAAGGAATTCCGGCACCAACATTCAGCATGGGCTTTACCGCCTTTGATGATGAGATCACGAAATATTATCATCAGGCTGGTGATAATCCAAATACGGTGGATTATGCATATCTGGAAAAATTCTTCCGCAGCTACGTGTACGCATGCCGTCTGATTGGAAACTCGAAGAAGGCACCTTTTTGGGTTAAGGGAGACAAGTATTATGATCAGGGGAAAGAATTATACAAATAAAAAAGGCCCGAAAGGGCCTTTCCTATTTACAGTTTTACAGTGATTAGCAGTGCGAATTTTTTAACTAAGACTTAAGTTGAAAATACCTGGGAGTCCACTATGTGAGTGAGATAGTTGGCAAACCAAAGGATTAAGCGAAAACCTTGGACTCCCGGTATCTTCATAGATTAACCATCAACCTAAGAGCATATCATCTATTTGTAATAAATGACAAGATGAAATTAGCTATTTATGATTCTTGAAAATTGGGGGATCATTTTCCTTTCTGAAGGATTATAACCTAAACACCTGTAAAACAATCACTTAGAGTATTCTAAGTGGAAGTGAATTACCTAAAAAAAGGTAGGAGAATACCCAAAAGTGGGTAGTGCTTAAAAACCGGCAATTCCGTTTTGAAAAGCAAACTTTACCAGGCCCACTGCATTTTTAGCCTTGGTTTTCTTCATAAGATTTTTTCGGTGGGTATGTACGGTCTGTTCGCTTAGGTACAATTTCTCTCCGATTTCCTTCATCGTAAGCTCCTGACAGATGAGTTGTAGGATTTCAATTTCTCTCGGACTCACATCCGCCCTTCTGGCAACACCTCTATCTATACCATCCTTTTGCACTTTTTTGTGAAGCGCTTTTGACACAAGGTGATTATAGTAAAAGTCGTTGTTGACCACAGATAGAATCGCTTTATGAACCTCATCGGGTTCAGCATTCTTTAGCAGATAGCTATGCACACCAATTTCAATTAGGTCTGATATGATCTGAAGCGAATCATGCATCGAGATCATTATGATCTTCACGTCAGGGTGTTTTGAAACGATTTTCTTGGCTGTTTCCCAGCCGTCCATTACGGGCATTTCAAGATCCAGCAAGATCAGATGAAAATTTTCAGTGCTGAGTTTTTCAAGTGCTTCCTTTCCATTTTCGGCATCATCCACTTCAGCGACCTCTTCAAAGGACTCCAAAAGCATCATCGTACCCCTTCGAAAAAGGGTATGATCATCCGTGACCAGAATATTTAGCTTATTAGGTTGACTCATCTCACTCGCTTGAGCCTTAAATTAATCAATAGATGGCGCTATAACCAAATTGACTTTTGCTCCACCACTTTCCAGATTGGAGAACTTTACATTTGCCCGGATAACCTGGGCTCTGTTTTTGATATTCAGTAGCCCCATTCCTTCCGAACTCTTTAATACGTCCTCAGGAAACCCTTTGCCATTGTCAGCATATTGAATTTCCGTTTTACTATTTTCCCGATAGACTGAAAGCTCAATCTTATTGGCCTCAGCGTGCTTGATAGAATTATTTAGAAGCTCCTGCACAATTCTATATAGCATGAGCGAGTCTTCGTCAGAAAGGCCGGGATCTTCCCAAAGTGTAATGAAGGTAGATAGCTCATTGGAAGATACCTTTTCAAACAGATCCTCAATGGCATGCTTAAGTCCGTATTTCTTTAAGATGATCGGCATCATTTGGTGGGATATATTCCGAACCTGAGAAATGGTTTCATCCAAGTGTCCTAAGACTTGATCGAGGGACTGCACCCCCTCTTTGCGCTTGGTTACCTGCAGGTTCAATTTGATGGATGACAACATAGCCCCAACACTGTCGTGGAGTTCTGTTCCGAGCCTGTTGCGCTCTGCTTCCTGGGATTTTAGTGTTGAACTAAGCATCTCTTCCTGATGCCGGGTTTTCACTTCCTGCATCTCCAGCTGATTTTCCAACATCTTTCTTCGATAGAGCAATACAAAGAAAACCACAGAGAAGGCCATCAGCATTACACCAATGGTGCCGATAATTACAAGCAAAATGACTTTTCCTTCCACAGGGGAAAAATAAGCGTTTTGTTTAGTAAACAATAATGTTGGGGCTGAAGGGAGTTATCTTCTTGATTGATAGGCCTTTGAGAAAGCGATTAGAAACCAAACAGCTGCGGTGAAAATCAAAGCAGTGCCGTAAACGACAATATTTACAATCAACTCAATCATTTGACTTCTTTGTCCAGCGTTAATGTTAAAAGATGGCCTTTGTCAATTAAGGTGAGAGCATAAAAGAGTATAAGATTTTTCGAAATATTGGCCAAGAGATAAATTGTACTTATATAGATATATGAACTAACTCCGATTTCTAGGTCGAAAACCAAGTATTGAAGAAACAAGTTTCTCAGCAAGGAAAGGCTACTAAAAAGGAATAGAGCAGTGGCAATCCAAAAAATTGGATTGAACTTCAAGCTGCCGGTAGGTTTTTTCAGAAGCTCAAAGTATAGCCTCAGCGCAAGGAATGTAAATACTATACTGGATGAAACCTTGATAAAAGAATTAGAATCTGTAAACGAATAGGTAGTGATAAAGCTGAGTACTGCACCAACATAAAATATGCAAGAAAGTACAATTAGAAGTATTTTATGGTTTGGCAGGATTTTGCTAAACAGCCAAATTGATATCCCAAAATTTAGTAGAAACCAGAGGTTTCCTATTATATAACTGTTTTGATAAACTAACCTCATAAAAAAATAATTGCTGCAATCGGCTAAAGTGCTTGCAGCAATTAATAGAAAGACTACTCCATAGATGGTATTTATTTTTTTACGGTAAAGCATAAAATAGGTAATCCCTGCAATGCCAGAGAAACTATTTAGCTCAAGTAACCATGCATGAAATACTTCCATTTAATTATATATTCTCAGGGCACATGGGAGGGCAACCATAGCCATCATCTGCAGGGTCGTCCCCCCCAGGCACTCCGTTCCTTGCGGCAGCAGCACCAAGAGATTTCATACTTTTATCTAATACGTTTCCATCAGTATCCGCTGGGAACAATATCAATCGTTCCTCACCGTCTTCATTAATTCCTTTGAAGAACCAGATTCCTTCACATCCGTCATAGCTCAGCAGCGTATTGATAATGTCATCCCCAAACAACCACCCTCGTGTTGCATTTGGATTCTCTTTTTGGTACTTCTTCACCCATTGCTTAGCTTTAGACTTATCCATCTTTTTGCCAATTTTTCTTACATCTTCTTTTTTCATGTTTCTAAAGGTTTAGTTGGTTTGAAGACAATGGTAGCACGACCAACAATGGAATCAAAGAGAGGGGAATATAATCTGATGAAAAATACCCAAAAAAGGGTAGTGATTTCGTCGAAAAATTAATTCGGAGATTGGAAGTTAGAGGAAACTAAAAGAAGCGGTTATATTTGCCATCCACATTAAAATCGATTAAAAAATGGCAATGCTTGGAATTATTATCGGACTGTTTGTATTGGCTATTCTTTGTCCGTTTATCCTACCCAATAAGGCAGTAAGCAAGCACAAAAGAGATCACGTGGAGTAATCTCAGTGCTTCTTTTGATTTTCTTTTCGGGCGTTTACGAAAGCCAGGGCGTGAGTAAAAGCCACAAGGAAAATCACGATGTTTACAAATATGTTTACTCCGTCTGTAACTGCAGGATTTGTCAAATTCATCTTGTTCTACTTTTAATGCGAAGATAGTTTCTTTCCGCACTTTCCACAATTCTCTTTCTCCATTCCTTAGATAAACTCTATCAAATTCTGAATCATGGAAAGTTCTTGCTAAGTTCATTTCATGGATCTCAAGCTTTTTGATTCTATTCACGAGGCGAAAAAAGCGCTGGAGAATAATAAGCCAAGGCAAGTACGAGCTGATGGCAAGGAGATTTGTATTGTTAGAAAAGGGGAAGAAATATTTGCCTTTCAAGATGCCTGTGCACACATGGGAGAGAACCTACACAAAGGCAATACCAATCCCTTCAACGAAATTGTGTGTCCCTTACATGCCTATCGTTTCCATATGAAAACAGGAGAAGAATGTGAAGGCCGTTGCTCCCCGTTGAAAATTTATCCCATTATCGAAAATGAGGAGGGGGTTTTTATTCGTATTTGATTCCGCTTACCCTATTCTGAAAAACCTTACTATGGAAACCAGCCAGTCCGCGATACTCTGAGCAAGCTCATTACCCGCTCCACGCCCAACGATGTAGAGTACGAATAAGGCATACAGTCCTAGAAGTAAAAATGACTTACCTCTTCCAAAATATGTACCGCTCACAAAAATTATTACTATAAGCACTGTAAGCAGCCACAATAGGAAACGAAGCTCACTACTTAGAGCGACCATTTCAGGGGGTATTTGTAGTGGGCCGTAGATAAGTGTAAATAGCAAAAGTGGGAAACCAAGAGCAAAACAGATGTCAAAAATATTACTGCCCAGGGCATTCGAAATGGCATCATCATACTGCCCTCGTTTCGCATCCTTGATGGAGAAGATAGTATCCGGAAAACTAGAAGCAGCAGACGCCAGGATCAAAGCCACAAACATGACCGGGATTCCAAGTCCGTTGAATTCCCCAAGCCCCGCAATTGAATAAGTGTCTGCACCTACCCACTCACATGCAAGCACTAAAAAGTAACAAACCAAAGCAATGGAAATGGTTGAAAAAACCAACAGTGACCATGCCCTTCTCCCGCTTATTCGGTTATTACCAATAAATATTCTTTCCAAATCGAATGTTAGCAAACCTTTCAAAAAGGGCCCCTGTGGCTCATCGTTTTCCACAAACACCATTTCCTCTACTACCCTTCCCTCCAGTTGCTCTTTGCGCTGGGATCGTTTCATTGTGGCAAACATGAACACTATATAGGCTACATATACCAGCATCAATAGCAAGCCATGATACCAGTAGAGAGTGGCTCCACTGATAAGTATTAAGAAAATAAGCTCAGCGATGATCAATGCAATCCCATCTCTCAACATTACTTTTCTTGAAACCTCGACACGCTTGGTCATTTTCATGGCAATGACTGTTAACACTGCTGAGGCAGGAATAACCATTCCATTAAAAATTGCACTTCCTGCGGTTGTTCCCACCCCACCGGAAAAACCCTCTGCATCCTTCAGAATGAACAGGAAAAACAAGGAGGTAAAAACCTCAGGCATTGAGCTTGCTATTGCATTGATTGTCGCTCCACGCACACCGTCAGAAAGATTTCTTCCTATGTATTCCGAGGCGGCCATGAAACCATCTCCAGCGCGCCAGATTATTATGCAACAAAACGTTATTAGTAGAAGGGGGATTATGATGCCCATGTATAATTGATTACGTTCAAGTGTGTTATTAAGCGGTGACTTAGCTGGGAAGGCCTAAATTAACAAAGATTTCATTTAGAGAAACAAGTTCCTACATCTTTTATCATAAGATAAGTCAACTTCAAAAAGGTTTTGTCTAATTTTTCGCCTAAATAGTACCCCATGTATATCAATCTTTCAGGTCTGAATATTCTGGTCACAGGCGCCAGCAGAGGTATTGGCAAGGCACTGGCTACCAAGCTCGCTGAGGCTGGAGCTACGATAGCTGTGCATTACAATAAAAATGTGAGGGAGGCAGAAAACCTTGCCCATATTCTTGGAAACGAATCCAAAGCCTTTCAGGCAGACTTTTCGAAACCGGATGAGGCTGCCAAGCTTTTTGAAAGAGTGAGTTTGGAGATGGGTAGCATTGAAATAGTGATCAACAATGCAGGACTGGCCAAGCCTGCTATGATTGATGCCAAGGATGATGACTGGATGAAGGCCTGGAATGAAACCATGATGGTAAACCTGAATTCTGCAGCCATTATTTGCAAAAAGGCCGTTCAGCATTTTATCAGCAGAAAGGCTGCAGGGCGGATTATAAATATTGCTTCCAGGGCGGCATTTCGAGGAGAGGAGGCTGAGTATATCTCATATGCAGCCTCCAAAGCAGGCCTTGTTTCTTTGACAAGATCAATTGCCCGGTCCTATGGAAAGGAGGGCATAAAAGCTTTCGTAATTGCCCCAGGCTTTGTGAGAACGGATATGTCACAGGAATTTATGCAGCAGTATGGAGAGGATCATGCCAAAGGAGACCTTGCGCTGGAGCGGCTGACAGAGCCTAAAGACATTGCACCTCTGGTCACATTTATTGCCAGTGGAATGGCGGATCACGCCACTGGTGCCACATTTGATATCAATGCGGGTAGCTATTTGCACTAGGTAAGTTTCTTTTTGGGGATTAATTCCTAAATTAGAAGGACGAAAAACAACAACAGCGCTAATGGAAAACAATATTAAAAACCACCTGAAAGCCTTAATCCAACTTTCTATCATTGATCGTGACTTTGGTGAGCCAGAAAGAACGTATGTCTATACCATTGGAAAAGCCAACAGAGTGCCTGAGAAGGAAATAGATGAGCTTGTATCCGAGGTTTTGAATTCCAAGGAAAACAGTGATGTGAATTTTGAAGGCTTGCTTTCTGAGGAGAGATTTGATTATCTATATGATGTAATTCAATTGATGAAGATAGATGGTGAGGTTTTCCTTACTGAAATAAAATATTGTGAAGAGGTGGCTGAAAAGCTCGGGTATGACAAAAAAGTGGTAAAACAAATGTCATCCAGGATCTATGGAGATCCTTCAATTACAGGAAACAGAGAGGCCCTAATGAAAGAGGCCAATAAATTTTTGAAAAAGTAACCCAAAGAGAATTATGAGCATTAAGGCGAAACTTAGCGTGCTGGTTCAGTTGGCAAACATCGATGGAGAGTTTGCTGGTGAAGAGAGAGACCTTATTTATATGATTGGCAAGGCCAATGGTATCAGCGAAGATGAAGTCAATAACATGGTGGAAAACCCTGAGCCACTACCGCCACTCAGCACCATGTCGGAAGATGACAAGTTTGAATATTTATTTCACCTTGTGCAGCTCATGAAGATAGATAGCCAGGTGTATTTATCAGAGATTAAATTTTGCGAGGAGCTGGCGGAAAAGCTCGGCTTCAAGCGAAATGTGATTTCGGAGCTTTCAGCAAGGATCTATAGTGACCCTGCCATCGCTTCGGATGTGGCCTCACTGAAGAGGGAGGTCAGAAGACACAGACATTGAGAACCTTAAAGATCCGCTACGGCGGATTTTTTTATGCTTCTTTCGGAATTAGCTGGTGGTACGTAATACCAAAGTGCTGCTCAAGTTTAGACAAAAACTCATCCTCATGCATGATGTCTGATTCGTGTACTTCTCCAAGCTCAGAAATCTTGAGCTTTCGATCTGTCAAAGTAATCCGTCCATTCGGTTCTAGCATGGTTACCAGTTTTTTCTGTGTGAAAGGTGATGCAGGAGATGTTTGGTGATAATCGCACATCTCCATAAACTGGATTAGCTGTTTTTCTTCAGTGGTAAAGAGAAGTTTGGTCTCAAAATAGCTTGTGTCATTGGATAGCCTCAAGATGAAGTTTTCGTCCGGATCTGTATCTATGCGCCAGTAGCGAGTATGATCCATCTGAATTATTCCCGGTTTTATTCTCAATGGTGAAATGGCCCCATCACCAAACCCAACATCCACCAGCCAATGCTCATTTTCTAAATCTACTACGATAGCCATGTGATCATAAGGGCGGCCAAATTCACCGGTTTGTTCACTCATTACCCTTCCGGCAATCACCTGACAATCATATCCAAGGTGATAGAGCAAATGATAGAAGAGCCCGTTTAGCTCATAGCAAAAACCCCCACGTTTTCGATAGACGATTTTATCAAAGATTTTGGAATAATCAAGGATGATTTTGCTCCCGTAGTGGATATCCAGATTCTCAAAAGGGATATGCAAAAGATGTGCTTTCTGAAGCTGTTTCAGATATGATAATGTGGGCTCCTGCCTTTTAAGTGCTATTCTATCCAGGTAGGCTTTTACATCAATTTTTGATGCTTTGGGTTTGTTTTGAAAGAAGTTTAGCTTTTTCAATTTTCCACATTAAGCTCCTGAGTCAGATTACCTATCATATTCACGAGTGCTTCCTGCCAGCTCACATCAGCATCCCATACCCCGACATGAATATTGAGCGAGATATTTTGCCGAATGTAAAACTTATATACAATGGCATCTTTCGGTATTGTTTTCACGCGTGTTTGATCCGGCATAATTGGGATCACCGACGCAAAGCTTGTTTCACTTGGAAGCACTTCGTAATCAAGCATTTGCTTTGCGATTTTAACAGACGAGCTAAGCGATCGCAACAAAAATTGGTGCCTGTTTCGTTTGAGCTCGTCATCAGACATGGGGTCAATTAATTCGTATTCATAAGGATACGATTCCATCAGCTTAGCCAGTTCGGTGTTCTTCTTGTCTATCTCCGCATTATAGGCTCTAACATTTTGCAGTATTTCCTCACTGTTGATATTGACTGTATCCAGTTTAGTGAATCGCTCTACGGCAAGTTTGCTTCTTCTTAGTATGCCCGGATAGTTCTTCAGGAGGGTATTTTCCACAATTGATACACCTGCCAGATAGTTGGGTTTTTCAGGGATCAAAAAATTATAGAGCTCCTGATCGGCCCGCCGCACCTCTTTGCCGGTATTGAGTAGCAGGGTATATAGATCATGCTCTTTCATATAAAAGGCATTACTTCCCGACTTAATAAACCTTCTGGTTCCATCGAATGGAGCCATTATCAGCTCAAAAGCATCTTCGGTCTTCGTGATGAAGATGATGTTTTTTACCCTCCGTTTATTGAAAAGCTCAATATAAGAAAGCCGGGCGCTGTGACTTGCATTCAGGTTGAGTTCGTTCAAATAGAAAATGGCATCCACTCCCATAGTCACGAATGCTTTGTGCACCTGATTTAGCATTTTTTCATGATCCCCCACTTCTACAAAATCTCCCTCCTTGTTGGGTACGGAAAAGATCACCGCGCTGCGTTGGCTGCTCAGCTCCTTCGGTACTTCCAGGGTTTTATTGAAAGAGACATAATTATATATTGGGCTCTGTCCCAATAGGGCTGGGGCGATTAAAAAAAGCAAAGTGGAAAAATATCCTCTCATCAATTGATTACTAAAGTGCTAATTTTATAAAATCTCAACTCATTATTCACCCAATTTAGTATAAGAATGAAAACACGATGTGCCTGGTGCGCAAACTCTTTTGAAGAATACGTTCGCTATCACGATGAGGAATGGGGAGTTCCGGTTCACGATGATAGAAAGCATTTTGAATTTTTGGTACTCGAGAGTGCCCAGGCAGGTCTGAGCTGGGCCACCATTCTGAAGAAAAGAGAAGGATATCGTCGGGCTTTTGCAGATTTTGATGTGAATACTGTGGCGGAATATGGAGAAGGTATGGTGGAAGATCTCGTTCAGGATGCTTCCATTATCCGGAACCGGGCAAAAATTGAAGCCACAATAAATAATGCGAAGCAGTTTATCCAAGTACAAAAAGAGTTTGGTTCGTTCGATAAATACATCTGGCAGTTTGTGGGGGGTGAGCCGATCATCAATGTGTGGAAGACCATGAAGCAGGTACCCGCTACTACCAAAGAGTCTGATGCGCTTTCGAAGGACTTAAAGAAACGAGGTTTCAAGTTTGTGGGCTCCACAACTATCTATGCTCACATGCAGGCCATAGGGCTCGTAAATGACCACACAGTTGATTGCTTCAGATATGAAGAAGTCAAAAGCGCTATTTGATATTTGGTAATATAAATTTGCCGTTAAATCTTTTTAGAGGATGATCGAGAAACTGGAGGAAATAAAGCACCGATTTGAGGAGGTGGGTCAACTCATTGTTCAGCCGGACATTGTCACCGACATGGAGAAATATGGCAAGCTGAACAAGGAATATAAAGACCTGGAGAAGATAGTCGTCAAATACAAAGCATACACTCAAGCCAAAAGCAACCTCAAAAATGCCAAGGAGGTATTGAGCAATGAAAAGGATCCCGAGTTTCGAGAAATGGCGAAAGCGGAAATAGATGAACTAGAGCCACTCATAGAGTCGTTGGAGGAGGAGCTCAAGGTGATGTTGATTCCCAAAGACCCTAATGACAGTAAAAATGTGATTCTGGAAATACGCGCCGGGACCGGGGGAGACGAGGCATCCATTTTTGCCGGGGATTTGTTCAGGATGTACAAGTCCTATGCGGAAGATCAGAACTGGAATTTTTCCGTTTTAAATTTCAACGAAGGGAGTGCCGGAGGATATAAAGAAATTGTTGCCTCTGTTGAAGGAGAGGACGTTTATGCCAAATTGAAATTTGAGTCTGGTGTGCATCGGGTGCAGCGCGTACCCGCTACAGAATCCCAGGGAAGGGTGCACACCTCAGCCGCGACTGTGGCTGTATTGCCAGAGGCGGAGGAAGTAGACGTGGAGCTAAACATGGGAGATATCCGTAAAGACACTTTTCGTGCTTCGGGGGCTGGTGGACAGCATATTAACAAAACGGAATCAGCAGTTCGATTAACTCATGCTCCCTCAGGCTTGGTTGTAGAGTGCCAGGATGGCCGTTCCCAACATGCCAACTATGACAAAGCACTTAAAGTACTTCGCTCACGACTTTATGAAATTGAGCTACAGAAGCACAATGCAGAAATAAGTAGCCAGAGAAAGAGCATGGTAGGTTCCGGAGATCGGTCTGATAAGATCCGCACATACAATTATCCACAAGGGCGTGTGACAGATCACCGGATTGGACTATCCGTTTTTAACCTTCCCAACGTGATGAATGGCGACATAGGAGAATTTATAGAGCAGCTTCGCATTGCAGAAAATGCCGAGATAATGAAAGAAGAAGCGGGCTGATCCGTTTTTACCTAAATGAGAAATATCCTCCTTGTTTCTTTAGTGCTCTTTATCTGGATGGGATGCTCTACCCCGGATGAGTCGGTTTCATTTGATCCAGGTCTTTCACTCTTTTTTAGCAACGATACGATAGCATTCGATACACTTTTGTCCGAAAGACGAAGCAGCACGCGCAGACTCACGGTTTACAACCCCAACGAAGAAGCAATTCAAATTTCGGAGATCGCACTTGGCAAAAGGAAAAACTCAGACTACAGTGTCATTATTAATGGCAAGCCCTCCAACTCAGTGATAAACGAACAAATATATGGAGGAGACAGCCTCCTGATTCTGGTGGAGGTGAATGTCAAATCAAGAAATCGTGACTTGCCCTATCTGGTCAAAGACTCCATCATTTTTCGTTGGAATACGAATCAGGAACATGTAAAGCTTGTGTCATACGGGCAAGATGGAAACAGCATTGAGAGTGTCAGCATCTGCGACGAAACCTGGACGAAGGACCGACCTTATATTATTTCAGACACAGTGCTGGTTTCTACGGGATGTCGGCTTACGATTGAAAAAGGCACACAGATGTATTTTGAAAACGATGCAGTTCTGTTCGTGCAAGGCACACTTTCGGCTGTGGGGGATTCTGCCGACCACATTGTATTCAGAAGTGCACGATTCGATGGAATTTACGATCAGGTGCCAGGCCAGTGGAATGGGATCTATTTTTTGGAAGGCAGCACGGGCAATGAAATAGTCTTTTCAGAAATTTATAATGCACAAATTGGTCTGAGGGTTGGCACACCGGACGATGATGACATTCCAGATGTGGTTGTTTCAAACACGGAAATCTTTAATATGAGCACAGCAGGTATCCTGGCCTTCACCTCCGATGTGTCTGTAACCAATTCGCTCATTTATAACTGCGGCACATATTTGATGGGGGGCTTTGCCGGAGGAAACTACTCGCTCACGCATTGTACGCTTTCAAACGAACCAGCGCTTTTTGTACAAGATGAACCGACAGTTCAGTTTTCGGATAATATTGTCATTGGAGAAGATGAGCTGCTCGTGGATGATCTGAATCTGGAAATGACAAACTGTATCATTTGGGGAGCAGCAAGGGAGGAACTGCTCATCAACAATGGAGGCGGGGCATCCGTTTCTGCATCACTCTTCACCAACATTATAAAATCCGAACAAGATATCCCAGACAATTTTACCTCTCAGGAATTCAACTTCCCCGGCTTTATCGATTCGTTCATTAATGACTACCGGCTTGATACTCTGGCCTTTGCGAAAGATCGGGGGATAGCTGTGGGAGTAGGTTTGGACTTGAAAGGGGCCACCCGAGATGCCAAACCAGACATTGGTGCTTTTGAACGCATCGAAAAAGAGTAGCCAGCGGTCTAAATTCTTATACTCCATTAAGGCATTTATATTTATCTTTTTACTTTGGCAAGCATTGATATAAGTGAAGCGCATAACCACCATACTTCTGTTTTTTTTGGCCTCATATACAAATGGGCAGGTGGATACGCTCCAGGCCAAGCTCCTAGGACTTGAAGGCAAGGCAAGAGTTGACCAGCTTCACAAGGTTGTCATTGAATTGTGGCTAAACTATCCGGCGCTTGCCATGAAGTACGGTCAGGAAGCGCTTGATGTATCTAATACTTTGGGGGATTCAATCCTAATCTCCAAATCCTTAAGGTTGATTGCAGGAGTCTACTATTATAAGGGAGACTATACGCAATCCCTGGAATACAACCACAAGGCCTTTGATATGGCGGTCTTGTTGGGAGATTCGTCATTGTTAAATAATGGATATAATAACCTGGGGCTTCTCTATTACAATTTGGGGAGCTATCAGCTCGCCCTGGAAAATCTCCTACGGGCCAGGTCAATCAAAGAGAAGATCGGAGAAAAATATGGTCTGGCCACCACACTCAATAATATTGGACTGGTCTTCGAAAGGTTGGGAGAATACACGGAAGCCAGAAAATATTTTCGGGAGGCGTATGCGGCCGCTATGGGCATCAGCAAGCAAGATGATGAGGTTTACTCTTTGAATAATGTGGGCATCACGTATTTGAGAGAAGGGAACCTGGAGGCGGCAATGAGACATTTTAGCGGAGCACTGATGCAAGCGAATGAAATCAAAAACATCAACTGGGGTTCTGTTTCGTTGAGGGGGATAGGCCAGGTCATGATGGAGCAGGGCCAGATGGATTCTGCCGCATTCTATTTCGAGCAGTCATTGGAAAAAAGCCTGCAGATAGATGATAAGAAGGGAATATCTGAGGCATATTATTTTTTGGCTAAACATGCTCTCAAAAAAGGCGATACGGACCAGGCAATTGAGTACCTACATTTGAGTGATCAGAAAGCCCAGCAGCTTCAAATTCGTCAGCAGCAACTTGATAACCTTAAGCTCTATTCTACTGCATACAACAGGAAGGGAGACAAGGAGAAAGAAATTCTCTATTTGAATAAATACATTACCCTTCGAGACTCTCTGTTTCTGGATGTTGTCAACAGAAATCTTGGCTTAATACCATTAAAACTCAAAGAAGAGGAGGACAGATACACACTTACGCAGCAGCAGGCTAGAATCAGGAATCAGGTCATTACTAATCAGCTTTTTACCTTCATTATCATCATCACTGTACCGCTTTTGATCGTAATGATCGTCCTGCTGAGAAAAAACGACAAGAAAAACAAAGAGCTTGAACGAAACAACGAGGAGTTAAAGAAGACCCAAAAGCTCTTGATCACCTCAGAAAAAATGGCTTCTCTGGGAGTGCTGGCTGCTGGGGTGGGTCATGAAATTAACAATCCACTCAATTTCATCAAGAATGGGATAGAGGCACTAAATACCAAAATCAATCCGAACGATGAAGAGCTAAAATCCTATTTCAAGATCATCAACGAAGGAGTGGACAGAGCGACCAACATTGTAAAGAGCCTCAGTCATTTTAGCAGAAGGGCCCCTGGAGTAGACGACAAATGCAACATACATGACATCATCGAAAATTGTCTATTGATTTTGCACAACAAGATCAGAAACAAAGTGCGGGTGATTACGAACTTCACCAGCATGGGTGCAGAAGTGAAAGGGAATGAAGGTCGGTTGCATCAGGCAATGATGAATATCATTGCCAACGCAGAACAGGCGATCAAGGAGGAAGGAACCATTGAAATAACAACTCGCAGAAGGGATGGTCAAATGGAGATTTGGGTTGAGGATGACGGGGAAGGAATCCCGGAAGAGAACCTCATGAAAATTAGTGATCCCTTTTTCACCACGAAGGCCCCTGGTGAGGGAACAGGACTGGGACTTTTCATTACCTTCTCAATTATCGAGGAACACAACGGACACATCGATGTAAAATCAAACCTTGGCGAAGGAACTAAGTTTATTATTACCTTACCTTTATGACCATGAGTGAGAAGCCGGCCATTTTATATATCGATGACGAAGAAGCAAACCTGCTGCTTTTTCGAATTTCCTTTGAGGGTGAGCGAGAGGTTTTAGTAGCCAATTCGCCTGAGGAGGGGCTGCAAAAGCTGATGGAAAACAGGGATCGCATACGGGCGGTGATCAGTGATATGCATATGCCCAAAATGAATGGTGTGCAGTTTATACAAAAAGCTAAAGAGTCTGTCAATGATATTCCGTACTTCATTTTGAGCGGATATGCCTATAATGATGAAATAGATCAGGCATTGAAAGACAATACCATCCAGAAGTTTTTCACCAAGCCATTTAATAGGGCTGAAATAGAAACCCACCTGAAAGAGGCATCTTAGCCATCATCCTTTTCCTCCTCATCCTCCTGCTTTCCAAGAATTCGCTCCTTCTTATCCTTGATACTCTCTGCTGCCTCTTCCAAGTTTAGTCGTGCTTTCAGTCTGTTTAGGATTCCTTTTCCGATAGACATGGCACGGTCACTAAAGGTGAGATCTTCTTCCGGCATTTCTTTCACCACACTTTTTTCCGGCGGTTTCATCAGGTATTTGTTGGAAGAAGTAGAATCCACCACGATCCGCTGGGCGGAAGCGGCAAAAGCCACCGCACAGAACAAAAGACCTGCGATGAAAATTTTAGAACTCAATGCAACGAAGTATTTTCGATGATCATCAATATTAGCGTAAACCAAGAATATTGGAAAGGATTTGCAAAAACTGTGAGACCAAACTTCAATCGGAGTTCAAATTTTGTCCGAATTGTGGCCAGCAACACAAAGACAAAGTTGTTCATTTCAAACAGTTTGTCCTCGATTTCCTGGGTGACTATTTCACGTTTGACTCCCTGATCATCAGGAGTGTGCGTCCACTGCTTTTCAATCCAGGTTTTCTCACCAATGAGTTTATCGCTGGCCGAAGGGTACGATACATTCCCCCTTTGAGGATGTTCATCTTTATTAGCATCATTTTTTTTCTGGTGCTGGGTTCAGTGAATCAAACCGTGCAAATAGAGAAAACTGAAGAAGCGGAATTTCTGGATTCGTTTTTCAATATCTGGTTTCCCAGGCTGTTCTTCTTATTGCTACCGCTATTTGCACTTTTCCTTTATCTCCTTTTTCGGAAGCCAGGGCGCTTCTACCTGACGCACTTTATTTTTTCCGTGCATCTGCATGCATTCATATTTGTGCTGCTCACCGTCATGGTTATTTTGATTGACTACATATTCCCCTCAAGTGTTTTTCTCAGTCAATGGTCGTTGATGATCACGGTTTGTTTAATTGAGGTATATCTCCTGGCAGCATTGAAGAAGGTTTACAAACAGAAGTGGCTCCTCACTTTCTTCAAGCTGGTCATTGTGAACATCATGTATATCATTTCCGCCATGATCATCTTCAGTGTAGTGGGGGCCCTAATCTTCTATTTATAAAATTTCAGGTTAATTCCGACCAGACTGTAACCTTCCCTCCCTTTTCTTGTAACTTATCTGATTACCAAACTGACCGGTTTGAATTTGGAAATGACAGATGAACAGTTGATGTCCCTCATCAAGGCAAATCAGCTGGATTACATGAATGAGTTATTTAGTCGCTACAGCAAGCGGATCTATAATTACTTCCTGAAATCCACGCTGGAAAGAGCCGATAGCGACGACCTCACTCAGGAATTATTTATCCGGGTTATGCGGTATCGGAACTCATACAAAGAGGGCCATTCCGTTCAATTCTGGATTTTTCAAATCGCCAGGAACATGGTCAAAGATCACTTCAGAAAGATGAGGATTCACAAGGATCAATTTAATCCTGTGGAGGTAATGCCGGAGGTAGAAGAAGAGTTGGGAAATGGAGTTTTGGAACGAGAAAACAAGCTCTATCAGGCAATGAAGTCACTTTCGGATGAAAAGCGTGAGCTGCTTGTGCTTAGCAAATTTCAGGGAATGAAATATGAGCAAATAGCAGCCATGCGCGACACGTCTGTCAGCAACATAAAAGTGCAGGTACACCGCACCATCAAAGAGTTGAGAGACATTTATTTTGAACTAGCAGATGACTAAAAAATAAGCGTGATGAAAGAAGAAATCACAGATGAGCAAATGATTGCACTTCTGGAAGGGGAGCAAAACCCTAAACTGGAAAAGCAGGTCAAGTCCGACCCGGAGCTTTTAAAAAGACTCGAAGAGCTCAAAGAGGTTTATGATGCAATGAATGAGATACAGGAAGTTGACGTCCCCTCGCACATTGGTGAAAACGTGCGAGCGGCGATTTTTCAGGAGCAGCTGAAAAGTCAGTCGAGGAATCATGTCTCCTGGATGCAAATAGCAGCAGCTGTTGCTCTTCTGATCATCGGCTTTGGAGCCGGGAAGTTCAGCTCGCCGGATTCTTCGCCGGAACTGATGGCACTAAAGACAGAGATAGCGTCATTGAGGGAGGCAACTCTGACAAGCTCACTGCAGAGACATTCTGCAAGCGAGCGCATCATGGCGGTAAACAGGATAGAGGAGCAGCCCTCCATCAATGCCGAGCTTATATCAACATTGATATCCACTTTCAATTCTGACGAAAGCCCCAATGTGAGGTATGCAGCGCTGCAGGCTTTGAAGAAATTTATTAATCACGAAGAGGTGCGAGCCGAATTGGTCAAGTCCCTGGAAGCACAATCCGATCCCCTGATTCAAATTTCTTTGATCACCATTTTGGTGGAGGCTGAGGAGCGAAGCGCGATAGCACCATTAAAAGATATTATGGAACAAGAAGACATCTCACCTGAAGTGAAACAACAAGCAGAAGTTGCCATTCAGGTTTTGACATAAAAAATACCGGTACAATTAACATCTGAACAATTATTAAAAAACAACACAAAATGAAAACGATTATAGCAGGACTAATACTATTGATATGCACCACGGGTGGGGCTCAAACGAAAGCGTTATCAGAATTACCAGGAGTAAGAAGCGATCAGGAGAGACAGGTGAGTTTCAACTTTCCTGTAAAAGGAAACGCAGCAGAAACATGGCTGATAATTGATAACCTGAGCTCTAATCTTCAAATTGAAGGTATTGCAGGTTCCGAGATCAAGATTGAAAGCAGAAACTACAGAGGATTGCCGGATAAGGCAAAGGGACTAAAACCTCTTTCTGCAACAGGCCCGGAGAATACGGGTGTGGGGCTGAGCATGACTCAGGAAGGAAACACCATTTCTCTTTCCGGAGCGCACAGTGAGGCAGACAAAGCAGACTATGTGATTTACCTGCCTAAAGACCTGAAGCTAAAAATCAACTATAATAGCTGGCAGGCGGGTGATGTGGAGATCAAGGGAATGGTCGGTGAAATTGAGGCGAAAACCCAGGTAGGAGATTTGAAATTCATCAACGTGACAGGGCCGATTGTGGCGCATTCGTTAAGCTCAGATTTGCAAGTGGATTTTACAACACTTTCCAGCGCATCTCCAACCTCCCTCAGCTCTACCAGCGGTGATATTGACGTGACTCTACCGGCCAATGTGAAAGGAACCTTCAAGATGGCAACTATTTCCGGTGGGGTGTATACTGGCTTTGATTTCGATTTTGGTGAGGACGCCAAGATCAGCAGAATAGGAGGACAAAATGCAACTGGAAAACTGAACGGTGGTGGCGTGGAGGTTTCCCTGAAAAGCATAAGCGGAGATATTTACATTAGAAAAGCGGAGTAGGCATGAGGGCGCTAACAATCATACTGTGCCTGGCAGCCTTTGGGTTGTCTGCACAGCCTAAGAAAGTGACCGAATCGGTAGCCGTTTCAGGTCAGACGTTGCTCGATCTTGAGTTTGATTTTGCGGATGACATAGTCTTCAAAACGTGGGACAAAAGCGAAGTACTGGTGGAGGTGATGGTAGAAATCAACAATGGTGAGGACAATGATATTTTCACCCTTTCTTCGGAGAAATCCAGCTCAACCATTTACATTGAAATGGACGAGGATATGTGGAAGAAGCTCAGTAAACAATCAAATGGAAAATGGGAAAACTGCAGCTATACTTCCACGATCAATTACACCGTTTATCTTCCCCGAAAGATGAATGTTCGATCCAGCACGATTTCCGGTGATTACGAGTTTGAATATTTCGGATCTGAAATGAAACTGAAAACCATCTCCGGAGCAATTGATGTGACGATCCCTCAAGAGAGTGGGATGGATTTCAAAGCCAAAACCATATCTGGCGAAGTTTACTCAGACATCGAAATAAGCTATCCGTACGGAACAGACGGGCTAAGGCAAATCGTAGGGCAGGATATTCGTGGCAGGGTGAGTAGTGGAGGAGCCGAATCCACCTTCGAAACAATAAGCGGAAACATCTACTTAAGAAAAGGCTAATTCCCCTCCTTGGAGGGGTTAGGGGTGGGTGCTTTACTCACCCTTTTTCTTTAACACCACCAGGCTTTCATCCATCACCGTACCAATGAACAGAAGGTCATTATATGGTGCAGCCACACTACTGGCAGAAACCAGACTTCCATCATTTTCATACAAACTTTCAACCTCCTCCCCAGTCACTTTGATTATCTCTGAAGGTGCCAGGGGAGACTTCCCTCCGGCATAAGAAGTGAAGGCCAGCAGGCTCGGGTGAGCACCCATCCACAGGTCTCCGTTTTCATCCAGCTCTATGTTGTCTATCCCAGTTCGTACATCCAGACTTCTATCATACGTGAGACCTCCATCTGGCTCTATGCTATAATATTCCAGGCTAAAACTTCTCGGGGCTGCTACAAGCAGCTGCTTTCGATCTTTGGAGATATTGATGCCATTGGCATAGCTGATGCCTTCTGCCACCGTTCGATAAGAGCCATCATAGAAAACCACATTGGAAACACTTAGCCCCAGGTAGCTTTCGGCCATGCGGCCCCAGTAGCTGGTGTATCCATGATCATTAGTAAAATAGAATGAATCCTTAGTCAAAGCCACTACATCATTTGGGCTAATCATCGAACCATCCTTGAATGTGGAGATGTGCACCAGGCGATCTCTATAAAGCTCAAACTTTTCGATGGTGTGACCCCTGGCATGATTAACAACTAAGATTTGATATTTTGAAGAGTCCAATTTTAGTAAGCTGATTCCGTGCGGGTAGAAAGGCAGCTCATAGTCTGCTGTTAATTTCTTGGGAGTAAAATCACCGGAATCAAGATCCAAATAATAAAGGTGCCCCTGATTTGGGTTTCCATCTCTTCGGCCTGCCCGATCGTCCTGAGAAATAATCATAAACCCATCCTCATAGCTGATGGTAAAATCTTCGGCTCCCTTCATCGGAATTTCAGCAATAACCTCATAGCTTTCGGTGTTATTAACTTCACGGAAGAATCCCGTAGAGCTAAATGTGTATAGGACAAAAGCCGATAGCAAAACAACAATGGCCAAAAGCGTAATGAGGAATTTTTTCATAGTGATTTGGGATGTTCTCCATAAAAGTAGAAAATCTTTCTCTCTGATGAACCTGACTTTCTCGGCGGCATTTTTGATGAGCTGCAGTGGAGATCAAATAGAGCTTCCTGATAAGCAACTGGAAGGACTCATAAATGGAGAGGCCTGGAGTTACAAATCAGCCAACGCTTATATATATTCCTCTGATGCCAGATATCAGGTCAGGTTCCTTTCCAGCAAAGAGTCTGTTCGTGATCCATGTACTTTACCTGTTCCATCACAGGCCCATGTCAGAGCTATTTTCAAGCCGTCAGAAGGCAGTTTTTTTGTGTCGCCGCAAGCCACCGACAACAATCAGGTTCAGGTTTCCTTTGAGCTATCCCCGTCCAAAAGCTTAGTTGCTTCGAGTGGGTTTATGGAAATATACCTGATTGAAAACCAGGTGATGATCGGCTATTTGCAGGCCGTGCTTGACGATGAAGAAAACATCGTGGAGGGCTCTTTTGAGATCAGGATTTGCAATTAATCTCCCGTGGAAAGCGTGATCCCGTATCCAATTTCGATGGTCCAGAGTCTGGCACTGTTTATTTGTCCTTCAGCATTTGGCTGATCATAAACGGGATTGAGCGAATACCCAATGTTTAGGCTCACCACATTGTCCATGTCAAATGCCGGGATCAAATAATTGGCTCCAATGTTGAAAAAGAAAACGGTCTTGGTGGCTTTTACCAGGTCATCCTCCCGATCCCATCTCTCCCGAACAGTGTTTCCCCCCGAACCCTCAAAGTAGTTAGCTCGTAAAGCTGTGGCCATATTGATGTGTGTGGTGAGCCCACCATAAATGGTGAAATCACCAAGCTTCTTTCCGTAGTTTACCGGAATGGCGATGTAGTCCAGCCTGGGTCTGTATTTGAATCGGGCATCCGTCGTGATCAACCCATAGTATCGCTGATATTGGATATCCGGCGTTTTGAAGAAGTAGCTATCTCCCCCATTGGTGTATTTAACCCCGGTTTTTAGGAAGGTGTTGTCATTCAAATACACATCCATTTCTATGGAAACAACCGCACCTGGACGCACTGAGTTTTTAGCTTCTGATGACGCATTGATCCCATCATCAATTCTTGCCTGACGGTATTCAATGAATCCATATTCCTCCATCAGATCACGATCAAATGTGGAAATGGTCATCCCAACCTGTCCGTGAAACTTGACCTGAGCAAATACAGACAATCCGATTAGGAATAGAAATATTGCAGCTCCAAACCTCATGCGTGCGCTTCTTCACCCTCATATACATCCAGCGGCAAACAGCTACACACCAGATTTCTGTCACCATAAGCACTGTCAATTCTGCTTACTGCCGGCCAGAATTTATTCTCTTTCACATATGGGGCAGGAAATGCTGCTTTTTCACGTGAGTAGGAGTATTTCCATTCGTCAGCTACCAACACTTTGTAGGAGTGAGGAGCATTTTTCAGTGGGTTATCTTTTGCATCTGCAATTCCATCTATCACCTCCTGCACTTCTGCTCGAATTGCAATCATGGCATCACAGAACCGATCCAGCTCATCCTGCACCTCACTTTCGGTAGGCTCAATCATCATAGTTCCAGGTACTGGGAACGACACGGTAGGCGCATGGAAGCCATAGTCGATCAGTCGCTTCGCTATATCTTCCACCTCGATTCCAGACTTCTTAAATTCCCTGCAATCGATGATTAGCTCGTGTGCGTTTCTACCCTTGTCATTCGCATATAGTACCGGATAGTGATCTTTCAGCCTTGCGGCGATGTAGTTTGCGTTCAAAATGGCGATTTTGGTGGCATTTGTAAGTCCTTCGGGTCCCATCATGGCAATATATGCGTGAGAAATAGGAAGGATGCTTGCGCTACCGTAAGCCGCAGCAGAAATGGCCGGGTTGCTGTTGTGCTCTGTCACATGTCCGGGAAGGAATGGAGTCAGGTGCTCAGCCACACCGATCGGACCCATACCCGGACCACCGCCACCATGAGGGATACAGAATGTCTTGTGCAGGTTGAGATGGCAAACATCCGCTCCGATAATTCCCGGAGAGGTGAGGCCTACCTGGGCATTCATATTTGCCCCATCCATGTAGACCTGTCCGCCGTTTTGGTGGATGATGTCACAAATTTCGATGATAGCCTCTTCAAAAACCCCGTGTGTAGAAGGGTAGGTTACCATGAGGGCAGCCAGCTCGGCTTTGTTAGCTTCGGCCTTCTCCCGCAGGTCGTCCAGATCAATGTTTCCATTGTCATCACATTTCACAATGACCACCCGCATACCTGCCATCACCGCACTCGCAGGGTTTGTGCCGTGTGCGGATGAAGGGATTAGCGCCACATTTCTGTTTGGCTGGCCTGTTCCTTCCAGATAAGATTTAATGACCATCAGTCCTGCGTACTCTCCTTGCGCCCCTGAGTTTGGTTGAAATGAAATCGAATGGAAGCCAGTAATTTCCACAAGCCAATCGTGAAGTTCATTGATTAAAATGCCGTATCCCTCAGCCTGATCTTTTGGTGCGAAGGGATGTATGTTGGCAAACTCAGGCCAGGTCACAGGGATCATCTCAGTGGTAGCGTTTAATTTCATCGTACAGGATCCAAGGGAGATCATGGAGTGTACCAGCGAAAGGTCTTTGTTCTCCAGCCGCTTCATGTAGCGAAGGAGCTCGTGCTCGGAATGATATTCGTTGAAAATCGGATGCTCCATAAACGGAGTGGATCTGGCCAAGGATGTCGGGTACTCCACCTCAAAGTCTTCCAATATCGGGGCGTCAAATGCATTTCCCAATCGGGCGAAAAGTTTCACCACTTCATTGGCGTCATTCACAGTATGGTATTCATCAAACGAAATCCCAACGCCATCTTCAAAATATCGGAAATTGATTTCACTTTCCTCACTGATCTGCTTGATCATGACAAGCTGTTCTGGAGAAAGTGGAATTCGTAAGGTGTCGAAGAAGTAGGTATTCTGATTTTCAAAACCATACTGAGCAATGGTGTTTGCAGTCTCTTTTGCTAATCCATGCGTACGTGCAGCAATTTGCTTTAAGCCTTTTGATCCATGATACACTGCATACATGCCTGCCATCACTGCAAGAAGCACCTGGGCGGTGCAAATATTGGAAGTGGCTCGCTCTCGCTTAATGTGCTGCTCCCTTGTCTGTAGGGCCATTCTATAAGCATCATTGCCGTGAGCATCTTTGGAAGCCCCAATGATTCTACCCGGAATGGCTCTTTTGTAATCTTCTCTGGTGGCGAAGAAAGCTGCGTGTGGTCCGCCATAGCCCATAGGCACCCCAAACCTTTGACTTGTTCCGACAACCACGTCCGTTCCCCACTCGCCAGGGGCAGTAAGAAGTGTCAAAGCAAGTAGATCAGAAGCACATGCCGTGTAGACATCATTTTCCTGAGCAGCAGCTACGATAGCAGACCAGTCCCTTACAGACCCGGAATTGTTTGGATACTGGAAGAAAATGCCAAAAATCTCCGGTGCGGTGATATCCGCATTGGCCAGATCAACCACCTCCAGCTCTATCCCAAATGGAAGTGCACGCGTTTTCAATACGTCAAGCGTTTGAGGAAACACCTCAGCGTCTACCAAAAACTTGTTTGAAGATTTTTTACCCCCTTTTCTCAACCCATACAGCATAGACATGGCTTCTGCAGCTGCCGTTCCTTCATCAAGCAATGAGGCATTGGCGATTTCCATTCCTGTGAGGTCTATTACCATGGTTTGGAAGTTGATCAATGCTTCCAGTCTTCCCTGCGCGATCTCTGCCTGGTATGGCGTATATGCAGTGTACCAACCCGGGTTCTCCATGATGTTTCGCTGGATCACCGTTGGCACCACACAGTTGTAATACCCCTGCCCGATGAATGATTTGAACACCTTGTTTTTAGCTGCCACTTTTTGCATGCGATTGAGGTATTCATACTCATTGAGAGACGGAGGTAGGTTTAGCGCTTTCTTTTTCAGGATGGGTCCCGGGATGGCCTCACGGATCAGCGCATCGATGGACCTCAGGCCGATGGTCTCCAGCATGTTGGAAATTTCTTGTGCATTTGGGCCATTGTGGCGTCTTTCAAACTCTACTCGATCGTTCAGGTTTAATTTCATGGAGGGGTCTATTTAGGGGCGCAAATTTACGTCATGACTTTCAGGACAAAAAGCATTTACACCCTAACCATTAGTGTAAATATTTGGTTTACCCGCTATAAAATTCTTTAGTTTTAAACCTGATTTTTAATACGTTATATCACAATGAGAAAATTGACATATGCATTGGGCTTAATTGTAGCCTTTGGACTCCTGGCACAGGATAAAAATGCCATGAAGTTTGCAAAAACAATTACAGCAGATGACCTGAAAGAACACCTCACGGTTCTGGCTTCAGATGAATATGAAGGAAGGGAAACGGGTAAGAAAGGGCAGAAAATGGCGGCAGAGTACATTGCCAATCATTTCAAATCCCTGGGTTTTGAAGCCCCAGTAGAGGGATCCTACTTTCAAAAGTTTAATCTGACAGAGTCCACCATTGGGTTTGTTTATTTCAAAAAGGGAGAGGAGAAGAAAATTGGCTTTGACGATTTTGTGTACTACTCCAAAGCGGAAACCATGGGTGAGGAATACATCAAGACTGTGATGGAAGTAGAAGGGGATGACATGCGTGCTTATGATGGAGCTTACGTGGTATTTGCAACGGAGCAAATGGGCGGCTTGCAGGAAAAGATTGACCAGGCCAAAGAAAAGGGAGCAGCCGGATTCATTGTGGTACTTAAAAATGACGATGAGTTCAATTCTGTAGTGACACGATTTGGGCCATACTTGAAAAGACCAAGCCTGGGGCTGGATAGCCGGGACAATGAAGCGGACAAGATGATCATTGTAAACAGAGAGCTTGCAGGCTGGATGTACGGAAAAGCATTTGAAGAAATCAAAGCGGGAGATGAGGCTGAAGTCATTTTCAATGCCGACTATCTGGATAAGCCGATAGGGACGGAGAATGTTCTAGGCCTTCTGAAAGGGACAGAAAAGCCGGATGAGATTTTAGTGATTACGTCACACTACGATCACGTTGGAATTATCAATGGGGAAATTCATAATGGTGCGGATGATGACGGATCCGGAACAGTAAGTGTACTGGAAATTGCGGAAGCTTTTTCGGAAGCTTCCAAAAAGAAAAAGGGGCCAAAAAGAAGCATCCTTTTTATGACCGTGACAGGCGAAGAGAAGGGATTGCTTGGTTCAAGATATTATACGGATACTGATCCGATTTTTCCATTGGAAAATACCGTGGTAAACCTGAACATTGATATGGTGGGCCGTGTAGACGAAGCACATGCGGAAAACCCTGACTATGTTTATTTGATTGGTTCGGACAAGCTTTCTCAGGAATTGCATGAGCTTTCTGAGAATGTGAACAAAACCTACACAAATCTGGAATTGGACTATACCTACAATGACGAGAATGACCCGAACCGATTCTACTACAGGTCTGATCACTACAACTTTGCGAAGAACAACATTCCAATCATTTTCTATTTCAATGGTACCCATGCGGATTATCACAAGCCGACTGATACAGTGGAGAAAATAGACTTTGAAACGATGGAAAAGAGAGCAAGACTGGTATTCTATACCGGATGGGAAATAGCAAACCGACCGGAAAGAATTAAAGCGGATAAAAAGGAAGGGGAGGACTCTGGTGAGTAAGGAGTTGTGAGAAATTGATCATTGTGGGGCCTTCGCCCCACAAGATCTTTTCAACCAGCTATGGAAAGAAAGACTATTAAAAATCCATCTTTCTGGCACAAGTATAAATATTATATGCGGTTTCCATGAAAGTTTTAGATCAAAAAAATCATGAAATCTTACTATTTTCAATTGATCTTCAATTAAATGTTTGATTATGAGCTTTTTACGAGCTCATTTTTTATTTTAGGAGAGAAGAACCGTTAGTGCGAGAATGTAGAGATCAGAGCGATAGTGTAAGGATATAGTTGTTGGAGTTTCCAATAAATTCATATTTGAAAGTAAAAAAATTATATGTTCTTAATTAAAGAGGTAAGCATTGTCAATGAAGGAAAAGTGATCGAGGCGGACGTCCTGATCAAAGGCGATCGCATCGAAAAGATTGGGCAAAACCTCAGAGCAGATTCCAATCACATCGTCATCAGCGGAAGCGGTTTGCATCTTTTCCCGGGAGTAATCGATGATCAGGTCCATTTCAGAGAGCCAGGACTTACCCATAAGGGAAATATTTTCACAGAGTCTAGAGCGGCGGTGGCTGGAGGTGTTACTTCTTTCATGGAGATGCCCAACGTAAACCCACAGACCATTACTCAAGAGTTGCTTGAAGCCAAGTATGAAATTGGTAGAAAAAGTGCACTTGCCAACTACTCCTTTTATATGGGAAGCACCAATGACAATCTGGAAGAGATCCTGAAAACAGATCCGGCCAATGTGTGCGGGATCAAGATCTTCATGGGCTCATCCACAGGCAATATGTTGGTTGATGATCAGGAGACTCTGGAAAGCATTTTTAGAAACGCACCGATCCTGATTGCCACACACTGTGAAGATGAGGCAACCATTAGGGCCAATACGGAGAAGTTTGTGGCCCAATACGGTGACAATATCCCATTCAGGTATCATCCGGTGATTCGGGATGAGGAGGCCTGCTACCTGTCTTCTTCCAAAGCAGTGGAGCTGGCTAAGAAGAATAATACGCGTCTGCACATTCTGCACATTTCCACGGGAAAGGAGACCAACCTATTTACCAATGAAATTCCGTTGAAAGAAAAGCGAATTACCTCAGAGGCATGCATCCATCACTTGTGGTTTTCTGATCAGGATTACGAAGAGAAGGGCTCATTCATTAAGTGGAACCCGGCAGTGAAATCAGCGAATGATCGGGATCAGATTTGGGAGGCTCTACTGGACAACCGCATTGATGTGGTTGCTACGGATCATGCTCCTCATACGCTGGAGGAAAAGCAAAACCCATATATGAGCGCTCCATCTGGAGGGCCACTCATTCAGCATACGCTGGTGGCGATGCTTGACTTTTATTATCAGGGGAAAATATCCCTGGAGCGGATCGCTGAAAAAATGAGCCATGCCGTGGCTGAATGCTTCGAAGTAAGAGAGAGAGGTTATATCCGTGAAGGATACAAAGCAGATTTGGTTTTGGTAGACTTAAACAAACCGTGGACGGTCTCTCGTGATAATATCCGTGCAAAGTGTGGATGGTCTCCATTCGAAGGGCATACATTCAAGTCTTCTGTCGAAAAGACTTTTGTGTCTGGGCATCTGGCCTATTCCGACGGAAAATTGGATGAAAGTCAAATGGGTCAGCGGCTTGCTTTTGATCGAAAATAATCGTTTGCAGATTTCGCTTGTGGTGTTAACTTTGCAATCCTTTTCAGGAATGCCTGATAAATGGTGGTTGTAGTTCAGTTGGTTAGAACGCCTGATTGTGGTTCAGGAGGTCGCCGGTTCGAGTCCGGTCTTCCACCCCAGAAAAATGAAGCAGTTACAGAGATGTGGCTGCTTTTTTGTTTATCGACCTCCTGAGGTTTCTAAACGTGGTTCAGGAAGTCGCCGGCCAAAGGTTGGTCCCATCGAGATCGATCTTCCAACCTCAAGAGCTACATAGATGTGACTGTTTTTTTATTGTTGTGAGTTCTTCGCTCAGTGTACTAATCAGAATTGTCAGGAAGGAGAATGGAGGTCACTTGGCATTAGCTGCCACTCTTTTTCTCCGGTAATCCACATAGTTTTTCCAGTTCTTTAGATACGATTCCCAACCCTTGGGATTGTATTGGTTGATGTCTGCTTCCACGCTCGCATACAGTTCGTCCACTATTTCATACTCGTCCATCAGGCCGTATACCAGAATAAGGTTTTGATAAGCAAGTGCAGCTACTTCTTCATTTACCTTGGCTTTATCATCAATCATGTTTTTGGAGGCAACCACATTCTTCCAAATCTCCAAGGCTCCCTGTAGCCGTTCTTTGCAGATATCAGGCATATATTTTTGATCGATGCGATGAAGCGCAAAGGCTGCCCGGGCTATGTCTACCGCTTCGTCCAGCTCCGGATAGGTGTACTTCTTGTATTTTTTTATTCGCAGGATAGGGACGCTTCCCTCGATCGGCGGATATCCTATGGCATCACTCAGCTCCGAACTCAATTTCTCAATGTTCTTTTTTGTGATCTCCGGATCATAAGTGTTTGCAAGACTACTCGCATTGCTCACGTACCAATTTTCAGCGCCTACTTCCGAATCCTGCCACTCTCCGTGCTTTACATATGCATGGTCATCGATGGTTTCGGATAAGAAGGGATTACTATCACCTGATGGAAGGCTGACGGTATAATGCAATGCACGATTAAAGGTGACTACTTTGTTGTATTTGGTTTTGTCATCAATTTTTGTGGAGTTGTTGTAGTTAGTGATGCTCATAGTGTCGCCCACCACCGTGATCCTTACTCCTTCATTTTCTGTACGCTCTAGCCCCCAGATACCCAGCTTATCCAGATCAAATGTGTGGTTTTTTCTGATGTAATCCTTTTCTAGTTTGTCCAGTTTATACACTAAGTGGAAGTTATTCATTCCGTCCGGTAGGGGATTACTGGGAAGGCGGGTATGATGATAAGGTGCTGCAACGCTCTCTGATTTTTGTGCAAATGAGCAAACTGAACTCCCCAAAAGAAGTGCAAAGGCGAATCGTTTCATGGGTATTAGGTTAGGTACACGAAACAAGTTACCAACTTTTTTTAATTGGGTGAATACTTACCCCTTGATTGGCATCCGCTTAAATTCCTTTGTTCGGTCAAAAAGGTATCGGTAGGTATAATGGGTTTTCACAACCTCACCACCAACCTGGTCTACCACTGCCAGCATTTTTGGGTTGAAATCCCCAATCCAGTTCATCTCCAAAAGTGGGTATCGCTTGTATTTATCCTGCACCATCACTCGGGTGGCGTGGATTAGTGCACCGTCCACTCCTTTACCCTGGTGCTCGGGAGAGATGCCGAATACCAGCCCCATCATTTTTTTGTTTGTCTTGCGAATTTTGTGGTAGAGGAACTTCAGCTTACCGATCAGATCAAGTTTTCCATTCACATGTTTGAAGACCTGGTTTAGCTCAGGAATATTGATGTAGAAACCGACCGGCTTGTCTTTATGGTAGCCAAACCACATGATCTTCTCATCCATGATCGGCTTCATCTTTTGGATGATCGCATTGGCTTGCAGGGAAGTCATTTTTGCCACTCCCGGGTGTCTGGCCCAGGCATCATTGTATACGGTGCGAAAATCTTCAGCATACTTCTTTAGCTTACTTTTCTCAATGTGCCGAAAGCTGTATTCAGGATCACGGTTGGCCTTGTCTGCTTTTTCTTTCAGTCTCGGGTCAAGTGGCTCGAATACGTTTCGGCCAAAAGTGAACTGTTTGAAGTACATCTGAAAACCGTAGGTTTCGAATAAATTTTGATAGTACGGAAAGTTGTAGTTGCACTGATAGTTGGGCTCCCGATCAAACCCTTTGATGAGCAATCCCCACCAGGCATCCCGGTCACCAAAGTTGATCGGGCCATCCATCGCTTCCATGCCACGCTCCTCCAGCCATTTTTTCCCAGCATCAAAGAGCAGGTTGGCAGCTTCTTGGTCATCTATGCACTCAAAGAACCCTACCCCGCCAGTTGGTTGATCATTGTCTTTGTTGACTGTTTTGTGATTGATGAAGGCAGCTATTCTTCCGATTGTCTCATCCTTTTTATTTTTTAAAATCCAGCGGATGCATTCTCCGTTTCTAAAGGTTTTATTTTTCCGCGGATCGAAAACTCCCTCCACATCCTTATCCAACGGACGAATCCAGTTGGACTCGCTGCGGTAAAGGCGAACGGGGAACTGCAAAAATTCTTTGGCTGTTTTCTTATCCTGTACTTCTATGATTTGCATGGAAGAAATTTTTGGGCAAATAAAATACGAATCTAATTGGAAGAAAACTCTGACAAGCGGATCATTTAATCTTTGCACTAAATATGAGAAAGCGAATCGTAGTTACAGGTGGAAACCGTGGCATTGGAAAGGAGATATGCCGACAGCTGGTGGAGCAGGGGCACGATGTGGTGCTTACTGCCCGGTCGGTAGAAAAAGGTGAAGACGCTGCATTGGAAGTAGGAGCAAAATTTCGTGAGTTGGATGTTTCCAACAGGGACAACATTCTAGAGTTTATCTTCAAATACAAAGAGGAAGTGGGAGCTCTGGACGTGCTGATAAATAATGCGGCTATTTTGGTAGATGATGGCATGAATGTACTCACTGCTGATCTGAACGTGGTTCATCTCACGCTTGAGACGAATGTTTTTGGGCCATGGATGCTTACGCAAGGGTTAGCTACTTTGCTGGAGAAGTCTCCTGATGGTCGAATCATCAATCTTTCCAGTGGTATGGGAGCGATTGGCGATTTAAGAAGTGATCATCCAGCCTACCGGATTTCAAAGACGGCATTGAATGCGCTGACGATCATGACCCATTCGCAGCTGGGTGCAACAGTAAAAGTGAACGCCATGTGTCCAGGATGGGTGAGGACTGACATGGGAGGTGCCAGTGCATCAAGACCAGTAGAAAAAGGTGCCGAAACGGCCGTTTGGCTGGCAACAGCTGATGAAATTCCAAATGGAAAATTTTTAAGGGACAAAAAGGTGATTGAGTGGTGAGGCTTCTTTAAATAAATTATCGTCTTTATTCCTTTATTATCCTCACCACATTTATTCGCTCTCCATTAATAAACTTAAGTACATACACCCCATCCGAGAGATTTCCAATACTCATTTTGAAATCTTCGTTAGCAATCACCTCTTTAACCACCTCACCGGACATGGATATGAGTTTGATGGTGGTATTGGGCGCATCAACTTTAATGAAAAGTTGATCCTGAGAGACGCTTGGGTACACATGCGTTGATTTCTCCGAAATACTCAAAACATTGTTTACAGAAATAAAATCTTCCATTAGGAGTTGATCTTCAGTATCTCCGGAGAGAACTAATGTAACATCAAACTCACCATGTTCATTATATGTTATTGTTGGATTTTGATCATTGGAGGTGCTTGGTGTTCCGCCCTCAAACGTCCATTCCCAGCTAGATGGATTTCCCTCATATACAGATGAAAAAGTCACACTTTTCCTTCTATCAACAGGATTAAAATCTGCGGATATTGACTCTATTGAGATCAAGTCTAAAACTGTAATCTTCTCCGATCTTGTTGCTCCGTTTAAGTTGACATCATATTTTCCCGCCTCCAGGTAAGTAACGACTGGGGATGCCTCAGAAGAACTACTTGGTGTTCCACCTTCAAATGACCATTCATAGCCATCTAGCTCATTTTCTAAGGAGGCACTAAATGTTACACTTTCTCCTTCCAGCACAGTGATCGGATCTGCCGAGATTTGCAACACGCCTGAACCATCTGTAATAATATCAGCTGACCATAAGCCTCTTCCATAGGTTGCGGCTACAATTTTTTTAGATGCATAATGAATTTCCAACTCATTCACTATCACATTTGGTAAACCATCGAACCAGGGCTCCCAGTCACCAGCGTTGGTTTTTTGGTATACTCCAATATCAGTTCCCACATAAAGCTGATCATCGGAGTTTCGTTGGTGAACAATGCAATTTATAGGCAGGTTTGGAAGGCCCTCCGAAACATTAGTCCAGGAATTTCCTCCGTTCGAGGATTCATACACCTTGTTTTTATCATTATAACCGGAGAAAGTGACCCACAATTTCTCCGGGTTTTCTTCTGAAATAGTAATATATGAAAGATACTCTGACGGCAAACCGGCACTTATGTTTGTCCAATTCTCACCACCATCAGTTGTACTGTAGGTAGAGTATCCTGTGGAGGCATACATGTAATCTGGGTTTGTAGATGACACTTTTAAGCTGGTTATGTTAGAGCTTGATCCAAAATCTGAAATTTCTTCCCAAACACCACTTGAGTTATCATATTTCCAAACATTTTGATAACCTGCATACAAGAAATTATTGTCCATAGGATCCAACATATAGGGAGTAACCCATGCTCCTGTGCCATTAAGATCTCCTGCGATATCTTCGATACTTCCTGCCCCTCTATTGGTATACCTAAGCAAGCCGCCAAACTGATATGTGCTGTAAACAATATCCCCATCTGTATGATCGATGAGCGCCTCCATTCCATCTGCACCAAATATGTGTGTCCATGTGCCATTGATCATGATATTGCTTCCATTATCCTGTGCTCCTGCAATAATTACGTTTTCATCATTGGGATCAAGCCCAAGACGATAAAGCTGTGTGTTGTTAAGTCCTTCAGAGAGATCTTCCCAGCTTTGGCCAAGGTTGGAGCTTTTCCAGATTCCACCGTCGCACCCGGCATATAATTCACCATTTAAGAAATCCAGGGTATGGTTATCAGCATGAACATAGTTGTTTGTATTGGAAGGGTTGTAGACCCAGAAATTCAAGATTTGATAATCATTTCCGTCTTGCCAGCTTTCTCCACCATCCTTTGAGTTCCAAATGTGAATTCCACTTACATAAATATCATCAACATCATCCGGATTTACGGCGATAGCCAGGTCATACCAGCCTTGTCCACGATCATCAGCCGCCTCTGGGTCATAGCCGAAAATATTGGGACTGTCTGACTGCAATGAAAACGTCTGGCCGGAATCTGTGGACCTATATACACCACCAAATAATGAATTGCTCGACGAGGCGAGAATGTAGACATACGCCGGATTATCCGGACTGACACCAATGGCTGTTCTTCCTGAGTTTTGAATCGGGGTAGAAACATTGCTCCAAGTGTCTCCTCCATCCTGAGAAAGATTAAAGATGCTTGAAGAACTTGTGCTGGCATAAACTACGGATGAGTTTCCAGGCTTGAATTCGATATCCGTGAAGGATCCACTCCTTACCATAGTCCAGGACTCTGCTCCATCCTCCGATTTCCATATTCCACTCGTGCCGGCGATTAAAAGAATGTCACTATCATTAGGATCAACAATCATTCGATACATTCTGCGAAAGTCTGTGGCTTGAGGGCTGAAATTGGAATTGTTTGCCCAAGAAACACCCCCATCTGTTGACTTAAAGACTCCATGGCTGTAAGTATCTGCACCGTATGCATCCCCTGTCAAAACGTACATCTTGTCCGGATCTGCCGGATCAATGAAAAAATCAGTAACTCCAAGGATGGGAAATTCTTCAGACAGAGTAGTCCAGCTGTTTCCCCCGGTCTCGCTTTTCCACAATCCACCACCTGCTGTACCTACAAACAAAATGTCCGGATCAGTTGGGTGAATATCAATACTATTCACTCTTCCAATTCCCGGATTATATCCGTTAGTGCCGTTTTGCCATGAATATGGTCCAAGTGCTTCCCATCCACTGCTCTGAATCCGCGATTTTGACGCCCTAGCATTTTCTTTTTTTCTGATTGAGTAGCTGGAGGCAATGTTTGCTATCTGACCATTTATCAACCTTGGCGCATTTTTATACTCCCAGCGCTTAAACTGTTTATATCCATTTCCCTTTTCCAGTATTTTTCCATCCCATTCATTATAAAAAGCTTCCTGTATTTTTTGAAAATCTCGCTCGCCTTCCCAGAGGAGTCTTTGCCACTCCTGGGAATATGCACCAAGTGAAATGATGACTGCAATAAGTATTAATGTGAGCTTCTTCATTTTAATCAGATAGTTGAGCTTTAAATTTATGCAAAATTGTGTTCGGAGACCTTCATATAATTATTATGTGTTTGGCTAAAAATATGAAAACATGAAATACGTGAACTTTTGTACCCGAATTTTAATACCGGTAGTTATTTTGATATCCTGTAAAACAAGCGAAAACTATTCTGGCTCAGAGAGTATTGATGTGCTTAAACTCAAAGATAAGTACAGCAAACAGGTTTTTTTTAGTTTGTTGAACACTTCAAATAAATCAGTACAAATTGAATCGACAGAACAATTGTATATTGAAAAAGAAGAAGGAGGAAAATGGATTAGAATACCATTTGTGCCTTGTGCTTGTGGGACGCCATGCAAGCCGCCGATTGTATTTGAGTTGAAGCCTAATGAATCTATTGAGATTTCGTGGGGTTTAATGTCGAGAAAGTGCGGAAATGAGAGCGGCATGATTCCTCCGGTCAAAACCTTAGAGGAAAAAGTATCGAGCGGTAACTACAGAATGATTTTTAATGTGAATAGACAAAAAGATGGAATGAGGATACCTCCGGAGAAGTTGGTGGTGGGGTTCTCCGTAAGGAATTAATCGTAATTGCTTTCAACCTAACTTACCCGCCCACTTCATAAATTACAAACCGAAAGCTTCTTTCACCCGATCAACATAATCAAGCTTTTCCCAGGTAAAGGTCTCCACCACTTTTTTCACTTCTTCACTTCCACTTCCTTTGAAGATCACTTGCTTTACCTCAGGGTTTCGACCCATGTGCCCGTATGCGGCTGATTCGGAATAAATGGGCTCTTTTAGCTTTAATCGTTTGATGATGTGCGCAGGCCGCATGTCGAAGATTTTTTCTACGATTTTTGCAATTTCTCCGTCTTTCATACTCACGTTCGATGTGCCGTACGTGTTTACATAAATACCCATTGGTTCCGCCACCCCGATGGCGTATGAAACCTGCACGAGCACTTCATCTGCCACTCCGGCTGCCACCAGGTTTTTGGCAATGTGCCGGGTAGCATATGCTGCGGATCGGTCCACTTTGGATGGATCTTTTCCTGAAAATGCCCCACCGCCGTGAGCACCTTTTCCGCCGTAGGTATCCACAATGATTTTCCGTCCGGTCAGTCCTGCATCGCCATGAGGCCCGCCGATCACAAACTTTCCGGTTGGGTTGATGTGGTATTTGATCTGCTCATTGAACAGCGCCTGGTTTTCCGGCTTCAGTTTGGCTTGAACCCGTGGAATCAAAATGTTGATAATGTCTTCTTTGATCTTTTTGAGCATGTTGTCTTCATGGTCAAATTCATCATGCTGGGTAGACACAACGATGGCATCAATTCGCACCGGCTTGTTGTCATCGTCATATTCAATCGTCACTTGCGACTTGGCATCCGGACGCAGATAGGTCATCTCTTTCCCTTCCTTACGTATTGCCGATAGCTCCATCAATATTCGGTGAGAAAGGTTTAGCGCAAGCGGCATGTAGTTTTCAGTCTCCTTGGTGGCATACCCAAACATCATCCCCTGATCGCCGGCACCCTGCTCGTCTTCCGATGCTCTATCCACACCCTGATTAATGTCCGGAGACTGCTCATGAATCGAAGAAATAACCCCACAGGAGTTCCCATCGAACATATACTCACCTTTGGTGTAGCCAATCTTGTTGATCACTTCTCGTGCAATTTGCTGCACGTCCACATATGCTGACGTCTTCACTTCTCCAGCAAGCACCACCAGTCCTGTTGTCACCAATGTTTCGCATGCAACCTTGCTGTCTGGGTCAAAGGCTAGAAAATGATCAAGCAAAGCATCGGAAATCTGATCGGCGATTTTATCCGGGTGTCCTTCGCTCACGGACTCTGAAGTGAATAAATAGGGCATGTATTATCCTGTTAAAGTTGGTCGGCAAATTTATACGATTCGATGAACTCACCTATGGGAATTGTCCAAAACTAAAGATCGCTGGAATTTTATGTATCTGAATGTCAGTCTTCTGCCACTTCGATATTGGTTGGGTCATAATTTTCTCATTAGACCCAGAAATATCAGCGGAAATACTCAGGAGGGTGTCGGGCCTGCAGGTTTTCAGCATGTCCTTGATCAGCAGTTGATTTCGGTAGGGCGTTTCCATGAAAAGCTGGGTGTAGCCAGACTCACTCAGCTTTTCCAGCTCCCTGATTTTTTGCTGCCGCGGGTTTTTGTCAATAGGGAGATACCCATGAAAGGTGAATTTCTGTCCGTTGAATCCCGAAGCAATTAGTGCCATCTGGATGGAGGAGGTTCCGGGCATGGGCACTACCTGTACGTGCGTTTGATGGGCAAAGCTCACCGCCAAATTTCCAGGGTCGGCCAGGCAGGGAACACCAGCCTCTGAGATCACTGCCATGTCTTTCCCCTTTCGGATCGGCTCAAAAAGCGGATACATCTGATCCCAGTTGGATTTTTTGTTAAGGAGTTGAAATTGAAGATCTTCTATTATTATTCCCGCTTTTAGGCTGCTGATATACCTTCGAGCGGTCCGCAGATTTTCCACAAAATAATGCTTCGTGTTCTTCAACACCTCAGTCACCATTGGGGAAATGAAAGAAGCATCATTATCGGAGGACAGGTAAGTTGGAATTAGAAAAAGTTTGCCTTGATTCATGATGCTAAAAATTCAATGACCATTTCTCCCAGTTCCTTTGGCTTTTCGGCATGTACCCAATGTCCGGCATCCTTCACAGTGGCAATCAAAGCCTTTGGAAAATGTTCCCTAATCAACTCATGATCCTGATCGGTGATGTAATCGGATTTACCTCCAGCGATGAAGAGTGTTTGCCCCTCAAAACGGAGATCCCCTTCTATCCCTTCGCCCACTTTTTCTATGGCCCTTTCAATCGCTGACAGATTTAGTTTCCAGGAAAAGCTGCCATCTTTGTTACGATCGAGGTTTTTCAGAATGAACTGCCTTACCCCAAAGTTCTTGATCACCACCGCCATCTGGTCATCAGCATCTTTTCTGTTTTCCAGAGTCGCTAAATCCACCGAGTGAAATCCTTCAAAAATCTGCTGATGGTGAGGAGGGTAATATTTTGGTGCGATATCAACAATGATCAGTTTATCTACTCTTGCAGCCTGCTGAGTGGCTAGGTGCATGGCCACTTTTCCTCCCATGGAGTGTCCCAAAATATGTGCTTTACTAATCCCTTCATCTTCCATCAGCTCCACCACATCTTTTACCATCACATCATAATCAAACTCATCGCTGTGCGGAGAATTTCCATGGTTTCTCAAATCAACAAGATAGACTTTAAACCTATCAGCAAAAACCTTCCCAAGTGTCTGCCAGTTATCAGAAGACCCGAACACGCCGTGCATGATGATGAGGGGCTCGCCTTCTCCCAATGTTCTAAAATGTAGTTTCATCTACGCTTAATTGTTTGTAGGGCTTAAAGGCCAAAAACGGATGTTTTGTTCATTTACCTGCCAATAAAATGGTTTTGACTCAAAGTTACATATTACCTTCACGAGCTTTATGAACTCAATCAGCACTTTTCTTGCGGATGCGGTAAACTTCATTTGGGGTCCCCCATTGCTGGCTTTGCTTCTTGGAGGTGGCTTTTTCTTATTGGTTTATTCGCGTTTCCTCCCCTTTAGATACCTCCGCCACGCCATCAATATTCTTAGAGGAAAATATGATAATCCGGACGATCCTGGAGAGATCAGCCACTTTCAGGCATTGAGTGGCGCTCTGGCAGCAACCATCGGGATGGGCAATATCAGCGGAGTAGCACTTGCCATCGCCGCAGGTGGACCGGGAGCCATGTTTTGGATGTGGGTGAGTGCTTTTATTGGAATGGCCACCAAATTTTTTACCTGTACGCTGGCGGTGCAGTTTCGCGGAAAAGATTCCGAAGGAGAGCTGCAGGGAGGTCCGATGTATGTGATACGTGAAGCGATGGGCAAAAAATGGATGCCGCTTGCAGTGTTTTTCTGTGTGGCCGGATTCTTTGGAGCCACGCCGGTTTTTCAAACCAACCAGATGGTGGCGGTTTTCAAAAATGTGATTTTGCTTCCGGCAGGAATGGAAGATTCTTTTATTATGAACCTTTCTATTGGGATTGTTATTGCCGCGTTGGTGGCTATCGTCATTCTGGGAGGAATCAAGCGGATCGGGAACGTGGCGTCAAAGCTGGTGCCATTTATGGTGGCATTGTTTGTCATCAGTGTGCTCACCGTCATGATCACCAACCCTGGTGAAATCATCCCTTCCTTTCTTTTCATCATTGAGGATGCTTTTACGGCTAAAGCAGTGTTGGGGGGGGCAGTAGGCGCAGTAATAGTGGAGGGGGCGAAACGAGCAGCCTTTTCCAACGAAGCGGGCATAGGCATGGCACCCCTTATGCATGGGGCAGCAAAAACCAAAGAACCGGTAAGGGAAGGACTGGTGGCCATGTTGGGTCCAGCTATTGATACGATTATCGTTTGCACTATGACAGGACTTTGTATTTTGATCACAGGTGTTTGGAATAGTGGAGAGGCAGATGGGATTGTAATGACGGCCAGTGCGTTTGAAAAAGGGTTACCTGGCTTTGGACCTTATGTATTAATGGTCTGTGTAATGGTATTTGCAATTACCACCATATTTGGGCTTGCCTATTACGGGCAGAAATGTCTGTCTTTTTTGATTGGGGCCAGGTATGGAAGTTACTTTTATTATTGGTACATAGCACTTGTTTTGGTAGGGTCGGTGGCCTCATTGACTGATGTGGTCAACTTGGTGTTTGTCGCTTATGGCCTAATGGCCATACCAACCATGATTTCCACCATCGTATTGGCACCAAAGGTGATGGAGGCAACAAAGAAATACTTTAGTGAGGTATATAATTCGTAATCATTTGGAATGCTGGCACTTAGATACAATATCTTTGCGCCCAATATCAGTTAAGATAGGATGAGAATTGTAATAGCAGGAGCGGGTGAGATGGGGTTTCATCTTGCAAAGCTTTTAACAGCAGAAGAACAGGATATTGTAATCATAGATTCTGACCCCAGCGTTCTGGAATATGTCACTCAACACCTGGATGTAAGCACGGTCAGAGGAACCTCTACTTCCCCCCGAATTCTTAAGGAAGCCAACATTGGAAAAGCTGACTTGTTAATTGCGGTAACATCCATTCAGGAAACAAATATTACCACCTGCATTCTGGGAAAAAGCCTGGGTGCTAAAAAGACCATCGCGAGAATATCAAATGTGGAATTGCTGCATGCGCGGGAGGAACTGAACCTGGGCAATGTGGGAATAGATGAGATCATTTCCCCAGCATCTCTGGCCGCCAGGGAGATTAAGCGTCTTTTGAAGCAATCGGCCCTGACGGATACCTTTGAATTTGAGAAGGGCATGCTTTCGCTTGTTGGGATCACGGTAGACGAAGCTTCTCAGCTCTACGGCAAAACACTGACCGAAACAGCTTACCTGAACCCCGATCACAATTTTACCACAGTCGCCATTCTTCGGGATAATCAGACGATCATACCTTACGGAGAAAATAAGTTTCAAAATGGAGACCATGCCTATTTCATCGCTCAACCTGACGGAATAGATCGGGTCACCGCATTGTCTGGAAAGGAGAGTTTTGAAATCAAGAATGTGATGATACTGGGGGCCAGCAAGGTGGGTATAAACACGGCCAAACTTCTGAGCAAAAAGTATAATATTAAATTGGTGGAGGCGGACAAGGAAAAATGCCTTCATCTGGTGGATGAACTACCGGATACGATGATCATTCACGGAGACGGTAGAGACATTAACCTTTTGCGAGAGGAAAGCATCGAACGAATGGATGCCTTTGTGGCACTGACCGAAAACTCAGAGACAAACATCATGGCGTCTTTGGTGGCTAAAAACCAGGGAGTGAAAAAGACCATTGCGTTGGTGGAAAATGTGGACTATATCCACCTTTCACAGAGTATTGGTATAGACACATTAATTAATAAAAAGCTTATTGCAGCAAACTTCATTTTCCGTTACATCAGAAAAGGGGAGGTGCTAAATATTGCCAGTATCCATGGTGTGGATGCAGAAATACTGGAGTTTGAAATCAGTGAAAAATCCCGAATCATTGAGAAGCCGCTTAAGGACATGGATTTCCCCAAAACAGCAATTGTTGGCGGTGTGATCAGGGATGGAAAGGGAATCGCGGTTCGGGGCAATTTTGAATTCCACCCGAAAGATCGTGTAGTGGTGCTCTCAAAACCGGAATGCATCAGAAAAGTAGAGAGCTTCTTCAAGTAACCCATGCAGTTTAACTACAAGGTAATTTTAAAAGTCATCGGAATATTGCTCCTCATCAATGGGGCATTCATGCTGACCTGCCTGCCTTTTAGTTTCTATTATGGTGAGGGGGATCACCTGGCACTCATCAGTTCTGCTATGATAGCTATTGGCTTTGGAGGTTTTTTGCTCCTGCTGACCAGAAATAACCCAAACAATGACCTGAGAAAAAAGGATGGTTATCTTATCGTGACCCTGGGTTGGCTATCCATGTCTTTCTTTGGTTCCCTGCCATATATGCTAAGTGGTGCTATTCCAGACATTACTAATGCCTTTTTTGAAACACTTTCGGGTTTTTCTACCACAGGAGCCACCGTGCTCACAGATATTGAATCCGTCCAGAAGGGGATTCTTTTCTGGAGGAGCCTAACCCAATGGATTGGTGGGATGGGAATCATCGTGCTTACAGTTGCCATTCTCCCACTTTTAGGTATTGGGGGCATGCAGCTCTTTGTTGCGGAAGCACCAGGGATTTCCCCGGATAAACTTCAGCCCAGAATAAAGGAAACAGCCAAGAGACTTTGGATTATCTATTGCGGGTTGACATTCACGGAAATGATTTTGCTTTGGGCCGGTGGCATGACTTTCTATGATGCCATCAACCACAGCCTCACCACCATGGCAACCGGAGGGTTCTCTACGAAGAATGCAAGCATCGCGTATTATTCTGACCCCTTCATTCAGTATGTCATCATCTTCTTCATGTTCATGGCAGGGACCAATTTTACCATGACATATTTCGGGCTTCACGGAAAGTTCAAAAAAGTGATCAACAACGAAGAGTTTCGTTTTTACTTCATTTTTTGTGTAGTGGCGTCCCTCTTTGTGGGGCTGATTATATACAATCTGGGACATGACACTTTGGAAAAGTCCATACGTGATGCCATGTTTCAAATAGTATCAATAGTGACCACAACTGGCTATGTGACGCATGACTATACAGCTTGGACTTCCTTCATAACAGTGCTTTTCTTCCTCCTGATGTTTGCAGGCGGTTCAGCAGGATCAACGGCCGGAGGGGTTAAATTGGTGCGACATATCCTGCTGATCAAGAACAGCATGTTGGAGCTCAAGAGAATTCTACACCCATCGGCAATTATCCCGGTTAGGTTCAATGGAAAGTCAGTGAGCCGGGATATTACGTTCAATGTGCTTGCTTTCATTATGATCTACATTTTGATTGTATGCTTTGGAGCCATTGCTGTCTCGTCTTTCAATATTGACTTCAATACGTCTCTTGGCGCAGTGGCTACCACGCTGGGCAACATTGGCCCGGGGATCGGAGATGTAGGCCCGGTTGATAATTTTGCCCACTTGCCAAATGGAGTGAAATGGATACTCTCGTTTATGATGCTCCTTGGCAGGCTTGAGTTATTCACTGTTCTCATTTTGTTTACTCCATTTTTCTGGAGAAAAGTCTAAGACCTTTCATAAGATTGGGTCATCTTTGAAAATCCTCAAAAAATAATGTGAATGAACGCCCTTAGCTATGTCATCTGGACGGTTGATCCAGCCATTTTTAATCTTCCCTTTGTCGATTACGCACCAAGGTGGTATGGGGTACTTTTTGCCCTTGGTTTCTTGCTTTCCCAGCAGGTATTTTTCAAAATTTTCAAAGCCGAGGGAAGACCCGAGAAAGATGTAGAGCGGATTACTGGCTATATGATTTTGGCAACCATCATAGGTGCCAGACTTGGCCACTGTTTGTTTTACAATCCGGAATACTATCTATCCAATCCCATTAAAATTTTGATGGTATGGGAAGGTGGCCTGGCAAGTCATGGAGGGGCATTAGGCATTTTGGTAGCCATTTATTTTTTCTGTAAGAAATACAGGTATCGCTACTTGTGGATACTGGATCGTTTGGTGATTGTAGTAGCCCTGACCGGCGCAATGATCCGTACGGGAAACTTGTTCAATTCCGAAATGGAAGGTACGCTTACCAACTCCAACACGGGGATTGTGTACGCCAGAGCTGCGCAGGATGTCTTGAACTATTCGGAAGATGTGGATGATGTCCGATTCCAAAAAGGGGGTGAGATGGCAAGTGATCAAGCTGGCATAGTCCCAATCACAGCCATTATTGAATACAGAAGAGGTGTGAAATTTGAAATGAAGGACAAACTGTTTGTTGAGAATCAGTTGAAGGGCACCCTGGATAGATATACCGAAGTTGCAGAGCATGTAGATTTTGGAGATGGACCATTGATTTATAAGAACTATCAAAAAGACGGAAAAGAGATAGTGGAGATATCTGCGCTTGGAAAGGTACGCCATGCAGCACAGCTTTATGAAGCATTGTATTGCCTATTGCTCATGATCGTGCTTTATTGGTTGTGGCTCAAAAAGAGGAACCTCCTGCCACAAGGATTCAATTTTGCTCTCTTCATGATCGTCCTTTGGTCACTTCGTTTTGTAGATGAATTTTTCAAGATGAATCAGGAAGCCTTTGAAGAAGGAATGGCGCTAAACATGGGGCAGATTCTCAGCATTCCATTGACGATTGCAGGGGTTATTTTAATGGTCTGGATATTCAGACAGGATCGTAAGATGTCAGATTTTAGCTAGCATAAAAAAAGGGAGCGATTAAGCTCCCTTCAATTTTCTATTTCGACTATTCTTCTTACTGGTCAGCTTCGTCAGCCATTTCCTCAGCAGCTTCCTCTGCTTCAGCAGCAAGAGAATCTACAGCTACTCCAAGAGAATCCATAGCTTCTCCAGCATCATCCATCACCTCTTCAGCTGCTTCGCCTGCCTCTTCTACAGCGTCTTCTGCCTCTGATTCAGATGATGATGAAGACGATGATGTGCAAGCTCCTAGGAATGCAACCATCGCTAATAACAATAATACTTTTTTCATTTTGGTCAGGTTTAAAATTTTGAACCTTAAAATTAGCTTGTTATAGCTCAGAAACAAACGAAAATCAAGTTTTAGTAAAAATTTCCGAAAGAAAAGACTAGAATCTTTATAATCACTTTCCCTTTTTTCTGACTGACGAGTTGTCCCTATTTTTTCTAATCACTCACCTTCTTTCTGTCAAAATGTCTTGAAATAGTTCAATTTTTTCTTTGGAATGGCATTTGTAATCTTCCGATTGTACAAGAACTAAAAGACTAATGAATTTCAATAATTATACAATCAAAGCACAGGAAGCCCTTCAAAAGGCAACAGAAATTGCTTCGGGGGGAAGCCAGCAGGTAATTGAAACCGGCCACCTGATGAAGGCCATTTTAATGTCTGATGAGAACCTGATTTCATTTCTTCTAAAGAAGTTGGGGGCCAACAGGCAGATGATAGAGGCACCTCTGGATGGAGTGGTGAGCAACTATCCTCAGGTATCCGGCGGTCAGCCATACCTTTCCAATGATGCGGCCAAGTCACTGCAAAAAGCGGAAAAGTATTTGAAGGATTTTGGGGATGAATATGTGGCAGTGGAGCACATCATTCTTGGAATTTTGGCTGGTACCGACAAGCCAGCACAGGTATTGAAAGATGCTGGCTTTCAGGAAAAGCAGCTCATCAGTGCCATTAAAGAACTTCGTGGAGGAGAGAAAGTAACCGACCAAAATGCGGAATCAAAGTATAGGTCTTTGGAACGTTACTCGAAGAATCTAAATGAATTGGCCAAGAAGGGAAAAATCGATCCGGTAATTGGCCGGGATGAAGAGATCCGAAGGGTACTTCAGATTTTGGCACGAAGGACAAAGAACAACCCGATTCTTTTAGGAGAGCCGGGAGTTGGTAAGACTGCAATTGTGGAAGGGATGGCTCAGCGAATTGTAGACGGGGATGTGCCGGAAAACCTTAAATCAAAAACCATCATTTCACTGGATATGGGCTTGCTCGTGGCGGGGGCCAAATACAAAGGTGAGTTTGAGGAGAGACTGAAAGCCGTCATCAAAGAAGTGACCGACAGTGACGGGGAGATTATCCTTTTCATTGATGAGATTCACACATTGATAGGTGCCGGAGGAGGAGGCGAAGGAGCGATGGATGCGGCAAACCTTCTTAAACCTGCTTTGGCTCGAGGGGAGCTTCATGCTATTGGTGCCACCACGCTTCAGGAGTATCAGAAATACATTGAGAAAGATAAGGCGCTGGAGCGGAGGTTCCAGGCAATCACAGTAGATGAGCCTAGTGTGGCTGATGCCATTTCTATACTTCGTGGTATTAAGGATAAGTATGAGGTACACCATGGTGTTCGAGTGAAAGACGATGCGGTTATTGCCGCGGTGGAATTATCCCACCGGTATATCTCTGATCGATTTTTGCCAGACAAGGCCATTGACCTCATGGATGAAGCCGCCTCAAAGCTGCGTATTGAAATTGATTCCCTCCCTGAAGAGCTGGATGAGCTGAATCGCAGAATTATGCAACTGGAGATTGAGCGTGAAGCGATCAGGAGAGAGAAAAATAAAGAAAAGGAAAAGCAACTGAATAAGGAGATTGCTGACTTGGAATCCGAACGGGGCGAGCTAAAAGCGAAGTGGGACAATGAAAAATCAGTGATTCAAGGTTTGCGAGAGGAGAAGGAGAATATTGAAAAATATAAGACTGAAGCTGAGCAGGCTGAGCGTGCCGGTGAGTATGAAAAGGTCGCAGAAATCCGCTATGGGAAGATCGTGGAGTCCGAGCAAAAGCTGGCGGAATATCAAAAGCAGCTACACGAAATGCAAGGTGAGAAAAGCCTTTTGAAGGAGGAGGTAGATGCGGAGGATATTGCGGAGGTGGTTGCCAAATGGACCGGAATACCCGTGTCCAAGATGCTACAGAGCGATCGGGAAAAATTGATCCACTTGGAAGAAGAGTTGGGGAGGAGGGTTGCCGGTCAGTCCGAGGCGATTCAGGCAGTATCTGATGCTGTGCGAAGGAGCAGAGCCGGATTGCATGATCCAAAGCGCCCTATCGGATCCTTCATTTTCCTGGGCACTACCGGTGTTGGTAAAACAGAGCTGGCAAAGGCCCTTGCTGAATATCTTTTTAATGATGAGAACTCAATGGTTCGGATTGACATGTCTGAGTATCAGGAGCGTCATGCGGTGAGTCGATTAATTGGTGCGCCTCCGGGATATGTGGGTTATGATGAGGGGGGTCAGTTGACAGAGGCAGTCCGTAGGAAGCCATACAGTGTAATCTTGCTTGATGAGATTGAGAAAGCACATCCTGATGTTTTTAACATCCTGCTTCAGGTCTTGGATGATGGTCGATTGACTGATAACAAAGGACGTGTGGCCAACTTCAAGAATACGATCATTATAATGACGACCAATATTGGTTCGGGGCTGATCCAAGAGAATTTTGAAAGAATGGACGAAATGAACCCAGAACCTGTGATTGAGGAGACTAAAAATCAGGTCTTCGAATTGCTGAAAAAGTCTGTACGTCCAGAGTTTCTCAACCGGGTGGACGAAACGATTATGTTCCGACCACTGAGTAAGCAGGATCTGCAGAAGATTGTGGGTATTCAGTTTAAGCTGATCCAGAAACGTCTGGCGGAAAACGGAATAAAAATCGAGGCTGACGATCAGGCCCTGGCCTATCTCGGCAGGATTGGTTTTGATCCTCAGTTTGGAGCCAGACCATTGAAGCGTGTCATCCAGAGAGAAATCCTGAATGAGCTCTCAAAAGAAATCCTGGCGGGAAACATCGCCAAAGACTCGGTCATTGGTGTGACACTGTCAGACCAGGGAACCATAGAGTTTTTGAATTTGGATAAGGTGGAGATTGAGTGAGGATTGTAGTCCAAGCAATTGATCAGATGAATACCGCACCAGATCATATATCTTAATTTATTTCGTCTCAAATCTTCATTGAGTCTCTAACCGCACATCTTTTCAAAACCTTTGAATTCAAAAAAAGATGATGCGAAAAAATTTACTATTAGCCAGCTTGTACTCCTTCATGGCGTTTTACTTGCATGCTCAGCATTTTGATAAAGTTGCTACCGTGGCTACCAACAACGAAAGGAGTAGCAGGACAGCAGGTTTAATCGATATCAATCAAGATGGTCTTGTTGACATATTCTTTACGAATGGGGATCAAACCGCCTCGGAGATATATTTAAATCAAGGGGAAGGCGTGTTTCAACTATCATCAGATAGAGCGATAAATTCTACAGGCTTACGAGCTGTTGGAGCTAACTGGATTGATGTTGAAAATGATGGTGATTTGGATATGTATGTTACCACTTGGGGGACTGGCACAAAAAACTATCTTTTTTTAAATGGTCCTGATGGTCTTGAAATTGATCAGAGTAGTATTTTGAACATTACCAATTTTTCAGAAGCGGCAGGATGGGCAGATTATAATAGTGATGGCTACCTCGATGCAATTGTTGCCAACTCAAATTCTGGAGTAAATCTTTTTTTCACAAATAATGGGGATGGAACCTTTAGATCAATTTCTATCAATGGATCTGGGGGTGATTCTCGTTGTGCCAGTTGGGCAGATTGGGATAATGATGGAGATCAGGATTTGATAGTAACTAATGAAGCCCATGATGTCTATGCTTATCTGAACGGCCCAGATGGTCTCTCTGCCTCACTCGATCTTTTTCCAGACAAAACTTACACTGCCTTTGGTGCCAGCTGGGGAGATATGGACAATGATGGGGATTTGGATTTATTTCTGGCAAGATTCTCTGCTCCAAATGTTTTACTTGAAAATGATAATGGAGTATTTACCGAAGTTCCAAGTTCGGGCCTATCAGAAAATAACCATCCTGCAATAGGATCATCATGGGGAGATATAGATAATGATGGAGATTTAGACCTAATTGTAACCAATGGATTTGTTCTACGGATGTACCAGTTGAGTTTTTTATTAATAACGGAGACAAGACTTTTACAGAGGTTGAATCAGAGGAGCTCGTATCCACGTTGGGATCATATTATGGCGTAGCTCTCGGTGATTATAACGGGGATGGCTATCTCGACGCTTTGGTGGCAAATGTTGAGGGATCCAATGCCTTATATAGAAATACTGGAAGTGGGAATTCTTGGGTTCAATTAAAGTTGGAGGGTGTAGTATCGAACTATGCAGCCATTGGCGCAAGAGTGTATTTGTATCAATCATCCGGAGAGACGGTTATTAGGAAAATGAGGGAGCTTGCTTCCAATTCTGGTTATTCCAGTTTAAATGACTTGCGTGTTCACTTTGGGTTGGGAGAAAATACATCAATTGACAGTATTGAAATACATTGGCCGGAGGCACATGTTCAAAAGATATATAGCCCTACTGCCAACCAGACTTTGGAGGTTGCGGAGGTTATTCCAGATGCGTATCTGCAGTCTCATTTTAGTATAAGTGGTGTGCAAATAACCGGAGAAGAGATTTCATTTACCAGCAATAGCAAGTATGATGATTCTTATGAGGTGAGCTTTGCATGGGATTTTAACGATGATGGCGTAGTGGATTCGGAAGAGGAGTCACCTATGTATGTATACACAGAGCCAGGTGTGTTTGATGTTTCACTTGAAATAAGCAATTCCGAGGGGATTTCTACATTTTCTCGTTTCTTGGACATTGAGTTGTCTCAAGCTCCTCTCGGTTTGGGCTTGGAAGCAAGCTCAATTAAAGTGTATCCCAACCCAAGTGAATCCAGGCATATTACAATTGAATCTGAAGAGACTATTGAGCATGTAGTAATCTGGGGGATGTCTGGAAATAAGCTTTTTGAGTCGGGCAAAGTGGATAGGAAGGAACTGAAGGTTTCATTAAACTATTCTGGAGTCGTCTTTGTGGAGACATTACTTCAAAGTGGTGTGAAAGAGACTCACAAAGCAGTGATCGGCATCAAGTAGTTAGCATACTTTTATACTCTCGCGGAGTAACTTTCTCATGCTTTTTAAAGGCTCTATTGAAAGTGGCTTTAGATTGAAAGCCACTTTCATAAGCAATACCCAACATATCCAAATGCTGGAATTTTGGGTTTGTTAGTTTTGATTTGAACTCTTCTATTCGTCGAGTATTCACATAGTCATAGAAGTTAGTTTTTTCCACTTGTAGTAGATAGTCGCTTAGCTCTCCATTCCTTACCTCCAACTTACTTGCCATCATACTCAGGCTAAGTTGATCATTCAAATGGATTTTGTCTACCTCAAAAAGATCATCAATTCTACCTTTGATTTGTTCAAATACATACTGTCGTTCATTAGGGTGGTGTAAGTTGGAGTTTAAAAAGAACGACTTGAGCCAGTTTACTTCGGTGGCGCCATAAAAAACAAGAAAAATCATCAGCAATAGAAAAATCCCATAACTCACATATGCATAGGTGGGCTGAGATTCACGAATAAAGATGTATGCATACTTGCCCATAAAAATATTAGTGTAGTATAACACACAGTAGCTCCCGAAGAATAGGAAGAAAAACTGGAACCTGCTTGCATACCTTACCATATTCCAATTTTCCTTTTTTACAATTTGAAAACTCAAATAGAGGTAGATCAGAAAAGTAATAATTCGTGTCTCCGTCACCCACAAGTTTATATAGCCCTTCTCGCCTGTCGACTTTTCCAAGACAAACCGAAAGACCAGCATGAATAGGACAAGACCAAGATTATATATAATAGGTAATGTGAGATGACCAAAGAAATCCTTGCGGATCAACAATTGAGTTTTTGATTTCAAATACAAAAACATCAATGGCCCATAAAGCATGTCGGAATGAATGTTATAAGTGAAAATATTGAGGTAAACATCGTCTATATACAGTGGAATGAATGACTTCCTAATATTATCGACCATGACGAGTAAGAATAGACCAAGAATTCTATTGGATTGAGATTTACTTCGCAAATTCAAGATTGCACAAACCAATAATTGAGCTGCTATCAGATAAACTGCACCTTCTAAATATTGCATGACATTGGACTGTTTGAAATCATATTTCTAAACCGCTGAAAGGAAGACTTCACCTATCAAAGATTTTCAAAAATATGATTAAGTGTACGAATTAGGAATCAATAAGCCAATGAGTCGTGCCTTGATACGAATTCTTACAGATTTGAACCAATACATTTTGAAACTAAGGAACTACTAAGGCAGTAGTTAAAAAGGAGGGCTCCCAGTTGGAGTCCTTTTTTGATTGGTTAAACTTCTTTTTAATAAATGCTGTTTTGATTAGTTTTAAACTATTACCCGTAACAAGCACGTCATGACAACAGAAGAAATCCAATCCGAAATCACAGAGCTAGAATCTAAACTGACCGGAGACATGTTTTCCGATATGGAAATCAAGGACAAGATTCACAACCTAAAAATGAAACTCAATGGCACCCGACCGATAAACTCAGAAATCGAGTGTGTGGGATGCGGAAGCTAAGTTCGTAAGAAACCATTCTATTAACTCCCTGTCATTAGCCTGAAAGACTAACTCATGAAAGTACTTCAGGCTTTTTTTATTTTACTCGCATTCACTTCCTATGCACAGGAGGATGCTAAATACGATTACATCGCCAGTTTTGGCGAACATGGAAACAGCAGTTTTGCAATCGTCCGAAAAGACAGCAAGTACGGTCTTATCGATCGTCAGGGAAAGGAGGTGCTCCCCCTCGAGTATGAAAAGATTTACGCTTTTGGAGAGGCGGGTCTAAACTGGGCAAAAATCCAAAAGGATGGTCGCTACGGATTTCTGGATCGCTCCGGCAAAGTTATCGTCAGTCCGGTGTATGATCGCATCTACGAATTTGGAGACAAAAATGTGAATTGGGCCATGGTCCTCAGCAACGGCCTTTATGGCTTTATCGATCGTTCCGGTCAGGAAATTGTGCCGGTTATCTATACCAGCATAGGTTCGTTCGGCAGCAGCAATGTGGCCTGGACCAAAGTAGAAAAAAACGGATTATATGGTTTCATTGATCGTTCCGGTGAGGAGATCATCCCGCCTGTATATCAGCGGATCGGGAGTTTCGGATCCATTGGGGCCGATTGGGCTCTGGTAGAAAAGAATGGGTTGAAGGGATTCATAGATCGCACAGGAAATGAGGTTGTTCCGGCGGAGTATAGCTCTGTATCTTCTTTTGGGAGCATCGCCAGCCAGTGGGCACGAGTTGAAATGAATGGATTGTATGGTGTAATAGACCGCACGGGCAAAGAGATAATTACTCCAAAATATGAACGGATTTATGGTTTTGGGACGAAAGGAGCCTCCCATCTCGCACTAGTGAAGGCCAATGGCAGGTACGGGTTTATAGACAAATCCGGCAGGGAAGTGGTTAAGCCAATCTACGACCGGATCAGCTACTTTGATAGGGAAAATGACAACTGGGCCATGGTAGAACGAAATGGCAAGTTTGGCTTTATTGACAAAGAGGGCAAGGTAGTGGTGCCAGTAGCCATGGCCGACCTAAGCAATACCTTTCATGAGTTGAGCAACCACTTTAGCTCCAGTGGCACACATATAGGCGAACTCGGCCCGGTCAGAAGATTCTGGGTCAGCGATTTCGTAGGAAAATATGCGCTCATCAAAAACAAAAAAACCTGGAAGCTGGGGGTGATCAATTCGGATTTTGAGGTGGTGGTGCCGGTGGAGTATAAGAAAATCATGGTGGATGAGAAAGGAAAGATCCACGTCTGGAAATAGAAAAGGACACCTATTGGTGCCCTTTTATCAGTTAATTCTTTCTTAATTAGACATGAAAGCGTCACTTAGAAGCACTTTCATCTTCTCCCAACTCGCACTGTCAGCCGCCGCATTATACGCTAATGGAAGGTTAAACTTGGCCCCTAGAGAATCCGCTCCTTTGCTGGTAAATGCATGAACAGCTCCTTCATATTCAATGTATTCATAATTGGCTCCTGCAGCATCCATCGCCGCTTTGAAATCTGAAATATGCTGATCTGCTATAAACGGATCCTCAGCTCCTTGTGCAATTAGTACCCGGCCTTTCACGGTACCAGAGTCCGGCATAACTGGTAGCTGGAGCCCTGCGTGGAATGCCGCCACCGCATCTAGGTCGTACCCTGAGTTCGCCATGCTTAGCACCACTGATCCACCAAAGCAATAGCCAATGGCAGCAATCTTATCATCATCCACATTCGGATGATTTTTAAGCGTCTCAATGGCAGCTTCAAATCGGGCTTTTGCCTCATCAAAGTTGCCCATGACCATTCCGGCAAACTCGCCGGCCTCTCCCGGGTGTGCAGCCTGCTTACCATCGCCATACATATCCACAGCCAGGGCTACATAACCCAGCTCAGCCAGCATATCAGCCCTTTGCCTCGAATATTCGTTATGGCCCCACCACTCGTGAACCACAATCACGCCGGGACGCTTGGAAGAGTCATTGGCATCAAAAGCCAGATATCCGATCATTACTGTAGAGTCAGTGGAGTAGGTAGTTTCCTTACCTTCCACCATTGGCACCATCACATCAATAACAGCGTCAGATGCTTCCTCCTTGTTTGAAGTGGAGGTGCATGACACCACCAATAAACCAATTAGAAAAGTGTAAAGCAGTTTCAGTTTCATCGTTTTAGGTCTTTTAAGTTTTGTTTAAAGGTAAACAGGAAACTGCTATACACTGTTCCGATGATGAGATGAATCATTTGAGGAAACCATTGATGTGGTGCAAGAAAAAATAAAAGGCCCATCATGTGGGCCTTCTTCTTTTCAAATGATCTGACTAACACTAGGCCAGATCAAAACGATCTGCATTCATCACTTTTGTCCACGCTGCTATGAAGTCATGAACAAACTTTTCTTTGTTGTCATCCTGAGCGTATAGCTCTGCATAGGCTCTTAAGATGGAATTGGAGCCAAATACCAGGTCTGCTCGGGTAGCTGTGAAGACTACATCTCCTGTTTTTCGGTTCTTTCCTTCATAGAGGTTTTTACCTTTTGGCTCCCACTTATAACTCATGTCTGTCAGCTTTGCGAAGAAGTCATTGGTTAGGGCTCCCACTTTGGTAGTAAATACGCCGTGGTTTGAACCACCATAATTGGTGCCCAATACTCGCATACCTCCTACGAGAACAGTCATTTCATGAGCTGTCAATCCAAGCAGCTGTGCATGGTCGAGCATCATTTCTTCTGCAGAGGATGCATATTCCTTCTTCTGGTAATTCCTAAAACCATCAGCCACTCGCTCCAGCGGGGCAAAAGCTTCCACATCAGTCATTTCCTGAGTGGCATCTCCCCTCCCGGGAGCAAAAGGAACGGATACGTTGAATCCTGCTGCTTTGGCCGCCTTTTCCACGCCAATATTTCCGGCCAATACGATAGCATCTGCGATGCTTGCATTGAACTCAGCGGCAATAGGCTCAAGCTTTGCCAGCACGCTTGACAACCTGGCTGGCTCATTTCCTTCCCAGTCTTTTTGTGGGGCTAGTCTGATTCTGGCGCCATTGGCTCCTCCACGCATGTCCGACCCTCTAAACGTTCGGGCACTGTCCCATGCGGTGGCTACCATATCTGCCACAGATAAACCGGAATTATCGATTTTAGCTTTCATTCCATTCACATCATAGGATGCATTTCCCGGCTCAATCGGATCTTGCCAGATCAAATCTTCTTTTGGAACTTCCGGGCCGATGTATCGGGTTCTGGGTCCCATGTCCCTGTGAGTAAGCTTAAACCATGCCCGGGCAAATGTTTCAGAAAAGTATTCCTGATCGTCTTTAAACCTGAGAGAAATCTCCCTATAGATGGGATCTTCGCGCATGGCCATGTCTGCATCTGTCATTATCGGCATAGTTCTGATAGACGGGTCTTCCACGTCCGCTGGCATGTCCTCTTCTTTGATATTTACAGGCATCCACTGATTGGCGCCCGCAGGGCTTTTCTTTAATTCCCACTCATGCTCGAAAAGCATTTTGAAATATCCATTATCCCATTTGGTGGGCTCTGAAGTCCAGGCACCTTCCAATCCACTAGTGACAGTGTGTCTGCCCAATCCACCATTTTGACTATTGGACCACCCAAAGCCTTGTTCTTCAATGGATGCTCCTTCTGGTTCGGGACCAAGTTTGCTGGCATCACCATTTCCATGGGCTTTTCCCACGGTGTGACCACCGGCAGTCAACGCTACGGTCTCTTCATCATTCATGGCCATTCTGGCAAACGTCTCTCTTACCTGAGCGGCTGTTTTTAGTGGATCGGGTTTACCATTAACTCCTTCAGGGTTCACGTATATGAGCCCCATGTGCACAGCAGCCAGTGGATTTTCCAGTGTAGAGGGGTCATCCAGATTTTCATAGCGCTCCTCACTTGGTGCAAGAAACTCCTTTTCAGATCCCCAATAGATGTCTTTCTCCGGATGCCAGATGTCAGGTCTTCCGTATGAGAATCCATACATTTTTAATCCCATGGATTCATAGGCGACATTACCGGCCAAAATGAAAAGGTCAGCCCAGCTAATCTTATTACCATACTTCTTTTTGATAGGCCATAATAAACGTCTGGCTTTATCCAGGCTCGCATTGTCCGGCCAGGAGTTCAACGGGGAGAATCGCTGGTTTCCGGTACCTGCACCGCCTCTTCCATCAGAAATTCGATAAGTTCCTGCAGCATGCCATGCCATACGAATCATGAATCCTCCGTAATGACCCCAGTCTGCCGGCCACCAGTCCTGGCTGTCAGTCATTAACGCATGCATGTCTTTTTTAATGCTATCAAAATCCAATTCTTTGACAGCTTCTCTATAATCAAAACCCTCTCCGTATGGATTGGTCTTGGTATCGTGCTGGCTCAGGATATCCAGGTTAAGTGAATTGGGCCACCAGTGTTTGTCGGTAGTGCCAGTGGAGGTATTGCCACCATGAAACGGGCAGCCTCCTATTCCATTTTGTTTGTCAGAAAGTTCTTTCATTTCATTTGGGTTTGGTAAGAGTCTTCTATAATTGTCATGTAAATGTATTATTTAGTTTATTTATAATATTAATATGTCTATAAGCATTACCAATACCAAGCTGTTTGGGGTTTTATTGCTTTTATCAATAAGTCATGGCTTGTTTTCTCAAACCAAAAAGCACTTCAAAAGCAAATACGACCGTGACGATCTGGAGTTGACGCCTGCTGCTCCCGACTATGCCAACATGCGCTATTGGATTGCTCATCCGGAGACGCAAGATGCTGCGGATCAGGTGCCGGGAAAAGGAGAGCTGAAAGAATATCAGGAAACGGCTGAAGTGGATGTGTTTTTTATCTACCCTACCATCTACACCAAGAAGCAAAAGAAAGAGCATCCATGGTTTGCCAACGTGAATGATGAGAAGCTGAACAAGGACATTGCCACATCCACGATTAAGTATCAGTCCACAGTTTTCAATGCCTCCGCTAAAGTATATGCGCCGCTTTATCGGCAGGCTCATATTGGGGTGTATTATGCGGAGAACCTTCCCCTAAAAGTGGAGGCGCTGGAATTTGCTTATAGGGATGTGAAGAGGGCTTTTGAATATTATCTGGAAAATTGGAACAATGGCAGACCAATCATCATTGCTTCTCACAGCCAGGGTACTGATCATGCGGTGAAGCTGCTCCGTGATTTTTTTGAGAATCGTCCGTTGATGGATAAGCTGGTGGCTGCTTACATCATTGGCATGCCCGTTTCGAAAGGGACTTTTTCTGATATTCCTATATGTGAGAGGGAGTCAGATACTGGCTGCTGGCTGACCTGGAATACCTATGCCAGAGATTACTATCCCCCCAATCATGATTTCTGGTATGGAGATGCTCTAAGTGTCAATCCCCTGAGCTGGAGCACAGATACGACACTTGTTTCCTGGGGAGCCAACAAAGGAGGCATTCTGAAAAATTATCGAAAAATCTGGACGGGCCTCACTGATGCACAGAATGTGGATGGCATGTTATGGATCAACAAACCAAAATTCTTTGGAAGCTTCCTGATAAACTGGAAGCGCTACCACGTTGTAGATTACAATTTGTTCTATATGAATATCCGTGAAAATGTAGAGCAGCGGGTGGCCGGATACCTGGAAGAGCACAGGGAGGACTAGCTTTTTTCGTAATCTTCCAGAAACTTCGGAAGTAGCTCCATCATTCGCTCATGGATAGCAAAAAGGGTCTCGGTGGCCAGGTAAGCTTCAGAAAAGTCACAATATGCGATAAAGCTTGTCAGCTTATCGCCGGTCAGGTTGGTGCTTTCACTCACCCACTCTCTTGTAAACTTCAATCGGGCCTGAGTGCTGATATGCTCTCGTTTCATGATGTGCTGCATCTTTCGCTTTTCCTTTTCTCTTTTGCTGAAAGAATGATGCATGGCAGATACAGGATGGAAGAAAACAAAGGCCGGATGCAAGTATTGATTTTTTTCCAGCACTGGATATGGATCCATTATCACTTCTGGCACGCCGAAAATTCTGAATGTGGTATCCTTTGGCTGTTCGGCCAGGATGAGGTCTTTGAAGCGTTCATATTCCGGAAACTCCCCCACCACCACCTCATCCAGATAGATGGTATTGACCGGCAGGAAAAACTCGATTTCCTCATCGGTAGCAAACCAACTCGAATCAGCGATCCAGAATAGCGTTTTATGCCCCACGCTGGATACTACCAGTGTATCGCCCACTTTTGCAGGCATGCGAAACTCCCCCTTTTCATTTGTGGAGGTCAGGCTTCCGGCACCCAGGTTGCGTACGTGAGCCCCAATCATATGCTCCATCGTGGTGCTGTCTCTGACCACCCCATAGATGTAAGCTCGCTGTGCATTTGCATAAAATGCAGCCAGGAAAAGTGATATGGAAAGGAGTGTTTTCAAGAAATCAAATATCTGCTTTTAAGAAACGTGATTTTTTGATTTTGGATTATTTAACATTTTAGGTGAAAGCGGGTTAATTCTCCATGGTTGAAATCAAAAAGCATTCCGGCATCTATACATTAACAGTAATGCAGCAGTTGCCGATTGGGTTGTCTGAGGCCTGGGATTTTTTTTCATCTCCAAAAAACCTGGAAAAAATCACGCCGGATCACATGGGTTTTAAGATCACTTCAGGTGAGCCAGGGAGCATGTATCCCGGTCAGATCATCAGTTACAAAGTCTCCCCACTACCAGGAATAAAGACAAGCTGGGTGACCGAAATTACTCATGTGGAGGAAGGAAAGTTTTTTGTGGATGAGCAGCGATTTGGACCCTACAGCATGTGGCATCATGAGCATCATTTTGAGGAAAACGAAAAAGGCGTGATGATGACAGATAAAGTGTCCTACAAAATTCCATTTGGCTTCCTTGGACATATTGCTCAGCGGCTGTTTGTCGGGCGACAGCTTAGAGGCATTTTTGAATATCGGGTAAAGGTGCTGGAGGAGAAGTTTGGGAAATAGCTTTGTATCTTTCAGGAAAACCTCCTGATATGAATAACCTCTTAAAAGTGGAGGAGCTGGCTATGTTCCTCATTTCTATCTACCTGTTCACTTTCCTTGACTATGCCTGGTGGATTTATCTGGCCTTTATTCTAACCCCTGATATTGGAATGATCGGATATGCTGTCAGTACTAAACTGGGTGCTACTACTTACAACCTCTTTCACCATAAAGGCATTGCGATCCTGGTAGGTTTCGTTGGGTTTTGGTGGATGATCCCCGAGCTCCAGCTGGCCGGAATTATCCTTTTTGGACATGCAAGCATGGACCGCATATTCGGCTATGGTCTCAAGTTTGGTGATAACTTTAAGCATACACACCTGGGAAATTTATAATCATGGAGCAGACACCTTTCCCCACAGACGATATGGCGCTAACTACCATTTTGGTGGTTTCGGATATGGATGCATCGAAGAAATTCTATACTCAGGTGCTTGGTGCTGATATCTATCGCGAATACGGAGGCACTTCGTGCGTATTGCAGTTTCTTGGAAATTGGATCTTGCTGGTTACTTCCGGAGGGCCAACTAAGGATAAGCCCACGACTTCATTTCAGCCACCCTCCAATCCAGATGAAGTAAGTCATGCATTTACCATCCGGGTCAAAGACTGCATGGCATGCTATGAAACACTAAAATCACGTGGAGCTGAATTTTTGACACCTCCAGTAGCTTGGGGCTCGGAAATAAGAGGCTTTTTTCGTGATCCAGACGGACATCTTTTTGAAATCAGCCAGGCTTAATGATGAGGTAGTTTGGAATTAGTTTCCTCATTACGATTAATTTAGGGCTTCCGGTCTCCATACTGGAGTAAAAACCAGAATCATTAAATGAACCAGCCACTCGTTTCTATCATCATGGCGACCAAGGATACCGCGCCATATTTACCCAAGTGTATCGATTCCATCATTCGTCAGACTTATAAAAACTGGGAGCTCATCGCCATCAATGATCACTCTACGGATCGCACACCAGAGATTCTAAATTGGTATGCGGAGAAGGATGACCGGATAAAAGTATTGCATAGCAAAAGGCACAAGTTGATCCCCGCCCTAAAGGAAGGCTATGCTCACGCCAAAGGTGAGCTCATCAATCGGATGGACTCTGATGACCGAATGCCTGATGATAAATTGGAGGTGCTGGTGAATGAATGGCTGAAATACGGCAAAGGACATATTATAGCAGGAGGTACGGAGCATTTTGTGGATAAAGGAGAAGTGGGAGACGGCTTCAGGCGATATGAGGAGTGGCTCAATGAAGTGGCCAGGACGGAGACTCACTATCAGGAAATTTATCAGGAGTGTGTGATTCCATCCCACAGCTGGATTATCCATAAAGAAGACTTTGACTCAGCGGATGCGTTCAATCCGGAGGTGTATCCGGAGGATTATGATCTGTGTTTTCGCTTCTACAAAAAGGGCCTGAAAGTTCATGGGATCGATAAGGTCCTACACTACTGGCGAGATCGATCTGATCGCATATCCCGGACATGGGAGGAATATAAGGATAACCGATATTTTGATCTTAAGCTGAGGTACTTCTATCAGCTTGACAGGGATCGGAATCGCCCGCTGGTGTTATGGGGCGCAGGCCGAAATGGGAAAGATATGGCAAAGCTTTTACTGGAAGAGGAAAACACCTTCCACTGGATGTGTGACAATCATCGGAAGGTGGGCAAAGATGTCTACGGAATTAAGGTAGAGCATTTCAGTGCCATTCCAGAGATAGCAAACTCTCAAATCATAATTGTGGTCACCTCGCCGGATGAAAAGGTGGAAATAAGAAAGCAACTGGAAGGCTGGGGTAAGAAGCCAGTCAAAGATTTTTGGTTTTTTGCCTAGCTACTTTCGCTTCATCGTAAAAACCTCCGTCCATTTCTTTTCTCCACTTTTCAGATCCAGGCGGATTTCCATTTCGGTATCTGATTTACGCTCGAATACCAGCCCTTTGAGAACGATCTTGTTTTCGGTGAATTCCACCAATTCGAAGTGAACGAAATCTTCCTTGGTTTCCCACCCGGTCAGATCAGGATTGAAATGCTTCAGCTTCATTCCCGTGCTGTCCAGCGTTAGAAATTCATAGAAATTGAGGCTTCCGTCTCCTTTGTGATGTCGATAAACCCCCATCATGGTACCATTTTCTGAAGGTGGAGACCAAAGCTCTTCTGAGACCCCTCCAAACCCATCTCCAGTCCAGTGGCCTGCAAGCCAGGCATATGGATAGGTTTCTTGTGAATAACAAAGAGTAAGAAGCATGCTAGATGCGATTGAAAGAAATACTTTTCTCATGATTATATCTTTTTTGATAGACGAAGAGAGCAACCAGCTTTGGACAATCTAGCCAAGTTTTCTGATATTTATGTCGATGAAATCTGTAATCCGATTCCTGTTTTACATAATGGCAGTATACATAATCCTGACAGGAATTATCGGCGTTTTTCAAACGGAGGACTTTGTTCCCGGTGGTTGTTCAGACTCCTTCACGGTCATAAACGCATCAAATGACCGGTTGCATCAGCGTGATTGGGAGTTACTCGATTATTCCAAAACCTTTTGTGCTTCCTATGAATCAATTGAGCGGGAGAGCTTAAAGGCAGGAGAAAATCGGAACAATATCCTCATCAATATGGAGTCCTATGAAAACTTCTGGGGCACAGTATATCATGAATTAGTAAAGGAGAGCCGCGATCACATGGATTTTCTGGTGGATTCATTAGCAGATATCGCATTGAAGGAAGAGCTTTCCAGGCGGGATCTGGCAGAAATGATCGTGACCTTCGTGCAGGATATTCCTTACAGCTACGTAAGGCAGGAGGACTGTTCGAAAACAGAAAACCATGGAAAGCCATGTGTGGGAAACATAGCACTTGGATTGCTTTCGCCTTATGAGTTCATCCATTCACTCTATGGAGATTGTGATACAAGAGCCGTGCTCATCTACGCGATGTTGGAGCGGCTGGATTTTGACCCGATGATTGTAATAAGCAATGAATATGCCCATGCCATGCTGGCGCTCCACATCCCGGCAGTAGGCGATCATCTGAAATACAGGGGAAAGAACTATTACTTTTGGGAGACTACCGGCAAAGGCTGGCCTTTGGGGATGCTTCCGCCAAATTCAAATAACATCAATTACTGGAAAATTGCACTGGTTCAGGATATGAGCCTCTAAACATTCACAGACATGAACCCTAACATAGCCGCATTAGCCATCGTCGAGATAATTTCAGCCATCACCATTGGCATATTCATCCTGGCCCTCACCTATAAGCTGGTGCAATGGGTGGGAAGGAAATATTATAAGATCAGAGATTACAATCTGTCCTACAGCATTTTCACCTCGGCGATCATACTCTCTGTTGGCATCATGATTAGCGGGATTGTTCAGCCCTTGATCTCATCTTATCGGCTTCTCAGTCGCGGTTCAGACAGCTTTGCGCTTGCATTTGAGTACTTCATCACAGGAGCGGTTTATATCGCCATCGCATACACAGCTACTGTCCTGATCGGTCTGATCAGTACCTTCCTTTACAGCAAACTCACCCCGATCGACGAGTTTGAAGAAATAAGGAAAAACAATGTGGGCGTATCATTGATCATCAGCAGTATCCTGATCACGCTCACATTGCTTACCAAAGATGGAGTGATGCTTCTCATCGAGGCAATTATTCCATATCCTGAATTACCACCGATTTAGTCTTTCTTCAAAGACTTGGAAAGTACTGAAACCTGCAGTTCAAGTCTCTTGATTTCACGGATCACTGCATTTTTATTCATTTCCATGAAGTGATACATTTTGAGGAAAGAGACAGCCATCATTGCAAGAAAAGCACCAATTCCAAACTGAAGCATCTGTGTAGTATCAATGGCATAAAGTGCTCTATATCCACAGTATACTGCAATTCCGAATATGATAAACTGAAATACCATACTCATCACATTGATCCACTTCATCTTGCCTTGAAACAGACCGCCAAACTTTTCAATCAGATTTTGCTCATCCAGTTTGTGATAAAACTCAGCTTCCTCCTGAGTTAATGCTTGTTCGATCAGGTGATCGATTTCTTCTTTTTCGTCCTTCATGATTCTTGTGTTTTAGTTTTTAAAATTTTCTTTAGTCGCTCCCGGGCTTTAAACAGGCGCGATTTCACTGTGCCGGTTGGTAGATTGAGTATTTTTCCAATGCTGTCAATCTTTAGATTTTCGAGGTAAAACATCTCGATCGTCTGTCGTTGTTCTTCAGGTAATTCTAGAATTGCAACTCTCAGCGCAGAGATTATTTCATCGCTATTTGTATTGGTTGTCTCTGAAAAATCCTCCTGAGCTACCGCCCTGATTTCGCCTCTTTTCCTTTCCAGCTGATTAGCCCTGATCCAGTTTATCGCCTTTGAGGTAGCAATTTTTAGCGACCACCACTCAAATGCACACGGATCTTTTAATGAATGAATTTTCTCAATAATTGTAATCCAGCAATCTTGAGCCAGGTCTTTTGAGGCCTGCTGATTCTTGGTGGTCAAGTAGATTCTCCTGACAATATTCGGATTCCACTTTTTGATTAGCAGCTCCAGTGCCTTTCTATCTCCTTGCTGGCAGTTGACTACCAGGAGCTCGCTCAGTATGTGATCAGGACTTCTCATTCTTGACCTAAGGTCGATGTATTCTCAAAAAGGTTCATTAGAACTGCGAATTAATCTTTGGGGAATTGAAAAAATGGCTTTAGTCATTTTAAAAACCTTATTCCCCCAAGCGTCCCAACTTTATTTTCACTTTTAGTCTGAGCTCTTAGGGGAGGTGATTTTCGGTCATTCCTTAGCTCAAATCAGTGACCAATGAAAACCTATTTATTTCTACTCGCCTCACTTTTAGGGCACCTCACCACTGCCCAAAATGTCGTTTACTTTCCCGGCTTTGAGCTCATCAATATGGAACCAACCCAGGGCCTGCAGTACTCCACCTCCAAACTGGTGAAGTCGTACATTGAAGATAATCACAGCTACACCATCCTTTTGGATGATCGAATCGGTAATGAAGGATACCTGGGGAGACAATCGCTTCAGGAATCTGTGGCACAAGCAGCGAAAATGAATGCCCGCTTTTTCATGCGGGGAGAAATCCACTTCCTACAAGGAGTTTTCATCATTTCCGTGGGGGTCTATGAAACGGCTAGCATGGAGCAAGTGTGGCACGACATGGCCAAGGGGGCCGCAGAGCAGGACCTGGATCCACTGCTTTCGCGAATTGGCAGGGCATTTTTCAGCAGCAAAACGGCCAAGACGGATATCGAGATTGATGAGGTGACGGAATATGATCAGAAAGGGATAGAGCTGGCGCAGATCAAAGTCAACCACTTTGTGGGGGTTATGCTTGGTGGAAAAGCCATTCCGAATGAAAGCACACTTTCCGGGTTTGGGCTGGCCTACACCTATGATGCGTCTACGGTTCTGTTCAACTTCGATTTTGAACTTTTTCCATCATCCACCATTTCCATCAATCACAGCAATCCCGGTCAGAAAATGAACAGTGGGGGTGTGTCTTTGGGAGTCACCTATCCGCTCAGCAGGAAGCGCTCCACCTTTTATCTGAACGGTGGAATGGAGTATGGGTATACCACCATCAAACAAGCGCAGGACGAGTGGGGTGACCGGGCATCCGCCTCGGGGATTGGTGCCTACTTTGGAGGAGGCTATCTGATCAATAGAAATTCAACGGTGAACCTACGCATCTTCACCGCAGTATCAGTTCCGTTTTACCATGTGGACAATACCAATGTGACCGGAATCAAGTTTGGGATTGTGACCTCTTTCGCGAAGAAGAGGTAGAAACATTGAAGTAAATGACCTCACTATTAAGTTTAAAGAGATGCTTCGTACCTCAGCAGACACACGGAACTTAAATCGAAGTGTCATTCTGAGCACAGCGAAGGATCTCCCTATATTTAGCGAGTGAAAAATCACAACTACTTCGTTTACATTGCTACGTACAAAGCAAGGAAGGTTCTTTATACAGGTGTAACCAATGACCTAAGAACCCGCATGGAACAACATTGGCAGGATGCTCTCAATGAAAAGAAAACTTTCGCCGGGAAGTATAATTGTTACCACTTGGTCTATTGGGAACGGCATCAGCTTATTGAGCATGCCATAGAGCGAGAGAAAGAAATCAAGGGCTGGAAGAGATATAAAAAGGAAGATTTGATTAATTCAATTAATCCAGAATGGAGGTTTTTGAATGATGAGCTTGATTGAGATGCTTCCTTCGTCAGCATGACAGCACGGAAAGAGTTGTGAGGCGCTGAATGACCGAATCCCTCTGAGTGCTGATCGAAGTGTCATCCTGAACGAAGTGAAGGATCTAAAACTCTGACCTATTTGAGATGCTTCGTACCCTGCCTTTGCCGCAGGCAGGCTCAGCATGACACACGGAATTTAAATCGAAGTGTCATGCTGAGCGCAGCGAAGAATCTCTTATTACTCCTTGATCACCTTCGGCCAGTTTTCCTCCGCCTTCTTGATGAACTCTGCCTGATTTGCTTCCCATTTTTTCTGTACGCCTTTGCTGTAGTTGAGGTAGAGCTTACCATCCACGATCTTCCACGCATTCGGGTCAGACTCATAGGTATAGCCATTGCCAACTGCGTAGGCACAATATCCGCCAAACTGTGGTGCAAATTTTTCTGGGTCAGCTTTGAAGGCTTCCAGGTTTTCCTGTGAGCTGAAATACCAGTTGGCACCATTCCATTTATACGTCACTGATTCCTGACCTTTTACCGGTTCGCCTTGCTCAAAGTACGCCACGGGATCATACCCACGGATTGCCCCGTCTTTATCTGTGAAGACCGACTTATCCTGCGCACTGGCAATGAAGCAAAAAACCAATAGAAATAAAGAAGCGAATGTTTTCATGCTTTCAACATACGGAAAGGCGGGGATGAAGGGTGAGGTGATGATGAGGGTTTGTCGGCTGGGTGTCATCATCTAGAGGTGTCATCCTGGGTTGCAGTGGAGTCTCCTTTTAGAGATGCTTCGTACCTCAGCATGACAGCACGGAAAGAGCTGCGAGGCGCTGAATGATCGGATCCCACTGAATGCGGATCGAAGTGTCATCCAGCTACGCCGAAGGATCTTTCTGGAGAGATGCTTCCTTTCGTCAGCATGACAGCACGGAAAGAGTTGTGAGGCGTTGAATGATTGAATCCCACTGAATGCGGATCGAAGTGTCATCCAGCTACGCCCGAAGAATCTTTTTGAAGAGATGCTTCCTTCGTCAGCATGACAGCACGGAATTGAATGTGCAGTGCAGACTGATCAATGCTTCCGATTTTAAATCGAAGTGTCATTCTGAGTGCAACGAAGAATCTATTCCGAAAAACGTGACAGGTTGGGTATATTTAGAAATGAAACTTCCAACAGACATAAAAATTCTTGAAAGAATTTACAAAAACTATAAGAAGGACTTTGAAGGATATGAAGCTGATAACACTATTCGTAATAATAAAATTTACGTAAGTATTGATCTTCAAAAAGTTGCTAAGGAATTAAAAGTGGATAAAGACATAGTATTTGGAAGACTTTACTACCACTTAAATCATAAATTCAATTATCAAAACGCAGATAAGTCTCATGTCAAATTACTTATAAAAAGAAGTGATTATGGGAAAGACGAAAAGGGACATGAAATAAACTTTCCATACATGACTTCAATATTAGCAGGGATGCAATATGAACACAGAAAGTATCAAATGGCTACTGTAATTGCAATTATATCCTTGGTTGTTTCGGTTGCTTCTGTTTTAATTTCAGTTTTTGTATAATTAAAAAATTTCACCTCGCCAAAATCCTCGCTGGCAGCATAAACAGTGCTCGGATAAATTGGAATACGCCCTCTACTGCAAACCCAAGAATTCTGAACGGAAGCAACACCAGCCAAATGAGGGGGTAAATAAACAGGATAGCCAGTGCCAGCGGCCAGCAGATCACCAGGAGGATAAACCAGAGAAGTATTTTCATTCAAGTATAAACGGTGCGATAAATCGCCTGGTTATCTGCCCGTATGCGTACAATTGATGTTCGAATTCGGATATTTTCAAATAAACTGAACACTTTATCATTTGATAAGTTAAGAGGTGGAGTTTAACCAATAACCAACCAAAAATATGAGTTCACTTTACAGGCTGATCTATACCAGCTTTCGAAAACCTGAATGTAATGAGCATGAGATTCAAAACATTCTTGCATCGTGCAAGAAGAACAATCCCAAGCGAGATATCACAGGTATCCTTCTGCATTCAGACAAGCGATTCATCCAGTACATCGAAGGAAATAAAGATGAAGTGGTGGAGCTTTATGAATTAATAAAAAAAGACAGCCGACATACCAGTGTGAACCAACGAAACTTTGAAGCCATAGACGATCGCATCTTTCCCAGCTGGGAGATGGGGTACAAAGATTTAGACATGGTTCAGTTCAACACAGACGCCTCTGTTGCCGACCAAAAAACCTTTAATGGCATTATTAAAGGTGAACTGGATTTTGACGATAACGCACTGAGAATTTTGCAGTTATTTTTCAAAATGGCCTGATATGGTTTGTATCTTTAGGTATGAAGTTACCTATCTATCAAGTTGATGCGTTTACCGATCATTTGTTTGCGGGCAATCCTGCAGCAGTAGTTCCCATCGGGCATGAGTGGCCCATCGATGATGTGCTGCAAAAGATTGCGATAGAAAATAACCTTTCTGAGACAGCCTTCTTTCAGGATCAGGGAGATGAGTTTGAGCTGCGCTGGTTTACACCTGAGTTTGAAATTGACCTGTGTGGCCATGCGACCCTGGCATCTGCGCACGTCATTTTCAATCACCTGGGCTATGACAAGGATCAGATCAACTTCGAGACCATGAGCGGCCCACTCACCGTGAAGCGGAAGGATCACTTGCTACAGTTGGACTTCCCCTCCCGTAAACCGGAACCGGCTGAGATGAATGAGGCTCTGTATAAGGCGTTTACCAATGCGCCAAAGGAAGTCTTGAAGTCAAGGGATTATGTGCTGGTATACGACACAGAAGCAGAGGTGAGAGCTCTGAAGGTAGACCCCAGCCTGCTCAACCCGAAACTATTCAACAAAGGCGGTATCATCTGTACGGCACCAGGCGATGGGGTGGATTTTGTATCACGTTTCTTCTTTCCCGGAGGATCCGTTTTTGAGGACCCGGTTACGGGCTCTTCACATTGTTCACTGATTCCCTACTGGTCGGAAAAGCTGGGCAAGAAAGAAATGATCGCCTACCAACTGTCCGAGCGCAAAGGCTACCTCAACTGCACGGACCTGGGCGATCGTGTGCTTATTGCCGGCAATGCGGTGACGTATATGACAGGTGAAATTGAGGTGTAAAATTAAGTTGCCTCTTGCCAGAAAGTCATCCTGAACTCGTTTCAGGATCTTTCTTTAATGGGAGTAGATGCTGAAATAAATTCAGCATGACTACTAAATTCAACTTGTTTAAAATTTATAAAATCTCCACAATATGCCTCGCTACTCTCCCTGTTCCATCCAAAATCTGATGACGACAGGAAGTGCCTGAAGCAAGGATAATGGTATCCTTTTCCGCTTCCCGAACTTTTGGGAAAAGCACCAATTCACCAATTTTCATGGATACTTCAAAGTGCTCCTTTTCATAGCCAAATGAACCGGCCATACCACAGCAACCACTGGGGATCATTTGCACGTCAAAGCCCTCAGCCGCTTTTAATATCTTCATCGTTGGTGTCATGGATGAAAGAGCCTTCTGGTGGCAATGCCCATGCACAAGAATTTTCTTTTTGTCCCTTTGAAAGTCCTCTGACTTCAATCTTCCTTCTTCCAACTCTTTAGCCAGAAACTCCTCAATGGTGAAGGTCTTCTCTGCCACCTTCTCTGCCATTTCTTTCTCCTTATCCCTGAGCAAATCCGGGTATTCGTCTCGAAACGTAAGAATAGCCGAAGGCTCAATGCCTACCAGGCAAATGTCTTTTTTTAATAAGGAATGAAAGAGTGACACGTTTTGCCGAGCCAGTTTCTGGGCTTCATCCAGCAGTCCTTTCGAGAGAAATGCCCGCCCACTAATGGCGTGATTGGCAGCTCTCACTTCATAGCCCATCCGGTCCAGCAGCATGATGGCCTTTTTGCCAATCTCCACATCCAGGTAGTTGGTAAACTCATCGAAGAAGAAATAGACTGCCTTCTTTGGCTTTCGCTGCAATGAATGAAATTTCTTGTCAAACCATGAGCGCAAGGTTTGGTTGGCCATCTTCGGGATCGATCGCTTACCGGCGAATCCCATCAGTGGCTTGGACAGATTTCGTGTTAGGTTGAAAGCCCATGGAGCTTTCTCAAACCGCTCCATGCTTTTGGCATAGTTGGCGGTCATCTTCGTGCGAAACGAAGCGCCAGTTTCCTTCATCGACTGGTATTGCCATTCGGCCTTAAGCTTGCCCATATCGACATTGGACGGGCACTCGCTCTTGCAGCCTTTGCAGGATAGGCACAGGTCCATGACCTCCTTGATTTCCGGTTGAGCAAATGGATTGGCTTCTTTTGATCGGGTCAGCATCTCACGTAGGATATTTGCCCGTGCTCGGGTGGTGTCTTTTTCATCTCTTGTGGCCTGATAGCTTGGACACATCGTGCCTCCGGTCAGCTCCGACTTACGACAGTCACCGGAACCATTGCACAGCTCTGTGGATCGGACAATCCCCTGATCTTTGGAAAAATCCAGCATGGTTTCATACTCCGGTGTGATATGGTTTTTGTCAAACCGAAGAGAGGTATCCATGGGAGCCGTATCCACAATTTTACCCGGATTGAAGATGTTTTGTGGGTCCCAGGCCTGCTTCACCTTTTTGAGAAGCTGGTAGTTTTCTTCCCCGATCATTTTTGGAATGAATTCACCACGCAAACGTCCATCTCCGTGCTCACCGGAAAGCGAGCCATTATATTTTTTCACCAGATCGGCAATCTCCTCTGCGATGGTTCGGAAAAGCTTCACGCCTTCTTCAGTCTTGAGATTCAGATACGGACGCAAGTGCAATTCACCCGATCCGGCATGCGCATAATGCACGCTATACAATCCATGCTTGTGTAGGATTTTGTTGAAGTCACCGATGTAGTTGGGGAGCTCTTGCACATCTACCGCAGTGTCCTCTATTACCGGAACGGGCTTGGTGTCTCCCGGAATATTGGAAAGTAGACCCAGCCCGGCTTTTCTCAGGTTCCATACTTTCGTAATGTCACCTCCTCGGATAATTGGGAAGGCATATCCAAGTCTCTGCTTGCCAAGCTCTGTCAGGAAGTTGAGGATGCGGATATCCACTTCTTTCTCGGTCTCGCCGATCAACTCTACAACCAGGATCGCTTTCGGCTCACCTTCCACAAAGAATCGGTTGGCGGCCTGTTCTTTGTTTCGTGCGGTTGCCTCAAGGATGTAGTGATCCATCAGCTCGCATGCGTACGGTTGAAAATTGAGAGCAATTAGATTCGCTTTCAAAGCATCATCAATTGTTTTCGTATGAATGCAAACCAGCCGTTTATGTCCTTGCGGAATTCTGGTGATCTTCAGTTTGGCAGCCGTGACGAACGCAAGCGTTCCTTCCGAACCAGCGATTAGTGAGCAGAAGTTGAAAGGCTGTCCATCCGGATTGAACGGCTGCATATTGGCTAGCAGGTCAAGAGCATAGCCCGTATTTCTTCGTGGGATGTTGGGTTTTGGGAATTCCTTTTTGATTCGCTCAACATTTGTTTCGTCTAGCAGGATATCCGAGATGTTTTGGTAAAGCTGTTTTTCAAATTCCGTAGACCCTCTCAGATCATCGGATTCTTTGAAGTGCACTTCTGATCCATCGGAAAGCAGGGCCTTTACTTCCAGCAAATGCTCGCGAGTACTGCCATACACAACCGAGTTGGATCCGCAGCTGTTATTTCCGATCATACCTCCAATCATGGCACGGTTGGCAGTGGAGGTTTCGGGGGCGAAAAAGTAGCCATGCTCAGCCAGCGCTCTGTTCAGCTCATCTCTCACGATTCCCGGCTGGATCCATACATATTCTTCCTCCGTGTTGATTTCCAGAATTTGGGTAAAGTGCTTGGAAACATCCACCACGATTCCCTCACCCACAACTTGGCCTGCGAGTGAGGTCCCTGCCGTTCTGGGGATAAGTGAAGTTTGATTTTCCCTGGCAAAATGGATGAGTTTCTTCAGGTCAGCGTCATCTTTAGGAATAGCCACGGCTTGCGGGACCTCACGATATGCCGAGGCATCTGTAGCGTAGATGCGACGGATGGCTTCACCGGTATAAAAATCACCTTCTAAAATCACCTTCTTCATTTGTTCAAAACGGATAACTTTACTCCTCATGCAATTTAACCTTAGCTACCCATACTTATGAGAGCCATTAGAGCATTAATAGTTTTCTTTTCATGTCAACAGTTTCCATACAAGCCAATGCTCAAACTGATTCAGAAGTAAGCATAGGAGTATATGGAGGAGCAACTTTCTTACCTAAGAAACCGACTTATATTGAGTCTAAATATTTTGATGAATTGAGATTTGGATATGGAGGAGGGGGTCAATTGATTCTATTCTTTAACAATATTGGTTTTGGATTTAATTATGACTTTTCAAATTTTTCTGCGCATAACAGAATGTTATTTGGAGAGTCAATTGATGAAAACTATAATCTCCATTTCTATGGACCACTTATTGCAACAAGAGTAAAGATTAATCGGGAGCATCATTTGGTTTTTACTATTACTTATGGCAAATCTATTATTACTAATAATGCTCAAATAAGGGGCACGAAATCAGAAATTCGTTCTGATGATTGGGTTCCAAAGTTTTCAATTAACTATAACTATTGCTTTTCGGATTTTGCATTTACTGCTAGTCTAGGCTTTGTAAAAGAACAATCACCAGAGGAACCTAAAGTTTTAACAGGTTCTCTTTTGGGAAACCAATATTCATACAACTCGGGGGTTGACTTTGATAGACTTAGTTTAAACCTTGGTATTGCTTACAATATTTTCAACCTATTTTAGTTGAGAATTATTAAGTCAAAATCTTAGAAAAATGGCAATTGACTAATTATCCTATCAGATGCTTCCTTCGTCAGCATGACAGCATACAGCAAAGTCGGCTTTTAAGATCGAAGTGTTATTCTGAACGCAGTGAAGGATCTTTTGTGAGTAATCGAAAGAATTTTTCAATCCCCGAGTAGCCTTCTGAAATTACTTCAGTTTCCCGACACCATGGAGATAAGCACATGTTAAAGTGTTTATCTCTAAGGTTTAAGTGAGAGCGCTTTAAGGCTCATGATATTTTTCCCAAAATTGTCTTGGAGTCAAAATTTCAATCTCTGATATACTATCATTCATAGAAAGCAAATCTTTATCACCAGTTACAATGACCTCAGCTTTTTCAGAAATCGCTGTTGCAAGGATGATTTCATCATTTGCATCCCTCAGTTTATACTTCACTTTTTCTGCATCCGCAACTAACCCATATGTTTTGATTCTGTATAGCAATATGTGGATTCGGTCGTTAGGAACCTGAAACTTAGTCTTTAACTTTCTAATTAATTCATCTCTAACACGCATGGAATATACCGGCTCATGCTGTTCTAAAATCTCTTCAAATACCCTTTGGCTGAATCCGTCCGTAATGAGAGCACTTAACAAAAAATTAGTATCTGTGAATACCCTCATGCAAGATCAGGGTCGTTGTAGATGTCATCATCTGTATAGTAGCCTGCTTTTTGGGCATAAGGGACCAGCATTTCTCGTAGTTCCCTAAACTTCTTAATTCTCAGGTGTCGTTCAAGCGCTTCTCTAATGAGGTCACTCTGACTTCTACCAGATTCTTTGGTCCACTCATCAAGATCTTTTTCAAGATCGTCATTGACTCGTATTGATATCGTTTTCATAATTGTAATACAATGTAATACGAATATACATTGATCCATGTTGGGAAAGAAATTTTCAATCCCCATGTAACCTTCCGAAATTACTCCAGTTTCCCCGTCAGCAATGCACCAAATGAACCTACTGGAAGACCACAGCCTGATGCTGCAAGTGAAAGACGGAGAGGTTGATAAGCTCAACCTTCTGTATAAGCGATACAGTCGCCGATTCTTTGGATTCTTTTATGGAATGACCAACGATGGAGCGACCAGCGAGGATCTTGTACAAAACGTGTTTATGCGGATTTTAAAGTACAAACACACGTATAAGGAAAACGGGGATTTTGAAGTGTGGGCTTTCCAGATGGCGCGCAATGTGCATCACGATCATTACCGAAAAAACAAGCGATACGCTTTTCAGGAAGACATGAATCCATATGAGGAGCGGTTGAGCGAAACTCATAACAAGGAGGCAGATATGGAACGATCGGATGAACTAAACTACCTGAAGAAAGCACTGGCCAATCTTTCTGCCGAAAAGCGTGAATTGATAGAGTTGGTGAGATTCCAGAAGGTAAAATATGCAAAGGTGGCGGATATGCTTGGGGTAACCGAGAGTGCCATCAAGGTGCGTGTGCATAGAATATTGAAAGAATTACGGGAGTCCTACATAAAACTGGACGTCTAACTATGAAAATAACAAAGAAGAGAGCACAGGAAATGTGGCAAGACAAGGTGGCCGGGAACATCAGCGACAATGAAGCTGAAGCCTTGAATCAGTTTCTGGAAGCCAATCCAGAGATTGCTGCTGAGCTGAAAGAGTTGGAACAAACCTGGGATCTTTTTGAGGAGATCAAACGCCCGGAACCTTCGGAGGCCATGGATGCCCGATTTGAAGGAATGATTGCGGCATATGCTGAGAAGCAAAAGGAGGTTCGTCCGAATGTGCTGGACTGGATTGTGACGCAGATGACCAAAAGCTGGCAGGTGGGATTGGCTTCCCTTGTGATGGGATTGTTCATTGGCTGGTGGATGCTGCCATCACAAAATCAAAAGGAAGATATTGCTCAGCTGAGTAGCGAAATCCAAAGCATGAAGGAGATGATGATGCTCACACTGATCGAACGGCCCAAAGCCCAGGAACGAATCAGGGCTGTAAACATGGCTGCTGAACTACCAAAGGCAGATGAAAAAGTGATCAATGCTTTGATCTCCACACTTAACCACGATGAAAACCTGAATGTGAGGCTTGCTTCACTTGAATCATTGCTGCGATATGCAGACAAGCCCGAGGTAAGACATGCGTTGGTGGATGCACTGAAGATGCAAGAGTCACCATTGGTGTTGGTGGCTATTGCGGATGTTTTAGTGGCCATTCAGGAAAAATCCTCGGTGGAGGCAATGGAACAACTGGAGCAATCAACAGAAGATGAAATAGTGAAGGAAAAACTTCATGAAAGTATACAAACGCTAAAAAATACTTAAACTCAAAACAAAGGACTAATGAAAATTTTATTCTTACTAATGATACTGATCAACCCGGACCTCAAGGAGGACAAGGTAGTGATCAACAAGACATACACCATAGACGAACCGGAGAAAATGATGGTCATTATTGACAATATCAACGGGGATGTGGAGGTAGAAGCTTCTTCGGATAATAAGCTTTACCTGACACTGGAAATTCAGATTTCTGCTAATAGTGATGAATTGGTGGAGAAGGCCAAAAGAGAACTCCAGCTGGGCGAACTCCTTTCCAGCGACTCCATGATGTTTTATACCAAAGCCCCCTTTGTGAAAAGATGTGATTGGAAATACGGCTGGGGTTTTGATATGAAGGATCAACCGAAATATGCTTTCAAATACCAGTATAAGCTGAAAGTGCCTAAGGATGTGAAGTTGGAAGCAAAGACCATTAACAATGGAGATGTGAGTGTAAGCAATATCGATGGCCCGGTGAAAGCTTGCAATGTGAATGGCAAAGTAGATATTAAGAATGCACGCCAGGTTTTGCAAGCTTCAACTGTCAATGGAGATGTGACCATCAACTTTTTGGAAAGCCCAAAATCATCGATTGATTTCAACACGGTAAACGGAGATTTCAACTTTGAACTACCGGATGATTTCAATGCCCAGGTTTTTTTCGATAGCATGAACGGAGACCTGTACACCTCTTTTGATTACCGAAAATTGAACCCCAAAGTGGAGAAAAGCGAAAAGAACGGCACCTTCAAAATAGGAACAAAAACCGGCGTAGAAATTGGCTCAGGAGGGCCGGAACTATCCTTCCGCAGCATCAACGGAAATGTATACCTCAAGAAAACAGAATAAGCGAACTAAGAAACTTTAAAACATAGAATCATGAAAAAGTTATTGATGATAGCATTTCTTGTAGCCTCAGTAAGCATCTGGGCGCAGGATTTCAACGAACGAATTGTAATACCCCTAAGCTCACCCGGATCGAAAGGGAAGCTGGAGGTAGGCCTTATTCGAGGGGACATTATGGTGGAAGCCTACGATGGGAAAGAAGTAATCATTGAAGCAAAAGCACAATCAGATGACAAAGATGGAGACTGTGCGAGCTGTGGCAATGATAACGACAACAAAAATGATAACCAGGCTCCTGCAGGTATGAAAAAGATCTCCAGCAGTCCGATAGAGTTAAGCGCATCTGAAAACAACAACCGTGTGGAGATAGAAACCAATTCCTGGAAGAAGCCAATCAATCTGACCATCAAAGTGCCGGCAAATTTTGATCTGGAAGTTTCCACTGTTCACGGCAAAGTAGATGTAACCGGAGTGAGCGGCACACATGAGATCTCGGCTGTTCATGGCCCACTCACCATGAAAAACATGAGCGGGTCGATTGTTTCCAACACGGTGCATGGAGACATCATTGTCAACTTCATCAAGGTGACACCCAATGAGCCTATGTCCTTCGTGACATTGCATGGCAATGTGGATGTGACCTTCCCCGGTGACATCAAAGCCACAGCAAAGATGCGATCAGACCGTGGAGAGATTTTCACCGACTATGATATGACCGTAGACCGATCCAAGCCGGAAGTAAAGTCAGATGATGGCAAGTACAAGGTGTCCATCAACTCGTGGGTATTTGGAGCAATCAATGGCGGTGGTCCCGAGTATACTTTCAAGAATATGCATGGGGATATTATCATCAGGAAGAAGTAAATCATCCGTCATTTTCTTCGAAGGGAATCCCCCTTTGAAGGGGGTGAGGGGGATGTTTCTGTTTATCGAAGCATCTCTTTTTTATTTATCTTGCCGGGATGGACCCCATCGATCAGGTGACGCTCAACTTCTCAGAGGCCAATCTTTTTTACCTCAACCTCAGCCTGGGCTTCATCATGTTCGGAGTAGCAATCAACCTCCGGATCGAAGACTTTATCAGAGTAATTAAGAGTCCTAAATCGGCCCTGGCTGGGATACTCTCACAATTCATTGTGCTCCCTGCCCTTACTTATCTCCTGATTTTGATCATTCAGCCCCGCCCCAGCTTTGCACTTGGCATGATGCTCGTAGCAGCTTGTCCGGGAGGAAATATCTCCAACTTCATGACAGCCATGGCTCGTGGCAACACCGCCCTTTCGGTGAGCCTCACGGCAGTATCCAGCAGTTTGGCTATTATTATGACGCCTATCAACCTGACCTTCTGGGCAGGTATGTATCCTCCCACCGCCAGCATTCTAACAGAGGTGAGCCTCGATTTCTGGCAGCTACTCAAGACCATTACTGTGCTCCTTTTGGTTCCAATTGTTCTTGGAATGTTGCTTAGGAAATTCAGACCACAACTGGCAGATCGCCTGCACCCAATCATGCACTACAGCTCCATTGCCATTTTTGCCGGGATTGTGATCATGGCCTTCAATGCCAACTTCAACCTCTTTCTGGAATACATCCACCTGGTGATATTGCTGGTGCTGGTGCACAATGCAGTGGCACTCATGGCCGGCTATCAGGTGGGAAAAATCTTTGGATTGGATCAGCAGGATCGCAGGTCCATTTCAGTGGAAACCGGGATTCAAAACTCCGGCCTGGGCCTCATTCTTATCTTCAGCTTTTTCAATGGCCTGGGCGGAATGGCCATCGTAGCAGCCTGGTGGGGCATATGGCACATTATTTCTGGGTTGAGTCTGGCCTATTTCTGGAACAGAAACTCCGAGGTGATTCCTTCGAAAGTATCGAATATTTAGCCATCTCCATGTCTGTTTGATTGAGGCTGGGGAGCATTGGCTAACTGTATAATCTTGTGGTAGTTAGGTCTTGTTTTATAAAAACCCACTGTGTGGGTCAATAGCAAATTATTTCCTTATTTTTGCCGACCTTATTAAAAGAGCATTTAGAATAGTATGGCACTAATTGGCACACTGAGAAACAAGATGGGTAAGATCGTGGTAGGAGCAATCATGGTCACCATGGTCGCTTTCATAGGCACAGACTTGATAGGAAACTCAACGCTTTTGGGTGGAGGGGACAATCCTGATATTGGAGAGATCGCCGGCGAATCAATATCGAATACTCAGTTTCAAAACAAAGTAGACGAGCTGTCTTACAATTTTGCATTGAACACGGGCAGAAACCCGATGCAGAAGGAGACAGACCAAATAAGAAATGAAGCATGGAATGCGCTGATTCTCGAAAAGGCTTATGAAAAGCAATTTGAAGAGCTAGGTATAGTAGTTACCAATGATGAACTGGTAGACATGGTTCAGGGGAGCAACATTAGCCCACAGATCATGCAGTTTTTCTCAAACCCTCAGACAGGAGAGTTTAACAAGGAGAATGTTACAGCATTTTTAGGAAGCCTGCAGCAGGCGGATCCTCAGCAACGAAATTCGTGGATTTCGTTTGAGCAGTCTTTGGTACCAAGCAGAAAAATTGAAAAGTACTCCAACCTGTTCACCAAGACCAACTACGTGACCAAGTATGAGGCGAAGGATGAGTACGTGAATCAAAATGCAAGTGCAACCATCAGCTACATGTATGTTCCATTCCTGAGCGTTTCGGATTCTTCCATCACCGTCACTGACAGTGAGCTACAGGCTTATCTGGATGATCACGAATCGGAGTTTCAGAGAGATGAAACTCGCAACATGGAGTACGTGATTTTCGACATCTATCCGTCCAGTGCAGATTCAGCGATCGTGGCGGATGAAGTGGCAGGGTTCAAGCAATCACTTGCCGCCGCTACCAATGACTCCAGCTATGTCATGGTGAATTCAGATGATCCGTATCCGTACATCACCTACACGGACGCAAACCTTCCTGATTCCCTCCAGGGCAAAGAAGTAGGTTACGTGTCGTCTCCGGTCATTGTAAATGGAGCGTATGAGTTTTACAAGCTTTCCCGAAGAGATGAAATCGCTGCTGACTCTGTGCTTTATAGAGTAGCTAAAATGAAGAAGGAGTTCTTCGTTTCGGATGAGACCATCAATGAAGTGTACCGGCAGGCAGATCTTTTCTCGGCTTCAGCCGGAAATCTGGAAGAGTTTAGAAAGCTGGCAGAAGAGCAAGGCCTGACAGTGAGGTCTGCGAACAGAATCGGAAAGAATGATCAGCGCGTAGGCCAGATGATCGAGGCAAGAGGCCTGGTACTTTGGCTATACAATGAAGCATCAACTGGTGCAGTATCTGAGGTAAAAGAAGTAAATAATCGATACGTGGTTGCTGCGATGACTGCTGAGCAGGAAGAAGGCGTGGCGAATCTTTCGGAAGTACGAAACCAGGTGGAGCGCCGAGTAAGAAACGAGAAGAAGTCTGAATCCATTATCAAAAAGCTGAGCGGGCTGGATGCCGCTGATGTGGAGTCAATAGCGGTGGCATATGGCGATGGTGCAAAAACCGGAACGGCTGACTTCCAGCTATTCTCCAACAGCATCACTGGAGTAGGATATGCCCCGGAGGCGATTGGACTTTCATTCGCTTTGGACGAGGAGGAGATGACCAGACCTTTCGGCTTGCAGGATGGAGTGATTGTGGTAAAACTGATCGCAAAGGATATTCCTGCTGATATGGATGATTATTCGACATTTGCCCTTCAGGTGTCCCGATCCAGGCTGGGTCAAAGCACAGTGATCGCCGATTTCCCGCTATCCTATTTCAGACTGTTCGTACCAAGAAAGATCGATCAGGCGATCAAAGAATTTGCTGATATCGAAGACATGAGATACAAGTTCTTTTAATCCAAATAGAAAATCAAATGAAGCCATTCCGAACTATCTCGGGATGGCTTTTTTTATATACCTATTAGCATGTAAATTGAATATATGAGCTGGGACGAACAGGCCTTTATTGAGAAGCTGGAAAACAATCATGAATTTCCAGGCAAGTACATTTTTAAGTTTATCGTAAAGCCGGAGCATCAGGAGAAGGTAGAAGCATTGGTAGAAGAAGCCGAAATCAGGCTGAAACCAAGCTCTGGGAATAAGTACATCAGCGTAACGATCCATGCACACATGGAGACGAGCAGTGCCGTGGTGGATGTGTATAAGGAGGCCAAGAAAATCGAAGGAATTATTTCACTTTAAGAGACAGGATATGAGCTGGAAAGAAGAAGACAACAAGCTAAAAAAGACGTTTGAATTTAAAGATTTTGTGGAAGCGTTTGGCTTCATGAGTCAGGTGGCGATCATCGCAGAAAAGATGAATCATCACCCGAACTGGAGCAACGTCTACAATACGGTCAGTTTTGAGCTGAATACGCATGATGCCGGAGATGTGGTGACTGAGAAAGACCATAAACTGGCGGAAGTGATAGATGGGTTGATCAAGAACCAATTCCTCCCTTGAGGCGGTCCGACGAGTCGGAAGTTAGGTGGGTGTTATGGCATTTAACACCCCTATAGCCCCCTCAAGGGGACAATCTTTGCATATCTTAGTCACATTATGACCATCGAGCCAGGAAAGCTATACCTTGTTCCCACTCCTATCGGCAACCTCGCCGACATGACCTACCGGGCGGTTCAGGTGCTGAAGGAAGTTGACCTGATTCTTGCAGAGGACACGAGAACCTCAGGTTTTTTACTAAAGCACTATGAGATCAAAACGCCGGCCCAAAGCTTTCATGCGCACAATGAGCACAAGAAAGTTGAAGAGGCCATCGAAAAATTGAAGTCTGGGGTTTCCATTGCTCAGATTTCGGATGCTGGCACTCCGGGTATTTCAGATCCGGGATTCTTACTGGTGCGTGAGGCTTTAGCTCATGACATCCCTGTCGATTCCCTTCCGGGCGCTACGGCGTTTGTCCCCGCACTGATCAAATCTGGGTTTTCCTGTGAGCGATTTGTTTTTGAGGGATTTCTCCCGCATAAAAAGGGCAGACAAACCCGTATTGAAGCAATGAAAGAGGAGAGTAGAACGGCTATCTACTATGAGTCACCACATAGACTGCTCAAAACCCTGCAGCAATTCAAAGAAATTTTAGGGGATCGAAACGTCTCTGTTTCCAGAGAGTTAACAAAGAAGTTTGAAGAGACAGTGACTGGTTCAATAGAGGAGGTGCTTACTTATTTCAGCACCAAATCCATTAAGGGGGAATTTGTCATTGTATTAGAAGGAGCTAAATGAATTTTGAAAACCTCACCGAAAAAGTAGCAGCAGTAGCCCTGAAGACCGGAGCGTTTATCAGGCAGGAAAGGAAGCGTTTTTCTTACGATGAGGTGGAATTTAAAGGAGATAGCGACCTGGTTTCTTATGTCGATAAGGAATCCGAAAAGCAGATCATCACAGGACTTAAAAAAATTCTTCCTGAGGCAGGCTTCATCACCGAAGAAGAAACCACAGAGCAGGAGCAAAAGGAATTTACCTGGATCATTGATCCGCTGGATGGCACCACCAACTTTGTGCACGGCATTCCAAACTATTGTGTGAGCATTGGTCTGATGCATGAGCATGAAATTGTGGCTGGGGTGGTGTATGAAGTGGCCAATGATGAGTGTTTTTACGCCTGGAAGGAAGGGGGAGCGTACCTGAATAAAAAGCGAATCCATGCTTCAAGGGCTGCCTCTTTTTCTGATTGCATTTTAGCCACTGGCTTCCCATACTACGAATTTCATCGGCTGGATGAATACCTGAAAATCCTGCATCAATTGATGGAATCTACTCAGGGCTTAAGAAGAATGGGTAGTGCCGCAGCGGACATGGCCTATGTAGCATGTGGGCGTTATGGCGGTTACTTCGAGTATAATCTCAACTCGTATGATATTGCCGGAGGAGTTATCCTAGTAAAGGAGGCTGGGGGCACGGTCACCGATTTTAGAGGAGGCGATGATTTCGTTTTTGGAAGAGAAATAGTTGCAGGTGGAGCTATTCATCCACTTCTTTTAGATGTCATCAAAAGACATTGGTAGGATTCTTGTGATTAGATCGGCTAAATTTAATCACATGAAGACGTTAAGCTTACTTTTCATATTCCTGATGGCCGCCTGCGGTGGCAATGGAGGACCCGGTTCTACGATCGCGGACATGGAAGTTCCCATGACAATGCAACCAGCTGCTGAAGAAGCGGATGCTGCAGCATACAGAAAAGTTTCCAACACAGAACAAGATCAAGCTGAATTAGAAAAGAAAGTCATCAAAACAGGCGGACTCTCCTACCGCGTGGAAAGCACTAAAGAGGAGTACCAGCGTATCAACAAGCTGCTCGATCAGCATGATGCCTATATCTCCTCTGAAAACGAAAACAAAGGATATGACCGGATCAATTACAATGTGAGCATCAAAGTGCCGCCTCAAAACTTCGATGTGTTAATAAAAGAGGTGACTGACGGTAAGAAATTGGACAACCGATGGGTGAACACCGATGATGTGACAAGTCGGTATTATGATCTTCAATCACGTATAGAAAACAAGAAGAAACTGGAAGAGCGGTATCAGGAAATCCTGAAGCAAGCTAATAAGATAGGCGATATCCTGGAGGTAGAACGAAACCTGAATCAGGTACGCTCAGAGATTGAGTCTCTTCAGGGACAGTTTAAGCTTTTGAGTCATCAAATCAATTACAGCACACTTGACATTTCCTTTTATGAGCTTGTTCCTTATGAATTGGATCAGGAGCAACGACCGGGTTTTGGCACGCGTGTCCTAAATGCTATGTCTGCAGGCTGGCAGGGATTCCAGACTTTCTTGGTTTATCTATTGGCACTCTGGCCATTTGGTTTGGTTGCGCTTGGTGTTGTATGGTTGGTTAAAAAAGTAAGAGTCCGCAAGAAGTCAGATTAGACCTAATCAGGAGTGATTCCCCCTTTGAAGGGGTGTGTGCGGGCCTGTGTGTAAGCAGGGGGATGTTTATCTTTACCCAATGGCAAAACCCAACATACGAGTAGGATACGGATATGATGTACATGCCCTGGCTGAAGGGATGGACTTTTGGATCGGTGGCATCAAAGTGCCGCATACGCATGGAGCCTATGGCCACTCCGATGCGGACGTGCTGATCCATGTCATTTGCGATGCATTGCTTGGAGCCGCAAACATGCGTGACATTGGTTTTCATTTCTCAGATAAGGACCCAAAATACAAGGGCATTGACAGTAAGATTTTGCTGAAGGAGGTAGTGCGTCTGATTGGGGAGAAGGGGTATAAAGTTGGCAATGTAGACTCAACAGTATGTCTGGAGATGCCCAAGCTCAACCCACACATTCCTGAGATGAAAAAGGTACTCGCTGAAGTCATTGGAATCGATGAAGAAGACATCTCCATTAAAGCCACAACAACGGAAAAGCTTGGGTTTGTGGGGAAAGAAGAAGGAGTTGCCGCGCATGCTACGGTGTTGATATATAGAGAATAAGTTTTAGAGTGTCATCCCGAGCAAAGCGAAGGATCTTCTTCTGTGATAGATTCTCCACTTCGTTCAGAATGACAAGAAAGGTATGCCAATAAAAATCATAACAACAGAAGATGGCTCTCACAGCCTGTTTGATGAGGAGCTAAACGAGACCTACCATTCGACAAGGGGTGCGAAGGGAGAGTCGGTACATGTCTTTATCAAAGAGGGACTGGAATTTTGGCGGGACCATAATCAGGAACAAGAGGCTCGAATTTTGGAGGTCGGATTGGGTACCGGCTTGAATGCCTTTCTTACCGCACAGTTTGCAGGAGCAAATAATCAGATGGTTCACTTTACATCATTGGAGCCGTTTCCAATAAAAAAGGAAATTTATGAGAAACTTAATTATTATGAGTCGGAGAGCGAGAAGGCTCTTTTAATGAAAATCCATGAAGCTGATTGGGAAAATGAAGTTGAAATTTTTCAGAACTTCAAGCTGCTAAAAACAGCAACCAAACTCGAGCACTTTTCAACTACAACACTTTTCAACCTGATCTACTTTGACGCATTTGCCCCTAGCAAACAAGCGGAAGTCTGGGCTTTGGCCAATATCAAAAAATGTTACTCAATGCTAGCCTCCGGAGGTGTACTTACCACCTATTGTGCCCAGGGTAAGTTCAAGCGAAACCTTTCTGAAGCCGGGTTTGTGGTAGAGACCCTTCAAGGAGCAATGGGCAAGAAGGAGATGGTAAGGGCATTGAAGCCTTAAAAATAAATCACACCATCAAGCAAAATGCCGTATATTTGCAGTGCTCTCAAAAGCAATGAGCACTTTAGTATACCACAGACTCTAAAGAATTCCACAGGGTCAATTTTCGTTTCAAATCGCTTTTCTTCCAAGAATACCCTTTAAAACGTTGATTAAACATTCCCAATTCGATTGGTATGTTGGTGAGATATTGGAGGTTCTTAGAGCCCTCATTTGATGGTTGTAAGTCTCACATGTTTTTTGGGAATTTTTTAATAACAACAATAATATTATTACAATGCAAGAAGGAACTGTAAAGTTTTTCAACACTGAAAAAGGATTTGGATTTATCACTCCTGATAATTCAAGAGAAGACATTTTCGTACACTCAAGCGGTCTGATTGATGAGATCAGAGAAAATGACAAAGTGTCTTTCGAGACAGAAAGAGGTAAGAAAGGTATGAACGCAGTGAATGTTGAACTAATCGAAGATTAATTCATTTATTCACTGTCTTTAAGAACAGATTTAAAAGGTGGTTTTGCAATGCAGGGCCACCTTTTTTATTGAACGACTGCTTGGTCGGATGAGCCATATGACTATTCGTAACCGAATCCATGGATGTTGTAGCTGAAAAGGATGAACTAATTGACCAGTCTGCTAAATTTACCTCATGGCCGAAAAGAAACTCTTCCTACTCGATGCATTTGCCCTGATTTATCGTGCGCACTTTGCCATGAGCCAGAACCCCAGACTCACCACCAATGGCATCAATACCGGTGCGATTCTGGGATTTACCAACTCACTTCTGGAGATTATAACCAAAGAGAAACCCTCTCACATCGGGGTAGCATTCGATACCCATGCCCCCACTTTTCGTCACGAAGATTATGCTGAGTATAAAGCGACTCGGCAGGAGCAGCCGGAGGAAATCAAAGTAGCTATTCCTTATTGTAAGGATATTGTTCGAGGCTTCAACATTCCTATCCTCGAAATGGATGGATATGAGGCTGATGACCTGATCGGCACCATAGCCAAAAAGGCCAGCAAAGAGGGTTTTAAGGTGTACATGATGACGCCAGACAAGGACTTTGCTCAGCTGGTGGATGAAAACATTTTTCTCTTCAAACCCAGAAGAATGGGTAATGGTGTGGATATCATGGGCATACCTGAAGTGCTTGCCAAGTTCGACATTGACAAAGTGGATCAGGTGAGGGATGTGCTAGGCTTGAAAGGAGATTCAGTGGATAATATTCCAGGGATTCCGGGAATTGGTGACAAGACCGCTTCTAAACTACTGAAAGAATATGGCGATGTGGAAGGCATTGTGGCTCATGCAGACGAGTTGAAAGGAGCACTACAGCAACGGGTGCAGGAGCATGGGAAACAGGGCATCATGTCAAAAGAATTGGCTACCATCAAGATCGATTCCCCCATCGATTTTGATGAGGAAGGTTTGAGATACGGAGACCCAAACCCTGAAATACTGAAACCGATTTTTGATAAGCTGGAATTTAAAACCATAGCCCGAAGGGTCTTTGTGGAGGAGAACGAAATTAAAAGAGGAGAGACCCAGCAGTTAGGATTGTTTGATTCTGGGGGTACTGAATCGGTCACGTCCAATGACGGTAAGGAATCCATTGAAACGACCAATCATACCTATCACCTGGTGGAAACTGAGGCAGACATCCAAAGCCTGGTGAAGAAGCTGGAAGCTCAAAAATCGTTCTGCTTTGACACAGAAACTACCAGTCTCGAAACACGAGAGGCCGATCTTTTGGGGATTGCTTTTGCCATCAAAAAAGGAGAAGCATGGTATGTGCCTTGCAAGGATCAAGCTCAAAAAGTGTCCAATGCTTTCAAAGCCATTTTGGAGGATGAAAAGATTCAAAAGATCGGACAGAACCTGAAGTATGACATTCAGGTGATGCGCAACTACGACGTACATGTAAGAGGCCCAATCTTTGACACGATGCTGGCTCACTTCCTGCTCGATTCCGAATCCAACAACAGCATGGACTGGCTGGCAGATAAACTGCTTAACTATAAGACCATATCCTTTGAAGAACTGGTTGGGCCAAAAGGGAAAAGCCAGAAAACCATCGATCAGGTGGATGCAGAGAAAGTGAAAGATTACGCTTGCGAAGATGCGGACATCACACTACAATTAAAGGAACTGCTTGAAAAGAATGTAGATGAGCGGAAGCTTCAAAAATTGCTACACGAGGTAGAGGAACCACTCTCTTTTGTACTAGCCGATATGGAGTATGAAGGGGTTAAGGTAGACACCACTGCTCTCGAAAAGATGTCGAAGGAGCTGGATGACGAAACCCGTCGGGTACAGCAGGAGATCTTTGACATAGCGGGCATGGAATTCAACATTGGCTCACCGAAGCAACTTGGAGAAATCCTTTTTGATCAGCTCAAAATTGTAGACAAACCTAAGAAAACCAAGACTGGTCAGTATGCCACGGGAGAAGATATTCTTTCCAAGCTTGCAGATGAGCATGTCATTGCGGCCAAGATTTTGGAATTCCGGGAGTATCAAAAGCTGAAATCCACTTACGTGGATGCTTTGCCGAAGCTGATCAGTCCGGCTGACAATCGTATCCACACGGACTACCGGCAGACCGTGGCTTCTACCGGAAGGTTAAGCTCAAACAATCCCAACCTCCAAAACATCCCCATTCGCACGCAGAAAGGTCGAGAGATTCGTAAAGCCTTTGTGCCAAAAGATGATCATTACCTGATCATGGCAGCTGATTATTCGCAGATCGAACTTCGCATCATGGCTGCCTTTTCGAAAGATGCGAGCATGATGAATGCCTTTAAAGAAGGAAGGGATATTCATGCTACCACAGCAGCCAAAGTATTTGGGGTGGATGTAGACAATGTGGAACCCAATATGCGTCGGAAGGCCAAAGAGGTCAATTTTGGAATCATCTACGGGATCTCAGCGTATGGACTTTCTCAAAATCTGAATATTTCTCGTGGAGAGGCGCAGGAGATCATCGACTCCTATTTCAAGGAATTTCCGAATGTCAAAAAATACATGGATGCTACGATAGAAAAAGCGAAGAAGGATGAGTACGTGGAGACCATATTGGGACGAAGGAGATACCTGAGAAACATCAACTCCCGAAACTTTACCATGCGGGGGTTTGATGAGCGAAACGCCATCAACGCCCCAATTCAGGGGAGCGCCGCAGATATCATCAAGATTGCGATGATCAATATTCATAAATGGATGAAAGAAGAAAGAATGAACTCCAAAATGATCATGCAGGTGCATGACGAATTGGTATTCGATATGCACAAAGACGAGCATGAGATATTGGTTTCTAAAGTCGAAGATTTTATGAAAAACGCCTATCCGCTGGAAGTGCCCATGGAAATTGGAATTGGGATCGGTGAAAACTGGCTGGAGGCGCATTAAATTTGACACATGCTTACATCACCACCATCCTTTTCGGACATCAAGCGCGCACATCAGCGCATCTCTGAATACATCATTCAAACTCCTGTAATGACATCCAAGAACATCGACGAGATTGCCGGGTGTGAATTGTTTTTTAAGTGTGAAAACTTTCAGAAAGTTGGTGCTTTCAAAATGCGTGGGGCAGCCAATGCCATCTTCAGCTTTACCCCTGAGGAAAGGGTTAATGGATTTGCTTGTCATTCCTCTGGGAACCATGGTCAGGCGGTGGCGCTTGCAGCCAAATTGGCGGGCGCAAAAGCATACGTGGTGATGCCAAAGAATGCTTCGAAAGTAAAAATAGATGCGGTGAAGGGCTATGATGCAGAGGTGATTTTTTGTGAACCCAATGATCAATCCCGAACCCAGGCCTGCGAAGATGTAATCAGTAGGACTGGAGCCACTTTGATTCATCCGTTCAACGACTACAACATTATTGCCGGCCAGGCCACAGCAGCGAAAGAACTCATCGAATCTGTAGAAGATCTGGATTGTATCATTGCTCCGGTGGGTGGTGGAGGCTTGGCTGCTGGCACCTGCCTGATTGCACATCACCTCGATCCCAATATGGAGGTGTACCTGGGAGAGCCGGTGGCCGTGGATGACGCCTATCAGTCGCTGAAAGCTGGCAAGATCATACCCAACCAATCATTTGATACAATTGCCGACGGGCTGAAAACCACGGTTGGAGAAAAGACTTTTGAAATCCTCAAAGAACATGTGAAGGAGGTATTCACTGTGACCGAACAAGAAATCATTGATGCAATGAAGCTGATCTGGGAGCGAATGAAGATTGTGATCGAGCCTTCCTGTGCCGTTCCTTTTGCGGCGATTTTGAAAAATCCTAAGGTATTTAATGGCAAGCGGGTGGGAGTGATCCTGACAGGTGGAAATGTAGACCTCTCCAAATTGCCTTTCTGATGGCCAGAAAGATTTTCGTTATCTGGAATCCGTTTGCTGGTGGCAAAGCAATGAAGATTTGCAGAGCCCTTTCTGAGCGACTCAACAGTGATGGGATAGCCTACCAGGTGTTTGATACCAGCGAAAGCAAAAGCGCTACTACAACCCTCTCCGAATTTTTGGATGCCTCGTTTACCGACCTCATTATCATAGGAGGAGACGGCACCATCAATGAGGCAATAAACGGGTTGAAGTATAACATCCCGATTTCAATTTTGCCAGCGGGTACAGGAGACGATTTCATCAAGAATGTGAATATTGGAAAATCCCTCAATGACAGAATAGAGACCGCTATCAATGGAAGAATTCATCCCATTGATCTGGGACAGTGCAACGATCGCAAGTTTGTAAATGGTGTAGGTATTGGCTTTGATGGGCAGATTGTGGAGGATATGGCTTCCAAACGAGTGCCCTTGCTCAAAGGACATGCGGCCTATTATTATCATGTGCTCAGAATTCTGGGAGGATACAAGGAGCGTCCGTTTCAGTATTCTATTGATGGGGAAAAGCGGGAGAAAGACCTGATCCTGCTCACCGTGGGAAACGGAACCACATTTGGAGGAGGGTTTAAGCTGATGCCGGAAGCGAAAATCGACGATGGTTTATTGGAAGTTTGTGAGATTGGAAAAATCTCAGGCATTCGAAGGTTTATGAATATTCACAAGCTTTCCGGAGGCACACATGATACACTGAAAGAAGTGGGATTTCACAAAGCAAAGTCTATCCGAATTGAATCCAATAATCGGTTGTTTGCTCACATCGATGGAGAGCGCATGGGTCAGCCCCCGTTTGAGATTAGGGTTTTGCTAGGAGCGTTGAAACTTCGAGTTAGCTCTTAAACTCAGCCTTCTTCTTAAATCTCAGATACATCCATACCGTCACGGCGATAACTATAAGACTGATAAACTGTGAATGGGAAAGTACTCCGTCAATGATGTATCCTCTTTCTTCATCGCCCCGGAAAAACTCGATGATGCCCCGCCCAAAAGCATATAGGATGATGTAAACGAAAAACAATTGCCCTTCAAAACGATGGTGCCGCTTCAGCATCATCAATATGATCAGGATGGACAGGATCATCCCGGCGGAATATAGCTGAGTAGGGTGAAGGGCTGTATTTAGTGGCTCAGCCTGCGAAATGGGGTTGGTAAAAGTAACTCCCCAGGGCATGTCAGTAGGCACACCATAACAGCACCCTGCAAAGAAGCATCCAAGCCTACCTATCCCATGAATAATGCATATGGTAATCGCCAATCGATCCATCATTGGCCACAAAGGCCACTTTTCTTTTCGGAAATACCAGATGGTCAGGGGAACTGCAAAAAGTAGCGAACCGTAGAAAACGAACCCCGTTCGGAAATTTTTTTTCATACTCGCCCATGAACTCAAGTAATAAGACGGATCCTCAAAATAGAAAAACAGCTTGCCACCGACAAAGGCTGCAATGATGATCAAAATTGCCAGGGTTTGAATTTTTTCCCTTTCAATATTCAGGTCTTTTTTAGCCGAATATGTCAAATAAAAAAAACCAAGTGTAGCTCCAATCATGATCATGAAGCCATAGGTATGAATGGTGAAATCACCGATAGAAAACAGCTCTGGATGCATGAAATAAAATTAGCTTTTAAAAACGGTTTCCTTGCCTTCGCTGCTATCAAAAACACGGATGGCAACAACATCAGCCTCTGCTGTTTTCTCCCCTTCTGCTGAGTAGAAGTCACATTTTAAGACGGTTTTTCTTCCTTTCACTTCAATCACCCTGGCTCGAAGCTCCACCTCCGTGTTGGGTGTAGGTTTCAGGTATCTTACGGTAAGTGTACCTGTGGCGTACCGATATTCCGGGTCGGTATCTAGGGAGCGATTTTCCCGCTGGTAGGCATCCGCCATAGCTGTACCCATACAGTGACAATCAATCAGGGTAGCCATAATCCCACCATTCATCAGGTTGCTCCACCCATGATACTTCTCCTCCGATGACCACCGGCACACAGATTCCTCGCCCTCCAAATAGCTCTTAATTTGCAGACCCTCGTGATTGTGTCCGCAACCAAAGCATACGTTTTCGGGCATATGATCCTGAAAGTATTTCGACTCGTTCATAGTGAGCAAAGATGAGTTTTTTTGACATATCAAATAATTTGTTACCAATTTGGTAATTTTTGATACCTTTGATGAATGAGGGTAATTGCCAAAAAGATTCTGAGGGATTTTTGGGCCAGACACGAGGACGCAGAGCAAGCTTTAAAAACCTGGTACAGGGAAGCGTCAAAAGCAGATTGGAAAAATCCAAATGAGGTAAAGAACCAATACATCAAGGCAAGTATTCTTAAAAACAACAGGGTAGTGTTTAACATATGTGGAAATAGCTACAGGCTAATTGTTAAAATCAATTATGATCGTTCCTGGGTATTTGTACGCTTTATCGGGACACATTCAGAATACGATAATGTAGATGTAGGAAATATATAACTATGAAAGTACTTAAGACAGAAAATGAATATTTGGAAGCACTCGATCAACTGGGGAGCTTATTTGATGCTCCGGAAAATTCAGAGGAAGGAGAGAAAGCAGAGCTACTAGTGATCCTGATCGAGGATTATGAAGACAGGCACCATCCAATTGATCCACCTGACCCCATAGAAGCGATAAAATTTAGGATGGAACAATCTGGAATGAAGAACAAAGACCTTGCTCAGGTCATTGGCTATAGGAGCCGTGTTTCAGAGGTTCTCACCAGAAAGCGGAAGCTCACATTGAACATGATCCGAAACCTGCATGAGAAGATGAATATTCCCTATGAATCATTAATGACTGAATATTAAAACTATGTACCAGACCATCGACCTGCATTTTCAAAATTATGATCATGCCATTGCTGCATTCCTTATTGAAACGAATGATGGCCCTGTATTAATAGAGTCTGGGCCATACAGCACCTTCCCAAGCCTGGAGAAGGGCCTGGATAAGCTTGGCTACCAGCCGAAGGATATAAAGCACCTACTCCTTTCTCATATTCACTTCGATCATGCAGGGGCGGCCTGGGCATTCGCTGAGCTTGGAGCCACTGTTTATTTGCACCCTTTTGGTTACGATCACATGCATGACCCCAGCAAGCTGGTGGCATCTGCTACTATGATCTACGGGGATCAGATGGACTCCCTTTGGGGAAGGATGGAGGGCATCCCCAAAAAGAACCTGAAGATCATGGAGCATGATGAGGTGGTGGAAATCGGCGGACAGAGCTTTCGGGCATTGCACACTCCAGGGCATGCGAAACATCATCTTGCCTGGCACTGGAAAGACGCCATTTTCACGGGGGATGTGGCAGGAGTAAAAATAGAAGGTGGTCCGGTGGTGCCGCCCTGCCCACCACCAGACATTAACTTGGAAGATTGGATGTACTCCATTGACCTGGTGCTTTCGAAAAACCCCAATCGGTTGGTGCTGACTCATTATGGGGAGGAGCACAACCCCAACATCCACATGAAGGAGCTGAAGGGGATTTTGATTGACTGGGCCCAGTGGATAAAAGCCAGGTGGGAGGAGGGTCTCAGCAATGAGGAAATCACCCCCCTTTTCATGGACTATACGGCCAGTCAGCTTCGGGATCGTGGGGTTTCCGAGGAGGGGATCAAAAAATATGAAGCTGCCAACCCATCCTGGATGAGTGTATCCGGTCTGGTGAGGTACTGGAAGAAAAAGCAGACATAAAAAGATCCCGGAGGAGCCCGGGATCTTTATTATCAGCTCTTAAATCTTAATCACACAAACCTGGACTTGCGTCGCATTCGGCTTGCGGGATGGGGAGGATGAGCGATGGATCTAGTGGACTCAGAAAAGAAATGCCGAAAACTCTTCTTCCATTCGCTTCCAGTCTTTTAAGATCGTGGAAGTATATCCCTTCGAATATTAACTCCCGGTTTCTTTCAACGATCAAACTGTCATAGAATTCATCCGCAGTGAGTGTGTCAAGCAGCGCAGGCAATCCAGCCCTTGTTCTTATCGCATTTAAATCAGCCAGAGGTGTGCCTGTTACGGGTGATGCAAAACCACCATCTTCCAGGGCAGCTTCTGCCCGGGATAGTAGTAATTCAGCAAGCCTGATCACTGGGATATTCGCTTCTGACCGTTTAAATTTCGCTGTGCTGGTTGCTAGTGTGTTGATGACATCATTGTAATATGCGGCAGTCGGCTCTATATCCGATGAGGTGGAGGTTACCTCAAGGTCGTCTTGGAGTGTATACCTATCATCAGCCGAATAGAAGAGTGGGCTATTTTCTACATTATTTCCCAAGACCTCATAGTTTATATTCAGCGCTGCGAACCCAATGTCTGGCAAAGACCCAAGATGTGCTGTCAGGCCGGTTCTGGTGGCAATATTTCCAGAAGTTGATTCGCTATTTTGCTGAACAACAAAAACATCTTCTGTTGAAATGGACGTGTTATTGAAGGCTCCCATGGCAGTTGCAGATAGCGTATATTGAGGGACAACCTGATTGAGGTAGCCAAGTGCTGTGTTGAAGTCATTTTGCTGCATGGCGATTCGTGCAAGAAATGCCCGGCATACATCAACATTAATCCTGGTTCTGTCGAGAGTGACACCACCAAGCAAGGCTTCAGCACCTTCCAGGTCTGTAATAGCTCTTGTATAAACATCGATGACGGTGGCTTGTGTCAGGTCAGGCAGATCATTCACATCATTGACCGGCTCCAATAAGATTGGCACTGCAGGGCTATTAAGTGTTGAGGCCTCATATTGAGGAGCCCAAAAGCGAACTAATTCAAAGTATATCATGCCGCGAATGGCGAGTGCTTCACCCTCTATCCGCTCCCGTAAATCAGCATTGTCGATGTTGGAAATGTTTGTAAGTATTCCATTGACAATGTTGATGGTTTCATATGCCCGTCTCCAGTTGGACTCCACAGTTAAATTGATATCCAAAACATCTTTATCCATGAAGTCCTGATAGTTGGGAGCTTCGCTGGAGCGCCAGAAGAAAAGGGAATTCTTTTGCCTGGACAGGAGTGTGCCCATTAGTTGAAACCCTCCCCCATAGAGTTCTCCTCCGTCTACCCCATCATAGATTCCTCCGAGATTTACATATGCTCCATTGAGTGCATCTTCAAAGTTTTGATCTGTCACAAACACATTTCCGCTCAGTGAATTCTCAGCTTCCACATCGAGCAGATCATTGCATCCCAGGATAAATAGCACCGGGATCGAAAGTATGATTGATTTATATATCGTTGTAAGTTTCATCTTCTCTGATTTTATAGTCCTATTTTGATTCCGGTCATGATAATTCTTGGCTGTGGGGTATTGAAATTGTCTACACCACGGCTGATGTTCTGGCCAATGATTCCGTCCAAAGGATCAAAGTAACTGACGTCCGGATCATAGCCTATGTAGTCAGTGAAAGTGAGTAGGTTGGTTGCCGAAACATAAATGCTCATATTCCGAAGACCTCCCAAGCTGCCTAGCACACTCTCCGGGAAATTATATGTCAGAGTGATATTCTTTAGTCTCACATAATCGCCGCTAGACAGCCATCGACTACTCGACAATGGGAAGTTATTGGCTGGATCCAACTTCGGAATATTTGTGACATCTCCGGGAGCATACCAGCGATTCACCTGATCCTGCGATTGTCCCAGATTTAAAATTCCACTGTTTGATAAGAACTCTCCGGTTTGGAAGTAGAGATCAACTCCCATCACAAACTGGAACATGAATGAAAACTCGAAATTTTTGTAAGCCACCGAGTTGGTCAGACCTCCGAACAAGTCCGGGTTTGGATCACCCACCACCATGCGAGGAGCTTCACTCCAGTTATCGGTAGTTAGCTCGCCTTCTTCATCCAGAGCATATAGAGCATTTCCTGTATCAGGGTCTACTCCAACAAATTTTTTCATGTAGAAAACCCCAGCTGACTGTCCTTCCAAGAAGGCATTTACACCTACGATTGCTTGTTGATTATTGAGCTCTGTAATGGTGTTCTTGTTGGACGACAGGTTCAGGTCGGTAGTCCATGAGAAATCGGAAGTCTGAACGTTCGTACTGCTCAGGTTGATTTCAAATCCCTTATTTTCCATCTCACCTATGTTGTCGAAAATGGTGGAGAAACCTGAAGTAAGGGAAACCGGAACCGGGAACAACAGGTCAGAAGTCGTTTTAATGTAATAGTCAAATGAACCCGTGATTCGGCTGTTCATGATCCCAAAGTCCAGCCCTACGTTGAATTGAGAAGTAGTTTCCCACTTCAAATTTTCATTGGCGAGGTTGGCTGGCTCCAGCGTAGCTTCTACACCATATCGTGTTGAACGGTAATAGTTTTGACGATACAGGAAATCGTCCGTTGGTGTATTCCCCACCAGTCCGTAGCTGGCCCTCAATTTTAAAAGATCAACAGTGCTTACGTTGAAGAATGGGGCATTGTTCAATTTCCAACCGGCTGAAACAGCGGGGAAGAAGCCATATCGATTTGCTTCACTGAATTTTGAGCTTCCATCCATTCGTCCACTCACCTGAAAGTCAAATTGATCGCCTAATGAATAGCTCACTCGGGTGTAGGCGGAAACGAATGCAAAAGCACTTCCGGGAATGGCTGCATCGCGAGGGAAGAAGCTATCCGAAAAAGTAAAGGTGGCTTTGGAATCCTGATAAGACCCTCCCAAAATGACAGAGAGCTTGTCGCTACCGGAAACATCCGTCGTGTAGGTAGCCCATCCATTAAAGATTTTGTTGGTTACATTTTCATCACTCACCCTGGTTCTCCCATTTCCTGTGCCTGCACCTTCCTGGGTTTGTGGTCCCTGGAAAAGGTCGGTTTCGTATTTGGCAAGATCAATTCCACCATTCACATCAAAGGAAAGCTTATCATTTACCTGATAGGTGAAGCCTAAGCCTCCCAGAACACTATTGTTGCTTGCCACATTGGAAGAATAATTCACCTCCGTCAGTGGGTTGTACTCCAGGCTCCTTACATCAATTTGATAATTGTTGTTTGGATCATAGGTGTCTGAGGCTGGCAGCACAATAGCTTGAAGAGGAAATCCCAAATCCTGATTTTCAGGAAGACGATTATCCTTGGTGTAGATGTAGTTTAAGTTGAGGTTGGCCGAAAGCTTATCTGTGATTTTGCTATCCAGTGAAAGCGACCCATTGAATCTGTCGAATTTATTTCCAATTAGTATTCCTTCCTGAGTAGAGTAGCCTGCTGAAGCAAAGTACCCTAGCTGCTCGCTTCCTCCCTGGAAATCCACGTTTGCCCTGTGAGAAGTTCCCTGTCGGAACACTTCATTTTGCCAGTTGGTACTTCCACTTGCTCTGAGTTGATTATAAAATCCAGGGATATTGAAAGTAATTGGAGGAGCGGAAGTGAAGAAAGTAGATACAAAAGTTACTTCGTCCACACCTGAATTATAGAGGGCCTCCAATGTAGCCCGATCTATGTTATCATACGTCTGACCATCGGCAATAAGGTCAATTTCCTCATAACCTCTCCCCTCTATCACAAAGTCTTCGTACCCTCGAAGGATGTACTCAAACGTTTGAAGCAGGTTTTCGTCCCCATTCTGGATGTCCAGTTTCTTGGGCGTTTCGCTTACGCCAAACTGGTAGTCTACATTCACCTGCATTTTCCCGGATCCGCCATCTTTAGTTGTGATGATGATTACACCATTTGCAGCTCGTGTTCCATAGATTGCTGTTGCAGAGGCATCCTTTAATATTTCAATCGAAGCAATATTGCTGGGGTTGATGTTCGATTGGTTTTGGGAAGTCAAAGGCACTCCGTCCACTACGTAAAGTGGTTGGTTCGAAGCGGATAGTGAAGAACCTCCCCTAATTCTCACCTGAGTTGGTTGCCCAAGTGTACCACTGGAGTTTTGGACGAAAAGTCCGGCTGTTACACCTTGGTTGGCTTGCTCCAGGTTGATGAGTGGGGCAGGGCTCACATCCTCTGCGGAAATGCTGGAGACACTGCTTGTGAGCTCATCTTTGCTCTGAGACCCAATCCCCGTATTCACCACATTTCCTTTCGAGGAGGATTTCATGGAGATGTTGAGGCTCGTGTGTCCGGTTAGGTAGATTTTCTGCGGGCTGAATCCCTCCGCTGAGATGACCAGTGTTTCATAGCCGTCGGTCAGTTGGATGGAGAATGCTCCGGTTGCATCGGTCAGGGCGGAAATAGAGGTGCCTTCTATCTGTACGGTTGCACCAGCAATTCCTTTATTACCCGCATCGGTGACAGTGCCGCGCAGTGTGACCTGGGCCGAAAGGGAAAAGGCCATATACATGGCCACCAGGCAGGTTAGGTAGTGTTTCATAAGTGGTAGTTGATAATACGATCCTAAAAATAGGCAGATTCATTCTTAGCAAAACCAAAAAAGGGCAGGAATCGATGATTCTGCCCTTTGGTTCGATCTTAATTGCCGAAAATTTACTCGTATCTTAGAGATGTAGCCGGGTTGCGGGTGGCTGTGCGCAGGATCCGTGCTGAGGCAATGGACACAGCGATGACCATGAGTAGAACAAATGGCACCAGCACCGTGAAGACACTAATGGCCTGATAAACTGCAAAAATGGATGCCATCAAAGCATCTATGGCAAAGTAGGAAAGTAATGACCCAATTAGCGCAAACACCAGCAGCAGCCAGAAAAATTGCCCATTCATCATGACCAAAATCTGGTTGATGGTGGCACCCAGTACTTTTCTCACACCGATCTCTTTCACGCGCTTAATGATGTTCAAAGAAACAAGGGTGTATAGCCCAATGGATGATAGGATAAGTGCGAGCGCTCCCAGGAACTGGAACATGATCTTGATATTCTTGTTCACAATATCCATCCCTGCCAGGCCTTCCTCCACAAATTGGCTATTAAACGGTGTATTGGGAGCGATTTCATACCACTTGGCTTCCATTTCCTCCCGGAAAGCCAACGGACTCATGCTGCTTTTGGCCACTACGAAATTCATTTCATCCTTGCCAGCAAGCCGAAAACCAGCAGGCTCCACTGGGTCAAAAAAGCCATACATGTAGAAGTCTTCCAATACACCAACTACCGTAAGGCGTGTACTATCGTCAATTTGTATCCTTTGCCCCACAGGGTCTTCCCAGCCAAATTCCTTCGCCAGTGTTTCATTCACAATGATCGAGTTCTCCCGCTCAAAGTCATAAGTATCAGCGTCGAAGTACCGTCCTTCGGCTATCTGAAGGTTCATGAGGTCTTTATATTCAATGGTAAAGTTCATCATGTCTGCCTCTACCTCTGTCTCACCTGAACGGAGCGTCCTTCCATAGGTCCAATAGCCCACATGATGGGTCGTTCCTGCCACTTCTTCCACCTCTGGCATCTGCTTCACCAGGTTGCTGTATCGCTCATACTCCGACTGGTTTTCTACCCGAACGGCCAGAATGTTTTCTTTATCAAACCCCAGGTCGTAGTTGGCCTGGTAGTCTGCATTACTGGCGAATGCCAATGCGGAAATCAATGCAATGATGGTCAGCATGTACTGAAAGCCAAGGAGCGTTTTCGAAAACCAGTTGGTGCCTCCGAGGGTCAGGCTTCCTCTCAGGATATTTACCGGCTGGTATGCACTGATATAAAGCGATGGATAAGCACCTGCAATGATTGAGGTAATGACCAGCAATCCGATAAGAAAAAAGTAGATTTCACTGTCGGATGAAAGGTTTAGCTCCAGATTGATGAAATCCCACATGGCGCTATAAGCCGGTACCAGAAATGACGCAACCCCCAATGCAACCAGAAGGGAGAAGAATGAAAGAATCAAATTCTCTCCCATAAACTGGAAGATCAGCTGTCGTCGATCACTACCCATCACCTTCCGGATGCCTATTTCCTTCAGTCGCTTGCTGGAGATAGCAATGCTTGTATTCGTGAAATTGAAACATGCAATTAGCAACATCAATGAAGCCATAATCATTGGCACCATGATCGCTGGCGGTGGAGGGGGCTCGCTCAGCCAGTTGGATCGGATGGACTCTGCAACCTTACCCAGGTTTGTCAGCTGCACCAGGTAATAGGATGAAATTTGAAAATCATCCCGTGCTTCATTTTGGATGGCGATGTAGTTGCTGTTCACATCGTCCAGCAGATTTTGAGGATAACCTGTTGATTCTGTCATCACGAAAGTGGCAGAAACAAATGAGCCCCAGTCAGCATCGTTTGTTTCCCGAATCTTATGGTAATTGTCAAAATGCGAGATGGCGCTAAAGTGAATCGAGGAGTTTTGCGGGATGGCCTGAAGCACCCCTCCCACCGTCATTGGATATTGATCTCCTTCTTCCGTGATGATCGTAATAATTTCCCCGGTCGGGTCTACATTCTCTCCAAAGTAACTGTTGGCCGCATTCTCGCTAAGGATGATTTTGCTCCGATCCAGAAAGGCACTTTTGTTACCGTATTTGAATGGGAAGGTAAACATCTCGAAGAAGTCGTCTTCAGCAAATCCGATATTCTGATTAAAAACCTTCAGTTCTTTTTTGAGTACCAGTCCAGAGGAGACATAGCGTGAATAGTGCGTGACACCCGAGATCTTGTCTTCGATATTGTGACCCAGAGGCAAAGGCGTGATACCGTAAGGCACATTCCTGCCCTGCACGTCTTTGTTGAGATGGACTTTGTAGATCCGCTCATGATTTTCGTGGTTTTTGTCAAAATCTGCGGCATACTTCCAGTTGAGGTAGCCAACGATGCAGCAGGCGAGCGATAGCCCCATTCCTGTTAGATTGATGAATACGTACGATTTGTTCTTGAGAAAATTTCGTACGGTGATTTTGAAGAAGTTGCGTAGCATAAGTCTTTTGAGTTAGTGTTTCTGATCAGACCAAGAGCGTGCCACAGCGCATAACTAACTGATTTTTTGGTGTTTAAGAACCTATTTTAAAAAGGTGATAGTTCGAAAACGAACATTTAATTGGTCAGTTTTACCCTGCGACCTGATGAAATGATTCGGATTTACGCGAAAGGTTGCTTTTTAGGTGAAAGAATATGCCCACCAGATAAGTACAAACTGAAGTGGAAGACGGAGTGCGAGCACCCAAACCATCTTCTTTTTTCGCCAACCCTTCATGAAGTGATAGATATTGGCCGGAAACACCGCAATCAGTAAAGCGATTACGCCCCATGCGGCTATTGCTGTGTAGGCCGGGATCAAAAGGAGGATTCCGAGAATGATTTCTGCTATGCCACTGATCCAGTTTATCAGCCTCTTGTTTCCAAGAAAAGGCGGAATGATCTTTTCGTAAAATCTAGGGATGACAAAATGATTAATTCCGGCGAGGATGTAAAGGATCGCCATGATCCAGAGGCTGATGGTTTGGATAGACATAAATGGAAAGATAGGAAGTAAACCGATTACTCGAAGTAATCGGTTTACTAATCCTGATTGGATATATTTGATAACCATCAAAATTCAACCATTTAACCCATGAATCGAATTCTTATTCTTTTACTTCTCACCACCTTTGCCTGCACTCCGAAAACCTCTGATCAGGTAGAAAAATGGGAAAGCAGGGCCGAAAATGTCACCATCATACGGGATGATTTTGGCGTTCCTCACATCTATGGCAAAACCGACGCGGATGCAGTTTTTGGGCTGCTCTATGCGCAGTGCGAGGATGACTTCCGTCGGGTGGAGCGAAACTTCACCTGGGCCATTGGTCGGCTGGCAGAGACAGAAGGAGAAGAGGCACTCTACAGCGATCTGCGGGCGCGGCTGTTCATGACGGAGGAGGAAGCAAAATCAACGTATGCCTCAACTCCGGATTGGTTGAAGGAGCTGTGTAAAGCCTGGGCCGATGGCATCAACTATTACCTGCATACCCATCCCGAAGTAGAGCCGAAAGCCATCAAAAAGTATGAGCCGTGGATGACCATGTATTTTACCGAAGGTTCCATCGGAGGAGATATTGAGCGCATTTCTACCAGAAAAATTCAAGCATTTTATGAAAGTATGTCCCCCTCTGGAGGGGGTGAAGGGGGAGGATTCTCACAAGTTTTGCTTAATTCTCAAGACTATGTTCAGGAACCTCAAGGCTCCAATGGTTTTGCCATCTCAGGTGACCTGACAGAATCCGGCAATGCCATGCTGTTGATCAATCCGCATACGTCATTTTATTTCCGTGGAGAAGTACACATGGTAAGTGAAGAGGGATTGAATGCCTACGGAGCTGTGACCTGGGGTCAGTTTTTTGTGTACCAGGGCTTCAATGAAAATACGGGCTGGATGCACACGTCTACCGGAACGGACATCATCGACGAATTTCAGGAAACGATCATCGAAAAAGATGATGGATTGTATTATCAATATGGAGAGGAGGAGCGAAAGCTTGAGGTCAGGGAGGTGAAGTTGAAATACAGGGATGGGGATGTATTGAAAGAGAAAACCTTCCCTATTTATCGTACCCATCACGGCCCGATCACCCATGAAGAAGGTGGCAAGTGGACCGCCACTGCATTGATGTGGAAGCCTGTAGATGCACTCACACAATCATATACTCGCACCAAAAAGAAAAATCTGGAAGAATTTCACCAGATGATGAACATTCGCACCAACTCATCCAACAATACAGTCTTCGCTGATTCCGAAGGTAACATCGCCTATTACCACGGCAATTTTATCCCGAGGCGGGATGTACAGTTCGATTATTCACAGCCGGTGGATGGGAGTAACCCGGCGACTGACTGGCAGGGACTACATGAATTGGACGAGACCATCATTGTTACAAACCCTTCGAATGGCTGGATACAGAACTGTAACTCTACACCATTCACAGCTGCTGCTGAGAATAGTCCAAGACCAGAAGATTACCCTTATTACATGGCCTCTTTTCCAGAGAATTTCAGAGGGGTAAATGCGATTAGTTTGCTATCCGAGGCGAATAACCTCTCACTGGATGGCCTGATTTCGTTGGCCTATAATCCATACCTTCCTGCGTTTGAGAAGGTAATCCCGGGATTGATAGCAGCATACGAAAATTCCAATCAAGACAAGACCATTTGGGATGCGATGGAAATTCTAAAGGTCTGGGACTTTACCACTGGTGTAGATTCCAAGGCGATGAGTCTGGCGCATTTCTATGGAATGAACCTGCATAGGCATGCTGAGGCATCTGAGGGATTACAGGGGATAGATCGGTTCCATTATTTTGGTACGAACCTACCTGAAGCAGAGCGTTTGCGCATTTTTAAAATTGCCATGGATGAAATGGATCAGCGATATGGAACGTGGATCATCCCTTGGGGAGAAATCAATCGCTTCCAGCGACTGTCGGGAGCTATTGATGCATCGTTTGATGACAGTGCACCAAGTATCCCTGTTGGGTATACCACTGCATGGTGGGGACATCTGGCAGCCTATGGCATGAGAGGTCAGCATGAGGTGAATAAGATCTATGGTACCCGGGGCAACAGCTTTGTGGCGGCTGTAGAGTTTGGTGATAAAGTGAAAGCCAAAACCATTTTGGCCGGTGGACAAAGCAGCGACCCGAACTCACCACACTTTGATGATCAGGCGGAGATGTATGCCCGAGGAGAGTTCAAAGAGGCGGCCTTCTATCGTGAAGATATAGAGGCCAGGGCAGAGGAAAGGTATAAGCCAGGGAAAAGAAAATAAAAAAGGCTCCCTTAGGGAGCCTTTAAAGAGACTTTAGCTGGTTAGTTTTTTGTTCCGGAAAAAGTCCCCGAATCTCCTAAGTTGTTAATGAAAGTCCCACTGATTGTAGTGCCGGAAACAGTACCTGAGATAGAAGCGATAGTGCCATCGTCAAAGAACATGTTGAAAGAAATTGTTCCCGTAGGGGTCACAAATCCGTTGATGCTGGTTTGCTCACCATCTTCAGTATAAACGCCGGTAATTTTTCCTTGAGCAATAGAAATAGTGAATGATCCAATCACCGTGCTGCCGATGGAAGCAGAGCCTGAGTACGATCCATCAAATGAATTGTGAGTTCCGGTTCCTGCTATTGATCCTGAAAATCCATCAGTGTCTGTCCATGATCCACTCACAATCCCAGTTGGGGAAATTGTTAAGTCGATGGTCACCACATATCCAAACCCATCATCAATGCTGAAACTCACAAAGCCTCCTTCTGCCACGGTGGTATTGAAGCTGATAGACTCAAACCCATCGCTGTAGCTCCCCACTACCTGTCCATTCGTAATGGTGAGCGAATAATTTCCTAATTGAGAACTGCCTGAATAAACAGTTCCGAAATACAGTCCGTCATACTCAGTGGAAACGGAAGGCTCATCATCACCACCGCATGATACTAAAGTGAATGCTGCCAGGAAGATGAATGAAAATTTTAAGATTGTATTTTTCATGTTTTTCTTTTTAAACAAAAGAAGTCCTAGGGGCAATAAGATGAAATACCTATTGGTAGGTATAATTGGGGTTTTAGGCAAGAAAGAATCTTACTTAGCCCAGTTATCCCTCAACGTAATCGTTCGGTTGAAAACCAGATGATCGGGCTTGGAGTCCTCATCCACCCGGAAATAGCCGATCCGTTCGAACTGCATCTGGTCACCTATTTTAGCATCTTTCAACGATGGCTCAAGTACCGCTTCCGTATTGATATCGAGGGAATCAGGATTCAGATGGTTCTTGAAGTCATCTTCGATTGTGTTCAGATTTTCTGTTTTGAACAGACGATCATAGAGACGAATTTCAGCCTTTACCGCATGAGGTACGGACACCCAGCCGAGAGTTCCCTTCACCTTTTTGCCGCTGGTGTCCTGGCCACTTTTTGTCTCAGGATCATACTCGGCATAAAGCTCTTTGATGCTTCCGTCCTCAGCTTTTTTGTACCCCGTGCATTTGATGATGTAGGCAAATTTCAACCGAACCTCCCGATCCGGGCCTAATCGGTACCATTTTTTGGGACTTGGCGGATCCTCCATGAAGTCAGATTGATCTACATAGATTTCCCTGGTGAAGGGCATCTCCCGGGTTCCGGCAGATGCATCTTCAGGATTGTTCACTGCTGTCAGCATTTCCGTTTTGTCTTCCGGCCAGTTGGTGATGATCACCTTTAGGGGGTTCATGATTCCAAATACCCGATTGGTGGTGGCGTTGAGGTCTTCCCTTACTGCATGCTCCAGCAGGGCAATGTCAGTGATGCCATTTCTTCTTGCCACGCCGATGGTGTCGGCAAACTTCCGAATGGAAGCGGCTGTAAATCCTCTTCTTCGGATTCCTGAGATGGTAGGCATACGAGGGTCGTCCCAGCCATTCACATGACCCAACTCCACCAGCTCTCTAAGTGATCGCTTGCTCACGATGGTGTATCCAAGATTAAGTCGGGCAAATTCGGTCTGTTTCGATGGATAGATTTCCAGTTCTTTGATCAGCCACTCATACAAAGGGCGATGCACTTCGAATTCCAGCGTACAAAGTGAGTGAGTAATTCCCTCTATCGAATCCGACTGACCATGGGCGAAATCATAGGTCGGGTAGATGCACCATTTGTCTCCGGTGCGGTGGTGAGGCATGTGCTTGATCCGGTATAGGATTGGATCACGCATATGCATGTTTGGCGAACTCAGGTCAATTTTTGCCCGGAGAACTCGCTCACCATTTTTAAATTCCCCCTCTTTCATTCGTTTGAACAAATCGAGGTTTTCATCGATGGATCGGTCTCTAAACGGACTTGGCTTACCTGGCTGGGTAGGAGTGCCTTTGAGTTTGTTGAATTCTTCCTGAGAGAGGTCGTCTACATAAGCTGAACCTTTTTTGATGAGCTTATTCGCCATTTCATAGAGCTGGTCAAAGTAATCCGAGGCATAAAACTCCCGATCTTCCCAATCAAACCCCAACCATTTAATGTTTGATTTGATGGAATCTACATATTCGGTTTCTTCCTTTTCAGGGTTGGTATCATCAAAGCGGAGGTTACATTTTCCACCATACTTTTCTGCCAGTCCGAAATTGAGGCAGATGGACTTGGCGTGACCGATATGCAAATAGCCATTCGGTTCTGGAGGAAAGCGTGTCACGATTGAATCGTGCTTACCCACTTTCAGATCTTTCTCGATCATTTGCTCAATAAAATTCAACGGTTTTTTAGCCTCGTCCATAAATTCAGATTAGGCTGCAAAACTAATTTGAAAAATCACAGAACCATATTCAATTGGGAAGTCAACTTAGATTTCTAAATCTTACGAAGCAGTTTTTTGGATAATACCTACTCTCAGGTATTTCGAATGATGCAGTAAGTGAGCACTTTTGATCGGTGGTAAAGCAGTTGGCCATATTATTTATTCTGCTTGGTGTGAAAATGGATTGCAAGGCAATACCATCGGACACACTATTTGTAAGCGGACCAAACCTGGAGTCCGTTGCAAGGCACGCCACTTATTGGATTGATAAGAGTGAAACAAAGCGCTTTTCCAACGTGGTGGAGGCGCTGGAGTCAAACCTTTTTCGAAAATGGGAAGCCGATGAAAATCTAAACCTGGGACTCAATCCCTATCCTCTTTGGATTCACCTGGTGGTGAAAAACGCCTCGGATAAAACGGAAGATTACTGGTGGAGCCTCTATTCGCATGCCGATACGGTGATTTTGTATCGAAAAATGAATACTTCCTGGGTGCCGACAGATACGGCAGTATACAAACTTCCTTTGAGGGAACGACCAGTGCCCACCCGGTTTTTGGCCACAGAGATTAGGCTGGCTCCCAATGAAACTGCCGATCTACTCCTAAAGGTTCGAAACCTGAAAAGCCCCCAGCATGCCTTTACTGACTTCACCACCCCTGCTCATAATTTGCTTTGGGAGAAGAAATTTTATTGGTCTATAGGGTTTATCGTTGGCGCAATTCTGCTTCTCTGCATTTTCAATCTGGTTTTGGGTGTGATTACCTCCCAAAGGATTTTCTATTTGCTTTCCATTTATCTGGCCACTGTGGCCATCGTGGTTCTCAAGGAGGAGCTGCTGGTTGTGTTTTTCCCAGGACCAGCCTCCTTTTCTTTTCTCACCAGACTACCCGTCATCAGCCTCACCCTGATTGGTTGCGGTCTGCACTACCTGGTGATTAGCTATGCTCTTGAGAATCCAAAAGGTCGAATCATTCGGGCGTTTAGTTTGGTAAATAAAGTTGGCCTGGCGTTTGGTATCATTGTCACGGTTTTTCTTTTTCTATTTCCCGGCCTCACGGTCGAAGATGCCATTTATGTTTTCTGCTGGCATGCATCCGTGGTGATGATCATTGCCCTCATGATCACGCTTTTTGCACTAGTTATTTTTAAGATCCAAAAACCGATTGAGGCGCTTTTGCTCGTTCCACTTGCGTTGTTTCTGGTCTACTTCAACGCCGCAGGCTATGTCCTTAATTACGAGGGCATACTGACCTACTATGAAATCACCTATCCAAATTACTTTTTCTGGGCAGTCTGTGCAGAGTTTACGGCTTACGGCTTTCTGCTGGCGTGGAGGTACCGAAAAGCGCTGAACAAAGGCCATGCGTTTGAGCAGGAGCGCTCCCAGCATCAGAAGGAGCTTTTCCAAAGGGAAATTGAGACACAGGAAAAAGAACGAATGCAGATAGCCCGGGACATCCATGATGATCTGGGGGCTACTGTGAGCGCAATCAAGCTGATCATTACAAATAGCTATACTCATGACGAGCATCTGGTGAGAATTGTGAACAAGGCAAGCAACGACCTTCGGTATTTTCTGGGAAATCTGTCCGTCACGAATATTTTGGAGGATGGTCTTTTCAATGCGGTGAAGCAGCGCATAACAGAGGTCAATGACCTCCAGGTGATACGGTTCAACATTTTGACTCAGGGAGATGAACAACTCATTTCAAAGGAGCTGTCTCTGGCTACTTATCGGATTGTCTCAGAGTTGACTACCAATATCCTTAAGCACTCGAAGGGAACAACAGCCACCATTCAATTGCTGGTAGATGACGAGCAATTTCAAATCATTGCAGAGGACAATGGGCTGGGCTTTGATGTGGACGGAAAGCACAGGGGAATGGGACTGACTAACATAAAAATTCGGGTGGAGCGATTTGATGGAACCGTCCACATCGTCTCTGATAAAAGATCCGGAACTACCACCATCATAAACATTCCAATTAACCACCTATGAGCAAGATTACATTTACTATTGTTGACGATCACCGCCTGTTTGCAGATGGGCTGGCTCGCATCCTTCAGGAGACCGGATTGTTCGAAATGCTGAAAGTTTATAATTCCGGTAGTGAATTTCTGGAGGAACTGGGGAAGGTGGCTACTGACCTTTTCATGATCGATATCCAGCTGGGTGAGCTGAGCGGACTGGATTTATGTACAAAAATCAAGGAGGTCTTCCCAGGATCTAAAGTGATTTTGATTTCCATGATAGAGGCACCTCACCTGATTCGTTTGGGCATGAAAAACAAGGCTGATGGCTTCATCCCGAAAACCACGGATGCATCCATTTTGAAAGAAATGGTCTCCCGTATTTGTGGTGGGGAAAAGGTATTTGTAGACAAGTCTTCTTCGCCGGAGGATTCGAATAAGATCAACTTACTGACAGAGCGGGAAATGGAGATTATTCATTTGGTAAAATCCGGTAAAAGCACCAGGGTTATAGCAGAGGAGCTTTTTCTGAGTGAGTTTACCGTGGAAACCCACCGAAAAAATATCCTAAAAAAGCTGAATCTGTCGTCAGCTAATGAGCTCATAGCATATGCTTATGCTAATCATTTGTGAGGATCAGCTCCCAGTACCCCACATCTATCCAGCGGTCAAACTTGAAGCCTGTCTCTTTGAAATGGGCCACTTTCTGAAAGCCCAGGGATTCATGAAGCTTCACGCTAGATTCATTGGGTAAGGAAATGCCGCCGATCACAGCATGATACCCCTCACCTTGAAGCTGCCTGATCAGCTCCTGATACAAGTGCTTTCCATAACCCTTGCCAGCACAGTCTTTGTCCAGATAGACACTGATCTCCACCGTATTTTCATAGGCTTTTCTAGGCTTCCACTGGGTGGCATAGGCATAGCCCACCACAACTCCACTTTCCTCTTTCACCAGCCAGGGCAAAGCAAACTCATTCTGCACCTTTCGAATTCTGCTCAGCATCTCCGGCACATCGATCGGTTCAGTTTCAAAGGTGGCATGTGAGTGGAGAATGTAATGATTGTAAATGGTGGCGATAGCCTTAGCATCTTCAGTTGTGGCGGGCCGTATCATTGGATAATTCTAAGAGAAAGTTTCATCAGGTAAGTCTAAACGAATCAAAAATTAAATTTTTTAAAGCACTCTTCAAATTTCGTCGAATATTTTCAAAGGCTCAAAGAGTTCGGTTATTATGGGTTCTCAGGATTTATATCTTCGCCGATCAACTCACGCTAATCGACATCACTTATGCTAAAGCTATTCAAAACCTCGAAGGTAAACTCACTACAAAAGAAGTATGATCGCCTAATGAAAGAGGCCTACGATCTTTCCAGATCAAATCCTGATGAGAGCCTACAGAAGCAAAAAGAGGCGCAGGAGATTCAAAGGCAAATCATCGCTACGCCACTATAAGCATACTGGTCTCTTTTTAGTGAGGGATTTGTAAACTGGCTTACCTTTTGAGTTCGAAGCGAACGAAGAATTCGCCGAAGGGAAATAGTTCTCATAGCTTTGTTATAAAACATTTATATGAAAAATCTCACCTCACTGGCATTGGTCTTTGCCCTAGTCGCATGCCAGCCCAGTAAACAAACTGAAGAAAAGCAGCCAGAAGTACCTGCTTACAAGGCTCCAGAGCATCACTCAGCTTCACTCACAAACGTGTTTGATGCTCACGGTGGATACGAGCAATGGTCCAAAATGAAATTACTCTCCTATGAAAAGGGAGGTGAATCTACGATTGTGAACCTGCAGAACCGGAAGATACGACTGGAGTCACCACAGCAAACCATTGGTTTTGATGGTGATGATGTTTGGGTAACGCCCGACACTGTAGATGCAAGCAGGGCCAGGTTTTATCACAATTTGTTTTTCTATTTCTACACCATGCCGTTTGTGGTGGGCGATCCCGGTGCTTATTACGAAGATGTGGAGCCCAGGGAGCTAAGTGGAAAAGCGTACAATGGCATCAAGATTTCCTATGGGGAAAATATTGGGGATGCCCCGGATGACAATTACATTCTGTGGTTTGATCCGGAAACCAATAAAATGGAGTGGCTGATGTACACAGTGACCTATGGGAGTGGAGAACCAAGTGATAGCTATCATTTGATCAAGTACGAAGACTGGACTGAGTTCAACGGGTTACTGCTCCCTGCTTCACTACAATGGTTTCAGTACGATGGGGATTCGGTTGGTGATCCGAGAGGAGAGGCCACTTTATTTGAGAATATTGAAATATCTGAAGAGGCTCCATCAGACAGCTTATTCGTGATGCCAGAAAATGCACAGATCGCACCCCTGAATGCCGGTGAGTAAGATTTATTCATTGAGGAGGGGGAAGGGTTACTTCCCCTCCTCAATGTGATAATTAACCTCCCACCATAACAAAGGCACCCCAATAATATGGGTTCTTATACTTTTCTTTTAATTGCTTTTGTGCGGCATTGAAAGCCTTTCTTTTATCCCCATGGGTGAGCCACTCTTCATAGAATTTTGTCATAAGTTCCTGGGTGGCATTATCATCCACCGTCCACATGGACATAATAATTGCATCTGCCCCGGCAATCTGGAAGGCCCGCTGCAGACCGTAAACCCCCTCGCCATTTTTGATTTCTCCCAGTCCGGTTTCGCAAGCAGAAAGCACCACAATGTCTGTTTCATCCAGACTAAGATTCATGGCCTCAAAAGCGGTTAGGATGCCATCGTCATCACCTTGTCGTTCGTCTAGTTGGCCCGTACGGATAAAACTATTGGCACCAGCCAAAATCAACCCCGATCTTAGTAGCGGATTTTCAACATATTTATCAGATGATGCTTCTGCAGGATCCAGCTCCAGGAAAAATCCGTGAGTGGCAATGTGAAGGGTTGATGGGTTTTTTATCTCCTTGATTTTGTTTTCTACCGCCTCGTCCAGCAAGTACACTGCCGCCTCTTCCGATCTGGAAGTGTACAGGCTGTCGATCAGCTGGACTTCCTTCTTTGTGCCGGGCAGCATGCCAAGTCCATTGAACGAGCGCATATATCTCACCAAATTTCCCCTGATTCCACGTGGAATCGTGGCGCTTCTTTCCAGTGAACCACCTCCACTTCTCATTCCTCTTCCGCCATCGGTGGAAGCATCCGAGGCTTCTTCATCCGTTCCCATATTGTAATTCGGGTATCCGAAGAATACACTTCCCGAGCCTGCATTGGCGGAAGTTCCGGATACAATATCCTTTGTGTTGGTCACAATAGTTAAATCAAGCTCCTTGATGAGGTAGTCTTTGGTGGAAGGGTTCTGAAGGGTATAAATACTGATCTGATTGTACACGCCATCCGGGGCAAAGTAGATTTTGCTGATGCCCTCCAGACGATTGGCGATCGGTCTCCAAAACAGCCGATAGCTATAGTTTTCGGAGAGCTTATACCTGATCGCATTCCGATAGTTGGCCAGATACTTTGTTTCCATCTGGTCGCCATTTCTCATGATTACCATTTCAGGATAATCTTCGGTTTCAGCCTTTACGATTAGCGCAGCATAGTGAACCTCATCGGTAAATACTCCCGCAGAGTCAGTGGAGAAATCCCGATAGCGGACGATTTCAATAGCAGCTTCACCCGGCTTCAGGATCTTTTGAACGTCTCTCCAGGAAAGGTTTCTATTCGCGAAATTTTTTCCAAACACCTCTGATGACTTGCTCAACTCCTCCTCCAGTTTATTAGAAAGGTCAGTGAGTGAATCAATCCTGGCGTTGCGCTGCTCCAGATTGATGTCCGTGGCACTGAAGAGCTTGGCCAGCTGTTCTTTCTGGCTGATCCAATTTTCATATTTCGCAATCAGCACCTCATCCCCGCTGCTCAGGATGCTTTCCCTAACCTTGGATGTGGCATACATGATCAGTCCTTTCAGGGCAAGTTGATAATCATAAATTTCGCCAATCAGCTCTTTGTCTTCGGATGATGTCTCCTCAATGAAAGAGACATATTGCTCAAAAGCCGGCTTTAGATTGGTGTAGTAGAAAGTAGCTTTTTCTTCCTCTGTGAGTACCGGGAAAAACGTATTGATTTGGTTGAAATAGTTGTCAAATGTTTCCTTGTAAAATGCCAGGGCCTCTTTGGTTTTTCCTTGCTTCCAGTTCAGGATGGCAAGCTGGTTTGAGCTTCGGGCAAAATATGGATGGTTGGTTCCAAGGGACTTTTTCCGAATTTCGTATGCCCTTGTTGCCAATGGAGCAGCCTCTTCTATTTCCTCGTAACCAAGATGGGCATTGGCCAGGTTGAAATAAGGGAAAGCTGTTTCAGGGTGCTCCGCCCCCAGTGATGCTTCATAGGTCTTTATGGCCTTCTGGCCGTAATCAATCGCCTGATCTATATAGCCTCTTTTTGTGTAAAGGAGGGACAGATTGTTCTGCACCCGGCCATAGTCGATGCTCTCTTTTCCTGCGCTTGCTTCAAATACCTCGAGGGCTTCCAGGTGCAGCTTTTCGGATTCAGCATACTGGCCGTCATATAGGAGCGTCAGGCCCAGGTTGAGCAAGTCAAGTCCGTAGGTGTAGGAGTCTTCCCCAAAGTATTCTTTGTCGGCTTTTAGAATCGCTCTCTGCAGCTCGGTGGCCCGCTCATAATTGCCCAGGTTGAAGTAGACAATGGCCAGGTTATTTTGCAAGCCTGCAATCACATCTTCATATTCACCCTGGATGCGATTGACAATGCTCATAGCCTGCTGGAAGATTTCTTCCGCCTCTGGCAGCTTTCCTTTATCCATGTATAGGATGCCCAGGCTATTTAGTGTGGAGGCGTATTCGAAAGTGGCCTCCAGCCCATTTTCTTCAAATGTCTTCAAGCCTCTCAGCAAGCTTTTTTCAGCCTTTTTGAATGAGCCCTGAATGGCATAGGCATCCCCGATCCACTTGTGGGACACGCCTTCTTCAATGCTGTTTTTTTGAACCTCTTTTTGAATCTCCTCGGCTACATCCATCCCCTCGCTTACTTGCTCTGTTTGGAGGTATAGTTCAATCAGTGCCCGTGAGGAATCAAAATACTCTGCGCTGTTTTTGCCATACGTTTTGGCATCAGATTCCCGTATGGTGGTTAGAAATTCCTCCGCTTTTTTATAGTATCCAAGCTCTTGCTGCAGGGTAGCCATGTTGTAAAGGAGGTCTTTCCGGTCTCCGTTTGGATCAATTTTATTTCTCAATTCAAGCTCCAGGCTGTAAAAGTTGAGTGCTTTTTGAAAGTCCCCCATTTCGTAATCGTAAGCTTCGGCCAGGAAGCTGTAAACGTTGGCGGCTACTGTGTCTTCCTTGCCCAGAAAGGTCTCTTTGGCCTCTGCCTCATTTTCCAAAATGGTGCTGTAATCATAATCCAGGTACGCATCATCAAGTTTAAAATAGAGCTTTTCAGCCTTCTTACTTTCAAAGGCATATTGCCCAAAAGTGGCGGTGCTGACAATGCAAAAAATAGCGGTATATAGAAGTTTCATTGTAGTGATTTTAATACTAAGAAAGCAAGCGTTTAGGACTTTGAAAAATTGTGTGATAAAACAGAACCGAAAGATAATGGATACCAGTACTACCGGCTTAGTGTTTCATGGGGGGTTGAACCTGATTAATCGAAATAACAATTTCGTAAAAAGAGATTGGTTTTCAACAGGTTATTTTAGTCATTATTTTTAATCGAATTACCGTATTTTGGGTATTTCATGGCGTTTGAATAGACGCTAATTTGCTCATTAACAATAAATAGCCACCTAAAGTCAACATCATGCTACGTTCAGCTGTCAGAAAACTGTCTCTGGTTACCCTTTCCCTAATTCTTTCATTTTCATCACTTGCTCAGGACAATGCGCTTGAATTTGATGGAGTCAATGACCACATACTGGTTCCAAACGACGCTTCATTTAATGACCTGAATAGTGGTACAATTGAAGCGTGGGTAAGAACATCTACGGTTGAGGCAGCCTATCGAACCATTCTCTCTTGTAATCCGACATATGGAATTTGGGTCTACAATGGAGAGCTGGTGACCTATGATGGAGCTTTGAAAAGTTCAGGGGTTTTCATTGCCGATGGTGATTGGCATCATGTGGCAATGACTTTCCAACACGGTGTAGCAAGTGGGACTCAGTTTTATGTAGATGGTGAACCGGCGGGGACAGCATTGACTTTTACAGACCAGATAGCATCTATTGAGAGCTTAAATATAGGCTCTAATGTATCTAACCAGTTCTGGGATGGTGAAATTGATGAAGTGAGGGTATGGAGTGTGGTGAAGACACCAACAGAAATTGTTCAGAACTATTCAAGGACAATCACATCCGGTACAGGTTTAGTGGCTTCTTATGATTTCAATAGCGGTGTTTCAGGTGGCAATAACAGTGGGGTAACCACTTTGGCAGATATTTCCGGTGGTGGAAATGATGGGGCGTTGCAAGACGGCTCGGGAGATTCAGGAGCCAGTGGATTTTTGCTATCAGGAAACAGCTCCAACTGGGTGGCCTCCGGAGCACAAGCGTCCATTCAGCATGCGTTGAATTTTGATGGCTCGGATGATGAGGTGTCCATAGGAAACCTGGGAGTATTACCGCCTCAGGGTACCTTTGAAGCTTGGGTAAATGCTTCGTTTATTGATAGCAATCATGGAATTTTTGATTCCAATTTAGCTAACACCAGTTCAGGCTTTAGAATAGAGACAAATGGCGCAGGAGACTTGTACCTATACATTGATGAAGAATCAGTCTTTCATTATTTCTTTGACGATGCGGTCACACCAATGCCTTCCAATACCTGGGTCCATATTGCTTTTAGCTGGAACACAGGTGATAATTCTTTGATTGGATATGTGGATGGTAATGTAGTATTCAATGATGTCTATGCTGCATTATGGCCTTCTAACCTCCCTGATTTTGTACTGGGTACGTCATTTAACTCAGACCCTACCAGGCAATGGGAAGGTTTAATGGATGAAGTAAGAATATGGAGCGAAGTAAGAACCCAGGAAGATATTGTGAATAATGCATACGCTACGATTAACTCAGATGTTAACCTGCATGCATCTTATAATTTTAATCACGGTGTTGCAGCTAGTGACAACACAGGCGTCACCACGCTGTATGATTTATCGGGCAATGGTTTTGATGGCACATTGAATGGCCCCTTTGCACTGATTGGCTCCACGTCAAACTGGGTGACTTCTACGGCTTGGGATGTTGATGTATTTGCGCCTCTTTTCGATGTTGGGTTTCCTTCCGTAAGTGACATCACTGAAAACTCCTTTGACATCACATCCAGTGCTAATGAGAGTGGAAATGTGTATGGTGTTGTCTTACTTGATGGAGCACCAGCCCCTACAAGCGCGGAAGTAAAAGCCGGAACCGGGCAAGGTGGTTCACCAGTCCAGGCTTTTTTCAATTTTGGAACAAATGCCACAGCAAATGATGTGAGTGGCACCTTATTCGGGGGCACGGCTTATGATGTGTACGTAGTGGCGGAGGACGCAGCGCTCAACGTTCAGCCAACACCAACTTTGCTTGATGTAACGACATTGGGCACACTTCAAAATTCGCTTTCGTTCGATGGTGTAGATGATTTTGTAGACATTCCGGATGCAGCTTCACTAGATATTACCGGAGCTTTGACTCTGGAGACGTGGGTGAAATTTGACGAATCTGTTCCGGCTGAAGATATTCCTTTGGTGAGTAAATGGAACGATGTAGGAAACCAGCGGTCTTACGTGCTTCAGTTATCCAGTTCGTCTGAGATACTTTTTGGGGTTTCAGCTACCGGTTCTTCAGCCGTAGCAGGAACAGATATTTCGGCAGCCATTGTCCCCTTTTCTTTTGCTGTGGGGAAATGGTATCACATCGCTGGTGTTTTCAATCCGGGAAGCAGCATGCAAGTATATGTGAATGGCGAGCTTGTGGGAGAAAACACCGCAGATATGGTTTCTTCTGTGCATCCAGGTACTTCTTCTGTTGCATTGGCTGCTTTCGGCAATACATTTGACAACAATGGTGTGTCAACCGGTGGTGCTATGGAGTTAGATGAAACCAGAATCTGGTCTACTAATTTGGATCAAGCCACTATTCAAAATCAACTGTCAACGGAATTAACTGGCTCGGAACCTAATCTGGTGGCCTATTATGATTTCAATATCACTTCTGGTACGATATTGACAGATCGCTCTACCAATTCTAATGATGGTACTCTTTACAACAATTTTGATGATGGCATACCAGCTGACGGGGTATCTAATGGACCAATCTGGTCAAACTCGACAGTTTATGATACAGATGTGGTCGCGCCTTTTAATGTTCCAGGATATCCATTTGTAGACAATATCACCGAAAATGGATTTGAGATCACTACACAGCTATCAGAGATGGGAATACTTTCCTATGTGGTTTTGACAGACGGAGCATCTGTTCCGGGTAAGGATGATATACGAGGAGGGACTGGCTTTTTAGGAGCTCCGGCAGAAGCCTCGGGAACAATAAGTGTTTCTTCCCCTCTTTCTGAATTTTCAGAACTCGTATCAGGGTTAAGTCCTTCCACAAACTATGATGTTTACATGGTGGCAGAGGATTTGGAAGGGGTGCCCAATGTTCAGAATAATGTTGACTTCTTTGATGTGACCACCAATGCTTTGCCAGTTCAAAATGCTCTGGATTTTGATGGCACTGATGATTACATTTCTGGAACAGGAATAGACCTCTCCAGCAGCGATTTTACAGTAGAGGCATGGTTCAATACCAATGATGTCACTGCCGCACAAAGTATCTTTTCGTTAGGAAGTGGAGGGACAAATAATCAGTCTTTGCATATTAACCTGGAGGAAACCCAGGTATTGATTGGATTCTTTTTCGATGATGTAACCATCCCTTATACGGTTGCGACTGGCTGGAATCATATTGCCGTCACCCATAATGCAACAACTCGTGAATCAAGTCTTTACATAAATGGCCAATTTATTGGTTCGGGGACTCATACGGGAAACTTCACCGGAAACACAGACTTTACCATCAGTAGAAATGCCTGGGATGGCTTCACTGGATTTTTTGATGGTCAGCTAGATGAGATAAGGGTTTGGAATTCGATCAGAAACCAAACGGAGATAGCACAAAATCGATTCATGGAACTTGACCCGGGATTGCATGCTGATCTGGTTGCCTATTATCAATTCAATGAGTTGACAGGTACTAATGTCCCTGATGTTAAAAATGCTTTCAATGGAACATGGAATGGTTCAGGTGGTGGTGCTTACACCGCACCACAGTGGATAGCATCTACAGCGCTGGATATTCCGCCACACATTGTCATCAATACCAATGACACAGGAGCTGGGTCATTAAGAGATGCCATCACCTATGCAAATTCAAATCCGGGTACCACAATCTCCTTCTTGATCGATGAGCCATCTCCGTGGGTCATTGATCTGGCTACTGCTCTCCCACAAATTACAGCCGCCAACACCATCATTGATGGCACCACACAGCCAGGATGGAATTTTGGGGATGCGAATGGGATGGTTACGATTAATGGCTCATCCCTCGGAACCGTGAATGGAATCAATATCAACGCAGCTGATGCAGAAGTATATGGCTTAATCTTTACTGAGTTTAATGGAGGAGCAACCAATGGTAGCATTTATTTGGCTACTGATAACGCCGATAATGCCATTATTGGTGCTGTAGGTAAAGGCAATATTTTCCACAACACTGATGGAAATTGTATTTATGTTGTTAGTGGTGATGGGGCAATTATTCAAGGAAACCGATTTGGCACAGTAGATGGTATCAATCTGTCCGGGATCGGACTGAGCGATCATGGAATTGCCACCACGGGTGAAGTAACCGGCATAACAATAGGTGGGGATTTCTTCACCGGGGAGGGTAACCTCATCTCAGGGGCAGGGTCAGGCAGATATGGAATCAATTTGAATGGATCAATTGGAGGAACGGGATTAACCAATGTATTTATCCGCGGAAACAAGATTGGCACCAACGAAGCAGCTAATGCGCCAATAGCAAACTGGGGTGGGATCAATATCCAGGGATTAGCGTCAAATGTAAATATTGGGGGTTCTTCACCAAGTGACCTGAACATAATTTCCGGAAATACCAGTAACGGGATCAGGGTACAAGCGGGCGATGATATTAATATAAACGGAAACTACTTCGGGATACAGTCCGACGGATCCTCTGCTTTGGGTAATGGTGTAAATGGTATCTCAATAGAATCAGCACCTACCAATTTGAATATTGGGGATAACTATCAGAATGTCATTTCACATAATCTAAATTATGGTGTATTCTTCAATGATAGTAATGTGCTGAATACTACCCTTGGAAATAATATAATTATTTGTAATGCTATAGGAGGGATTGGCTTCATAATTGCCCCGGCCACCACCACCCCTACCATCCAAAGCATGACCACCGGCGGGGCAACCGTGCTCACCCCGGGGGCAGCAGATAGCAGCACTGTTTCCATCTGGGTTTCGGATGATGGATGTAATGATAACCAGGCCGCTGCATTCTTTACATCAGCACCAGTATCAGGAGGACAGGCGGATTTTATTACCGCTTTTGCCCCGGGAGCACACTACACGGCCACCGTTTTGGACCCGGCCACAGGGATTTCAGAGTTTTCAGCTCCATACTTTCTTTTACCAGTCTATCCAGCTGCCGAAGGAGCTGGTGAAGCGCTAAGTTTTGATGGGATAGATGATGAAGTAACCATTCCTCACAATATAGACCTGAACCTTTCCACAAGGGACTTTACCATAGAAGCCTGGATCAACACATCCAGTACAGATGGTGAAACCATTCTATCCAAAGGTGAAGGAAACGGAGGATCCAGCCCTGACGTGTTTATTTTCCAAAAACTAAGCACAGGTAAATTAGGACTCGAATTTTCAAATGGCTCAACCAGTGAATGGCAGGAATCTATTAATGATGTACCTCTTGATGAATGGGTTCACGTAGCAGCCACATACAGTAGTGGTCTAAATCAGGTTACGTTCTATATCAATGGTGTTCAGGACGGACAGTTTACCTATACTTTAACACCTTCTGATTTTGGAGATACCAACCCCGCTTTCATTGGAAAGCAGGGATACGGTTGTGATTGTAATTATATGAATGGTGAGATAGATGAAATAAGAATCTGGGATTTTGTGAGATCGGAGGTTGATATTCGAGCTGACTTGGCTCAAAAGGTAACAAACATCCACTCTTCCTATGCCAACCTGCTGGCCTACTACCGAATGGACGATAGCGGGGATGGGGCACTTTCGGATGTGAAAGGAGTGCACGATGGTACAATCAACGGAGCAACCCATGTTCCCTCCGGCGCACACCTTGGCGATGAAAGCAGCTTTGACTACACTGGATTAGGCTTTACTTTTTACGAGCTGGAAACACGTGATCTGGGTTCTGCAGGACCGATGCACGTTTATCGCATCAATCAAGTACCGGGAATACCAACAGGTTCTGGGCTAAACGATGTGACAGATGGGGCATATTATGGAGTGTTTGCCCCCGGTATCAACTACAACGTGGTATATTACTATTCCGGATTGACAGCAGATAGAAGGCTGGTATCCAGAAGTGATGCATCCCTTGGATGGTCAGATCAGAGTGGATTTTTTGGTACACTGGTAGGGAATGGGGAGTTAGTTTCTGCCGGTATCTCCGGAAGCCTTCAGCTTGCCACAGCTATAGACCCATCTCCATACCCAACCGAGCAGGGAGCTGGATATGCGTTGAGTTTCGATGGAGTCGATGACTACATTGATCTGGGGAGTGGTTCACAGTTTTTGGGTCATCAAAATCTTACTCTTGAAGCCTGGGTTAATCCTGATTATACCAATATATCCGATCATGCGGCAATTATTTCAAATGTGGCACCTTCTTCCGGTGGTGGAGGATATCAATTGTCTATCAGCAGCACAAATGTTAGAATTCTATACAGAGATAATACAACAGCAGATAGAGAAATTATTGCAGGTCCGATTCCAGAAGGCACTTGGAGTCACGTAGCAGGGGTCATTGAGAATTCAGGAGCAACCACAAATTTGTACCTCTATGTTAACGGAGTTGAAGTGATTAACGCTTTGGGTGTGACAGGGGTTCCCGATTACACAGCAACCTCCAATATGTTCATTGGTAGCAACAGCGACGGTGTTGCAGGATCTATTGCATTTGATAGGGAATTTGGAGGCCAATTAGATGAAGTACGCATCTGGAACACCGCCCTTGCAGAAGAAGACATTCGTCAATACATGATCCAAAAGCTTGAAGCAGGTCACCCATCATTCGCCAATCTGGTAGCCGTTTACAAGTTTGATGAGAATGATCCAAATGTGGCCATTGACCTGGCTGGCGGAAATGATGGTACCATCACCGGAGCAATGCCCGAAATTTCTGGGGCACCACAAGGAGATGGCAGCATGTTTAGCTACGATTCCGGGCCTGTAAAATTTGATACCGCACCAGAGGACGATGTGGTTGTTGAGATTGATGATGCCTCTAATGGATTCCACATCTATTATGTAGGTGGCACACCAAATCAGGACCAGGCGGCTGGCTTCAATACGATCACAGAGACAAAATATTACGGAGTATTTGCCCCCGGTCAGACGGTAGACATCCGCATGGACTACAACAATGGCGGCTCGCAAGATCCTGACAAACGAATCCTGTACCGTGAAAACGGGGCAGACAATGCAGCGTCTGGTGGATGGGAGCGACTATCGGGGTTGCTGAACAACGATCCGGCCATTGATTCACTTTATGCCTTCAATGTGCCATCCGGTGAGATCACAATTACAGACCTGGCTGTGCCAAGTTCATACCCGTTGCTGGGGGCCACTGATCCAGGCTCGGCGCTGGATTTTGATGGGACGGATGATTATGTTCAAGGCCCAGATCTTACCGAAAAAATAACCGGAGACTTTACTCTGGAAGCATGGGTAAACAGCTCTACTGCGGGCGCTCAAAATATTGTTTCAATCGGAAATACGGGTGCAAATGGACAGCAGATATCTCTAAAGTTTAGGTCTACAAATCAATTATCAATTACGCCAAATGGTGTAAATGGACCGTCATCAGGATTAGCAAATAATGATGGAAGTTGGCATCATATTGCTGGTACATATCAGGGAGATCTTTTAAGCCTGTATGTGGATGGTGTCTTCATTGGGTCAATTAATACCATACTAGCTATTGATTTCTCACAATTTAGAATAGGGGTAGATTCTGAATCTTTGACCCAACCATTAACCGGCCAGATAGACGAAGTTCGAATTTGGAATACCGCACTATCTGCAGGGGACATTGCCACTTATGCAAACACCACAGACATCTCTACACATCCGAACTATGGCGACATGGTGGCCTACTACAAGTTTGATGAAGGGACAGGGGCTGAGTTGCAAGATGTGTTTGCAAATAATGATGGAACCTGGAATGGTTCGGGCGGTGGGGCTAATACGTCACCAAGTTGGGTTGGGTCAGGAGCACTCGCCGATGCGCCGGAGCAAAACGCACTCAACTTTGATGCGACCGATGATTTTGTATCGTTTACGAGAACCGCCTTACCTAATGGACTTACTTATGAAGCCTGGATCAATACATCTTCCACAGATCTGATTTCCGGTTATGCGGGCAATCCAGCCCTGTCAGTAATCGGGGATAACAACAACAACATTCGTGGTGCTTTTGGTATCAATGATGGAAGAGTTCGGTATACTCACTTTACCGGCAGTTGGGAAATCTTCGATGGTGGAGCCCTCATCAATGATGGAGCCTGGCACCATATTGCCGTTACTCATAGCAGCACGACCAATGAAATACGGATTTATGTAGATGGAGTTTTGGATCAGATTCATAGTTCTTCGAGCTATGATCCTGTTGTATCCGTCAATCGTGTGGGAGGAAGCTATTCTGATGGCATAGGGACGGGAGATCTCTTTGACGGAGATATGGATAATGTTCGGGTATGGGATGGTGTGATTGCTGCAGATGACATCAGAGGATACCTCTATTCTACCGACCTTACAGGTCACCCCAATGAGCCAGCTCTGCTGCTTCATTACACCATGGATCAGGGAAGTGCCGGTAGCGACAACAGCGGAATAACCACCCTTAACGATCAAACTGGTGGCTTGAATGGAACCCTGAACGGATTTACGCTTACAGGAGCAGCTTCCAACTTTGTGTCATCTTCTGCTTTTGATCACAGCGGAGTAGTCACCCCTTCTACTCAAGCCACAAACATAAATGCGACCAATGTGACAGATAATAGTGTAGACATTTCCTGGACCAATGGAGATGGACAGAGGAGGATTGTGGCAGTGTTCGAGGGAATTGAAACGGAAATGCCTATTCCATCAGATAATACATTCTTTAACCCCGACAGTAATTTTGGAGCAGGTGATTTAGTAGATGGTAGCTGGCATGCTGTTTACAATGGCTTTGGCAACTCGGTATCAGTTACAGGCCTAAATCCTGGTACTGACTATACTATAGCGGTGCTTGAAACAAACGGACCGGCTTGGCAGGAATTCTATAACATAAACTCCGCTACAAATAATCCGGCGGGATTCTCAACCTTGGCTCCTTTTGACCCTAGCGGCATTTACTTTACAGAAGCAAGTGCTACAGACATTTACAAATTAGATTTAGCGGGCGGTATTGAAAGCTCGATAGCGTCATCCAATAGTGGTTTTGGTGACTATGGGATCGATTATCATCCGGGGACTGAAAAGCTGTATTTTATTGATGGGTCAAGTGGTGGGGACAAAATTATGGCTGTGAATCCTGATGGTACTGATTTAATCGAATTTGCAGACCTGGCCACTTCCGGTACAGCCTACAGAGGTTTGGGAATAGACTCATTAAACAACATTTTATACATCGCTTCTCCGGCTGGCCTGGCAAGCTTTGCTATCGCTGATGGTTCGCCGTTGGGAGTCGATGATGTTTTCACCCTCACTCCTTATGACATAGAGGTCTTTGAAGATCATGTTTATTGGAGTGAGTCTGGTGGTGGAGGAACCATCTATCGGGCAAACACTGGAGACATTGCCGGATCTGTTGAAATAGTGATGTCAGGTGCAGCTTCACCGGGAAATTTTGTGCAAGGAATTGCCATAGAGCCGGTCGAAAGAAAAATCTACTGGACCAATGACAATGGCGAAATCAGAAGGGCAGATCTGGATGGAGCCAATGATGAAATTGTGATTGATGGACTAAGTACCGATCTGGAGGATATTGAAATTGACTATGAATCAAACAGACTAATCTATGTGGACAATCCGGGACTCAGCTCCACGATTGTTGCAGCAAATTATGATGGGACATTTATTGAAAACCTGTTGGTATTCTCGGGATCAATGAATTATCTCCATGTATTGACCAAACCTACTGAAGGAGCGGTGGTTAATTTCTCAGAAGATTTTGATAATGGACTTACAGCTACGACTGATCCTTCTTTCACACTATCATCAGGTGAGTGGCTGGCACAGGGAGTTAAATCCACTGCCGATATTGACCCTAATCTTCCCAGAGGTAGTGTAGGAGATGCTGCGTACATGTTTTTTGGTACAGGCAATTTTTTGATTTCGCCTTATCTGACAAATGTCAATGAAATATCATTCTGGTACAAAGCAGACCCGGTTTCAGCAGGGACGTTCGATTTTGAAGTGTACGGATCAAGCGATGGAGGGACTACTTTTGATAATTTGCTGAGTTCCGGATCTACTGACGGAACCGATTTTATTGAATTTACTTATTCCTTTGGATCTACCTATAATGGGCCCATTCAGATCATTTATACTGGTGGTGGAAGCGAAAGTGGTGTGATTGATGATTTTACATCAGATGGATTTGTCGGGATTGCTCCTACTTTATCAGGCCTCAATCCTATCGAAATCCGCTCTACAGATGCTGAGTTTGAAATTAGCGTGGATGTGCAGTCAGACCTGTATTACGTAGTTACATTTTCTGCCACAGCCCCTGATGCCAACCAGATAATAGCAGGATTGGATGAGCTAGGTGACCCAGCAGTGTCTTCAAACAACTTCTCCAATGTGATTGGAACCAATGAATTCAATGTAGGAGGACTGAATCCGGCCACCAACTATTACGTTCATTGGGTTGCTGATAATGGAGGTGTTTATTCCAATGTGTTGAGCTACAATTTTGTATCAGGAGATCCTCCGGTCAATGTGGCTTTTGGGTCTGTAGGCGTGCCCGGTGGCAATCTGGCTCCAGGCTCCACTGACAACCTGATTTATACACTGAGCATAACACCAGAGGAGGAAGTGACTACCATTGGGTTTATCCTCACTCTGGAAGATGCCAACTATGATCCCACGGACTTTCCTGCCGATCCTTTCACGTTGTGGATGGATAGTGATAGCGACATAACTGGAGCCATCGAACTAGGCTCTTATGATTTTGGTGGGAACATTCCGGATGGAGGCCCGGTAAATGCCAATCAGGTAATTTTCTTGTTTGCTGAACTACTGTCCGCTGGTTCACCTACATACTTCTTCGTAACGGTGGATATTGCTGCAGGTGCAACACCAGGCAATTCATTCATCCCGCTGGCGCTAGATCCTGAATCGGAAATTGGAATAGAAGAGGAAATAATCGAATCCGGCACACCTAGTGCAGGCAATTTGTTTACGATTAGCTTAGGTGATGTGACAGCCCCCAACGTAGTAAGTGTTACACCAGACCTAACAGTCGTTAAAGATGGAGATGGCGCACTGAGCATCGTTGTGATCTTTGATGAAGCGATGACCGATGATGGCTCTCAGAATCCGGTGATTACCTTCCCCGTGGAGGATCCATCCGCAACATTGACGGATATCGGAGGAGTTTGGAATGATGCATTTGAATACGAAGCATTCTTCAGTGTAACGGATGCAAACGAATCGATAGTTGATGTGGATGTCCGTATTTCTGCGGCACAGGATGCGGCAGGGAATACAATGACGAACCATGATGAGACAGATGTCTTCAGTATTGATACGGAAAATCCAACGGTGCTTTCGATTACCAGAGCTAGTGCAGATCCTACGAATGCCACTTCTGTTGACTTTACAGTAACATTTAGTGAAAATGTAAATGACGTTGAGGTTGGAGATTTTGTGCTAAATACCACCGGCACGGCTGTGGGAAGCATCTCAGGGGCATCTTCTGCCTCAGGATCCACAATCACAGTGACGGTCAATACCATATCTGGCGATGGAACAATCCGACTCGATTATTCCAATACCAATCTGGATGGAGTTGTGGATGACAATGGAAACCCATCGGAATCAGACTTCCTTTCGGGAGAAGTTTATACAATTGACAACACAGTGCCCACAGTTGCAATAGATGTAAAGGGCACTTCGATTACGAGTCCAGAATTGACAGGCACGGTAGATGATCCTACAGCATCTGTTGAAGTTACCATCCTGAGCAACACATTTGCTGCGAACAACAATGGTGATGGTACCTGGACACTTCCTCAGGGTACGATCAGTCCGGCACTCGTAAACGGCACTTACAATGTGCAGGTGGAGGCCACAGATCTGGCAGGAAATGTTGGTTCTGACGCTACAGTAGATGAATTGGTGGTGCAGCTTGGGGTCACAGGTCTAATGGTGGATAGCTTTGATGATACATCCATTACCATGATTTGGGATGCAGGAATTGATGTGGATTTTTATGAGCTTGATGTGTCAACTGTGGCCGATTTTTCAACCATCCTTTCTGGTTATCCAAAAAGTATACCGATGGGAGTTGAAAGTGAATCGCTGACAGGTCTTGATTACTCCGATGATTATTATTTCAGAATACGGCTGGTGAATACGGCTGGTGAAATATCTGCAAACTCTGGCACGGTGAGCGTAAGAACCGCAAGAGATGCGGCCACTGCTGCAGATAGTGTGGCCCTCAGGCAGATATATGATGCAATTGGAGGTAGCGCATGGACGCCTGCAGTGAACTGGACTACTGAGTACATGCGAGATTGGGATGGGATAACTATGGATTCCGAAAGGACTCGTGTGGATCGATTAAATATTTCAAATCGGGGAGCTTCTGGAAATATGCCAGCCTCATTTACTGGAGGAGCGGTTGGCGGATTGAGTGCGATGACACGGATGAACGTTTCAAATAATACAATTACTGGTCTTGTTGATTTATCAGGAACTTCTATAAACAACTTGAACGTCTCTGGAAATGCCCTTGAGTTTGACGATTTAGAGCCATTGATTGGTATAGCTACTTTGAATTACACTAATCAGGCGAGTATCCAATTTGATGCTGAAACAAATCCTGATCTTCTGAGTGTAACAGGCGATTCAATCCTGGTTCCAAACACGCAAAACTACATATTGGCTTTTAGCACTGGAGGCTCTGCGAATCAATACACCTGGTATCTGGGAGATGATGTGATCACTACCGGGAGTGAATTTTCTGTGGCAGGCTCTGCGCTTGAGATTGTGACCATCGATTATGATAACATGGGTCAGTTCAGGGCAGAAGTGAACAGCACAATCGTAGGATTAGAGGATCTTACCATTAATGTTGATCCTCAATATGTTTTAGCTACCGCAGAAGTCACCATGCGCCTCACTGATTTTGATGGTGTGGAACTCACCGGAGAGACATTCCAGGGCGCGCTGCTGGAGGCCATCCGAAGAGAGAAGGGGTATGATACCCTGAAACGAGCCCCGGATGTGGGTGCGAGCTTTGTTTTCAGTAAGGTTGTATTGGGAGATTACCTCTGCGGGATTGATCCTGATAATGAAGAAGATCTGATCCCGACCTATTTCGGTAATGCTTTCCAGTGGGACGAGGCAGAAACTATAGAACTTCGGGAGGATGATTCTTTTGACATTGTGATGACGGAAGTACCTAGGAAATTAGGTCCAAATGACGGAGAAGGGTCTTTGGATGTATTGATGGAAGAAGACTTTGGAGATGAAGGCGGCAGGGTAGAAGCCAGGAGAAGGGCTGCCAAAAGAAAATGTGGTTTGAGAAGAAAGCGATCAGGAGGACGTACTGGTCAGGATGACGATGAGTTTGAGCTGATCGCCTACGGGGAAACTGACGACAATGGAGAATTCAAGTTTGGCTTCCTGCCGCAGGGCACCTACCGATTCTTCGTGGAGTATCCTGGTATTCCTCTGGACGATGCATCTTCTGTTGAGTTTGAAGTGGGTGAGGCAGGAATCAGTGACACAGATTTCAAACTGGAGGCCTTCACTACTCCTGATGGTATTGAGATTACGATCGAAGCAGTGCTCGGAATCATTCTGGACTACTTCAAGGATCTGCAGATCTACCCGAACCCGTCCAGTGAAAACCTAAACATCAGGTATAGGCACTTGAAATCCAAAGATGTGACTGCACAGCTTGTGGATCTTTCAGGAAATACCATGTGGTCCATGGATCTGAGAAACGGGTTTGATGGCGAACTGAAAATGGATGTATCAGAATTTGAAGATGGCATTTACATCTTGAGATTCTATGATCGGGAAGATCCGAAAGGCAATGTGGTAAGTTTCCGGGTGATTGTAAGAGATTAGTTAGATTAACTTCGTTTTAGCAGGGATGGCGAGAGTCATCCCTTTTTTGTTGCTCATATCCGGTAGGTCAATATACCGTCTGGATGGTATTCACTTCGCCTCCGGCCTCTTATAGCTTTAAACCTTAATTGAAAATCACATTTTGCCTAAAAGCTATGACTATGAAAGCCATCATTTTTTCTGCCTTATTTGTAATCAGTGCCATGACGTATGCCACAGTCATTACTGTAGACAACAATGGAAATGCACCAGCCGGGGTTGAGACATCCATTGCTACGGCCATTGGCAATGCCACCGCCGGGGATACACTGCTCATCATCCCAAGTTCTTCTACTTATGGGAATGTGAACGTGACTAAGCCACTTACCATCATCGGGGTTGGCTTCAATCCAGACATGGAGATTCCTTTTACCAGCCAGGTTAGCAATCTCACCATTTATACAGCAGCTAGCGGAAGCAAGATTATTGGTTTGGAAATCACAGGTTATTTATACCTGGGGAATACCAGCGGTGCGTTATCGGATTTGGTGATCGAAAACAATAGAATTAACTATATCAGCAATTCAGGTGCGAATAGTTTGACGAATGTGCTGATCCGTCAAAACGTGATTCAACCAACACCAACCTTTACCTTTTCGATTAACTTAACCACCACCAACCAGTCCAACATCAGGGTTTCGAATAATGTGTTTGCCAACACCGGAACTACCAACCAGTACAGGGGCGCTTATGTGACTACAGGTGGAGTAACTTTCGATCACAATACTTTTCTGGGCACAGCCTCACAATCGGCCTTTTATCAGCTCATAAACTGCCTGGTGACAAACAATATTTTCGTGACCATTTACCCGGGATTTCAGGCTGGTGGCTCTGCCAACGTGCTCTACAAAAACAATCTCTCCAATGACTATACATTTGGGTCAATCACAGGTACCAACATAAGGTTTGATTCGAATATTGATACCACAGACCCAACGTTTGTAAACCTACCGTTGACGACCTTTTCGTATGATTACTCTCTTGATCCGACACTGGACGCTGGATCGGCCGGAGAAAATGCTGCCACCGATGGCACCAACCTGGGAGTAGACGGAGGCACTTCACCTTTCAAATTGTCCGGATCAGTACTGCCGGTGGTAAGGAGGTTTGACCTGCCATCCAATATCACTGAAGGTACGGATGCCGATGCAACCATCGAGGTAACAGGAAACTAATCTGGTCATGAGAAAGCTACTTTTCACTATAGGGATACTTATAGGGCTGGGTGAGATCTGCGCCAATGTGGTTGTGCTTGATGCCGCTGGGCATGGAGACTATGCCACGATGAGTGATGCCATTGCCAATTCCGGTACAGGGGACACGATCTATGTAGTAGGCTCAGCCGCATCTTATGGGAATTTTACTTTGAGCACCGAACGAACGTTTATTGGAAATGGATACTACGGTCAGAGTATCGGCTATTCCTCATCATCCTCTCTTGGAAACATCACCTTAAATCCTGGAGCAGCCAATTCGGTCTTCTCAAATTTGGAGATCGGCACGATCACCTTTAATGAAAGCAACATCACCTTTGATGCTTGCATCATCGGCGGGTCATTTACTATCGGCAGCAGCATATCAAACATCTCATATAGTAGATGTCTGTTTACCTCCCCCATATATGTACAAAGTTCGTCTGTGAGCTTTTCCAATTCAATTTTCAATTACGCCAGTTCTGGAAATGGAGTCACGGTTTCCGGCGGCTCCAGTCCTGCGTTTGATTACTGCACCTTCTTCGATGGCAATATTTCTTTTGATGCAAGCATAGTGAGCAACTCTGTAGTAAACAGCAGCAGGGTGGGACAAACACCTGTCGTGGTGACCGATGGAGTGAGTGGCAATAAGGTAGATACGGAGGCCAATCTTTTGTTTGAAACCTCCCTGGGCAATGATGGCTACTTTCAGCTTCAGTCCGGATCTCCCGGAAAGACCTCTTCACAGACGGGAGCGGAATCGGGGGCTTTTGGTTATCCAACAGGTCAGCCGGAAAATGCCTATCTCCTTTCCGGATTGCCAGCGATTCCTAAAATCACCGCGTTAGAATTTGAGAGTTCTAGCAACAGCTCATCCAATCTCTCCATTCGAATTCAAGCCACCACTAACTAGCCTATAAATGAAAAAGATACTAGCAGCTTTTTTCATTCTTCTCTGTTTTGCCGGGTTAGCCCAAAACATCAGCAAAATTTCTGTAGTCATCTATCAGGATGGTGGTGTGGTGGACACACAGGAGTTTACCTCGTTCACGGCCGCCGCTATGATTGATGAGACCATTTCAGTGAACACTTCTGCACTTGATCCTGGGGTATACAGCTTTGCCATTTTTGTTTCGGATGAAAGTGATCTAAAAAGTATCCATTCATCTGGCTCCTTTTTGCAGGAAGAAATTATCACAGATGCAAACCTCACTTCCCTCGAATTCTTTGTCGATATTGATCCTGGAGAAGGGTTGGGGACACCAATTGCGATCTCGGCAGCCGCTGGGGTTTCAATTACCGAGTCTTTAAACTTGTCTGGACTTTCGGGTGGTTTCCACATCATCTATTTAAGAGGCCAGGATGAGACCGGAAAGTGGGGACCCTATTCCTCATATACCATTTACATTGAGCAAAGTGCGGGTGTAGGCGATGTGGTGCAAATTGAGGAGCTCGAGTATTTTGTTGATTCTGATCCGGGAGCCGGGTTAGCAACTGCTATTTCAGTGGCACTTTCTTCGAATATTTCGATCATGGAGACATTGGTCACTTCCGGGTTGGAATCTGGCTTTCATACGGTGTTTCTCCGAGGCAAGCTCCAAAATGGCGCTTGGGGGCCTTATGATGCTAAGACGATTTATGTAGAGGACGCAGTGGGTCAGGGAGATGTGGTAGTCGTGGATCAGCTGGAATATTTTGTGGATGCAGACCCTGGGCCCGGCGCAGGCACTCCGATCTCTATTTCATCTTCATCGGATGTGGCGATTACCGAAAGCCTTGATCTGTCCGGTCTGCCTGCAGGATTTCATACGGTGTATTTAAGAGGAAAGCTGCAGGGAGGATCGTGGGGACCATCCTCGGCAACTACCATTTTTGTCGAATCACCGGTCGGCCTGGGAGATGTGGTCATTGTAGATGCCCTTGAGTTTTTTGTGGATACTGACTCGGGAGCAGGGCTGGGAACCCCGATTAGTGCTTCTGCCGCTTCAGAAATTATCACAAGTGGAGCATTGGCTACCAGTGGTCTATCCACCGGATTTCATACTGTATATCTGAGAGGAAGGCTTCAGAATGGTGCCTGGGGGCCATATACTTCTCAGATAATTTATGTGGAAGAGGCAGAAAATACCTCAGACCAAATCATCGCCGTAGAATACTTCTTTGATACAGATCCGGGCGTGGGCAATGCAATGCCTGTATCCATCACTTTGCCCACCAACGCCATCAACGAGTTGATAACCTTGGGAACCTCCACGCTGGAGCCGGGGACTCACACCGTGAGCTTGAGAGCAAAAGATGAATCCGGCGCATGGGGACAATACCTCACCACCACCTTTGAAGTAGACCCTCTTGCTGCTTCGATACTTGTGGTAGACCCGAATGGTGGTGAAACACTAACCGTAGGAGATACCTATGAAATCACCTGGACGGATGCAGGCATACCTGGTACAGACCTCATTGAGATCAGGTGGAGCTCTGATGGTGGGGACAATTACTCCATCATCGCTGATGGAATATTCTCCATGTTTGACGGAAGCTACAATTGGACAGTCCCCAACAACCCTGGCGCGAATAACCTCATTCAGATCGCTAATACCACCCAAGCCGTCACAGATGAAAGTGATGCTGCATTTACCATTGATGCCGCAGCTCCGTCTATCACCGTGCTCACACCAAATGGTGGAGAGACCCTCACTGTAGGGGATTCTTATGAGATCAACTGGACAGAGGAAAACACTCCTGGAACAGATCTCATTGAGATCAGGCTGAGTATGGATGGCGGTGACAATTACTCCATCATCGCAGATGGGATATTCTCTATGTTCAATGGAAGCTATGATTGGACCATACCTAACAATCCCGGCTCGAACAATCTAATTCAAATTGCAAACACAACCCAGGCTATTGCAGATGAAAGTGATGCTGCATTTACGATAGAAGCGGCACCTGTTCCATCCATCACACTACTTGCGCCAAACGGGGGCGAGACACTAAGTGTGGGAAATGTCTATGAAATCTCCTGGACTGAGCAGAATATTCCAGGCACAGATCTGATTGAGATCAGGCTGAGCACGGATGGCGGAGATAATTACTCCATTATCGCTGACGGGATATTCTCCATGTTTGAGGGAAGCTATAATTGGACAGTTCCTGACAATATTGGCACCAATAACCGGATACAAATTGCCAATACCAGTCAGGCAGTTGCAGATGCCAGTGATGGTGTATTTACCATCCAAGCCGCTCCATCCCCATCTGTTACGGTTCTCACCCCAAATGGAGGCGAGGCGCTGAAGGTTGGGGATAGCTATGAGATATCATGGAGTACCGCGAATATTTCAGGCTCAGATCTGATTGAAATCAGGCTAAGTACGGATGGTGGAGATAATTATTCCATCCTCAATGATGGCACTTTTGCGATGTACGGAGGTTCTTACAACTGGACGATTCCTGATCTGCAGGGGAGTAATAACCTGATCCAGGTTGCAAATACTTCGCTGGGCATCAATGATGTGAGTGATGCCACCTTCGAGATTGTGCCGAACTTTGACCCACCGGTAGCACTGGCTGCTACTGATCTTACTTCAACTTCGTTTACAGCGTCCTGGACAGACAGATCGGCAGAGGCTTACTTCCTTGATGTAGCTACTGACCCTGACTTTGAGAATATGCTGGAGGGTTATGATAATCGTCCGGTTGGGACGGCAACCAGCCAGGCCGTCACTGGACTTTTGTTCAGACAGTCTTACTATTACAGAGTGCGAGCTGATTTTGGAGCTCAGCTTTCCACAAATTCCAACACTATTGCCGTGAAAACACTGATTGAGCCTCAGACATTCGCAGATTCTGTAGCGTTGAGGCAGATTTACTCATCGTTGAGTGGAAATACATGGGATCCTGCCGTGAATTGGACTAGTGACAGATTTAGGGATTGGGAACGAGTAACCTTCAATGTGGCCGGAAACAGAGTTCAAATAGTTGATTTAGCCAACATTGGAGCTACAGGAGAGATGCCAAATCCTTTCACGGGGGGAGCTGTTGGTGGTTTGAGTGCCGTGACTCAGATGGATCTTTCCAACAATGAGATTTTGGGATTGATGGATTTCACTGACGTGAGTATCAGCACCCTGAATGTTTCTGGAAACAACCTGGAGTTTGATGATTTGGAACCATTGATTGGCATTGCCAACCTTCAATATGCCAATCAGGCGAGCCTTCAGTTTGATGGGTTTACCGGTGAGCCTGTCAAGATTTTTCACCTGGAAGATCCGGGGCTGGATATCGTCTCCGGAGGCACTGCCAACAACTACCGATGGTTCAGAAATGACCTTGAAATTTTTTCAGGCTCAGAGTTTAGCATTTCAGGTGCTTCTCTGGAAATCCTGGATATTGATTACAACAATATGGGTGCGTTTAGAGCCGAGATCACCAATGAACTGGTCACCGGATTGACGATAGATGTGGGGCCGCAAGTGTTGCTGGCTATTGCCAATATTGATGTGGACGTGACCGACTTTAATGATGACCTACTCAGCAGCAATCTGTCGGCCTATCTGTTGAGGGTGACACAGTCTGGTGGGTATGATACCCTGGCCGATGGTCGGCTGGAAGATGTATCCAGTCAGTTTAGCTTCCAGGAAATTGTACTGGGCGATTATCTATTGGCTATCGATCCGAATGATCAGGAAAAATACATTGGAGGCTACTATGGCGATACGTTCCTATGGGAAGAGGCTGAAATACTTCAGCTTAGGAAGGATTCAGCGATTACGATTAAGATTACGCCTGTTCCACCTCCATTGACAGATGGACCAGGTGATCTGGATGTATTGATTGAGGAAGATTTTGGAGATGGCTCAGGTAGAATAGATGCCCGCAGAAGAGCAGCAAAAAGAAAGTGTGGATTGCGTCGTAAACGATCAGGCGGACGTACCGGTCAGGATGATGAGTTTGAGCTGATTGCTTACGGTGAAACCGATGATAATGGGGAGTTTAAGTTCGGCTTCCTGCCTCAGGGCACTTATAGATTCTTTGTGGAATATCCTGGTATTCCGCTTAATGATGCGTCTTCGGTGGAGTTTGAAGTGGGTGAGGAGGGTGTCAGTGATACGGACTTTAAGCTAGAGGCATTTGTTACCCCGGATGGTATTGAGGTCACCATTGAGGCTGTGCTTGGCATTATCTTAGAATACTTCAAGGATTTGCAAATCTATCCAAACCCATCCAGCGAGTATCTGAATGTCCGATACAGACACCTGAAATCTAGTGATGTGACAGCTCAGCTGATCGACCTGTCCGGAACCACAAAATGGTCTGTAGATTTGAGAAATGGATTTGACGGGGAGTTGAGAATTGATGTGTCGGATTATGAAGAGGGCATTTACATTTTAAGATTCTATGATCGGGAAAATCCGAAAGGTAATGTAGTAAGCTTCCGGGTGATCGTAAGGGATTGAAGATAGATGGTGCGGAGCAGGAATTTCTACTCCGTCATTTAAATCATCCTTTTTAAGTGAAATTGCACTTTTACTTTCTCACCATCCCTGCAAAGTTTCACTTTGATTTTTCTTCCATCCCTTGACTGAAGCAGGTTATTTATTTCAGACAATGAGTGGCTACTTAAGCTCTTACCGTTAATCGAGCGAATAACGTCACCGGTTTTTATCCCAGCTTTGTCTGCCGGGCGGCCCTTGTCCACATGTACCACCTTAAGCGTATCCAGGTTTTCCCCCACGGCATTCAAAGACATGCCACTCATATTATACTCAAATGAATTTTTGTACCTCTTACTTTTCTCCAGGTACATTTTCTTTTTAGAGTAGTCGAATATGACGTGAAATCTATTCAGCAATTCGCCTCCAAAAGTCCCAATGCGCGCACCTCTCTTGATGACTTTGTTGTAAGCACCTTCGAATGGGGCAGAGACCAGCATTTGGCTGAAGTCGAAACATTCGATGGTTACTGAATCCATCCGGCCTACATGCCCGGGAATCTCTCCGGCAATACCCATCCCCAGCCGGGTCACAATGGTTTTTTCCGGCAGATAAATGCCATCAATATAGCTATAGTCGATTAAGGCCGCATGACTTGCCCCTGTGTCAACCATTATGTCAAGGCTGGTTTTCTTGCCATCCTGACGGATAGTGGCCGGCATGAATGGTTTAGTGCCCCGTATCTCTATAGGCACCTCCACCATTTTTTTGTCGCTCTTATAGCTTTTGGGGTCATATAGTGTCACGATTTTGTCGTCATAGTTTACATCTACCACGAAGCGGGAAAAAATATCGTACCCGATTATTCCGTGAACATCATCACCAATGTTTTCAGAAAGTTTTAGATAATCCTCCTTTAGGACAAGCATATTCATGTTTTGGCCAACTACTCCCCCGGGCAATCCAAAAGTTACCTGATTGGCAACATAGGCCTCAACCGAGTCCACCAGTCCAGGACCATCTATGATTATTTCCCGGATATAATTAACATCCAGGATATCAGCGTAAAGCTTCTCGGTAAGAATGGCATTTTCAACGCCCGTATCAAGGATAAATTTCAGTGTTAAAAATCGATTGATCGTAACAGGGATAATGATCAGATTGTTGTGCTGCTCGAATGGAATCTCGATTTTTTTAGTTTTTTCGGGCATTTTAAACCCAAATTCCTTTTGCCCGGAGGCTGAGGAGCACAGGCAGGTATTAATGACGAGAATGAATGTAATCAGACTGATAATCGGATTTCGCATATGAAAGTCTCCTATGTATTGAATTACACTCATCTAACAACACGGATAAAATCCAACCCTTATTTGAACTATAAAAATTAGTCAAACAGATCCTGAATGTCGCTTTGTGATAGACTTTTTACGAAACTCTCTTCTACAGTAATTAAATCTGACGCGAGTTTTTGCTTGTGATCCTGCAGTTTTATGATTTTTTCTTCTATTGTGTCTTTGCACACAAACTTATAAGCAAAGACTTTCTTGGTTTGCCCTATTCGATGCGCCCGATCAATAGCCTGGGTCTCCACGGCAGGGTTCCACCAGGGGTCGAGTAAGAAGACATAGTCAGCCTTTGTGAGGTTCAGCCCCGTACCCCCCGCTTTTAGCGATATAAGAAAAACCGAAACATCCGGGTCATTTTGAAATAGCTCAACCTGCCGCTGGCGATCCTTGGTAGACCCATCCAGGTATGCGTAGGATAGATTCTGGCCATCCAGATATGCTGAAACGATCTTGAGGTGTTTTACAAACTGGCTAAAGATCAACACTTTGTGTCCTTTAGAGACGGAATTCTCAATCATGTAGGTCACTTCTTCCAGCTTTCCTGAGCCATCTTTGTATTCAGGATCTACCATGGCCGGGTGATTGGCAATTTGACGAAGCTGGGTAAGGCCCTGTAGCAATACCATGTGAGACTTTGCCACACCATCAGTTTCGATCACGTCCATGATTTTACTTCGGAACGCATTCTTTTCCTTTTCGTAATACTCCCGCTGTGCCTCCGACATGGTGCAATACCGAATGTTGATCACCTTTTCAGGAAGGTCATCGGCCACCTGGCTCTTTTCCCTCCTGAGCAGGAAAGGCTTGATGAGCGAATTGAGCTTTTTGGTTTTGTTCTCGTCTTTCCCCTTCTCAATTGGTTTGAGGTATTCCTTTCGGAAATAGGATTCGTTCCCCAGCAATCCAGGATTTAAAAAGCTCATCTGAGACCAAAGGTCAAGGGTGCTGTTTTCTATGGGAGTACCTGTAAGTATGAGTTTGCGCCTCGATTTTAGTTCTCGCACCTTTCTCGAAATAAGAGAATCTGGATTCTTGATCGCTTGCGATTCGTCAAGAATGATGTAATTGAAGTAAAATTCAGCCAGTATCTCGGTATCCACCCGGGTAGTGCCGTAGCTGGTTAGTACAATATCATATTTACCAAATTGAGCGGAATCCTTGACCCTGTTTATCCCAGTATAGTTGAGAATCTTCAATCCGGGCGTAAATTTTTGGGCTTCCATCTCCCAGTTGTACAATAGGGATGTGGGCATGATCAGAAGACTGGTACTCTGGGGATTTTCATTTTTTTGGTGTTGAAGTAGCGTGAGGGCCTGGATGGTTTTCCCCAGTCCCATGTCATCTGCAAGACAGCCCCCAAAGTTGTAATCTTCCAGAAATCGCAACCAATTGTACCCGGCCAACTGGTATGGACGAAGGTCCCCTTTGAATGAATCTGGCACCTTGTAGTCTTCCATCTTGTCAAACGACAAAAGCTTCTCCAGCTTTCGATCCATGGTCACTTTGGCATGTTCTCCTTCTTTCAGCTCTTGCACCAGCGAGACGTGAATCTTATTTAGCGTAATCCCGGTACTGGTCTCTGTTGAAAAGGCAAACAAATCTTTGTACCGGGTAATCCAGGATTCCGGTATCACGCCTATTTCCCCGTTAGGAAGTGCCACCTCGGTTTTTCCTTTCAGGATGCACTTTCGAATTTCTTCGAAAGGAACCTCAAAATCCCCAAACCGGATTTTTGCCTTCAGGTCAAACCAATCAACCCCTTCGCTTACCTCCAGGTCAATGGTGGATTCGCCCACGAAAAATTTCTTTCCCTGTTGATTTTGCTTGATGATAAAGTCCTGGAGCAGCTCACTATTCCTGCCAATCCAATCAAAAGCTGTGCTTTTTGATAAGGTGACTCGCGAATTGCGAAGAGGTAATCCGTTCGTTGTTAATTGCTCGATAATACCTTTCTCTCCTTCATGATCTCGGCTGATCCGGTGAAACGTGTATGTATCCTCCTGCTTTTCCATAGATACGCTCACCCGGCTGAGCTTGTCCGCATTGAAATTGTGCCGCCCATAGTCGAAAGAGAGCTCCAGCAAGAGTTTGTCATTTTCTACCTCAGGGGCATTTCCATTGTCATCGAAAAGTGAGGCGTTGCGGGTAGTCTGTAGCTCACTCACCGTGATTTTCGGAGTGGGCTTGGGTTTATGTGTGACGATATCAAATCCTTTGGCATAGACATCAAACTCAGAGATCAGCGGGCCTACAAATTTTTTGTAGTACGTTTCCTCAATGTCTTTGGGGATGAGAATAAACTTCTTTTTGAGAAAGGGCTTTAGCTTCCCTCCGCTCACCGGCTTCTGAAAAGTGAACAGTTGATCATTGGCCACCAGCCAGGCGGGTTCGTTGCAGAGCAGGTAGCTTCCGTTGTTCAAAAACTCCACCTTTTCTCCCTTCAGCTTGATCGTGGGGAAGTAGTGGGTATTGTCTTCATTTTTTCTGAAATGGAAGAGAACGGTTGCTTTCTCATCCACTACCTCAATCTCCTTCCAGGCAGGCTCGCCATCTTTCCCCATTTCGAAAAGCCGCTTGCCATGAATGAGTGAGAGAATTTGTGAAATTCTCCGCTCCACGTATCCGGCGATTTCCTTTTGCAGGACTACATCCCCGGTCTTTTCATCGTATACCTTCAGAAAGAATTCTTCCGGCTTTTGTTTCTTTTTCTGGAAGTGATTGGCAACCTGATCCTGTTGGATTTGGTCCATGAGCTTGATGATTTTGAAGTCATTATCATCAAGGCCGGCACTGAATTCCTGCGCATTTTTGGCCGATATATTTTGGTGCGAAAAAGTAAGCTCGCCTTTATCATTCAGTTGTACCACAAAAGACTCAATCAAATACCCCAGGTACTCATGATCGTACAGGGAATAGATTAGCTCAAATGGTTGGTCGGGTGATACTTTCACAAATTTTTAGAATCAGGGAAACTTCGAAAATAGTAAAAATCCCAAAGCCCGACATCAATAAATTGTGAAGAGTTTGAGGAGTTACTGTAAAGTATGTGTGGAGAAAGATTTGCCTGCTTTTACTGCGGGCTGGATAGAGGCGAGAAAAGTAATGATGACAATGGCCAAGATGGAGAGAAAAACATCCATGATCTCAATTTTGACCGGATAGCTGTTCATCACCGCAGAGTTCATGCCCATCCCGATGAGCCCATAATGCTGCTGCAAAAGACTGAGGGAAATCCCGAGAACCAGACCAACGAATGCTCCGGTAAAAGCTACGATGCAGCCTTCATAAAGGAAAATGTTTCGAATGAGTTTGGAGGATGCGCCCTGAGCGAAAAGGACAGAAATGTCTTTCTTCTTTTCGATGACCAGCATGGTGAGGGAGAAAAAGATATTAATGGAGGCTATGCCAATGATTGACACTAAAATGAGGAAGACAAAGAGTTTTTCAATTTTTAAGACTTTGTATAGATCGCTGTGGAGTTCCTCGCCCAATTTCACTACAAAATTTTCGCCTAGCTTTTCCTGAATGCTTGTTTTTATATTTGAAGCGCTAGCCCCGTCACTCAGATACACGTCAAATGAGGATAGACGATTCTCATAATTCAGGAGGGTTTTGGCAAATTCTACGGGGACAAACACATAGTTATCATCATAGTATTTCTCAATAGCAAAAATCCCCCCAGGGATGATGTTCAGCAGGTTATACATGTTGGATGGGTTCACCACTCCCGGACCAATGTCTTTTGGATAATACATCTGCAGTGTGTAGAAATCATTTTTGAGGCTAAGTGACAAATCGTACTGCACGCCTCTGCCAATCAGCGCATAGCCGATGCTGTCCCGGACAAGGGGAAACTCTCCGGAAACCATTACGTTTTTGATGCCGCTGTACTCATCAAAGTCCCGGCTGACGCCCTTCATCCGCACGAGTCGCTGTGCATCCTTATACTCCACCAGCACATTGTCTTCCACCACTTCGGATACACCCAGCACTCCATCAATCGACTTGATTTTAGTGATATAAGCGGAATCGAACTCAAAGGACTTGCCGGTAGCCGGAGTGATCACAATATCCGGGTCAAAGTTTCCATACATCGACCGCAGTAGTCCTTCCAGCCCATTGAAGACAGAGAGGGCTAAAATCAGACACATGGTACCTATGGCCACCACGATCATGGAGATGATGGAAATGACGTTGATGAAATTCTTTTTTTTGCCCGACAGGAAGTACTTCCTTGCTATGAAAAAAGGAAAATTCATTGGTCTTCGGGCGGGATGTTTAGCTTATTGATGAGGCTATCAATTTTTGAGGCTTCCTCTTCGGTATCATCGTGAAAGAAGGCAAGTTCAGGGATGATCCGAACTTTTTTGCCAATCTTCTTTCCCAGCTTTAGCCGGACTTCACTTTTGATCTGGTTGAGGTGATCAAACACCTCTCCGGCTTTTTCATTGGGAAAAATGCTCAGGTAAATACGCGCCAGACCCAGGTCGGGGGAAACGGTCACCCCGGTAATTGTTCCCAGCGAAGATCTGAAATAGTGTCTTGGATCTTGTTGAAAAATTTCTGCCAGGTCTTTTTGAAGTTGCTTACCGTATTTTACTTGCCGCTTACTTTCCATATCTCTGCAAATATCCTAAGATAACCTGAGTTCGACATAGGAAGAAAAAGAAAACCCCTTATATCCCCTCCCCGGAGGGGTTGGGGTGGGTTATTAAAAAGGAATTGTTTTCTTTTGATCAAACTTTATTCAAAAGATGACAGGTTTTAATATTACCCACCTCTTCCTCCTCCCTAGAGGAGATTATTAGGAGTCATTTTTTGAATAAAATTTGGAGTCTTTATATCGAACCCTGTTTAAGATAATTCTTAAGGGGTTTGACCAAATAATCTAATTTCGAATTTATTCGGTACAGAAACTAAACTGAGAATCATTGTTACGGTTTTTTAGAATCAACGACCCCTACAGACTCGCATTCATTTTTGTGCTGATGATCATCTTCCGTCTGGTTCAGAATTATTTCATGGGGGATATCTCCTATTATGGTTTGAAGTGGCTGTTGCTGGGAGAGTGGCTGAGCCAGGGATACACGATGTATACTGAAACCTTTGACTACACTGGGCCCATCGCGGTTTTCGTATATAAGTTTCTGCACCTCATTTTCGGACGGAGTGAATTTATACACTACGGGATCAGCTCTCTCATCATCATTTTCCAGGCGGGGATTTTTAATCAGCTGCTGCTAAAAAATAAAGCCTATGATGAGAATAGCTACATGCCTGCATTCCTGTACATGATCCTCATGGTCTCAGTGCCGGACTTCATGACGCTTTCTCCTCAGTTGCTTAGCCTCACTTTTGTTTTGTTGGGCTTGAGAAATGTATTGCGAAGGATAGACAATCAGGTGACGGATGAGCTGTTTCTCAATACGGGTATTTTCATTGGTATTGCCACCATGATATACCTGCCCTCCATGGTGTTTTTCCTTGTCTTTCTTTTTTCCCTGATTTTATTTTCCACCGCAGTTACCCGCAGGCTGATGCTTTACCTGTTTAGTTTTTTGCTGGTATTCGGGATGTGCGCATTGTATTTCTATTGGCGGGGAGATCTTTGGGTTTTTCTGGACAGCTACCTTGCCCGCAACCTGCTGTTCAATGCCAGCTCTGCGCTCACTTTCCAAACCATGCTTTTAACCAATGTAGGGTTCATTTTCATTTTCATCCTTTCCGTTTTTAAAACCTGGGGATCATCACGACTTACCAACTTCCAGCAGAAAATCCAGCAGGTGATCTGGCTGGTATTTTTCGGTGGGATTGGCACATTCTTTTTGTCCAACGAGAAGGCTCTCCATGAGCTGGTTTTTATCGTTCCGGCGGTGGCTTATTTCTGGACTCATTATTTCATCCTGCTCAGAAGAAGGGTATTCAAGTTTGTGATGCCCGGGCTTATGATCTTTGGGATGTTAGCCTATACCAGCTATTCCTATCAATCATGGTTGCAGCCTTTGGAAGTGATACAGGTTGAAAGTATCGGTGAAAAAACCATGGTGCTTGGAAGCGATCTGAGTTATTATAAGAATGAGCAGGTCCTTACTCCTTGTTTCAATGCGGAACTGACTTCCAGGGCTTTTAGAGGGTTGGATTATTATTCATCTGCTGGAGAGCTGTATGATCTTTTCCATCGTGCCAATCCAGATTTCATTATTGATGAAATGGAAGTGATGCCTAAGGTATTTAGCCGATTTCCAAAAATGGGGGAAACTTATCAAAGCTTAGGTAAAGGCAGATACCAGAAGATCAGCAATTGATTTTGTTTACTCGTGTTTCATGCCTGCCACCTTCAAATGGTGTTTTCACGAAGATATCAGCCAGGCTTTCCGCATATTCGTAAGCGACAAATCTGGCCGGCAGACAGAGGATATTGGCATTGTTATGCTGACGGGCCAATGCGGCAATTTCCGTATTCCAGCATAGGGCAGCCCGCACATTTTCGTGCTTGTTGGCCGTCATAGCCACACCATTCCCACTGCCGCAAATCAGTATGCCCAGGTCAAAATCCTCCGAGGCAATAGAGGAAGCTAGTGGATGCACATGGTCAGGATAATCGACTGAGTCTTCCGAATTTGGCCCAAAATCTTTCACTTCATGTCCCTGACCTTGAAGGTGCTTGATGAGCCTTTCTTTGTATTGAAATCCGGCATGATCGCCACCTATTGCTATTTTCATTTGTCTTCCTTGTTTTGTCGTGCTTCCCTTTTTTCTATGCGCCGAGCAATGACAATACTCATTTGGTAGAGCAGCATCAGTGGCATGGCAATCAATATCTGACTGAATGGGTCAGGGGGAGTCACAATAGCCCCCAGTATTAAAATTACAATAATTGCATGTTTTCGGTAGGCTTTCATAAGTGCCGAACTCACTATGCCTGCTTTGGTAAGGAAATAAACCACCACCGGAAGCTGGAATAAAAGCCCACACCCAAATACGATCATGGTAACTGTGCTGATGTAGGAGGACAGATCGAACAAGTTTTGAAGCGAGGGGTCTACCTGATAGGCAGAGAAAAACCGCACTGAAATGGGCGCAATGAGATAGTACCCGAAGAGGACACCAAGCATAAAAAGAACACTGACCGAGAAAGTGGCACCCCTGGAAGCCTTTCGCTCCTGTGGTCTCAGACCCGGCTTAATGAATCGCCATATCTCCCAAAACACATAAGGAAACCCAAGAACCAACCCCACAAAAAACGAAATGGAAACATGAGTCATAAACTGGCTGCTGAGCTTTCGGCTCACCAGTTCAAAAGGAAGAGTATCAATGCAGAGTGCCGGGGTTTTTATCAATTCTGCCAACTCACATAGCTTTTGATAGGTCCAAAAATCCGTTCTGGAAGGGCCTAGGATGATCGTGCCGATAACAAGATCCTTGGCTGCAAAAGCAGCGATAGCAAAGATTATTATCGCAATCAGTGCACGGATGATGTGCCATCGCAGCTCTTCCAGATGGTCCAGAAAGGACATCTCCTTCTCGTCAGATATCTGATCCAATGGCATTTATTCTTAACCCTTAAAAAGTGGGAATCCGGACATCCAGGTGTTCACCTCAGACTTCACTTCAGCAATCTTCGATTCATCCTCATTGTGAGTAATTACTGTATCGATCATATCAACTATTCTGATCATATCATCCTCTACTAAACCTCTCGTGGTGATGGCAGGCGTGCCTACCCGCATACCAGAGGTGACAAACGGGCTCTTGTCATCAAATGGGACCATGTTTTTATTAACGGTAATGTCAGCCTTGATCAACGCATTTTCGGCATCCTTACCGGTAATTTCTTTGGATCGAAGGTCGATGAGCATCAGGTGATTGTCCGTCCCTTCAGAGATCACATGATATCCCTTTTTCACAAAGGCATCTGCCATCACAGCCGCATTTTTCTTTACCTGAAGCAGGTAACTCATGTAGTCATCAGTCAGTGCTTCTCCAAAAGCTACAGCCTTGGCAGCAATGATGTGCTCCAGCGGCCCTCCTTGTGTCCCGGGGAATACTCCGGAATCCAGAATAGAACTCAACTTTCTGATCACTCCTTTTGGCGTGGTAAGCCCCCAGGGATTATCAATGTCATCTCTCACGAGGATCATACCACCTCTCGGCCCTCGCAGGGTTTTGTGGGTAGTGGTGGTCACAATGTGACAGTACTCAAGCGGGTCATTTAACAATCCTCTGGCAATGAGCCCGGATGGGTGGGAGACGTCCGCCAGAAGGAGAGCGCCAACTTCATCTGCAACTGTTCTGAATCGCTCATAATCCCAGTCGCGACTATAAGCGGATGCTCCGCAGATAATCATTTTTGGTTTTTTTTCTTTGGCCACTTTTTCCAGCTGATCATAGTCGATCAATCCGGTTTCCCGATCTACACCATAGAAATTCGGCTTATAAAGTTTTCCGGAAAAATTGACGGCAGAACCATGCGTGAGGTGGCCACCATGGGAAAGATCAAATCCCAAAATTTCATCACCGGCAGTTAAGCAAGCTAACATCACAGCGGCATTGGCCTGAGCTCCTGAGTGTGGTTGCACATTGGCCCAGGTAGCGCCGAAAAGTTCCTTTGCCCGATCTATAGCCAGGTTTTCTATTTCATCTACTACCTCGCATCCCCCATAATATCGTTTGCCCGGAAGGCCTTCTGCATATTTGTTTGTAAGGACGCTACCGGCAGCTTCCATCACCTGAGGTGACACAATATTTTCGGAGGCTATCAGCTCTATCCCTTCTTTCTGTCGCCTTTCTTCAGCCTTGATGAGGTCGAAAACTTTCTGATCTTTTTGCATGGCGTAAAATTAACTGAGACAGTTTATATCTTAGCCGTTATCCTAACTATTATGGCCAAAGCTAAATCGGTATTTTATTGTCAGTCGTGCGGTGCGGAATCTGCTAAGTGGGTAGGTAAATGCCCTGCCTGCGGTGAATGGAATACCTATGTCGAAGAGGTTGTTTCGAAAAGCTCCTCGAATACCGTTGACTTTTCCACCGAAAAAAGCAGGCCGGTCAATATCAAAGAGGCAGGAGAGGAGGTTTTGAAGGAGCGCATGAAAACCGGGATTCAGGAGTTGGATCGGGTATTGGGAGGAGGAATAGTGGATGGGTCGCTGGTGCTTGTGGGTGGAGAGCCAGGTATTGGCAAGTCCACCATTATGTTGCAGATGGCCATTAGGATACCAAAGAAAACCCTTTATGTCTCAGGGGAGGAGAGTACCGAACAAATACGGATGCGGGCGGATCGGATTGGCACTACAGCTGAGCAATGCTTTTTATTTGCGGAGACCTCCTTATCCGAAGTAATCAGGCAGGCAGAAAGTCTCGCCCCGGATATTATGATCATTGATTCCATTCAGACGCTACATTCAGACCGTGTGGAGGCAGCCATTGGGTCCATCTCCCAGGTAAAGGAATGTACCGGGCAGTTGATGAAGTTTGCCAAGCAAAAAGGAATTCCTATATTTCTTATTGGCCATGTAAACAAAGATGGAGCTATTGCCGGCCCAAAGGTTTTGGAGCATATGGTAGACACTGTATTGCAGTTTGAAGGAGACCGGCATCTATCTTACCGGATTTTGAGAACGATCAAAAACAGGTTTGGCTCTACCTCAGAGCTGGGCATGTTTGAGATGAATGCCAATGGCCTGAGGGAAGTCACCAACCCATCAGAGGTTTTGATTTCGCCCAGAGAGCCGGGGCTGAGTGGGATTGCCCTGGGAGCCACATTGGAAGGAAATCGCCCACTGATTCTGGAGACCCAGTCATTGGTGAGTCCCACAAGCTATGGAAACCCCCAGCGGAGTACCACGGGATATGATTACAAACGATTGACAATGCTTTTGGCGGTGATGGAAAAAAGGCTTGGAGTGAGGCTGAGCACACAGGATGTCTTCCTAAATATTGCAGGGGGCTTGAAAGTCCAGGATACTGCGCTGGATTTGGCGATATGCTCAGCAATTTTTTCTTCCTTCGAGGATGCCCCAATTGGTGAGCATGTTTGCTTTACTGCCGAGGTGGGTCTTGGGGGTGAAATCAGGCCGGTCAATCGAATTGAAAACCGGATCAACGAAGCGGAGAAACTGGGGTTCAAAGAAATTTATATTTCTAAGCACAACCTGAAAGCAAAAGATCTGGGACAGTTTAAGATCAAGGTTCATTCTTTTTCGAAGCTCAGCGATACTTTTAGACAGTTATTTTAAATGGCAACCAACAATAGTAAACCTACAATTCTTTGTATGTTTTCCGGAGGCATTGATTCCACCGGAGTATTGCATCAGCTAATTACCAACCCAAAATACGTGGATCATCCGCTTATAGTCCATCATATTCACATCTGGAATCGGGAGAATCGTGCAATGGCTGAAGCTGAGGCTGTCAAAACCATTTTGGGCTACTATAAAAACAATACTTCCAGAAAATTTCTGGTGACGGAAAGCACCTTTAACACCACAGGTTTTGCCCCTTTGAAATCCAACAGATTTCCGTTTGATATGGACGTATGTGCATTTTTCTCGGCTAATATCTGTGCAGCAAGAAAGGAGATAGACTTTGTGGCCATGGGACGTACAAAGACGGATGTAGATGCTGGCGGAGACAATTTTATGATGCGGATGAAACGAGCCCAGGCCATTTTCAAAAGTGTGATGATGCTGGAAAAGACTACCATGCCTGAGTATATTTTTCCGGTGGTCGAATTTACAAAAAAGGAGATTTGGGAATTTTTACCTGAGGAGGTGAGAAATAGCACCTGGTGGTGCAGAAGGCCTATTTATGAAGAAGGCAAAAAGCCCAAGGCTTGTGGCAATTGTCAAACGTGTAAGGACACAAAGGAGTTTGCCGATGCAGGGATATGAAGAAATATTCAATCAGCGGGGCAAATCTTACCACCTGGCAATGGAAAAATATCCACATGCACGGGATGAGGAGTTTTATGCGGCTATTAAAAGGCTACAGCAACGGAGCGGATCTGTGATCCTTGACCTCCCGGCTGGCGGAGGTTATTTAAAACAGCATCTGAGGACAGGCGTAAACTATCTGGCGTATGATTTTTCCGGTGAGTTTAATGATAATCACGCAGGTATAAAAAAATGCAAAGAATCTAAGGTAGACCTTCAAGATGAATCAGTGGATGAGATTGTGAGCCTGGCGGCCCTACACCATATTGTGGCCAGAAGGGAGTTTTATTCAGAAATGCATCGGGTGCTCAAGCCAGGCGGTCAGCTGATCATCGGGGATGCGGTGAAGGATAGTAAGCTGGATTCGTTTTTGAATGGATTTCTGGATCGATGGAATAGTATGGGGCATCACGGAAACTTCATTAAAAGTGAAGATCTGATGGAGATGAAGCAGGCCGGTTTTCAAGTGGAGATGAAAGTGGATGAGTACTACTGGAATTTTAATACACAAAAGGAGGCAATTGATTTCTTTAGATTGCTCTTTTGCCTTGACCTCAACCCACCAGATCATGAGGTAGTCAAAGAGTTTGATTTACTCGGAATCAAAATGGATCATGGGTTTTCAGTAAGCTGGAGTCTCGGATTTGTGGTCTGCACAAAATAACTACTCGTTATCCGTGTTTTTCTGACCAGTTCGCCCGTTTAAGCTTTTCTTTTGCACGTCGTTATCCTTTTTGGTGCGCTTGCTTTTAAGCTCACGACGTTTCTGCTTCTTAATGATGGAGTAAATACCGTCCCGCTTCTTGGTTTTTACCGATTTGCCTAGGAATACATTGGTATCTATGCCTTTCGCCCCTTGAATAGGTCCTCTGGATAGGCCACTCGCTTCACTCTTTTCTTGCCTTTGTCCAATGACAAAGTTCATCCCAAACCTGAAATCAAATGCCTGCGACTCGGGCACATTGAAGTTGATAATCTGGTCTACGGCCATGTAGAGCTGTACTGGCCCTCCCTTGGCAGTAAAGGCCGCCCCCACGTTAAAAAACTGCTGAGGTAGCTTGGTTACACTGAGCGATCCCGTGAAGGCTCTTCCGAATTTCTGAGTTACCCCTGCACCGTAGGCCATTTTTATCTGTCTTTGAATCAGGCGTGATGCAGCAGTGACATAAAAATCTGTTTGAGGGCTGTAGTGGTAAATCCAGCTACCCTGAACTGTTACCGGCAGCCAGCTTCGATAGGGATCAAAGTTTTCTGAGGTATTGAATTTATCAAACAGGGAGTCTTCCAATGTCTGCTGAATATTTCCTATCTCGGCCAAGTCCACCCCATTGTATACGAAAGAGGTATCACCCAAAACCTCATTTCTAATATTTTCTTTCCAATTGATGAATCCAATGTCAACAATAGACCCGGTGATGGTATAGTATCTGTTGAGCTTGTAGGTTCCTCCGATATCAATCGCAAAACCCTTGTTGCTATTCATGAGGAGATGTGATCCTAAATCGCCTTCCGTTTCATCATAGATATCCAAACCGGAGGTTCTATACATGACATTTTCCCAACTGGATTCCAATTGAAAGGCTTCACCATTTGATCGAAGTGTCGCTTTTACATTGCCCGGCACGCTCACATTGGCAAATCCAATTAAATATTTGGCTCGAATTCCTACCGTAAGCTGGTCGTTTACAGGTGCGGCAAGGCCTAAGCCAAACTCCCGAAAATGGGAGGCTCGCAAGCCCAATTTTGAGACCTTTACATCTTCATTCAAAAATTCATGGTTACCCCGGGTAAAAACATATTCCACCATCTGCTTAGGGTATAAGAAATCACCTTCTATTCGCTCATTGGCTGTAAAACTTAGAAGTGGCCCGGCTTTCAGTCTGTAGCCCACATGCAGAAGATTAACACTCGCTTTGGTTGAAAGCATATTTTGCTTCTGAAGCTCACCTACCATCTTGGAAATATCAACCAGCGTCCGATCACTCTCCTTCGTGAAAACATCATTGTAGCTCACTTTGCTATTCACATTGGCATGGACGCCCGAAATGACCGGCAACCCAATGAATAGCTTTCCTTCAGGTATCAGCGATGGGTTGATTAGATTATTTTGAAAGGTGGCATTGCCCAAATGCTGAAAAGAAATACTCGTCTGTGCTTTTGCACAAAAGAGTGAGGTTAGGATTAATATGGTGGTAGCAAATTTCCGCATTTACCACTCCAGATTGAATTTTCCCCCTATTCCGACTTTTAGAAGCAGCTCATAATCAGCCAGAACTTTAACATATATTTCCCGAGAAGTTTGACTTGCGGGAGTATTCAGGGTTAATGTAATGGCGATGTGAGACGCATTGGCAAGTGCTTCCACAGCCTCTGGTGGGAGAGGGATGTCCACTGTTGCCCCATTGGGATCGGTAACTTCTCCGTTGATATTTATGAAGGGCGCATTAATCACCAGATTGTCAGTGATTAAATACAAAGAGGAGCTGTCTGCTGCCTGGATATCAAGTGTGGCTATACCCGAAAAGGGTAGTTCATTTAATGTCACAACCCTTACGAAAGCCGAGTCTACATTATCCAGGTCAATGCCATCACCAAGGCTGAATCTTCCTGATTCCTGATAATTTTCCAATTGAATTTCCATTGGAACTTCCATGGCTACATAGGCAGTAATCTGACTGGTAGGCTGCACATAGTTTTCTGCTGTCAGGTCGTTGGGGTTTGATATTCCAGCCACATTAAATACCAACCTATCAGGGGCGGATGCCAAAATATTCCCCAAATTGGAATTTGATCGATCGATTTCTACAATGGTTTGAACGGTCTCGCCGGGAGTTCCGGGGGCGGGAGTATTGATACCCGAGCCAGCAACGATCGGAGGGGAATTAACCACCTGCCCGGTAAGAAATATCTGATTTCCACCATTCCCATCATCACCATTTAGGCCTGAAAAATCTACGGCCACCGGAATGCCAAATGAATTTCTAAAATCGAATGTGAGGGAAGGATTGCCAAAAGTGATCCCCTCACGTGCAGCCTGGCTGAAGAAATCAAGCTCAATGGATTGATCACCCACTTGCACAGTGTCTCTACCGAACTTGCCATAAATAAGGTTGAATGTCTGATTGCCATAGGTGAGTTCAAATGAAATACTTTCTGCACCGGTCAAATTTTCACCCGGATCTAACGTCACTTCCATGGAAAGTAGAATGTCAAACCTATTATCTCCACTAGCGTCTGTCAGGAGTGTTTTATGGTTCACCAGGGATTGTGAGAGTGTTTCGTTGTTTGATCCGGTAATGCTGCCAGAAAGCGAAACAGGATTCCCGGTTCCAATATTTATGGTATTGGCAATTGTAAACGTATAATCCATCACAATACCGGCCGCTAAACCTGATGTGGTGACAATTGTTAAATCACCATTTTCATAAAAGATGGAATCTAGTTGCTCACCATCAACTGGATCATACGGCGCTGAAAATGACTCACTGAACATCACAGGATTGCCTGGAGGAGTAGGCCCTACAAAAGGAGGGATTACTGTCACAGTGTTGCTTTCTACAATGTCATCAATCTGCACAAAGTCATCTTGGGCTGCATAGGTGATGGTATCATAATAAAGCAAGGTTAGTAGCGATGTGCTGTCTTCTTGAAAGCTAATAGAGTCGCCAGTCTGTTTGAGGATGAGATCACGCAAGACATAGGTAGACTGTCCCAAAGGGAAGCTAAATACACCATTGATTGGCTGCACCTCAACATTATCGAACTCAAGTTCGTCGATGTTGCAGGAAACTAACAATGATGCGGAGATAACTAATAACACAAATTTTTTCACCGCTGACAAATTGATCTAAAATTAAGTCTTATTGAATAATATTTTCATTTTTTCGATTAAAGCCTTCAATACCCTGAAGGCCACCAGTGTGCAATAGTACTATTTTAAGATTTTTTTCAAATTTATCGGTTTTGATCATATCCCAAACGCCAAAAAAGGACTTTCCTGTATAAATCGGGTCTAATTGGATGGAGAAGTTTTCTTTAAACCAATTGATAAAATCGATCAGTTCTGGCCTGGTCTTCCCGTATCCGCCAAAATGATAGTGATCAATTATTTCATAATTATTCCCTTTGATATGATTCCCTGTCAGGAGCTTTTTAAAACTTTTGTGAACAAAATCCCCTTTCAGACTACTTATTCCGATGATTTTGTGATCTACTCTGGCGGAACCAACCAGCCCGGCCATGGTGCCACCCGTCCCGACAGGCGTGACCAAGATGTCAAAGCTTTCGTTTATTTCCTGAATAATTTCTTCACAACCTTTGATTGCCAGCCGGTTTGTGCCCCCCTCCGGTAGAAAGTAGGAGTTGGGGAATTTTTCAAGGATTCCCGCAGGATTGTCCCTCCATGCCCGGTAGGTTGGTCGATCTACAAATTCCAGCTTCATGCCTTTGGCATGGACAAAAGCCAGGGTGGGGTTGCTGGCTTCATGGAGTTCATCTCCCCGTATGATACCAATCGATTCCAAACAATAATCATGAGCTGCGGCTGCCACAGCAGCAATGTGATTGCTATAGGCGCCTCCCAAGGTAACCAGTGATTTTAGTCCCCGGGATTTCATTTCTTCCAAATTGTATTTCAGCTTCCGCCATTTATTTCCCATGATCTCCTGGTGAATGAGATCGTCCCGTTTTACAAAGAGCCTGATTTGCTTTTCATGCAAAAGTGGGTGTGAGATTTCATGAGTTGGTGTGGGAAGGTGAACCATCCCTTAAATTTACAGCCATGACAGAGGATCCAAATGAATTAGATGACGACTTGTATGAGCATCATCACATTGTGGTAGACGCAGGCCAGGAGCTTTTGCGAATTGATAAATTTCTAATGGATCGGCTGCCCAATGTGACCAGAAATAAGGTTCAGACAGGGATCAGGGATGGATTTGTAAAAGTGAATGGTGCAGAGGTGAAGCCCAACTACAAGGTTCATCCGGGCGATCAGATTTCGGTAATGCTCCCAGAACCACCTCGGGATGAGGAGTTGGTTGCTGAGGACATTCCTTTAGATATTGTGCTGGAAGATGACCACTTGCTGGTGGTAAATAAACCTGCGGGAATGGTGGTGCACCCTGCATATCAAAACTGGTCTGGTACGCTGGTAAACGCCCTCGCATTTCATTTCAGCAACCTCCCTGAAATGAAGGGCAATGATGGCCGGCCGGGTCTGGTGCATAGAATTGATAAGGATACATCAGGGCTATTGGTGATTGCCAAAACAGAGCAGGCGATGAATGGCCTGGCCAAACAATTTTTTGATCATTCAATCGAGCGGACATACTATGCGCTCGTATGGGGCGTGCCGGAGGAAGAAAAAGGCACAATCAACGTAAATGTGGGTAGGAGTTTAAAAGATCGAAGAGTGACCTCTGCCTTTCCGGACGGGGATTTTGGGAAGACTGCTATCACGCACTATGAAGTGCTAAAAGATCTCAGATATGTCTCTTTGCTAAAGTGTAATCTTGAAACCGGGAGAACTCATCAGATTAGGGCACACATGAGATGGATAGGCCATCCTTTGTTTAATGACGCGACATATGGGGGAGATGAAATCGTGAAAGGGACGGTTTTCACCAAATACAAGCAGTTTGTTCAAAATTGCTTCAAGATGATGCCACGCCAGGCCTTGCATGCAAAAACATTAGGATTTGTTCATCCGGTCACCAAGAAAAAAGTATTTGTAGACTCAGAGCTTCCGGAAGATTTCTCAGCTGTGTTGGAAAAATGGCAACATTATGTAGACCATGTAGAATAAAAAAGCCCCGTGAATTTCACGGGGCTCGAAGTGGAATTGGCTTGACTACTTTGCCATGTTTTTCAGCTTCTTCACGGGATTTTCATGGACTTCATCCATACCCACGATCTTCAAATTTATATTTCGGTACTCGGCATTTTTCCTAAAATCACTGAGTAACTCCAGAATATCGGGATGGATATAATGAGACCTGGAGGCGTCTATCGTGATATCCGAATTATCCGGAAGGTGCGAGATCGTTTCGATGATGCTGGCCTTATTTAGAAAAGTAAGATTTTCTGATAGCTCTAATCTCAGCTTCTTGCCGCCCTCTTCCTCTATGGATTCAATCGCATACGGCTTTTTGAAGTTGTTGTATAGGATCTGGAAGATACCCACACAAAGCCCCATGATGATCCCAATCAGGAGATCGGTAAAGATGATGCCAAGTAGTGTGACCATGAATGGGATGAATTCGTCCCTTCCAGCGGCATACATTTTCTTGAAAAGCGAAGGCTTGGCCAGCTTGTATCCCACCACAATCAGAATGGCAGCCAAGCTGGAAAGCGGAATCATATTCAGGATGTTTGGAATAAAGATCACACAGACCAAAAGCAATGCACCATGCATGATGGCCGACAGCTTGGTTTTTCCTCCCGACTGAATGTTGGCCGAGCTTCTTACGATTACCTGTGTAATTGGAAGCCCCCCGATCATTCCTGAAAAAATATTTCCAACACCCTGGGCCACTAGCTCTTGATTGGTTGGGGTGATTCGCTTTGCAGGATCCAACTTGTCCGTTGCTTCTACGCACAGCAGTGTTTCTAGTGAACCCACCACAGCGATCGTTCCTCCAAGTATCAGCACATCCTTTCGTAGCATGGCAGCCGGATCGAAGAAAGTGAATTGATTGATAAACTCCGTAAAAGTGGCCGCAACCGGTAGGCTTACCATATGTGTTTCGTCAATGAAGAGGGTGGAACCAACAAAAAGTTGATTCAATACTATGCTGGTAGTCACCACTACAAGTGGCCCCTGGATTACTTGAAATATTTTTATATTCTTGATGAATTGGGTTTCCCACAGCACCAGTATGACCATTGAAATAATGAAAATAATCAGGGCTCCTTCCTGAACGTAATCCATCATAGTGAATAGCTCAGAAAAGGTGTTTTCACCATCTGGCTGGAAAAACTCCAAATCACCCTCCGGGTCCGCATCGTATCCTACCGCATGGGGTATTTGTTTTAGAAAAATGATAATTCCTATTGCAGATAGCATGCCTTTGATGACTGAAGAAGGGAAATAATATCCGATGATACCGGCGCGGGCAATACCCAGGAGAATTTGAATGATACCACTGATGACCACAGCCGCCAGGAATACGGGGTAGGATTCCAAATCCTGTATAGCTGCGAGCACAATTACTGCCAGCCCGGCAGCAGGCCCGCTCACACCAACAGAGGATCCACTAATGATCCCCACGATAATGCCACCGATGATTCCGGCGATCACCCCGGCGAATAGCGGAGCACCGGATGCCAGGGCAATACCCAGGCAAAGGGGCACGGCCACTAAAAATACCACCACGCTGGCGGATAGGTCAGTTTTAAAATTATTGAATATACTGGTCTTGTTAGAGTCCATTAGTTTTTGAATTGTCGATGATAAAATTAAAAATTGAAGCGTGTCTTTTCTCAGGACAAGTCGGGAGGGGGGGTACGGAAATCAAGCGAAGGTGATTTCCAGCAAGAATCAGTATATGCTATGCGTTTTTTGGAGGCTTCCAGCGAGCCATCTTCAGGAAAAATGAAAGACAGGTTTCCGGTTGTTTTTTCTTTTTCGTCTTCACTGCTTTCTTCATGCTCCATTTCAGAATCAATTTCAATCGAAATGAATTCTCCATTTTGCACAGGGATGCCAATTTCGGCGACCATTGCCGTGCAAAGGATGAGAGTCAAAAACCGTATAAAAAATATATTTTTCATTTTAAACCCTGAACCACATTTTAGATGGATGGCCTCAGGTCAAGTGAGTCTGTAAAGCTAGTTAACCTGCGTTCGACATAAAAGTGAAAGTAGCATTCAAAATGGGCTTTTATGATGAGTGGGCTCTAAACGCTAAAAGCTGATCCAGATACTCCCGGTTGTTGGAGAGCCTTGGTACTTTATGCTGCCCTCCCAGTTTCCCTCTCGACTTCATCCATGCATAAAATGTCTTTTCCGGTACCACATGAATGATTGGCTCCTGCAGGGCAATGTCTTTGTACCTTTTGGCATCATAGTCTGAATTGACTTCCCTGAGTTTTTCATCGAGGAGCTTTGCAAAGCGCTCCAGGTCATTTGGTGGCTTGGAAAATTCAATGATCCATTCGTGCCCGCCCTTGTTGCCTTCACCCAGGTACACAGGCCCGGCAGTAAAATTGTCGATGTTTGCGTCCGTTTTTTTGCAAGCTTCAGCGATGGCTACTTCTGCATTGTCGATGATCAATTCCTCGCCGAAAGCATTGATGAAATGTTTGGTTCGTCCCGAAATCTTGATGCGGTAGGGATCCACACTGGTAAAGGTCACCGTGTCACCAATTCGGTACCTCCAGAGGCCGGCATTGGTAGTGATCACGATCGCATAGTTTTTTCCAACTTCTACTTCATCCAGCGTCAGGGTTTTAGGATTGTCGCTATCCAGTTCGCTGAAAGGGATGAATTCATAAAAAATTCCATAATCGAGCATGAGTAGCATTTCTTTGCTGTCTGTCTGATCCTGAATACCGAAAAATCCTTCCGAAGCATTGTAGGTCTCCATATACCTCATCTTTGGCGATGGTATGAGCTTTTTGAAGAGCTCCTCATATGGGGTAAAAGACACAGCCCCATGAAAAAACACTTCAAGATTTGGCCAGACTTCCAGAATGTTGCTGGCATTGTTTCGCTCCAGCATTTTCTCAATTAATACGATCATCCAGGTGGGCACTCCGGAAATGTTTGTCACATTTTCGTTGGAGGTGATCTCCACCATTTTGTCAATTTTCTCTTCCCACTCATCCATCAGGGCAATGTCCAGACTTGGGGTGCGTACCATCTGTGCCCACCAGGGCAGGTTTTTTAAAAGTACTGCGGATACATCACCGTAATAAGAATTGGCATTTTCATCAAACTGGTTGATTTGATGGCTGCCACCAATGACCAGCCCTTTGCCGGCAAACATTTTGGCTTCCGGGTAATTGTTAAAGTAAATGCTCAGTAAATCTTTTCCTCCCTTATAGTGGCAGTCGTCCAGTGCCTCCTGGGAGACAGGGATAAATTTGCTGCGTGCATTCGTGGTGCCAGAAGATTTTGCAAACCATCGAATCTCTGAAGGCCAGAGTATGTTTTGCTCGCCTTTCATCAATCGGTCGATGTAAGGGAATAGGTCCTCATAATCGACGATTGGGACCTTGCTTTTGAAATGTTCGTAATTTTCTATGGTGCCAAATCCATACTCTTTGCCATATGCTGTTTTGGAGGATTTTTTCACCAGGTCTTCCAGTAGTTCATTCTGAACCTCATGCGGATATTTCATGAAAAGCTCGATCTGATGAATCCTCTTTTTCATGACCCAGGACAATATGGAGTTGAAGAGTTCCATTGTTAGGTGTTAGATCTTCCGTTTTAGCTCAAAGTGTTTGCCAAGGTAAACTTTTCGTACCTGTTCATCATTGGCCAGCTCCTCAGCAGTCCCCGCTTTGAGCAATCGCCCTTCAAACATCAAATAAGCCCGGTCTGTAATGGATAAGGTCTCGTTCACATTGTGATCGGTAATGAGTATGCCGATGTTTTTGTTTTTGAGCTGTGCTACGATGGTTTGGATTTCTTCCACGGCGATGGGGTCCACCCCTGCAAAAGGTTCATCCAGCAGCACGAAGCTGGGGTCTACCGCCAATGCACGCGCTATTTCCGTTCTCCGTCGCTCCCCTCCTGATAGTACCTGGCCTAAATTTTTTCTTACGTGCGTCAGGCTGAATTCCTCCAGTAAGCTCTCGCACTTTTCTTTCTGTTCCTGCTTGCTCAGCTTGGTCATCTCTAGCACCGCAAGAATGTTATCTTCCACACTCAGTTTTCTAAATACGGAGGCCTCCTGAGCGAGATAGCCGATACCTCGCTTGGCGCGCTGGTACATGGGCAGGTCGGTGATGTCTTCTTTGTCCAGAAAAATGTGACCCTCATTGGGTTTGATCAACCCAACGATCATGTAGAAGGAGGTTGTTTTTCCTGCACCATTGGGACCGAGCAGTCCCACAATTTCCCCTGTCTCCACTTTCACCGAAATGTCATTGACGACCTTTCGCTTTTTATATTTTTTTATCAGATGTTCCGCGCGTAATTCCATAAGAGAGCTGCAATTTATGCATCAAATCTTACATCCTTTAGATTGAGGATGAGCGACTTGTTGCCGAGGTAATTATTTTCCTCCAAATGATAAGCAATGTGAAAAGGCTTACCTACCTCTATTTGTTCCAATTTATCTGCCAGCCCAAAACCAATAAACTCGAAAAGTTTGGTGCTGTTTTCTGCATGCAAAAATCCTTTGATATGTTTATCCTTAAGGAGCTTTGGCATGGAGTCCACGATTACATTTTTTGTGCCAAAGACTGGTGCCATGTTTTGCGGTCCGAAGGGCCCCATCTGGTTCATGATATTATAGGTTTTGAAGGAGATGGCCGAGAGCGGAATCTCCACATCAATCTCCACTTTTGGGATCAGCTGCTCTGGCAAGATGCGCTCACTCACCACCTGCTCGAATCGATGAATGAACTTCTCAATGTTATCGATAGAAAGGGTGAGCCCTGCAGCATGGGTATGCCCGCCAAACTGCTCCAGTAAATCAGCGCATTCGGATATGGCTTCATGCACATCAAATCCATCAACAGAACGGGCAGATCCGGTGGCTTTCCCTTTGGACTCGGTGAGGATAATGGTAGGACGGTGATAGTACTCGATGCATCGTGAAGCTACAATTCCGATTACTCCTTTGTGCCAGTCTTTTTTGAATAATACGGTTGATTTTTTGTCTTCCTCCAGCTCGCCGATCATTTCCAGCGCTTCTGCCGTGATCGTCTGGTCAAACTCTCGCCGCTCTTTGTTTCTGTCATTCAGATTATCTGCGAAGGCTTCCGTCTCGTGGCTGTCGCCTATCAGCAAATGGACGGACTCCCGTGCGTGGGTCAACCTGCCAGCCGCATTGATCCTGGGGCCGATGGAAAAAACCACATCCGAAATATTGAAAGCCTCCTTTTTACCACTGATTTCAATCAGAGATTTGAGCCCGGCTGATGGTGCCTGATTCAATTTTTTCAATCCGTAAAATGCAAGTATCCTGTTTTCTCCCACAATTGGAACAATATCACTTGCGATGCTCACCGCTACCAAATCCAGAAACTCAAACAGCTTCTCCTTTTCGATGGTGTTTTGCTGACAGAACCCCTCCAAAAGCTTGAATCCCACCCCACACCCTGAGAGCTCTTTGAAAGGATAGTTACAATCATTTTGTTTTGGGTCGAGAAGGGCATAGGCATCTGGAAGATCCTTTCCGGGAAGGTGGTGATCACAAATGATCAAATCTATGCCTGCTTCCTTCGCTTGTCTGGCACGATCGATTGCTCTTACTCCGCAATCCAGCGCAATGATGAGGGTGAATTTTTCTTCGATGGCATAGTTGATTCCTTTTTCTGAAATTCCATATCCTTCTGAATAACGATCCGGTATATAAAACTCCAGCTGATCGGTAAACTGTTTCAGAAAGAGGTACATCAAACTAACCGAAGTGGTGCCATCCACATCGTAATCACCGTAGATGAGGATTTTTTCCCGATTGAAAACCGCATCGGTCAGTCGGTTCACGGCTTTATCCATGTTTAGCATCAGGAAGGGATCGTGAAGCCGGGAAAGTGATGGGCGGAAAAATGCCTTGGCCTGATCAAATGTTTCGATCCCCCGCTGAACCAGTATCCTGGACAAGTACTCGCTGATATTGATCTCCCGGCTGAGCTTCTTTACCAATTCCCGATCCGGTTCGTCTTTGTATACCCATCTTTTTTCCACGGGATGAAGATATAAAAATGGCAGGCAAAATGTTCGGGATTGTCGTATATGATCGTAGAATGTTTATTTTGTGATCGCTAAGCCAATGGGATGAAAATAGCATTAAACGAAATATGGAATTTTCTCAAGATGGTCAATACCAAAGAGGAGGGTTGGTCTTATTCGTTGTGTGCGGGGGAGGTGAAAGTAGAGGCTATCACCACGGAAACCATGCTGGCACTCAGGGAAGATGAATCCTACGATACGGAATTGCTGCCCTCGATATTTACTTTCAGGGAAATACTCTGGCAACCTGATGTATTTACTGAGGCAAGCATGAGCATTCCATCACTTAGAATTTTACAGGCTTTTTGTGATGAGGCTTGTGCGGAGCTTGAGGAGAAGGGTGGAAACGTCAATGGCATTTACATCCCGCTGATAAGAGGAGTTGGCAGCTGTAGTGGCAAAGCGATGAAGGCTTTGGAGAAAGAAAAGGCCGACGTGAAAAAAGTGCTTGGTGATTTTCGAACATGCGTGTTTCCGATCATCAAATTTTTCATTTACCATCCCAAAAACAGGAATGACTATTTTCAGGATGCTCAGAATCGCCTCAACTATGCGGTCAAGATTATGCTGACTCAGTTTTATGGTCGATACACCGAACTGGAAGATCCGTATTGGAAGGTGTCCTTTTCCAAAACAAAAGCCAAGAAGACCCCAAAACCTGAGCCTGAGGAACAATAACTTAGCATTTGAAGTTTAGCATCAGACATGTCCAGAAAATCCGAAAGAGAGTTACCTGATCGAAGAAGGTTTTTGCTAAGAAATCTGCTAAGGGGTTTTTTGTGGCTGGCGGTTATTGTGGCGGCATTTATCTATGCCAGAAAAAATTACGACTTCACTCTGGAAACCGTATTGGGCCCAGTCTATGACCAGCCCACAGTAGTCTATCTCATCTTTCTGGCTTCAGAGGTGATTTTCGGAATCATTCCTCCGGAATTTTTCATGATCTGGTCACTCAGGAGTGAGATACTTTCCAATTACATCTATAACATCATTGCGCTATCAGCCATTTCCTATGCAGCCGGGATCATTGGTTTTGGAATAGGTGCTTATTTGAAAAACACCCGCTTCTATCGGATCATGAAGGTTCGGGTCTTTGGGAAGTTTGAAAAACATTTGAACAACTACGGTGGTTTCCTTGTGGTGGTGGCCGCTCTAACGCCATTACCTTTCTCCGGCATTGCCATGCTGGTAGGGTCGGTTCACTACTCGTTTAAAAAATATTTGTGGTTTTCCCTATTCCGCTTCCTGCGCTTTCTAGCCTATGGAATCATCATTTGGGAGGCCAACATATTCTAGCTAGATGACAAAAAAGAAGGGAGTTTTACTCGTCAATCTGGGCACCCCGGATTCAACAAAGGTTTCTGATGTGAGGAAATATCTCCGTGAGTTTTTGATGGACAAGCGGGTGATTGACATTCCGACCTTTCCTAGATTTCTATTGGTCAATGGCATCATTGCACCGTTTCGGTCACCAAAATCTGCTGCGGAGTACAGAAAACTGTGGGACGAGCGTGGCTCCCCACTGAAGTATTATACGGAAGATATTACTGAGCTTCTGAGCAAAAAACTGTCGGATGAATACTCAGTGAAATTCGCCATGCGATACCAGAACCCATCGCTGGAATCTGCGCTTAAGGAGTTTCAAAAAGAGGAGGTGGCGACCCTGCATGTGATTCCGCTTTTCCCGCAATATGCATCAGCTACTACCGGTTCGGTCATTGACAAGGTGATGGAGATTACAAAGAATTGGCAGGTTATCCCTGACATCAAATTCACCTCTCAGTTTTTGGAGGAAGAATTATTCATCGAGACGATAGTGGATCAGGGGAAAAAGCTGATGGACAAGGAGTCTTATGATCACTTTGTATTCAGCTATCATGGACTTCCTGAAAGACAGATTCGCAAAGCCTCATATGGTGATTATTGCAAACTGGGAAGCTGCTGCGATACCCTGAACGAACACAACCGGTATTGCTACCGGGCACAATGCTTTGAGACTACCCGGTTGGTGACTAAAAAGCTCGGAATAAAAGAAGAAAACTACACGGTGTGCTTCCAATCCCGCTTGGGTAAGGATCCGTGGGTGAAACCATATACCGAGGAGGTCTTGAAAGAATTGGCTGAAAGAGGCATCAAAAAAGTACTTGCTTTCTCTCCTGCATTTGTTTCCGACTGCCTAGAAACCACCATCGAAGTGGGAGAAACCTATCAGGAAGATTTCATCCATGCCGGAGGAGAAAAGTGGGATTTAGTTCCAAGCCTCAATGCTGAAGATAAGTGGGTGGAGTGTTTGAAGCAATTAGCAATTAGCAATTAGCAATTAAAATTGTCAGTAATCCTCAATCAACTCCTCATCCTCCCAATTAAAATTGAAGTTTGAAGTCTTGCTTTCCACGCGCTGCATGTTCCAGTAAAGAATGATCCAGAGTGAGCAGAAAATCACAATGATGCTCATGATAAACAGTGCGCCTCCATCGTCATTCACGATGAATCCTAGCTTTGTGAAGTGAAGAAAGTTTGCTGCGCTGATAATGCTGAGCGAGATGATCGCCCCGATGATGTAATAGTTGGTCAGCAGAAAAAAGGTAGAGGTGGTTTCTATGCAGGCAATCAAATATCTCCCCCAAGCCTCCCAGCCAATCTGCTGGAAAATCCAGACACTCTCTGGCGCTCCGCTAAACTTGAATGGAAGTGTTTGCAGAAAAATGATGGATACGATCAGCCGGGGGATGATATGCACCAAATCACCGGTCTGGAACGAATGAAATATAGGCTTTAGCTTCATGCAGAGGTAGTCTCGGGCTGATACAGCTGTGCCAGCTTTTCAACCGCATAATCCACTTCCTCTAATGTATTGTATTTGCTGAAAGAAAATCGAATGGCTCCTCTATTTTGATCCCTATTTAGCTCCGCCAAGACATGTGACCCAATACTTGAGCCACTGCTGCACGCACTTCCACCTGAAACAGATACCCCTTCAATGTCGAGGTTGAACAGCAGCATGTCATTATCATCATTTGGAGGGAGGCAAACGTTTAGCACTGTATATAAGCTCTTGTCTAGCTCGTTGGACACTCCGTTGAAAGCTACACCATCAATAGACGCCTTAAGCTTTTCAATCATATGGGTCTTCAGTCCTTCGATGTGTTTGCGGTGGCTATCCATGTAAGAATAGGCGATCTCCATGGCTTTAGCCAGACCCACGATTCCATAGACATTCTCCGTACCCCCGCGCATGTTGCGCTCCTGCGCACCACCGTGGATGAACGGATGAATTTTGTTTTCATGGTTGATGTAGAGAAAGCCGACTCCTTTAGGACCATGAAACTTGTGTGCTGAACCAACGGCAAAATCCAGATTCAATTTTCGTGTATCATGGACATAATGAGCCATGCTTTGCACCGTATCCGAATGGAAGATGGCATTATATTCATCGCACATTTCACCCACTCGCTCAATGTCCAGCAAGTTGCCAATTTCGTTGTTGGCATGCATGAGTGTGACGAGCGAGTTTGGATTATTTTTTAGCAGGCTTTCCAGGTGGTCGTAATTCACCAACCCTTTATCATCCAGCTCTACATAACTTACTTTAACACCTTTTTTTACCAGGGATTCTACCGTATGCAAAACCGCATGATGCTCAATCTTGCTTGAGATCACATGTTTGATTCCTTTGTCACTTACCGTGCAGCGAATGGCCGTATTATCCGCCTCAGTTCCTCCGGATGTAAAGAAAATTTCTGCGGGAGCAGCATTCAGCAAGTCTGCTACCATTTTTCGAGAGCGCTCAATGCCGGTACGAACCTGTCTTCCGTGCGAATGAATGGAAGATGGATTGCCAAAATGCTCCAGCATGTAAGGCTTCATGGCCTCAAATACATCGGGATCGATTGCTGTAGTGGCAGCATTATCAAAGTATACTTTCATATGCCAGTAGGTTTTATCCGGAAATCACTTCCTTGATGTCCATGATCAGTTTTTTGGCCAAATGCTCAGCTGTATTCTGACTTTCGGACTCTGCAAAAATACGAATAATCGACTCAGTATTCGACTTTCGTAATTGCACCCACTCTTTATCAAATTCGATCTTTACCCCATCCACGGTATTGATGGGCTGACCTTTGTATTTCTCTTTGATGGCATTGAGCACTCCGTCCACATTGATGTCCGGTGTAAGCTCGATTTTGTTCTTGGAGATGTGATAGTTAGGATAGCTTGCCCTTAGCATAGAAGCACTCTTTCCAAACTTGGCAAGGTGAGTCAAAAACAAGGCAACACCTGCAAGCGCATCCCGTCCGTAGTGCAGGTCAGGAACGATCACACCGCCGTTTCCTTCACCACCAATCACTGCGTTGGTTTCCTTCATTTTGGCTACTACATGCACCTCGCCCACTGCTGAAGCATTGTATTCACAGCCATGCTTTTCCGTGATGTCTCTTAGCGCTCTGGTTGACGAAAGATTAGAAACCGTATTTCCTTTTTTCTGCGAAAGCACGTAATCAGCTACCGCAACCAGCGTATATTCTTCTCCGAAAGGTTCACCGTTTTCGCACATCAGCGCCAGTCGATCTACGTCTGGATCTACTACGACTCCTAGATCATAATTGCCATTTTCCAGCTCACTGCTGATTTGCTGAAGGTTTTCAGGAAGTGGCTCTGGGTTGTGAGGGAAGTTACCGGTAGGCTCACAGAAAAGCTCTTTCACATCCACACCCATTTGCCTAAGCAATGGGACAATGGAAACGCCTCCGGTGCTATTCACAGCATCTACTACCACCTTGAATCCGGCAGCTTTGATCGCTTCCACATCAACCAGTGGATGCTTCAGGATTTGCTCGATGTGGTAATCGATATAAAAATCGTTGGTAGTCAGTTTGCCAAACTTGCCTGACTGGACAAACTCAATGTCTTTGGATTCGGAATACTCCAGCACTTTTTGTCCCTCTTCGGCAGAGATAAATTCCCCCCGATCATTCAGAAGTTTCAGTGCATTCCATCCTGCAGGATTGTGGCTTGCGGTAAGGATGATCCCTCCGTGTGCTTTTTCTGCTATCACGGCCATTTCCACCGTTGGGGTCGTGCTAAGGCCGAGATCCACCACATCAATGCCCTGATTGATGAGCGTATTGGCAACAAGCTGAGTGAAGGATGCACCCGAGGGTCGGGCATCTCGTCCAACAATGACTTTTGGTTTTTTGGTCGTCTCTTTTAGCCAGGCTCCATAGCCAGCGGCAAACTTGACAACATCCAGAGGTGATAAATTTTCTCCGGCTTTTCCACCTATCGTTCCACGCAGGCCGGATATTGATTTGATTAAGGTCAAAGCGATTACTTTTTAGCGGTGCGCAAAGATAGAAATGTAGTCAGAAGTAAAAAGCCTTCTTTTCAGAACTTGGCCAGCACCTTGTTCACTTCCGAATCAGGGTTGGCACAATCCTGACCGGGCTTTACTGTTTTACCACAAAATCCACACGAAGCACCTTCTTTATTGAGGTAAGGGTTCTGAGAAGCGCATGTCCCCTTAAATTCTCCGTCTTTTTTCAGCAAAATGCGGATAGAAAGACCCACAAAAAACAACGCGAAAACTCCGATTCCTAATAATACTACCTGCATTCGTTCAGATTTTGGTTCAAAATTAGCCAATTTGCGGCTGTAGTTGATGAACAAGCTCATCTTTGTAATAATTCCAAAAGACACCCCTATGGTCCCCTCAAGGGGACATTATTCCCTTTTGAAGGCGGTTCGACGTTTCGAGGGTGCGGAGGGAAATGTAATGGCAGGGGGATGTTAAAGACTGATTTTAAATAATGACCAACAAACCACTTTCCACTCCAGACCCAAACCGAAAAGCCAAGCTCGAAGCATTTGATCGGCTGCTCACCATCATGGATGAGCTGAGGGAAAACTGCCCATGGGACAAAAAACAAACGCTGGAAACGCTGCGTCATCTCACCATAGAAGAGACCTATGAGCTCTCCGATGCGATCATTGAAAATGACCTGGAGGAGGTGAAAAAGGAGCTGGGCGACCTGATGCTGCACCTGGTGTTTTATGCCCGGATTGGGAGTGAGAAAAAAGCATTTGATGTGGCGGATGTGCTGAATCAGGTCTGTGATAAGCTGGTGCACCGCCACCCGCACATTTATGGAGATGTGAATGCGGAAGATGAGGAAACCGTAAAAGCCAACTGGGAAAAGATCAAACTGAAGGAGAAAGGCAATCAGTCGGTGCTTGGAGGTGTGCCGAAATCATTGCCGGCTTTGGTGAAAGCGATGCGTATCCAGGAGAAAGCAAGAGGGGTGGGATTTGACTGGGACAATCAGGATCAGGTGTGGGAAAAAGTGCAGGAGGAAATGGGAGAATTTCAGCAGGAAACGGACAAGGAAAAGCAGGCCGGAGAGTTTGGTGATCTCTTATTCTCACTGATCAATTATGCCCGCTTTGTGGACATCAATCCGGAAGAAGCGCTGGAGCGCACCAACAAGAAATTTATCAAACGCTTTCAGTATCTGGAATCTGAATCTAAAAAGGATGGAAAGAGCTTTGGTGAGATGACACTTGAGGAGATGGATGCGTATTGGGAGCGAGCGAAGGAGGTTTAGTTGAGAACTATCCCGCACTTGTTGCGGGATCTTCATATCTGAGTTCTGAATGGAAGATGCCGGAATAAATCCGGCAATGATATGTGATGACGCTGGAGGAGATGGGTGCATATTAGCAGAAAGCTAAATTGATTTGATGTTGATTAAGTAACTTTTATATCATGGGTGGATTTGGTGTAATGGACTTTATGGTTAAGTCCTACAGGAATAATAGAGGACTCCTGAAGGGAGGTAAGAAGTCTTTAAAAAAGATTTATGAAGACAACAATTTGCATTACCTCAAGAAAAGGGTTGAAGAAAAGACCAGAGAGTACGATCCTGAGAAGAGAAGGATTTTCTTAGAAAAATTCCATGCCAGGCAAAAAAGGATTCAAAGGAGGCTGGCGATGTTATTGACCATCATAATAGGTGTATTTAGTCTGATGATCTATTTAATTCTTAGTTAAATGAGGAAATCGATTGCAATATTTTTAGTTGTGATATTATCACTTGTAATTTTCGTTCTGAACGATAGAAGAAAAGAACCGGATATTGTTGGTGATTTAAATCAGATGCGAAATTCAGATAGCAAGCACTTGAGCGAACTAGCTAATCACCACCTCATTTCTGATCGTATTGACTCTTTAGTGTCAAAGGGTTTGGCGGTTCAAGCAATCAGGTTGATTGATAGTGTAACCGCTCCGGGGAAAAATGATTTTACATCTGGTTATCTGGTCAGAAAAGGACAGATTCAATTTGAACTTGATCAAGTTGAGGAATCAATCATCTCGTTCAGGTCGGCACTCTCTTTATCGAAAGGGCATAGTCCTAAAGCGAGGGAATGGAAAGCTTTTGCACACGTAAGCTTAAATGAATGTGATTCAGCGCTGTACGAAATTAAAATTGCTGTAAGTCAAAATTCAATGTTGAAAAAAAGCCAGGAAAGAATTGAATTACATTGCGAGTCGCAGTTGTGCCATTGAACTACTCCTCAAAGGCCCACTCGATCTTCTCTTTCATGTCCTTCACCACAATACCCTCTGCTTTTAGCTCGGCACGTAGCTTATCCACCCGCTCAAAGTCACGGTTAAACTTGGCATCTTTGTACTCCCCCAGAATGGTATCGATCAGCGCTTTGTAGTTCACATCTGCTTCTACTTTCAGCCCAAGCACATCTTCAGCAAAGCCAAGAAACGTCTCCTTCATTCGCTTGAAGGTCTCCTCACCAATCTCACCAAACTTCAACTGCCCGGTATGTAGCGAGTTGATCTTCTTTACGAGGTTAAACAAATGCCCGATCGTGAGTGCAGTATTGAAGTCATCGTTCATCGCATAGTAGCAGTTGTCACACATCTTGGAGATCTGCTCCACCTGTGCATCATTTAGCTCACCATCATCCTTGGTCCACTCCATCTCCTGCATCAGTCGCATGCCATTGGCAAGGCGCACATATCCCTTTCTGGCGGCTTCCAGTGCTTCATTGGAGAAATCGAGCGTGCTCGCATAGTGCGATTGCATCATGAAGAAGCGAATCGTCATCGGGCTATAGCCGCGATCCAGTAGCTCATGATCTCCTGTCATCAGTTCACGAGGAAGGAACGAGTTGCCTAGCGACTTACTCATTTTCTGTCCGTTCACAGTCAGCATGTTGGTATGCAGCCAGTACTTGGCACCACCTTTTCCATGCGATCCGGCATTTTGTGCGATCTCGCATTCGTGGTGCGGAAACTTCAGGTCCATCCCACCGCCATGAATGTCAAATTCTTCACCCAGGTATTTCGTACTCATCACAGAGCACTCCAGATGCCAGCCCGGGAATCCATCGCTCCACTCCGTTTTCCATCGCATAATGTGCTCAGGAGAAGCCTTTTTCCACAATGCAAAATCCAACGGACTTCTTTTATCTCCACCCCCATCCAGATCACGGGTTTCACTTAGAAGGTCTTCGATCTTCCGTCCACTCAAAATACCATACGAGTTATCATTTTCTTTATGATACTTCTCCACATCGAAATATACTGAACCATTGGACTCATAAGCATACCCGTTTTCAATCAGCTTTTTAGTCATCTCCACCTGCTCCATCAGGTGACCAATGGCGGAGGGCTCAATATCTGGAGGGATCGTATTGAATCTTAGCATCACATCGTGGAAGTCATTGGCATACATCTGCACAATTTCCATCGGCTCCAGCTGATCGAGTTTTGCCTTCTTGGAGATCTTATCTTCACCAGTATCAGAGAGATGGCCCACATCCGTGATGTTGCGCACATAGCGCACTTTATATCCGATAAATTTCAGGTAGCGATAAACCACATCGAAGCTCAGAAAAGTCCGCACATTTCCCAGGTGTACATTGCTGTAAACCGTAGGGCCACACACATACATCCCGACGTGCGGCGCGTGCAAGGGTTCGAATTCTTCTTTTTGTCTGGTGAGTGAATTAAAAACTTTAAGCTTCCCGATCATGATCCTGATTTAGACTGGCAAAGAAAGGCATTTACCGAAAAATTAACATCTAGGTTGTTCAATCCTTTTTAACTGCAAAAAATTCCTCCTTTCATTCAATCCGTGATTTATCATTTGCTAATTAAATCCATAGCTTAGTGGAGAATTTCATATCCACCATGAAAAACGTACTCGCCTGTATCATTTTTTCAATGGTTATTCATGTTTGTCCCGCGCAAAACATCAATAGCCTGATTGCCCAGGCCGAAGAAAGTCTGGTAAAAAATCACTGGCTTCAGGCTGAGGAGAAGTTCCAATCCATTCTGGATAAATATGTAGACGATCTCACTTACCTGCAACGGGCCAATATTTATAATCATCTTGGTTTTTTGAGCCTTCAATTGCTAGATCCGATTGAGGCTGAACGAAAGCTAAACCTTGCGCTCCTATATCATGAGGAGGCAGGCATTCCCAATCAAAAGGACTATGCAGATGCACTTTTGAACATGGGGATTTTGTACCTGGAGCAGGTGGAATTTGACTTGTCCCGACGGTACATCCAAAAGTCATTGGAAATATTGGAGGAGCTCCCAAATAGTGATGCAGATTACTGGATTGCCCGGTCTAAGTTGGCGTATCTGTATGAACAGGCAGGCTCTATTACCCTGGCGTTGAGCATTTATGACGAATCTTATGATCAATTGGTGGCCAGTGGCAATGACTTGTCACCTGATTTTGCGGAGATATGTAGCCACAAGGGAAGAATCCTGATTCTTACGGGAAATTCCAGAGAGGGGGAGGAATTCATCAACCTGAGCACCACTATATATGAATCACTTGGGAAGGACTATGACGTACGCAGGGCAGAGTCGTTGGAAAAGCTGGCCGTCTTTTATGAAAAAATGGGACGCTTCGCAGATGCAGAAAAAACACTTCTGACGGCTTTGAAAATTAAACGTTCCATTCCTGATGAAGCTAAAATTCTGATCATCGAAACGCTGAATGATCTCGGCATCATGTACCATGATATGGGTCAATTTGACAAGGCGGGCGAAATGTTTACCGAAGTGGTGAAGGAATGCGAAGCAAATGTTGGTACGGATCATCCTTATTATGCTACCGCAAAAAATAACCTGGGCACACTGGCCCTTGCCTCAGGCAATGTATCCGAAGCGCTAGATATGTTTACTGATGCTTTGGCAAACTATAAGGTGAACTTTGGGACGATGCACCCTTACTATGCCAACACCCTCAACAACCTGGCAAGGGTAGAGCGAAAGCTGGGGAACAATGAAATGGCAGAGAAGTACTATATGGAAGTGCTTCAAATCGATGAGAAGGTCTACGGCAAGCGCCACCCCGACTATGCCACCACATTGATCAACGTAGGAGTGCTTTATAGCTCAATAGGTAAGGAAGTTGAGGCTGAGAAATATTACAGAGAGGCTGTTGATATCAGGGAAGAAGTGCTTGGCGTAAATCACCCGGCGTATGGAAATGCACTGGAGTATATGGGAATGCACAGCCTAATGATGGGCAAGCGGGTGGAAGCAGAGCAGTGTTTTCGAAAATCTATCCAAATTCAGGTAGATCAAATTGAGCTACTATTCCCAATCATGACCGATCATGAACGTCAGATTTTCCATGAAAACATCCGGTCAAATATTGATCGGTACAATTACATCGCCATAGGCCTGCTGGATCAAAACCCAGAGTTGATCAAAACGATTTTTGACTTCCAACTTCATACAAAATCGGTACTTTTTAATACTTCCTATAAAGTACATGAAGAAGTGGCTGAGAGTGAAGATTTTGAGCTCAAGCAGAAATATCAGAAGTGGCAGTCAGACAAAAGGCTGATAGCCAGCTACCATCAAATGGGTGTGGCTGAGCTGGATCAACTTAATATCAATTTGTCCTATGAGGAGTCTAAGCTGGAACGCCTGGAGTCCGAGATTGTGGCCATGATGGAGGATTTTGCGGGGGCGCTCCAAAGGGTAGAAGGCAGCTGGAAATCCATTCATGATTTTGTGGCCCCCGGTGAAGCCATTGTCGAGATCATTCGGGTTCCGCAATTAGCCGCCCTTACGGGATCTGAAGGGACACTTTTTGGGTTCACCGGGCAAACACAATATCTGGCGGTGGTCTTTACCCATGATAGTGACATGCCCAGGCATGTGAACCTCAGCAATAATTTTATGACCGATGACCAGCATTTTAACATTTACAAGGCTTCCCTTCTTCAGGGCGATGGCAATGCGTTTAGTAAGCTGTGGGAGCCAATAGACAAGGTAGTGGGCAAAGTGACATCCGTAAAAATTATTCCAGATGGCATTTACAATGAAGTGAATCCCAACGCACTGAAAATGCCGGATGGAAAGTATGTCATTGACAAATATTATGTGAGCTACCTGACGAGTGCCCGGGATTTATTTGTAGAGGAGGCTCAGATATTTAATAAGAAGTCCTATTTGGTAGGTAATCCAAGTTACTCAGGCGGCCAGGGACACACGTTAGAGCTAAGCGCACTGGCGGCCTCTGCAGATGAGATAAATGAAATTCAGGGAGCACTGAGTGAGGGCTGGGATGTGAAGACATACCTGGGCAATGACGCCAATGAATTAAGGGTTCGATCAGCTTTCAACCCCACAGTGCTTCATATTGCAGCGCATGGCTTTTTCAATGACATCTATAAATTCATCTCATCCCACAGTCCTATTCATAGTGAATTTTTTAGTTCAGGTATATTTTTAACCGGAGCTTCTGAAACGATCACACGATTTGAAAAAGGGATACAAACTATTCCAGAAAATGACGGAATTTTAACTACGTATGAAGCCATGAACCTAAACCTTCACCGCACTCAGCTGGTTGTGCTTTCGGCGTGCGAGCTGGGTTGGGAAGATTCAGAAAATGGCGCTGGGGTATATGGATTGCACAGGGCACTTACCGTGGCAGGTGCGAGAAATATCATCACAAGCTTAACAAAAATTGAAGATGAGGCGATAAAAGAACTAATGGGGACGTTTTACAAAAAGTTTAATGAAACTAATAAAGTGAAGGAGTCGCTAAAATATGCGCAACTAAAACTGCGCGAAAAATATAATGATCCTAAAGTATGGGGAGCTTTTATTTTAACCGGAAAAGGATAAAATCCAAAAATTAAAAACGATGAGGAAAGCAATCTTTCTTTTTACCATTCTAATGACATCACTTGCCATAGCGCAAGAGAATAGCACCATGGTCTCTCGAATTATTCGGCTTGGGGATGACTATTTCAAAAATGATCAGTACATAGAAGCAATCAGGTACTACAAGGAAGCATTGGCCGAGAGCCCTTCCAACTTAAAGGCACAATACCAGCTGGCGGAGTGCTACCGTCTGATCAGGGACTATGAGAGTGCAGAGTACCACTATGAGACCATCTCTGCTGAGCCGGATATCAGGTTCCCTTTGGCAGGATACTACCACGCCATGATGCAAAAGCTGAAAGGACGCTACGATCAGGCCCTTCAGAATTTCAAGGAATTCCGAAATTATCTGTCAGAAAATGAACTCCACGAGACGGACGACTATCGCTACTACTACAAGCAGGCGAAAATTGAAATTGATGGATGTGCCCTTGCGCTCAATCAGATCACTCTGGTACACCCGGATCACCAGTTTTCTGCACTGGAGCGACCGCTCAACTCAGAGTACAACGATTATGCAGCCTTTAGTGTAGGCACAGATGATATTGTTTGCCTCACTTCCGCCAGGGGAAACGGGAAGAACGACGAATACGACACACAGTTCGGCGAAGCATTCGCCGACCTTTTTAGATTTACCCGGGTAGGTGGTGAGTGGAAAGAAGTAGATCAGAGCGATCGCTTCGAAAAGATGATCAACACCAAATACGGTGATGGATCAGGATCTTTCAATCGGGAGAGAACCAAGTTTTACTACACAAACTGTGATGAGGATATTGGAGCATTTTGTCACATCTATGTATCCAGCTTAGAGGGGGGAAGATGGAGCGAACCCCGCGCTTTGAATACCAATATCAATGAGTTTGGATTTAGCTCCAAGCACCCAAACCTTACTCCGGGCGGTGACACCCTTTTCTACGTTTCTGATCGGGAAGGTGGGCTGGGACAGCTTGATATCTATATGAGCATCAGCGCTGGGGATGAAAACTGGGGACCGCCTATCCATCTTGGTGATCAGATAAACACCCCATTCAATGAAGTTTCTCCTTTTTATGATCAGAGCGAACGAGTGCTATTTTTCGCTTCGAATGGTCACAGAGGCTTTGGAGGTTTTGATATCTATATTGCCAGAGGAGCAAAATTTGAAAGTGCCGAAATCTACAATGCCGGCATTCCTTTCAACTCTTACCGCGATGATATTTTCTTCTTTATGGGAAAAAACAGGGGCTTCCTGTCCTCAAACCGCGAGGAAGGCGGAGTTGGCAAATTTGATATTTATGGATTCAATGTTCAGTCCAAACGAAGCATCATTTCTGAAGTATCATCAGAAGAAACTATAGCTGGTAGAAACTCCCTTTTTACTGATGACTACAACTTTGACAGTAACGAAACAGAAATTATCAATCAGATTATTTCCCGCATGCTCTCCTCTTCCGTGTCAGAGGTCGATTTGATTCTGACCGAAAGACAGCTTGCGGTGTATAATTCGCTAAGTGCCGATGACAAGGAGCGGATCGAAAAGATCGTGAATGCCAGGGTAAGAAAAATGACAAGTAACATGATCCGGTCTATCAGAACGGAGGATGATTATTATTATCAGCAGCTCAGTAGCGACAAACGACAGAAAGTGGACAATATCGTGTCTACCTATCTGGAGCAGCAGGGTATGGGGAACAGTGTAAACCTGACCAACGAAGTGTTCAGTTTTTATAGCGGTGTTAGCTCAGATGAAAGGGAGAAGATTGATGTTTTGATTTCCGATCGTTTGAAAAATGCACAGAATTTCAAGCCGGCTACACCCACCTACAACTCCTTTAAGCCAGATGAGCAGAAGAAACTGGATGGGATTGCAATCAAGTATCTGAAGCAAAAAAGAAACCTTCAGGGGATGGCGCTGGATGTAAATGAAAAAGCCTTCCTTAATAACAACAAAGAAAATACCGAAGATGTAAATGCGGCGATTAGGGAGCGGCTCATTGGTCTGAGCAATGAAGAGAAATACCGACTATTGAAAGAAGACCGGGACTTTTATGAAAGCCTCGATCAGGAAGATAAGGATCGTTTGAAGTCTATTGCAACCACATTTATGGTTTCCGATTTGACCACATTTGACCAGAATGTGAGCAACGACGACCTCAGCGTATTCAACAATAAAAACGCGCAGGAGCAAAGCAGATTGGACAAACTTCTCTTGAAGCAGATTTCCAACCTGGCAAATTCGAGCATTTATCTCACCGAGACTACCTTCTCTCAGGATGAGCTTCAATCTGCAATCAGTGGCACATCCGAAGAGACGGTGGACAAGCTTCTGAAGCTACGTCCGGAACTCACCGACCTTCAGAAAAGTGCAGTTGAAAGATTTGTGCGGACGGCCTATGATTCATACCTCACAGAAGTCAAGCCAGTTTTCTTTGATACAACCCCGACAGTCGCATCTGTATCCGGTCAGTCTGTAGATGGAGCAGATCCTTCGGCCCGCCTATCGGCAAGTGATGTAAATCAGTACGAATCGCTGAGTGATGCGAAAAAGCGTGTGATTGATAATGTAATCGCATTGGATTATATCACCACCGAATATACAGATAGGCTGGTGAGGCTAAGTGACGAGCAGAAGCTCACAGAGGTGAGTAATCGGGAAAAACTTTATATCGCCGCACTGGCCAAGAAAGTTTCCGGACAGGAGATAAAGCCAAATGAGCAATCGTATATAAAAGACGCCTTTACATTCTACAATAACCTTGCTCAGGATCGAAAGGCATTTATCAACCGAGCAGTTTTGGACAAAGGCCTTCCGAAAAGAAATTCCAAATATGTGTTGCCGGAAAGTGATGCCAGAAACAGAAATACGCTCACGGCTAGTGAGCAGAGTTTGCTGGAGAAAATCAAAAAGTTCAGATTCAACAATGATCGTATCCTTACGGAAAACCTGGCGATGGACGCCAAGGATGTAGATGAGGCTCCTGTTGATTTGATGGCATTGGTGGCCAATGTCGGTGTTGATGATCAGGGGAGCAAAAAGCTAATTGGTGCAGAAGACATCCTGGCATCAGAGGAGCTGGATGAGATCAAAATCACCCTGCCAATTGATAAAATCGAAGGGTATGATGAGATCACAATATCTGGAAAACTGGTGGGGGCCAACTCAGGAAGGCCACTATCTTCCTATGCCATCACACTTATTGAATTTGACAATACCAAGACAGTGATCGAAGGGTACACTAATATCAATGGTCAGTTTGAGTTCAAGGTTTCGCCAACTAAGTATGATTTGACTTTCAAGAAAGCCAACGATGCTGAATCTGTCGTTTTGGAGGACTTCAACGTGGAAGGAAGAAGAGAAAAAGAAGCAGGTATTTTCACAAACGCTACACGGGCATTCTTCGACGTGAACTCGTCTCAGCTTCGTCCGGAAGTGACCATTCTGCTAGATGAAGTCATAGCGGCCTTTAGAAGAAGCGGGGACAAAATCGAGATCGAATCGCATACGGATGACACAGGTGCTGCTGAATACAACCTTGTGCTAAGTAAGGACAGGGGCTATTCCGCACGGGATTACCTAATTTCTAAAGGAATAGATCAATCCAAAATTTCAGTCATCTGGCACGGGTCTGAAAAGCCGATTGCTGATAATAGTAACCCATATGGCCGTCAGTTGAATAGGCGTATTGATGTGAGGATGATTGGTAAGCGTAAGGTGTCCTTTGGCAATTTCTACCTGATCAGACCTGGAGCTACCGTCGATAAGCTTTCCGGCAGCATGGGCGTTTCTGCAGAGGAGATCAGAAACCTGAACGGGCTAGGCAGCAGCGATCTTTCGGTATATCAACCGATTCGTTTGAAGAAAGATGAAGAGATAGAGCCGGATTATAACCTGGTGGTTCCTGCAGATATCAAAAGTGGAAGCGATTTCATATATACGGTGAAACCGGGGGATAATCTCCAGATAGTGTCGAAGAAATTTAACGTACCGGAGGAGCTGATCATGGAGCAAAATGGACTGACTTCCACAGACCTGGAACCAGGCACACGACTGATCATCTACCCGAAGAATTAGAATAGCGGATTGGTAACTTTCTTTGAGGAAAGGTTCTTGGAAAGGGAGTACTGGATGGAGATTTCCATGGAATTCTGAGCTAGGTCTACTCCCTTTTCAGGAACAAATAAGTTGCTGTTCATGTCATAGCTGACCCTGACAGTAAGCGCATTGTGCTTGATCCCACCCATGAAGATAAATGAATCCCTAAGCCTGTACCATGCACCGCATAGGAGTTGCGTTCCCTTGGCCCGATATCTGTCTGCGTTCGGCACGTAAGCCAGGTTTAGCCCTGCATTGAATTGCTGGTTTTGTTGGATATATAGATAGAGCAGGCTGGGGGTAAAAAATAGTTTGTCAAACTTAAACTCAATGCCTCCATGATATTTAAATAGCATGGGTGCGCGGCTTTTGGTGCTGATCGTAAATGAAGTGTTAGGACGATTTAGGTTGGTGGCCGCAATGCCAAAGAACGCACTATACTGGTGTTTCAGGTAGTTCCTCTCAGGATTGTAGAAATACATGACACCCGCATTAATCACCATATTTTGTTGCTGTTCATCAAACTCAGTCACAGGGATGGGAAGCGTACTGTCAAACCCATAGAAGGAATTGTACTGAGACCCCCAGGTCAGCTTACTGAAATTCAGCTTTCGCATTTCATAGCCGGCCTGAATCCCTACGGAGATAAGGTAAGAATCCAACACACCAAATTTCAAATTCTGGGCGTAGTTCAGAAATATCGAATTTCGATCATAAACTCCTCTATAACCACTTTTTTCGTTGAAGGCCATAATACCAATTCCACCAATAGGAGGGCCAATAGGCCCCTGCTTCAATGGGAATATTAGTGAGACTTGAGTCAGCTCGTTGATCACATCCACACTTTGCATCTGTCTCTTATGATTCATGTGGATGGACGGATCACCATAAATTCCATTGAATGCCGGATTGAGATAAAGGGATGCGGCATAGTATTGCGAAAACTGGGCGTCCTGTGCAGTAGCTTTTGCAAAAATGATGAGGAGCAATATGGTGATGATTTTTTTCATTTTACCAGATAGAATGCCCCTTTTTTCTCGATCGGAAGTCCTGAATCAAACCGGAATCGAATGGTGTAGTAATAAACGCCAGCAGGTTCTTCCGCACCTGTTCGCTGGTTTTCTCCATTCCATCCGGTTTTGTTCGCTTCTTCAAACGAATTGGTAGAGTAAACCACGCTACCGTATCGGTTGTATATCTGCAAGTCAAAATCCTCGCTGGAGATGTTTTCTCCGAATATCCTGAACGTCTGATTTCTAGAATCACGGGCTTGCGGCGAAAATGCTTCAGGAATAAAATACAGTCCTTGATTTGGAATTTGTGGAGCCCTTGCCAAGGAGAAATAGGCCTTTAGTCCCAATGTCGGCTGAAATCCAAACTTGCTTGTCAGGGTTCCATACGTCAGCGAGTCAGAATTGGTAATAGTCCCCGCTCCAAGCCCCATGAATTCACCTGCCGGATTATTTGCATACGCAATGACCGGTACACTCACTCGATACCGGATGTTGTTTCTCACCCGGAAATCACTGAGGTCCTCTTCACTGAACTCTACTTCCACTTGGGTCTCACCTGTAGTTCCGCTGATCAGCTCCACTTCCCACAAGCTTCTGTGAGAAACTCCAAGCAGGCTGTCCCCCGGGATGGGATCCACATCATTTCCCCTATAAAATCTAGCTGCAATTTCGGTGTTAGCCCCATCTACGTCTAGCAGGGTGATGGGGGAGTACAAGCCATCAGAGCCAACCGGGAATGTTTTAGTTCCCCCACCTCTGGCAATAATGCTTCCATCAAAATAGGACAAATTGGAGCCGCCCATAACTTTGGCATCAGGACCCATAATAAACCGGGTATTTTCTCCGGGTTTGATCACTCCAAATTGAAAATCCAGGCGATTAATCACTGTATACTCCCCTCCGGTAAAATTTACCTGGCCACCCTGGTTGATGATTAATTCCCCAACGGTGAGTTGAGGTGGGCTGATCATCTGGTCTTCATCCCCGATGAATTGAAGCCGACCAGTTAGTCCATTGAAGTTGTTGTTTATGATCCAGTCTCCATAGAGTGATAATGTTCCGGTATTCTGGATTACCCCATAGTTTTGAAGGTCACCACCCACTTCCAGGTTGGCGTCCTCCGAAATATGCACAATTGCATTTGCAGGGATGTACAACTGAGCACTCAGTGCAAACGGTAGAAAACAGAATATGTAGATCAGCTTCTTCATTTATCTAACCAAGTGTCCTGAGAAGTAAGAGAATATTCTACCGGCAGAAATTCCATTTCCTGTTATGATGCTATTTCCTCCGTACTGAACGGATACGACATCACTTTGACTGAGCTTCAATGTTTTGGAAACCTGTAAGGTTATTACATCAGTTGCAGATCCAGCCTGAGTAAACCTGGCCACCTCAGTTGAATTCACAAATATTGATATGTAATTGGATTGAGTTCCTGTGTACTCGATTTCTATTTGAGCCTCAAAATGATACAGGCCATCGCGAGGTGCGGTGAAATCATTGCTAGCTGGACTGAAGCCAGAACCATCATCGAATACTTCTGTGTTATAGTTGATTTTTGTTCCTACATTAATCAGCCCTCCCACATTGTCATAAGCTTCAAACCCTATGGCACTTTCGTTAATAAATTGAGTGCCTGATGCGTCGTACACTAAAACATCCCCCTCGGCGGGAGTTGTGATGGTTGCATCCTGTGATGATATGGTTCCCAGCGCCGCAATGTCATCGATGTTGGTCTGGATGCGATCGTCGAGGTAGGTAGAATCTGCATAGACCTTATTCCAGATGTCGGTTGAGTCGTTGAGTAGCTTGTTATAGAGTGCGATGGAATCGGCATCCACTTCCGCATCGAGTGTAGCAATGTCGAAGGTATTTTGATCGATATCGGTTCGCAATG